>NZ_CM001022.1:698855-1397711 GCF_000165795.1 Aminomonas paucivorans DSM 12260 | reverse complement strand
GAGTAGGGGGGCCGTCCGGATGGACGGCCCCCCTACTCTTGGGGTAACTAATTCTGGCGGCGACCTACTCTCCCACGGGTACCCCCCGTAGTACCATCGGCGCTGGAGGGCTTAACGACCGGGTTCGGCATGGATCCGGGTGTGTCCCCTCCGCTAGGGCCACCAGAAACTTGTCTGCAATCGCTCCTCCAAGATCCTGTCCTCCCGGACAGGCCGGAGACCGACCACAAGAGAAAGATGAGGTTAAGGCCTCGGCATATTAGTACCGGTCAGCTCAACGGCTCACACCGCTTACACCCCCGGCCTATCAATCCTGTCGTCTTCAGGATGCCTTACCTGGCTTCCCAGTGGGGGATCTCATCTCGGGGCCGGCTTCCCGCTTAGATGCCTTCAGCGGTTATCCGATCCGAACATGGCTACCCGGCTTATGCAGCTGGCGCCACAACCGGTACACTAGCGGTTCGTCCACTCCGGTCCTCTCGTACTAGGAGCAGATCCCCTCAAATCCCCTACGCCCGTGGTGGATAGGGACCGAACTGTCTCACGACGTTCTAAACCCAGCTCACGTACCGCTTTAATGGGCGAACAGACCAACCCTTGGGACCTGCTTCAGCCCCAGGATGCGACGAGCCGACATCGAGGTGCCAAACCTCCCCGTCGATGGGAACTCTCGGGGGAGATCAGCCTGTTATCCCCGGGGTAGCTTTTATCCGATGAGCGATGGCCCTTCCACTCGGAACCACCGGATCACTAGGACCGACTTTCGTCTCTGCTCGAACTGTCGCTCTCGCAGTCAAGCCACCTTATACCCTTGCGCTCAGTGCGCGATTTCCATTCGCGCTGAGGTGACCTTCGCGCGCCTCCGTTACTCTTTGGGAGGCGACCGCCCCAGTCAAACTGCCCACCTGACAGTGTCCCGCCTAGCGCTTCAGCTATGAGCGGTTAGAACCCCAGCACTCCAAGGGTGGTATCCCAACGGCGACTCCACCACAGCTGGCGCCATGGCTTCTACGTCTCCCACCTATCCTGTACAGAGAGTACCGAAATCCAATATCAGGCTACAGTAAAGCTCCACGGGGTCTTTCCGTCCCACCACGGGTAACTGGCGTCTTTACCAGTACCACAATTTCGCCGGGTCCCTCGTCGAGACAGCGCTCAGATCGTTACACCATTCGTGCAGGTCGGAACTTACCCGACAAGGAATTTCGCTACCTTAGGACCGTTATAGTTACGGCCGCCGTTTACTGGGGCTTCAGTTCAAAGCTTCGCCTTGCGGCTAACCTCTCCCCTTAACCTTCCAGCACCGGGCAGGTGTCAGACCCTATACCTCGGCTTGCGCCTTGAGCAGAGTCCTGTGTTTTAATTAAACAGTCGCCTGAGCCTGGTTTCTGCGGCCTCCAGCGGCTCCACATGCGTGACGCTTCACCGCGGAGGCACCCCTTCTCCCGAAGTTACGGGGTCAACTTGCAGAGTTCCTTAACGAGGGTTATCCCGTCCGCCTTGGCCTGCTAAGCCAGCCCACCTGCGTCGGTTTGGAGTACGGGCGCTCGAGCTCCTCCCTAGAGGCTTTTCTTGGCAGCCTGGCTTCAATGCCTTCCCACGATCATTCGTAGTCCCCATCAGCTCTCAGGGTACCGGTACCTCGGATTTCCCTGAAGTACCCCCCTACGGCCTTGGACCGGGACGTCCAGCACCCGGCGCACCTAGCCTCCTGCGTCACCCCATCGGTACAAGCGTTGCTCAAGCGGGGCCGGAATGTCTACCGGCTGTCCATCGAGTACGCCTTTCGGCCTCCCCTTAGGTCCCGCCTAACCCTGGGCGGATGAACCTTCCCCAGGAATCCTTGGGCTTCCGGCGAGCAGGTTTTTCACCTGCTTCTCGCTACTCATGCCGTCATTCTCACTTCCGTACAGTCCACAGTCCCTTACAGGCCTGCTTCACCCCGTACGGAACGCTCCCCTACCCATCAGACCCCTAAGGTCTGATGCCGAAGCTTCGGTGCCATGCTTAGCCCCCCACATTTTCGGCGCAGAGGCGCTCGACCAGTGAGCTATTACGCACTCTTTCAAGGGTGGCTGCTTCTAAGCCAACCTCCTGGCTGTCTGGGCTCCTCCACATCCTTGCAACACTGAGCATGGGCTTTGGGACCTTAGCTGTCGGGCTGGGTTGTTTCCCTTTCGACCACGGATCTTCTCACCCGTAGTCTCACTCCCGTGCATCCCGTACCGGTATTCGGAGTTTGATTGAGCTCGGTAGACCCATCGGCCCCCTCACCCATTCAGTGCTCTACCCCCGGTACGTTCGTCGCACGAGGCTGCACCTCAATGCATTTCGGGGAGAACCAGCTATCACCGCACTCGATTAGCTTTTCACTCCTATCCACACCTCATCCAAGCCTTTTTCAACAGGCCCTGGTTCGGTCCTCCATCCGGTGTTACCCGGACTTCAACCTGGACATGGATAGATCGTGCGGCTTCGGGTCTATGGCTTGCGACTGGACGCCCTATTCAGACTCGGTTTCCCTGCGGCTCCGGACCTTGCAGTCCTTAACCTCGCCACAAACCATAACTCGACGGCTCATTTTCCAAGAGGCACACCGTCACCCCACGAAGGGGCTCCGATTGCTTGTAGGCACGCGGTTTCAGGTCTATTTCACTCCCCGCCAGGGGTGCTTTTCACCTTTCCCTCTCGGTACTGCTTCACTATCGGTCGCCAGACGTAGTTAGCCTTGGACCGTGGTCGGCCCGGATTCAGACGGAATTCCACGTGCTCCGCCCTACTTGGGTGTCTTCCACAGGCAGGACGCACCCTGTCGCGTACAGGGCTTTCACCTTCTGCGGCCCGCTTTCCCAACACGGTTCCGCTAGAGTGCGCCTTTGTAACTGCCCGAGCCCTTTGCGGAAGGCTCCTGGAAGATCCCGCAACCCCACGCACGCAACGCCCGCAAGCTTGACACGTGCATGGTTTAGGCTCATCCCCTTTCGCTCACCACTACTTGGGGACTCTCTTCGATTTCCTCTCCTCCGGCTACTGAGATGTTTCACTTCACCGGGTGCCCGCCCTCATCCGAGGGCGACGGGACTGCTCCCGTCAGGTTGCCCCATTCGGAAATCCTCGGATCAATGGATGCTTGCTCCTCCCCGAGGCTTATCGCAGCTTGCTACGTCCTTCTTCGGCGTCTGGCGCCAAGGCATTCCCCGCGTGCCCTTTGTACCTTAACCTCATCTTTCCCCTATGGTCCCGCCTCCGCAGACAAAACATCCCCCCTCGCGAGGGGATCTCTTGACTCCGCTTGGTCGGTGTCATGGTGCGTCGGTGCTAAGAATGGTGGAGATGAGCGGATTCGAACCGCCGACATCCTGCGTGCAAGGCAGGCGCTCTCCCACTGAGCTACATCCCCAAAGATGCACCTTGTAAAGAAACTGGTGGGCCGAGGAAGATTCGAACTTCCGACCTCGCGGTTATCAGCCGCGTGCTCTAACCAACTGAGCTATCGGCCCACAACAGCGCACGAGAGAAAACCACCGTCGAATGGTTGAACTCCTTAGAAAGGAGGTGATCCAGCCGCACCTTCCGGTACGGCTACCTTGTTACGACTTCACCCCCCTTACCAGGCATACCTTCGGCACCTCCTCCCCTTACGGGTTAGGCCGGTGACTTCGGGTACCCCCAACTCGGGTGGTGTGACGGGCGGTGTGTACAAGGCCCGGGAACGTATTCACCGCGGCTTGGCTGATCCGCGATTACTAGCGATTCCAGCTTCATGCAGTCGAGTTGCAGACTGCAATCCGAACTGGGACCGGCTTTACGGGATTCGCTTGCGCTCGCACGCTTGCTGCCCTCTGTGCCGGCCATTGTAGCACGTGTGTCGCCCTGGGCATAAAGGCCATGATGACTTGACGTCATCCCCACCTTCCTCCGTCTTGTCGACGGCAGTCTGGCTAGAGTGCTCGGCTCTCCCGTTAGCAACTAACCACAGGGGTTGCGCTCGTTGCGGGACTTAACCCAACATCTCACGACACGAGCTGACGACAGCCATGCAGCACCTGTGCACGCTCCCTGAGTTGCCCCAGGGTCCTTCGACTTTCATCTCCGTACCACGTGCATGTCAAACCCAGGTAAGGTCCTTCGGTTTGCATCGAATTAAACCACGTGCTCCACCGCTTGTGCGGGCCCCCGTCAATTCCTTTGAGTTTCAGCCTTGCGGCCGTACTCCCCAGGCGGGATGCTTATCGCGTTAACTCCGGCACGGATACCCTACGATACCCACACCTAGCATCCATCGTTTACGGCTGGGACTACCGGGGTATCTAATCCCGTTCGCTCCCCCAGCTTTCGCACATGAGCGTCAGTCACGAGCCAGGAAGCCGCCTTCGCCACTGGTGTTCCTCCCGATATCTACGCATTTCACCGCTACACCGGGAATTCCACTTCCCTCTCTCGTACTCGAGGCTGCCAGTATCGACCGCAAGACACAGGTTGAGCCCGTGCTTTTCACAGCCGACTTAACAACCCGCCTGCGTGCGCTTTACGCCCAGTAATTCCGGACAACGCTCGCCCCCTACGTATTACCGCGGCTGCTGGCACGTAGTTTGCCGGGGCTTCCTCGTGCGGTACCGTCACGTCCTTCGTCCCGCACAACAGAGGTTTACATCCCAAGGGATTTCGTCCCTCACGCGGCGTCGCTGGGTCAGGGTTGCCCCCATTGCCCAAGATTCCCCACTGCTGCCTCCCGTAGGAGTCTGGACCGTGTCTCAGTTCCAGTGTGGCCGTGCGCCCTCTCAGGCCGGCTACCCGTCATCGCCTAGGTGGGCCGTTACCCCACCTACTAGCTGATAGGCCGCGAGCCCCTCCCTCCCCGGATTGCTCCTTTCACGCATCTCTGCGCCTATGGGGTATTAGCAGGCGTTTCCACCTGTTGTCCCCCGGGTCGGGATAGGTTCTCACGTGTTACTCACCCGTCCGCCACTAACTGTTAGATCCAGCAAGCTTTCACTAACAGTCCGTTCGACTTGCATGTGTTAAGCACGCCGCCAGCGTTCGTCCTGAGCCAGGATCAAACTCTCCGAACAATACTGGTCTTTTGACGGTTGGTTGCTCTTTCGCGCGCTGTATTCAGTTGGCAAGGTTCGGTGCCGCCTTGCGGCGACAAAGGGGAGTTTAGCACGCCTCCCGGAGTCGCGCAACCCCTGGGAGTAAATTTGCTGTGCTATAATCCGCGCGGGTTCCCCGATTCCTTCGCGATCCCTTCTCCACTACACGACCATCCGGAGGTCGACGATGAAGCATACCGTCCCGAACGCCCGCAGAATCCCCTTTTCCCGAAGCCGCAGACCCGGGGGAATCGTGAAGATCCTCCTGAGCTTTCTCCTTCTGTTGCTCCTGGGGAGCGCCGCCTTCTTCTCCGTGGGGGTCACGGTCCTGTTGAAGGACCTTTCGGAGACGTTGCCTTCCTCCGAGGAGATCCTTCGGAGACAGCCCAGCCTGGCCACGACGGTGCTGGATCGAAACGGCCGTGTCATCACCACCCTCTTCGAGGAAAACCGGACCTGGGTCCCCTTGGGGAAGATCTCTCCGTGGTTCCTGAAGGCCACCCTGGCAGCGGAGGACAGCGAGTTCTACGAACACGCGGGGTTGCGCCCCGCGGCCATCCTCCGGGCTCTGTGGATCGACCTCTCCCACCAGAGGGCACGGCAAGGGGGCAGCACCATCACCCAGCAGTTGGCCCGCAACCTGTTTCTGAGCCGGGAGAAGACCTTCACCCGGAAGATCAAGGAAGCCATTCTGTCCATCCGCCTGGAGAGGATCTACTCCAAGGACAAGATCCTGGAAATGTACGTGAACACCATCTATCTGGGACACGGCACCTACGGCATCGGGGCGGCGGCGCAGAGCTACTTCGGCAAGGAGGCGTCCGCCCTCTCCCTGGCGGAGGCTTCCACTCTGGCGGGTCTCATCGCGGCCCCGGAGTACTACACGCCGGTGCGCAATCCCGAAGGGTCCAAGACGAGGCAGCGCTACGTGCTCCACCGGATGGCGGACCTGGGCTGGATCAGCCTGGACCAGGAGAAGGGCACCTTGGCCAAGCCTCTGCAGCTTCGTTCCGGCAAGAGACGGAAGCTGGAACTCCAGCAGGCGCCCTACTTCGTGTCCCATCTGCTCTTCAAGAACCTTCTGCCCGCCTATGGAGCAGATACGGTCTACCGGGGAGGCTTGAGCATTCTCACCACCCTGGACCTGGACCTCCAGAAGGCGGCGGAGAAGGCCTTTGTCGGTCTGCCCCACGAGGGGGCTCTGGTGGCTCTGGACCCGGACACGGGGGAAATCCTCGCCCTGGTGGGAGGGCGGGATTTTCGGAAAAGCAAGTTCAACCGGGCGGTGCAGGCCTTCCGCCAACCCGGCTCCTCCTTCAAGCCCCTGGTCTATGCGGCGGCCTTCGAAAACGGCTATCGCCCCGTGGACCATCTGCTGGATGCGCCCCTGACCTTTCCCAACGGATGGTCCCCCCAGAACTACGACCGAAAGTTCAGCGGAGAGGTGACCCTCGTGGAGGCCCTGGGACGCTCCCTCAACACCCCGGCGGTCCGCCTGGCCCAGATCGTGGGGATCCCCTCCATCCAGGAGGTGGCCCGCAAGATGGGGATCACCACCCCGCACCTTCCCGACGATCTGTCTCTGGCCCTGGGTTCCACCAGCGTGACGCCCCAGGAAATGGCGGTGGCCTTCTCCTGTTTCGCCAACAACGGCTACCGGGTGACGCCCTTCGGGATCCGGGAGATCCGCTCCGCCTCCGGGGAGATTCTGGAGAAGAACGGGCCTCGCCTGGATCGGGGCATCTCCATGGAGACAGCCCTGGCGGTGCGTTCCATGCTGGTGCAGGCGGTCCTCTGGGGGACGGGACGGGCAGCGCAGGTCCCGGGGGTGGAGACCTTCGGCAAGACGGGAACCACCAACGACTGGAGCGACGCCTGGTTCGTGGGCGGGGTTCCCGGCCTGGTGGCGGTGGTGTACGTGGGCAACGACAACCACACCTCCCTGGGGGCCAAGGCGGTGGGGGGGAAGGTGGCCGCTCCGGTGTGGAAGCGGTTCGTGACGGAGGCGGTTCGCCTGCGGGGAACCCCAGCTCGCTTCACCGTCCCTGCGGAGGGACATGTGGAAATCGTCCGGGTCTGCCGGAAGACCGGTTTTCTTGCCACCGGCTCCTGCCAGGGAGCCGAGGTGGCCCTCCGGACTGGGGAAGCCCCCACGGCGGAATGCCCCTTCCACGGGGGAAGCCGCGTCGCCGCTCGGGAGGACGGCAATGCCCCGCAGCTTCTCCTGGCCCCTGCGGACGACGCCTCGGTGCAGGGACGCTACGCCCTGCGCTACGGGAGCCAGGAGCGGTCCGTGCAGCCTGCGGAGTCGGAGGCTAGCGTCGAGACGCCGGAGACCCCCGTGGCGACGGAGGCTCCTGCGGAGCCGGTGGTGGCGGCGAAGCGTCCCCCCGCCAAGGCGGCCACTCCTGCCAACCCCCAGGCGAAACCCTACGCCAAGGACCTGAGCCCGGCCAACGAGGTGGAAAAGAAATACCAGGATCTGCTGAAACAGTACCGCATTACCAATTGACGATCGGATTCTCCGGCCAGGGACGGGGGACGTTCTCCCGTTCGAAGACCTGAAGGGCATAGCGATCCGTCATGCCGGAGATGTGGTCCAGGACTTGCCTGGGACCCCACTGGGGATTGGTCTTCAGGCAGCGGCGGAAGAGGGTCTCCACCAGAAAGGCCACCTTGGGTTCCTCCGCCTTCACGGGGGGAGCCGCGTAGACCCGCTCCAACAGAAACGCCCGAAGGGCTTCCATGCTCTCCAGCACCTCCGCCCCGAAGCGGATCTCCTCCCCGCTTGAGGCCACCACATCCTCCACCATGCGACAGATTCGCTCTCCGTGGGTTTTTCCGAGGCGCCGGGTGACCACATCGGGGATTTCCTCCTCCCGAAGGAGCCGGGCTCGCAGGGCGTCGTCCAGGTCGTGGTTCAGGTAGGCAATGGAGTCGGACACCCGAACCACCCAAGCCTCCAGGGAGGAGGGGGATTCCAGGGCGAACCCCTCCCCCACCCGGACCTGCCCCTTGGAGTGCTGGAGGATGCCCATGCGCACCTCCCAGGTCAGGTTGAGCCCCTTCCCCCCCTTTTCCAGATGGTCCACCACCCGGAGGCTCTGCTGGGCGTGGTGGAAGCCTTCCAGCCCCGCCTCTCGGGCCAGCCGGTTCAGCACCCGCTCCCCCATGTGACCGAAGGGGGTATGTCCCAGGTCGTGGGCTAGGGCAATGGCCTCGGTGAGGTCTTCGTTGAGGCGCAGGGCTCGGGAGATGGTGCGGGCGATCTGAGAGACCTCCAGGGTGTGGGTGAGGCGGGTGCGCAGGTGGTCTCCCTCGGGCAGGAGGAGCACCTGGGTCTTGTGCTTGAGGCGTCGGAAGGCCTTGGAGTGGATCACCCGATCCCGGTCCCGCTGGAAGCAGGTGCGAAGCGGACAGGGCGGCTCCTCCCGAAGCCTGCCCTTCGTCCTTGCGGCAGGGCATGCCCGGGGTGAGAGGATTTGCGCCTCCGTGGCTTCCCATTCTTCTCGGATGGTCATGGGCTTCCTCCCTTCGACAAAAAAGGGGCCCCGCTGCGCAGGCGGGGCCCCTTTCGGTTCGTGCGTTCCGTCAGGAGAGCAGCCCCAGGACCGAGAGGGCCGCGGAAAGACGGGCCACGGGGACTCGGAAGGGGGAGCAGCTGACGTACTTCAGCCCCAGTTTGTGGCAGAAGGCGATGCTGCTGGGGTTCCCCCCGTGTTCCCCACAGATACCGATCTGGATGGCCGGTCGGGTTCCCCGTCCGTCCTGCACGGCGATCTCCAGGAGGCGTCCCACCCCGTCACGGTCCAGGACGTGGAAGGGGTTCTCGGGCAGCACGTGGAGCCGCACGTACTCCGCCAGGAATTTGCCCTCCGCGTCGTCCCGGGAGTACCCGAAGGTGGTCTGGGTGAGGTCGTTGGTGCCGAAGCTGAAGAACTCCGCCTCCTGCGCCAGCTGCCCCGCCACCAGAGCCGCCCGGGGCAGTTCGATCATGGTACCCACAAGATAGGGCACCCGGACGCCGGTGCGTTTTTCTTCCCGCTCCGCGATCTCCCCCACCATGGCGCGGAGGCGCTTCATCTCCTCCAGGGTCCCCACCAGGGGCATCATGATGTCCGGGTGGACCGAAACGCCCCGGGCGACCAGTTCCCCCGCCGCCTCGAAGATGGCCTCCACCTGCATTTCGTAGATCTCCGGGTAGATGATGCCCAGGCGACACCCCCGAAAACCCAGCATGGGGTTGGATTCCCTGAGGCTTTCCGCCTTGCGGGCCAGACGGCGAAGGTGTTCCGCCTCCGGGGCATCCCCCTGCCCCTTTTTCTCCAGTTCCGCGATGCGCCCCTGCAGTTCCGGGACCTTGGGCAGGAACTCGTGAAGCGGCGGGTCCAGAAGACGCACCGTGACGGGGAACCCCTGCATGGCCTCGAAGATCCCCAGAAAGTCGTCCTTCTGCATGACCTTGAGGCGGTTCAATGCAGCCACGCGCTCTTCCCGGTCCGTGGCCGCCACCATCTCCTGCATCACCGGCAGGCGTTCCGCCTGCATGAACATGTGCTCCGTGCGGCAGAGTCCGATGCCCCGGGCGCCGAACTCCCTCGCCCTCTTCGCATCCTCCGGGGTGTCCCCGTTGGCCCACACCTCCAGGGCGGCAATCTCGTCCGCAAAGGACAACAGTTCCCGGAAGTCGTCGGTGAAGCTGGGCTGGATCAGGGGGAGGCTTCCCAGAACCACGAGCCCCCGGCTTCCGTCCAGGGTGAGGATCTCGTGCTTGCGGATGATCCGATCCCCCACCCGGATGGTCTCCCGCTGCAGGTCGATGTCCAGAGCTTCGCAGCCGGAGACGCAGGGCTTGCCCAGCCCCCGGGCCACCACGGCGGCGTGGCTGGTCATGCCCCCGTGGCTCGTGAGGACACCCTGGGCGGCGAAGAGGCCGTGGATGTCGTCGGGGGTGGTTTCGGGGCGGACCAGGATCACCGCCTCGCCGCTGCGCCCCAGCTTCTCCGCCTCGTCGGCCTGGAAGACCACCTTCCCCACCGCCGCCCCCGGGGATGCGGGAAGCCCGCGGGCCAGGACGTTCATGGGGAGGTTGGGGTCCAGCTGGGGATGGAGAAGCTGTTCCACGTTCTCCGGGGTGACCCGGCGTACCGCCTCGTCCTTGGGGATGAGGTTTTCCCGGACCATGTCCACCGCCACGCGAACCGCCGCCTTGGCGGTGCGCTTGCCGTTTCGGGTCTGCAGGAGGTAGAGCTTCCCCCGTTCCACGGTGAACTCGATGTCCTGCATGTCCTTGTAATGCTGTTCCAGGAGGCTGGTGAGACGGAGCAGTTCCCCGTGGACCTCCGGCATGTCGGCCTTCAGCTCCTGGATGGGCCGGGGGGTGCGGATACCCGCCACCACGTCCTCTCCCTGGGCGTTGAGCAGGAACTCCCCGAAGAGTTCTCGTTCCCCCGTGGCGGGGTTGCGGGTGAAGCAGACCCCCGTGCCGCAGTCGTTCCCCAGGTTGCCGTAGACCATGGAGACCACGCTGACCGCCGTGCCCAGATCGTCGGGGATGCGCTGGATCTGCCGGTAGGTCACCGCGCGAGGGGTGTTCCAGCTTCGGAACACCGCCTCGATGGCCAGACGAAGCTGCTCCCACGGGTCTTCGGGGAAGACCTTCCCCTTGGACTGAACCATCTGGAGGTACTGTCCCACCAGCTTGCGCAGCATTTCCGGCGACAGCTCGTGGTCGTGGCGGCAGCCCTGTTCCTTCTTTGCCTGGGCGAGACAGAACTCGAAGTCTCCGTGCTCCAGCTCCAGAACCACGTCGGAGTACATCTGGATGAACCGGCGGTAGCTGTCCAGGGCGAAGCGCTCGTCTCCCGAGGCCGCGGCCAGAGCCTCCACCGTGTCCCCGTTGAGGCCCAGATTCAGGATGGTGTCCATCATCCCGGGCATGGAGACCGGGGCACCGGAGCGCACGGAGACCAGGAGAGGATTCTCCTTGCCCCCAAAGGTTTTGCCCGTGGCGGATTCCATGCGCTTCATGGACTGCCTCACCTGCGGCCACACCGCATCCAGGAGCCCCGCCCGGTCCTCCCAGTAGGCCTTGCAGGCCTCCGTGGTGAGGATGAAACCCGGCGGCACGGGCAGGCCGATGTTCCACATCTGGGCCAGGTTGGCCCCCTTCCCGCCCAACAGGGATTTCATGCTCGCGTTTCCCTGCTCGTACTCATAGACCCACTGCACGACGCTCATGTCGTCTCCCCCCTCGGATCGGGTCCCTGCCTACCGCCTCAGGCAGTCCAGGATCTCCTGGGCCGTTTCCTCGATGGCCCGGTTGGTGACCTCGAAGGTCCGGCATCCGGTGCGTCTCATGATGTTCTTGGCAAAATCCAGCTCCTCCTGCACCCGCTCCCACTGGGCGTAGTTGGAGACCTCCGCATCCAATCCCAGGACCCGCAGCCGCTCCTTGCGGATCTGGACGAGTTTTTCCGGGGCGATGACCAGTCCCACCACCTTCTCCGGAGGCAGGGAGAAGAGTTCCTGAGGAGGATCCGCCTCGGGCACCAGGGGGATGTTGGCCGCCATGATGCCCTTGTGGGCCAGGTACATGGACAGGGGGGTCTTGCTGGTCCGGGAGACCCCGATGACCACCAGGTCCGCCTGGTCCAGGAATTCGGGGGAGCGGCCGTCGTCGCACTTGATGGCAAATTCGATGGCCTTGACCCGACGGAAGTACTCTTCGTCCATCCGGCGCAGCAGCCCCGGCGTCTCCAGGGGCGGGCGGTCCAGACGGCGCCCCAGGATGTCCAGGATGGGCCCCAGGATATCCACCAGGTCCAGCCCTTCCTCCGTGGCCTTCCGGACGAACCACTTCCTCAAGGAGTGGTCCACCAGGGTGCAGATGAGGACGGCGTTGAGTTCCTTGGCGGTACGAAGGATCTCCATGCCCTTTTCCTCGTTGTTCACATAGCGGAAGCGCACCAGCTTGGCCGCCTCGGGACCGAACTGGCTGGCCGCCGCCCGGGCGACGTGTTCGGCGGTCTCTCCGGTGAAATCGGACACCACGTAGAGTTCCACGGTCATGGCTTCACCTCGTTCTTCAGGTAGGAGAAATCCCCGATGGCGTCGAAGAGATCCTGCGCCCGGCGGAGCAGACCGAGCCGGTTGGTGCGGACCTTCTCGTCCGGGTCCATGACGAGCACGTCGTCAAAGAACCGGGTCACGGGCCCTTCCAGACGGAGGAGCAGCTGGGCCACCTCGCGCCACTCGTATCGGGCCACGGCCTCTCGAACCAGGGGACCGCACTCCGTCAGGGCGGCCAGCAGTCCCCGTTCCGCGTCACAGGTCAGGGTGGAGGGGTCCAGGTCGCCCCCTTCGGGGGTTTTGGCCAGGATGTTCCGCACCCGCACCGCTGCGGTGACCAGGGAGGCGAACCAAGCCTCCCCCTTGAGTTCCTCCAGCACCTGGAGGAGCCGAAGGGTCTGGAGGGGCCGGTGTCCCACGCACTGGAGGGCCAGGGAAACCATGCCGTGACCGTAGCCCTTCTCCCGCAGCTGCACCAGCTGGCGCTGCTGGAAGAAATCCCCCACCGCCTGCAGGGTCTCGGGAGATGCCCCCAGATTTGCCCCGGCCTTGGCGAAGAGGTCCACCACGGGCACGTCCAGCTCCAGACCCCAGAGGATCTCGTCGATGCACCGGGAAGCCCGGCGCAGGCCGTAGGGGTCCTGGGAACCCGTGGGCTCCAGGCCCACGTGGTGGATGGCCACAAGGGTGTCCGCCCGATCCGCCAGACCCACCAGGGCACCCACCGCGTCGGTGGGTAGCCGGTCCCCGGCGAAACGGGGAAGGTACTGTTCGTGCAGGGCCAGGGCCACGCGATCCGGTTCTCCCTCCCGCCGGGCGTACTCCCTTCCCATGACTCCCTGCAGCTCCGGGAACTCGTACACCATGTTCGTGAGGAGATCCGCCTTGGCGAGGAACGCCGCCCGGTCCACCAGGGAACGGATCTCCCCCAGCCCCAGGGACTCCACCAGCCAGATGGCCAAGGTTCGGGCCCGCTCGGACTTCTGGTGCACCGAACCGAGGCGTTCCTGGTAGAGAACCGTCTTCAGCCCTTCCACCCGGCTGGAGAGGCCGGCCTTCTGGTCTTCCGCCCAGAAGAACGCCGCATCCGAGAGGCGCGCCCTGAGGACCCGTTCGTTCCCTTCCCGCACCACCTGCATCCGGGTGGCCTGGTTGTTGCTGACCCCCACGAAGAAGGGACAGAGCTTCCCCGAACGGTCCCGGACGGGGAAGTAGCGCTGGTGCTTCTTCATGGTGGTCACCAGGACCTCCGAGGGGATGTCCAGGAAGGAGGGGTCGAAGGAGCCGAAGAAGGGGACCGGGTACTCCACCAGGTTGAGGTTTTCCTCCACCAGGTCCGGGTCCAGATCCGCCCCCGCCCCCATGTCCTTCTCCAGGGAGGCGATGCCGGAGAGCATCTTTTCCCGGCGCTTCTGGGGGTCCGCCAGGACGAACTCGTCGAAGAGCGCCTCCAGATAGTCCTTGGCCTCCCGGATCTCCAGGTTGCGCTTGCCCAGGAAGCGGTGTCCCCGGGTGAACCGGTCGCTGTGCACCTCCCCCAAGGTCACCGGGACGATCTGATCCCCCCAGAGGGCCACCAGCCAGCGGATGGGGCGGGCGAAGCGCACTGTGGGGTCCTGCCAGTACATGTTCTTGGGGAATACGAGGCGCTTGAGGATCCGCTGGAGCACCTCCGGGATCAGGGATTCCGTCTCCTGTCCCTCCTGCTTGAGCACCGCGAAGGCGTAGGGGACCCCGTCCACCTCCCGCATCTGGAGGTCCTCCACGGGGATCTGCCGGCTTCTGGCAAAGCCCGCCGCCGCCTTGGTGGGGTGCCCGTTGGGGTCGAAGGCCTGCGCCCATAGGGGCCCCTTCACCGTCTCCACCAGGTCCTCCTGCCGGGAGGCCAGGGACCGGACGTATAGGGTCAGACGCCGGGGGGTGCCGTAGGAGAGGATGCCCCCGTGAGGGATCCGGGCGGCCTGAAGCTCCTCCTCCCCCAGGCGGCGGATCTCCTCCAGCCCCCAGGAGAGGAAGCCCGCAGGGATCTCCTCCGTCCCGATCTCGAAGAGAAGGTCTCGTGCCCTGTCGTCCCGGTTCATCGCCGACTCCCCCTGTTCTCTTGATCCGCGAAGCGGAAGCGGTCCATCAGGGGGTACCCCATGGCCTCCCGCTGGGCGGCGTAGGCCTTGCAGCAGGCCCCGGCGAGGGCCCGCACCCGGCCGATGTACCCGGTCCTCTCCGTGACGCTGATGGCGCTGCGTGCATCCAGGAGATTGAAGGTGTGGGAGCACTTCAGGACGTAATCGTAGGCGGGCAGGACCAGGCCCGCGTCCAGGATGTGCCTTGCCTCCTGCTCGTAGTGGGAGAACAGCTCGAAGAGCCGTGCCGCAT
Organism: Aminomonas paucivorans DSM 12260; assembly: GCF_000165795.1. Classification (NCBI taxonomy): domain Bacteria; kingdom Thermotogati; phylum Synergistota; class Synergistia; order Synergistales; family Synergistaceae; genus Aminomonas; species Aminomonas paucivorans. The sequence goes on along the minus strand of NZ_CM001022.1, from coordinate 1,383,174 downwards.
CGGAGACGTCGAAGTTGTAGGTGGAGTGTTCCACCTCTCCCCGATGGTGGACGTCCCCGTACTTCACGTCCCCCACCCACTGGAGGTCGTAGACGTTGTCCACCTTCTGGACGAACATGGCGATCCGTTCCAGCCCGTAGGTGATTTCCGCAGGCACGGACTCCATGTCGATGCCCCCCACCTGCTGGAAGTAAGTGAACTGGGTGACCTCCATGCCGTCCAGCCAGACCTCCCATCCCAGCCCCCAGGCCCCGATGGTGGGGGATTCCCAGTCGTCCTCCACGAAGCGGATGTCGTGCTCCGCCGGGTCGATGCCCAGGGCCCGCAGGCTGTCCAGATAGATCTCCTGGATCTCCTCCGGGGCGGGCTGCATGATCACCTGATACTGATAGTAGTGTTGGAGGCGGTTCGGGTTTTCTCCGTAGCGTCCGTCGGTGGGCCTGCGGGAGGGTTCCACGTAGGCCACCCGCCAGGGCTCCGGTCCCAGGACGCGCAGGGTGGTGGCGGGGTTCATGGTTCCCGCTCCCACCTCGATGTCGTAGGGCTGCTGGATGATGCACCCCTGTTCCGCCCAGAAACGCTCCAACCGCATCACGATCTCCTGAAAGTTCAAGAACCTTCCCCCTTCTGGAACAGGGATCGGCCCTCAGGGAAAAAACCCTGGAGCCACCCTTCCGCCTCTTTCCACCGTGCCCTGTCGGAGGGGCTCAACCCGCCTGGGTAGCGGGTTTTTACCCATTCAACGAACGGTTCACGGGCAAGCATAGCAGCACGGCACAGGTCCTGCAAGAAATCCGGGGGCACCTCCGCCCTCCCGGCACAGCATTCCAACCCCCATCGGCCCCAGGCGAGGGAGCCCCTGAGGGGCTCGCCGCATCGGGAGCAGCGGCGCAGCTCCGGGGCGCTGCCCTGGACCCGCAACCAGCGGTAGAGAAAACGAACCCGCAGGGGAGGCCTCACCAGGGGAAGGGTCAGGGCCCGGAAGTGACTCCAGAACAGGCCCAGCACCTCGTCTCCCGGGATGCCCAGGGGGAGACGGGAGAGCCAAAGGCAGGCCTCCAGGGCCTCCCGAAAGGACTCCGCGTCCCGGTGCAGGGACAGGTAGGAGTCCACGAGCCGGGCATCCTGGAGGGTGGTGCGTCTGGGGCTCTGGTAGAACCGGTATTCCCCCCAGGAGAGGGGCTCCGTGGCCGCGCCGAACCTCCGACGTCCCCGGGCCGCCCAGGGAGCGTTCACCCAGCAGAGCCCCGTCCCCTTGAGGAAGGCCAGAAGGCGGAATCCCTCGTGCGGGTCCTCCCGGCGTCGCAAGACCACTCCGGAGGCGGACCAGTACCCCTGTCTTGCGGGAGCGTCGCCGCAATCCCGGGAGGCGTCAAAGAAGGAGGGCACGGGTCGGGGGGCCCCCCTTCGTCGCAGGAGGGGGCGAGGGGTTCACGAATCCCCGTACCCCATCTGCCGCAGCCCCTGCTCGGACCGCCGCCAATGGGGGCGTACCTTGACCCACAAGTCCAGATTCACGGGGTGGCCGAAGGTGCTTTCCAGTTCCTCTTCCGCCGCCAGGCGGATCTGGCGGATCTTCGCCCCCTGCGATCCGATGAGGATGATCTTCTGCCCCTCCTTCTCCACCACGATGCTGGCCCGGATGGAAAGGCGCTTGCGGTCCGGATACTCGTCGGGGCTCTTGAAGGACTCCACCAGCACCGCCACGCTGTGGGGAACCTCCTGTTCCGTCTCCAGGAAGACCTTCTCCCGGATGATCTCCCCCGCCAGGAAACGTTCCGTCCGGTCCATGAGCAGGTCCTCGGGGAACAGGGGCTCCGACTCGGGAAGCCAGGAGGTCATCCTTTCCAGGAGCACGTCCAGGTTGGAGCCCCGAGTCGCGGAGAGGGGGATGATCTCCTCAAAGGGGTAGGCGTCCTGGTAGAGGGCCACCACCTTCCAGAGGGCCTCGGGGGACTTCAGCAGATCGACCTTGTTCACCACCAGAGCTGTGGGGCGCTTGGCCTCCCGAATCCACTCCAGGATGCGCCGGTCCAGGGAGGAGAGGCGCTGGTCCGTAGCCTCCACGAGGAAGCAGATGCCCACCACCTCCTCCAGAGCCTCCCGGATCTGGCGGATCATGAAGCGTCCCAGCTCGTGCCTCGGCTCGTGAACCCCCGGCGTGTCCACCAGGACGATCTGGGCTTCCGGGGTCTGGACGATCCCCCGAACCACCTGGCGGGTGGTCTGGGCCTTGGGGGAAACTGCGGCGATCTTCACCCCCACCAGGGCGTTGGCCAGGGAGGACTTGCCCACGTTGGGGCGCCCCAGGAGGGCGACGCAGCCGGAGCGGAAGGGCTTGCCGTTAGAAGGCTCCACGTCAATCCTCCAGCAGGAAGGCTTCGGGAAGAAGCTCCGGGATGCTCCGTTCCACCCGTCGGCCCTCCCACCAGAACCAGACCCGCAGTTTCGGGTTGTGCTCCAGCAGGACCTGCCGACAGGCACCGCAGGGAGAGCAGCTTCGCCCTGGGGGTCCCTGGACCGCCAGAGCCACCGCCTGATCCCCCCCCTGGGACGTCAGGACGCCCAGGGCCACCCGCTCGGCGCACTGGGTCAGCCCATAGCTGCCGTTTTCCACGTTGCACCCGGTGAAGATCTGCCCGCTTGCGGTGTACAGCGCCGCCCCCACGGCAAAGCCGGAATAGGGCACATAGGCTCGCGATCGGGCTTTCCCCGCCTCTTCCCAAAGGGTTTCCAGCACTTCTTCGATCTCCTTGAGAGCCAAAACCATCACTCCTCGAAATGCTGCGAGTCGTCCCCGCAGGGACTGAACCGGACCTGGAGCACCCGATGGTTCTTCACGTCCAGGGCCTGAATCCGCCAAGGTCCCTCCGTCACTTCCTGTCCCGACTTGGGGAACCCTCCGAAGAGGGAGAGGGCCAAGCCCCCCACGGTGTCCACATCCTCCGCCTCGAAGGGATACCCCAGGGCGTCGGACAGGTCCTCCAGGTGGACCTGCCCCTGGACCACGTAGGAACCGTCCGCTTCCTTCTGGACCGGAGGGACCTCCTCGTCGTACTCGTCCTGAATCTCCCCCACGATCTCCTCCAGCAGGTCCTCCAGGGTCAAAAGCCCCGCGGTGCCCCCGTATTCGTCCACCACGATGGCCATGTGCACCCGGGCCTTCTTCATGAGGTCGAAGAGTTCGGCGATCTTCATGGTTTCGGGCACGAAGAGGGACTTGCGCTGGAAGGGCGCCACGGGTTTGTCCACGTCCCCGGAGGAGAGGCACTGGAGAAGATCCTTCACGTAGAGCACCCCGTCGATGTGGTCCAGGTCCCCGTCGAAGAGGGGCATGCGGGAATGGCCGCTCTCCCGAAAGGCCTCGATGGCGCTGCGTACGGAGCAGGAGGAGGGCAGGGCGGTCATGTCCGTTCGGGGGACCATGATCTCCGACACCCGGGTCTCTTCGAAGGCGATGATCCCGTGGATCATCTTGCGTTCCTCTTCCTCCAGGGCGCCGCTGGCTCCGCTCTCCTTCACCAGATGGTCGATCTCCTGGCGGGTGACGAAGGCCCCCCGGTTTTCCAGGGGGATCCCCATCAGGCGCCCCAACCCCCGGATGACCGCCTGGGTGAGGAGGACCAGGGGGGCCAGGAGAAACGCCACCCCCCGAAGAGCAGGGAGCATCAGGAGAAGGGCCTTCTCCGGATAGGCGATGGCCAGGGTCTTGGGGAGGATCTCGCAGAACACCACGATGACCGCCGTCATGAGGATCACCGCCAGGAGAAGGCCCCGCTGCCCGAAGAAGGCGATGGCCAGGGAGGTGGCCAGGGAGCTGGCGGCGATGTTGACCAGGTTGTTGCCCACCAGGGTCACCGTGAGGGCCCTCTGGGTGTTCCCCAAAAGCCAGGAGAGCAGTCCCCGTCGAGGAGGGTGGAGGTCGCTTAAGGCAAGGAGCTTGCCCCTGCCCACGGCGGTGATGGAGGTTTCGGTGCCGCTGAAGAAGAAGGAAAGGATCAAAAGGACCAGTAAGAACCCGGTACTACCTACGATGTCTTCGCTCACGTTCCACTCCCTCTTTCGTTCGGTTCCACGATTCTCCGGTTTCCGTCTGTCACGAGTGCGCCCAAGACGCGAAGTTCCCCTCCAGGGTGTCAGAAACCATGCGTTCCTGCAACTCCCACATGTCCTGTTCCTTCTGCGGGGTGTCGTGATCCCACCCCAGGAGGTGCAGAAAGCCGTGGTGAAGCACCAGAAGCATCTGTCGTTCCTTGGATCCCCCGCCCTCCTGGGGCTGGACCTGATCGGGGCAGATCACCACGTCCCCCAGGGGCAGGACCTCCCACGGGGGAGGGCAGAAACGCCCCTCTTCCTCCCAGAGGGGGAAGGAGAGCACGTCCGTGGGCCCCTCCACCTGGCGGTAGGTCCGGTTCAGCTCCGCCATGGAATTTGGGTCCACGAAGGAGACGGACACCTCCGCCTCCCGCGTTTCTTCCCCCGAGGGCAGGGTCCCCTCTGCCAGGAGCAGCCGAGCCCAGACGCATCGGATTCGATCCTGAAGCGCCTCTCCTTCTTCCCCCGCAAAGGGTTCGGGAGGCAAGGAAGCCCCCCAATTCAGCACCACCTTCACCCTTGTTTCCCCTCCTCATCCGGGACCTTCTCCTGCGTCGCGTCTGCTTTTTGCGGCTCCTCCCCCGATCCGCCCAGGGCACGGACAGTTCGAGAGTGGCGCATGGATCGGAGAATTTCCAGGAAGGTCTCCCGGATGACCGTCAGATCCCGAAGGGAGAAATCCACGTGATCCAGCTGGTGGCTCGCAATCTTCGACTGGATCACTTCCGCCACCAGCTCTCGGAGGTCCTCCGGGTTCTCGGCCCTGGTCGTGGACGCCTTCACCGCCGCCTCCACGGAATCCGCCAGCATCACCAGGGCGGTTTCCTTCGACCGGGGACGAGGCCCGGGGTAGCAGAACTGCTCCACGGGCAGGGATTCTCCCAGGTTCTTGGATTTTCGGAAGAAGTAGGCCAAGCAGGTGGTACCGTGGTGCTCCGGGATAAAGCTGCGGAGGACCTTGGGAAGACCGTACTCCTGCGCGATCTCCAGACCGTCTCTCACATGGGAGAGGATCACCAGGGCGGACAGGGAGGGGGCCAGGTGGTCGTGCACGTTCTCCCCGTTGTTCTGGTTCTCCACGAAGAACTTGGGGCGCCGGAGCTTTCCGATGTCGTGGTAGTACGCCCCCGCCCGCACCAGGAGCCCGTCCAGGCCCAGCACCTCCGCCGCCGCCTCCGCCAAGGTCCCCACCATGAGGACGTGGTGGTAGGTACCGGGGGTCTCCACCTGAAGCCGCTTCAGAAGCGGGTTGGAGGGGTTGCTCAGCTCCATGAGACGCAGCGGGGAAACCACGTCGAACAGGGACTCCCACAGGGGAAGGAGAGCCAGGACCAGGCTGCTCCACAGGGCGCACAGGAGCAGGTAAAGCCCCACATCTCGGGACGTCAGGACGATCCCCAAGCCCCAACGAAGAAAACAGGAGACCGCGACCAGACAGAGACCGTAGAGGGCAAGGCTCTGCAGCAACCGCATCCGGGAGTTGAGCCCCTTGAAGAGCAGGTACCCCAGCCCCGCAGCCACCCCCGCCTGGATGGTCTGCAGTCCCAGAAAGGATGGGGTGGGGCTGAAGGCCAGCAGGGCCCCCAGGACCCCGCCCCCCAGGGTCAGATGGAAGGCGAAGGCGTTGGGAAAGGCCAGGAAGAACCACGCCCCCAGGGCCATGATGCCCAGGGTGTCCACGTAGCGCCCCGCCGCCAGAAGCTGGATCCCCCAGATCAACCCCAGCAGGAGGAGGACGAAGGCCCAGGCCCGCCCCCCCAGATTCAGCTTTTCCCGCCGTTCCAGCCACGCCGGCCAGAAGCCCCAGGCCAGGACGGCAAAAAAGACGAAGGCCAGACGGGACCAGGAGAAGCTCGCGTCGGGGAACCCCTCTTCCCGAAGAAGCCGGGCCACGGCGTCGGTCACCACCTGCCCCCGATAGGCCAGGACTCTCCCCGACGGGAGATCCCGCTCCGCCGCCCGGACCGAATCCCCCAAGGCCTGCCTGGCCAGTCGTGTGACGTCCCCGTCCGAAGCGAGGGAGTTGGAAAACACCTCCGTGAGGATTTGGAAGACCACGTTCTTCTGCCCCTGGGGCACCGGCAGGGCGCTGACCAGATCCCACTGTTGCTCGCTCAGGGAAACCCGCCCGTCCCGGTGGGTCAGAAGGCGCCTTCCCAGGGACACGGTGAGCTGAAGGAGCTGCACCTTCTCCTTCCCGGGAAAGGCCTTCAGGAGGGACTGCAGCTCCGGGGAAAGGAAATCCTGCGTGGGAGCGGACTCCAGAAGCTCCAGGCGCCGCTGGATCTGCACCACCGACCCGGGTTGGCGGACCACCACCTGATCCACATGCTCCTCCACCCAACGGCGGTTTTCCTGGGTCTCCGCGGGATCGGAATAGCGGAGGCGAGCGACGCTGAAGTAGGTCCGAGGGGCGGGGGAACCGACGCGGAAGGCGCTGTGGCGCACGAAGAACCACCAGTTGCCCACCAGAAGGAGGGAAGCCAAAAGGGCCAGGGACCACCGGAACCTCCGGTGGTCCACCGCCTGGGGATCCCCATGCCGAAACCAGCGGAGGACCTCCCGGACCCGTTGCGGGACGACGCTACTGTCGTCTTCCTTCGTAGTCTTCATAGGCCTGGACGATCTTCTGGACGATGGCGTGGCGCACCACGTCGGTGGGGGCAAGGCGCACGAAGGCGATGCCCGGGATGCCCGACAGGATCTGCTCCACCGTCCTCAGACCCGACTCCTTTCCCTGCGGGAGGTCCACCTGGGTTACGTCTCCGGTGACCACCGCCTTCGACCCCATCCCCATGCGGGTGAGAAACATCTTCATCTGTTCCGGCGTGGTGTTCTGCGCCTCGTCGAGGATGATGAAGCTGTCGTTCAGGGTCCTCCCCCGCATGTAGGCCAGGGGGACGATTTCGATGACCTTCTTGTCCATGAGCCGGAGGAAGCGGTCCGGGCTCAGCAGGTCGTAGAAGGCGTCGTACAGGGGACGAAGGTAAGGTTCCACCTTCTCCAGGAGATCCCCGGGGAGGTAGCCGAGGCGCTCCCCCGCCTCCACCACCGGGCGCACCAGGACGATGCGGGTGATCCGGGCCTCCTTCAGGCAGGACAGGGCATAGGCCACCGCCAGATAGGTCTTTCCCGTTCCCGCAGGACCGATGGCGAAGGTGACGTCATGCTCCCGCAGGGCCTCCAGGTAGGCCCGCTGTCCCCGGGTGTAGGCGTGAACAGGCTTGCCCTTGGAGGTGGTGTAGATGAGCTGGGAGGCATCCCGCTCCTCCGGGAGTCCCGGACCTCCCCCTTGCAGCTCCTGAAGGGCATGACGGACCTCCGGGTCCTCCATGGATCGACCTTCCCGGGCGTTCCGCCCCGCTTCCCGGAGAAAGGCCAGCGCCCTTTCCAGGAGAGCCCCGTCCTCGCCCCGAAGCGACAGGTCCTCCCCCCGGGCAAAAGCCCGCAGGGGGAGTTCCTCCTCCATACGGCGAAGCAGGGCCTCCTGCCCCGGCCAAGGGGCGAGTCGAAGGTTGCGGATCAAGGATCGTCGGGCAGGGGCCGCCGTGGCCCCCTCCAGAGAGGAAGACAAGGGAAAGGGTTTCCTCACGCCTCTCGCCGGACCGATTTGACCTCCGGGATGGCGGCCCGGAGGACCTGCTCCACCTGCACCCGCAGGGTCTCCTGGGCAAAGGGGCATCCGCCGCAAGCTCCCGTGAGGGCTACGGTCACAGCGCCTTCCACCTCGTCGAACCCCTTGAACTCGATGTCCCCACCGTGGGCCTGGAGGTTCGGCCGGATTTGCTCCTGAATCACCTGCAACACACGCTGTTCCATTCTTCCGTATCCTCCTTTAGGAACTCCGGGGCGTTCCCGCTTCCCCCGGTCCTTCCTGGCTCTTGACTTGATCCCACAAAGCGTCCAGTTCCGCAAGGGGGCAGTCCTGCATCTTTCTGCCCTCATCCTTCAGAGAATCTTCGATCCGTCGAAACCGGCGGGAGAACTTGCCGCAGGACCTCTGCAGGGCGTCCTCCGGATCCAGGTCCAGCCTCCGGGCCAGGTTCACCACGGCGAAGAGGAGGTCTCCCAGCTCCAGGAGAGCCTGATCCCGCGTCCCCTCGCGGACGGCTTCTTCCAGCTCCCGCGCTTCCTCCTGGATCTTGGCGAGCACCACCGCTTCGTCCCCCGGTTCCCAGTCGAATCCCACCTTGGCCGCCCGCTCCTGAAGACGCAGGGCCCGGTACAGGGCGGGGAGGGAGCGAGGGACTCCCGCCAGGGCAGAGTCATCCTTGGCCCCCTCGAGGCGCTTCCGGGATTTGATGATCTCCCAGTTTCGGCTGACCTCTTCGGGGGTCTCGGCGATCACGTCTCCGAAGACGTGGGGGTGGCGCACCACCAGCTTTTCGATGATCCCCTCCAGCACATCCTCCAGGGTGAAGGACTCCTCTTCCCGGGCCAGTTGCGCCAGAAACACCACCTGGAGCAGGAGATCCCCCGATTCCTCGCAGATGCCTTCCCGGTCCTCCGCCTCGATGGCCTCCACCAGTTCGAAGGCCTCCTCCACGATGTACCGTCTCAGGGAGGAGTAGGTCTGTTTCCGGTCCCAAGGGCACCCCTCGGGGCTCCGCAACCTCGCCATAAGGGACGCCAATCCCTCCAGCCCCTGGTAGGGGACTTTCACGTTTTCCACGGGGTCACCCTCTCTCCCCACAAGGGGGTGTGGATCGTCTGGTATTGTAGCAGAGGAAGCGTCCCTCAGGCCCTCAAACCTGCAGGGGTTCCCCGGGTCGCCGATTCTCCTCGAAGAAGGAGCAGAGGCTCGCCACTCCCTCCAGCCCCCCCGGACCCACCCAAACGTCCTTCTCCCGCAGCCACCCCTTGGGAGGATCGAGGGAAAGCCCCGGGAGGAGCCACGCCTCCATGCGGTGGGGGCCGATGCGGAAGCGTTCCCCCATGCCCCATCCCAGAACCCGCAGGCGAGTCCCCCCCAACAGCAGCCTGACCTCGTGGGGCGCCTTCCCGAAACGATCCGTCAGTTCCTCCTCCAGGGCAGCCGCCTCCTCGGGGGTTCGGACGCGGGACAGCCTTCGATAGAGACGGACGCGCAGCCTCTCCTCCTCCAGATAGGAGGGGGGGATGGATACGGGGAAACTCCACTCCACCAGGGGGAGGGCGAGGGATTCCCCCCGCAGAAGGCGGATCTGCTCCTCCAGAAGCTGGCAGTAGCGCTCGAAGCCGATGCGGGCGGCGTGTCCGTGCTGGAGCAGGCCCATGAGATCCCCTCCCCCTCGGATGGCCAGATCCCTCCGGGCAAGCTGGAGCCCCCCGCCCAGTTCGTCCAGCTCCGCGATGGCCTCCAGGCGGTCCCGAGCCTCCCGGGACAGCTCCGCCCTCTCCGGGTAGAGGAAAAAGGCGAAGGCCTGTTCCTCCCTCCGTCCCACCCGTCCCCGTAGCTGATGGAGCTGGGCCAGCCCCAGGTCGTGGGCGTCGTCCACCACCAGGGTGTTGGCCCGGGGCAGGTCCAGACCGCTTTCGATGATGGTGGTGCACAAAAGCAGGTCCGTCTTGCCCTCCACGAAACGCCCCATGACCTCCTCCAGTTCCCGTTCCTTCATGCGCCCGTGGGCCACCTCCAGGCGAAGGTTGGGGAAGAGCCTCCGAAGCCGGAGGGCCTGCTTGTGGATGCTCTGGATGCGGTTGTGCACCCAGAACACCTGCCCGCCTCGGGCCTTTTCCCGCAACACCGCCCCTCGCACCAGGCTCTCCGACCAGGGGGAGACCACGGTGAGCACGGGCCTGCGGTGGTGGGGCGGGGTGGCCAGGACGGAGAGGTCCCGGTACCCCCCCAGGGCCAGGTGCAGGGTCCGGGGGATGGGGGTGGCGGAGAGGAGAAGCACGTCCGCAGCGGGAAAGGCGGCGCGCCACTTTTCCTTGTGGAGGACCCCGAAGCGGTGCTCCTCGTCCACGATCAGAAGCCCCATGCGGGCGAACCGCACGTCCCCGCTCAGAAGCCGATGGGTGCCGATGACCACGTCCACCTTCCCCTCCGCCAGGGCCCCGAGCACTTCCTTCTGCTCCGCCTCGGTGCGAAAGCGAGAGAGGACCTCCACCCTAAGGGGGAAGGGAGACAGACGATCCCGGAAGGTCTGACCGTGCTGGTGGGCCAGAAGGGTGGTGGGGGTGATCAGGGCCACCTGTTTTCCCCCCATGGCGGCCTTGAAGGCCGCCCTCAGGGCCAGCTCCGTCTTCCCGAAGCCCACGTCCCCCACCAGCAGCCGGTCCATGGGAACAGGGCGCTCCATGTCCTCCCGGATCTCCTCCCAGGCCCGGATCTGATCCTCCGTTTCCCGGTAGGGGAAGGTATCCAGGAGCAGGGCCGTCTCCTCCCGCAAGGGGGGGAAGGGGAAGCCCTCGCTGATCTCCCGCCGGGCCTGGGCTTCCAGGAGCTTCTGGGCCGCCTCGGCGGCCCGCTTCTTCGCCTCCTCCAGGACCCGCTTCCAGTGCCCCCGCCGGAGGGAGTCCAGGGACACGTCCTCTCCCCCCACGCCGTCGTACCGGGTGAGCTTGGACTCCTGGTAGGAGGGCAACAGCAGCCGTTTGCTCTCCGCGAACTCCAGAATGAAGTACTCCTGGATCCCTCCGTGAAGGGGCATCCGCTCCGTACCCAGGAAGCGCCCCACCCCGTAGTCCTCGTGGAGAACCAACACCCCCGGGGTGAGGTCCTCCCCCCAATCGGAGGGAGGGGAAAAGGAGCCGGAGCGAGGCCGCACCTTCACTCCCGTCAGGTCCAGCTCCGAGAGGAACAGCACCCGCCGGTTCTCGTCCAGAAAGCCCTCCGAGAGGATCCGTTCCTCCACGGAGGCCCCCAGGTTCCGGGCCCACTCCCGGAAGAAGGTGGTCTGGCCGTAGTACCGGACCTCCACCCCCTCCCGCATCCGCTCCTGGAGGAAGGCCTCCGCCTCCCGAAGCTGCCCACGGAAGGGGGGAAGGGGGCGCAAGGGAATCCGCTCCCCCGATCCACCCACCTTCTCGGAGATCCGGTGGATCTCCCGGGAGGAGAAGCGAAGCAGGAATTCCGTCCAGGATTCCAAGGAATCCATGGCGGGGTCCTCCTCCCGAAGCTGCTCCCAGAGCCAGTGGGTGTTCTCCGCCGCCAGCTCCGCCTCCCCGGGTTCGAACAGGACGATCCGCAGGTCCTCCGGAAGGGGCAGCTCCCGGAACCCGAGGCATTCCTTTCCTCGGATCGCCCCCACATCCCGATACTCCACGGTGCGGACGCTCCGCTGGGTTTCCGGGTCGAAGAGGCGGAGGGACTCCACCCCTTCGTCGTCGAAGGCCACTCGGACGCCCACGGAGGAAGCAGGGGGGAGCAGGTCCAGCAGAGCCCCCCGAAGGGCATACTGCCCGGGCAGCCACACCAGATCCGTCCGCTGGTAGCCCTTGTCCACCAGCCAGGAAAGGAGGCTCCCCCGGACTCCGTCCTCCCCTCGGACGATCCGAAAGGTCCCGTCGGAAAAGGCAAAGGGCATGAGCATCCCCGATGCGGTGGCCGCCAGGGTTCCGCCCTCTCGAAGCCAGGCCCCTACCAGGTCCCCTCGGTGCACCAGAAGGGGCTTGCGCTCCTCCTGGTCCCCCTGAAGGGGGATCTCCGGGAGGGCGAAACATCGTCCTTCCGGGAACAGGGCCTCGAAGTCCGAAACGTAGTCCAACAGCTCCCGAGAGTTGGGAAGGATGGCCAGAACCCGTTCTCCCGGGAAGCCGCAGGCCCAGGCCCGGGCGGCTCCCCGGGCGGGGAGATGGCAGGGGGCCCCAAGGAGGTACCCCGTCGTCCCCTCCTCGAAAGGAGAGGAGGGCGAGGGGGAGGAAAGGCTTCCTATGGAGTCCTTCATGGGGTGGCGGGAAGGTTGCAGAAGGCCGGGTCGTTCACCCGGCTCATGGCCTGGGGAAAACCCAGGGTGAGCCACAGGCGGAAGGCCTCGTGGCACCGATCCAGAAGGGGGTCCCAGAGATCCCGTTCCCGGCGGCCGAAGGTTCCCAACACCCAGGGGGCCAGTTCCCTCTTGGGCCCCTCCGGGGCGTTCTGGGGCGGAGGCTCGCCGATGCCGATGCGAAGGCGCGGGACCTCCAGGGTCCCCAGGGCGCCCAGGATGGAGACCATGCCCTTTTGCCCCCCCGCACTCCCCTGCTCCCGCAGGCGAATCTTGCCGAAGGGCAGGGAGACGTCGTCGTAGACGACCAGGACGGAGGAAGGAGGCAGGTCAAAGTAACGCACCGCCTCGCGCACCGAAAGGCCGCTTCGGTTCATGTACGTCAGGGGTTTGAGAAAGGAGCAGCGCTCCCCTTCGTAGGGGAGCCCCTCCCAAAAGGACGCCTCGAAGCGGAGCTTGGGTTTCCCCGCTCCGAGGCGCTGCAGGATGCCGTCCAGAGCGATCCAGCCGGCGTTGTGTCGGGACCAGACATACTCCGGGCCTGGGTTGCCCAGGCCCACCACGAGCTTCATGGCTGCGGAGCCTAGGCCTCCCCTTCCTTCTTGGCCTTACCCTTGGCCACCACCTGGATCTCCTGCTCCTCCTCCGGAAGAGCCTCCTCCTCGGCGCCCTTGGGCGGGACCAGGGAGACCACCACGGAATCCGGATCCTGAACCCACGTGGCTCCCTGGGGCAGGGGGACGTCGGAGACCTTGATTTCCTTGTTCATGCCCAGACCCTGGACGTTCAGTCGGATCTGCTCGGGAATGTCCTGGGGAAGGACCTCCACCTCCAGCTCGTAGAGGAACTGTTCCAGCAGGCCACCCAGCTTGACCCCCGCGCAGGTGTCCCGGTTGTCCAGATGCACCGGAACCTTCACGCGGATCTTGTGATCCTTCACCAGCTGAAGAAAGTCGATGTGCAGGGGGCTGCGGGTGAGGGCGTGACGCTGGATCTCCCTCATCAGGGCCATCTCCTGGCGACCGTCTCCCAGGTCCAGCTCCAGGATGGTGGTTTCCCAGTGGGAACTCGAAACCACGGGCAGGACCTCTTTGTAGCCCACCACACCTTTCTTGCCTTCGGGAAACGCGGGGCCGTAAAGGACCGCAGGGATCAGGCCCTCCACCCGGAGCTTGCGGCACACTCCGGTTCCGGTTTCCTCTCGGGAACGAAACACCACTTTCGCACGATCTTGCATCGTTCTCGCCTCCTTGGGGCGTAGCTTTCAGCGTGTGGGACGCTGATGGAACAGGATACTTACCGAGTGGTCGGAATGGATCCTCCGGATCGCCTCGGCAAACAGGGGCGCGATGGACAGGACGGTGATCCGGTCGATGCGCTTGCTTTCCTTCATGGGGATGGTATCGGTGAAGACCAGTTCCTCGATGACGGAGTTCTGCACCCTCTCCACCGCAGGGCCGGAGAGCACCCCGTGGGTGGCGCAGGCGTAGACCTTCCCCGCCCCCTTCTCCCGGAGGGCCTCGGCGGCGTGCACCAGGGTTCCGGCGGTGTCCACGATGTCGTCCACCAGGATGGCGGTCTTGCCCTTGACGTCCCCGATGATCTCCATGACCTCGGAGAAGTTGGCTACATCGTGGGAGCGGCGCTTGTCCACGATGGCCAGGTCCGCGTTGATGTGCCCAGCGAAACTCCGGGCCCTCACGACGCCTCCGATGTCCGGAGACACCACCACCACCCTCCCCTCCTGGACGTCATCCCTCAGGGACTTGCGGAAGTAAGAGGCCAGCAGGGGGATCCCCGTCAGGTGATCCACGGGGATGTCGAAGAACCCCTGGATCTGTCCCGCGTGGAGGTCCGCCGCGATCATCCGGTGGGTCCCCGCCTTGCCCAGGAGGTTCGCCACCAGTTTCGCCGTGATGGGCTCCCGGGAGCGGGTCTTCCGATCCTGCCGGGCGTACCCGAAATAGGGGGTCACGACGTTGATGCGGTAGGCCGAGGCCCGCACCAACGCATCGATGATGATCAACAGTTCCATCAGGTTCTCGTTGACCGGTTCGCAGGTGGGTTGCACCACGTACACGTCCGCCCCCCGGACGCTCTCCTCGATGGAGACGCCGATCTCCCCGTCGGAGAACCGGAACAGCTTGGAGGCTGCCACGGGAACCCCCAGGTTCATGCAGATGCTCTCCGCGAACTGGGGATGGGAACTCCCCGAGAAAACCTTAATCTCCCTCAATCCTGCGGACATGTTTCTTGGCCTCCCTTTTCACCCCTCCGGGGACGGTCCCGCCACCCCTCCACGTTCCTCTGTCGCGTGCGCCCCACCCCCAAGGCACCGGGGGGGACGTCCCGAGTGATCACCGAACCCGCCGCAGTGGTGGCTCCGTCTCCCACCTCCACCGGGGCCACCAGCATGGTATCGCTTCCAATGAAGCAGCCGTCCCCCACCACCGTGGGGTTCTTGCGGACCCCGTCGTAGTTGCAGGTGATGGTTCCCGCTCCGATGTTGGAACCTCGGCCCACCGTGGCGTCTCCCAGGTAGGTGAGGTGAGGGACCTTGGATCCCTCCCCCACGGAGCTGCGCTTGATCTCCACGAACCGGCCCACGTGGACCCGGTCCGCCAGGACGGTCTCGTCCCGAAGGTAGGCGAAGGGGCCGACCTGGACCTCCGCTCCGAGGCAGCTGTGCTGAAGGCGCACCGGCCCCAGGAGGACGCTCCCGTGTCCCAAGGTGCTGTCCACCAGGACGGAAAAGCTCCCCACCCGGGAACCGGTTCCCACCTCCGAGGCCCCCCAGATCTGGACGTGGGGTTCCAGCCAGACGTCCGCGCCGAACCGGGCGCGAGGACCGATCCAGGTGCTGGAAGGGTCGACGCACTTGAGTCCCTGGCCCATCCATCGGAAGAGGATCCGCCGGCGGAGATGGTCCGTGGCCTCCGCAAGCTGGAAGGGGTCGTTGATGCCGAAGACCTCCACGTCGTCGTCCGCTTGGCGGACCCCCACCTTTTCGCCCTCCTGGGCCAGAAGGGACAGGACGTCGGTCAGGTAGTACTCCCCTTGGGCGTTCTCCCGGCCCAGGCGGGGGAGGACTGCGTCCAGAGCGGCGACGCGGAAGACGTAGATGCCGCTGTTGCACTCTCCCACGGCCTTCTGCTCCGCCGTGGCATCCCGTTCCTCCACGATGGAGACTCCTCGGACGCCTCGGAGGATGCGGCCGTAGCCCTTGGGATCTGGGGGGGTGAAGCTCAGGACGGTGCATCCGTTGTCCTCCCGAAGATGCTCCTCCAGGAGAAGCCGAAGGGTTTCCGGCCGAAGCAGGGGCGTATCCACCGGGAGGATCAGGAGATGCTCCAGCCCCTTCCACCAGCTCCGGCAGGACTGGACCGCATGTCCCGTTCCCAGCAGTTCCACCTGTTCCACTGGCACAGCCTCCGGATCCACGTTCGCCAACACCTGGCGCACCCGATCCGCCTGGTGTCCCACCACCACGGCCCGCCTCGCCAGTCCCAGCACCTGAAGGCTGGCCTGGGGGTAGAAAAGCAAGGGCTCCTCCAGAAGGGGTACGAGAGCTTTGGGGGTTTCGCTCTTCAGACGGGTCCCTTTGCCCGCAGCCAGGACCAGGGCCCCTACGGCGTCACCGAAATCCATGCAACCACCCTCTCCTCCCCGCCGTCCGGCCACCCCAGGGGCGCCAGACCACGGAAAATGGGGGGAGCCCTAGGGCTTCCCCCACAACGGACCTGGCTGGGGTGGATGGATTCGAACCATCGATGGCGGATCCAAAGTCCGCTGCCTTACCCCTTGGCTACACCCCAATCGGCAGCATTATAGGCATTTGTCGCCCCCCCAGCAACAGGGACGACGGAGACTCTGTACAAAGGGCTCGAAAGAGTCTAGGATCAATTCATTTCGATTTGCACCGGGAGGATCGATCATGTGGACCGTTGAGGATGGCATCCGCCGCCTGAAAGACCGGGGGGCAAAGATCACCGCGCAGAGGATCGCGATCCTGAAGAGGCTGGAGGGGAGGACGGACCACCCCTCGGCGGATCGGCTCTTTCAGGAGGTGAAGGAGGAGTTCCCCACCCTCTCCATCGCCACGATCTACAGCACCACCCAGATCCTGGCGGACGCGGGACTCCTGAAGGTCCTTTCCATCGACGAGAAGCGGGTCTACTTCGATCCGGGCACCCATCCCCATGGGCATTTCCTCTGCACCCGCTGCGGAAGGCTGCTGGACGTCGGCCTCCCGGAGGAGATGAAGCTCCAGGTGGAACTGGAGGGTGCTCAGGTGGATCGGTTAGAGTTCTTCCTTTACGGCGTTTGCCCTCGTTGCCTGTGATCGTGCCTTTTTCTCCCGCCCCCGTGCCCTTCCCCGCGGCGGCACAGTAGTTCCCGTGGAAAACTTCGCCAAGATCGGAGTGGCAGCCCTCTTCCTCTACGGTCCCCACCTCTGGTGTCACTGGCGGAAGGAGGATCCCGGCAGCTACGGGCTTCGCTGGACCTGGTCCCGCGGCGCTTCAAGGGACCTGACCCTCGCCCTGCTGGTCACCCTGATCCCTCTCACCTTCCTGGCGCTCCACTGGCCGGGGCAGACCCTGCCCCGACACCCCGATCTGGGGACGGTCTGGAGATGGGCCCTATCCGGGGCGACGGCGGCAATCATTGAGGAGACCTTCTACCGAGGCTGGATCCAGAGTCTTCTGCGACGCCGCCTCTCCCCTCTTTGCGCCGTGGCGCTGACGAGCCTGGTCTTCGCGGCCTCCCACCTGATCCTCTTCCCCTATCCCATCTTCCTGGCCACCTTCTTCCCCGGCCTGGTGATGGGGTGGCTTCGGGAACGCCACGGCTCCATCGCTCCCGGGACGCTGTATCATGGGCTAGGAAACCTCTGGGCGATCTGGTTCTTCCCCAGCCCTTTCTGAAGGGGTTTCCGCAAAGGAGGGCGTCATGACCGAACCCGTTCCCCAGGGGCTGTTGTCCCTGGTGTTTCCCGAGAACCGCTCCAAGGTCCGCATCGCCCTGGATTCCTTCGCCAAGGGAGCGGGTTTGGAGGCGGAGACCTTCCCGGATCTGACCTCCCTGGCAATGGTGCTGGAATCCCGGGAGAGGCTCGCGGTCCTCTTCTCCCTGAAGGACACGCCGCCCCAAGAGCTGGAACCCTTCCTCCAGGTGCTGCGAAACCTCCCCTACGGAGCCTCCTGTCGCGTCCTGGCCTTCGACGAGGAATGGGAGCAGATGCGGGTTCGACTCAAGGCCCGCATGGCAGGATGCGACGACGTCCTGTCCCTGCCCCCCTCCACCCCCCAACTGGAGAAGGCCCTGGGCTTTTCCTCTACTACGGGCCCCCTTCCCGAAGCCCCGGAGGGATCGGATCTCCCTACAACTCCTCCCGGGGCAGGGGGGACGGGAACGGAGGCGTCCCGTCAGCCGATCCTGATCGCCGACGATGCCCCGGTGATCCGGGTGGGGCTCAAGCACATCCTCAAAGAGATGGACCTGCCCGTGCTGGAGGCGGACAACGGAAACGAAGCCTATCGGCTGTCCCTGGCGACCCCTCCGAGGCTGCTCCTCACGGACCTGGTGATGCCGGGAATGGACGGCTTCTCCCTCATCAGCCGGTTTCGTGGAACCCCCAGCAACGCCAAGACCCCCATCATCGTGATCTCCAGCTACGGAGACCGGGCCCGCCTGGTCAAGGCGCTCCGCTCGGGAGCCAACGACTTCATCGTCAAACCCTTCCGCCCCGAGGTGGTGAAGGAAAAGATCCGCCGCCACCTGGGAGACGAAGGGACGGAACAGGAGGCATGACCGTGTCCTTTTCCCTGCGGCGTTACCCCTTCCCTCGGCCGGCTCTCGGGCTCCTTCCCTTCCTCATCGCGGCGTGGCTGTTCCCTCTGCCCGCCGCCTCCTGGGCCTCAGGCTGCACCTCCCAAGACCTTTTTGCCCTGGAAATCCCCCTGAACCTGGACGGGGTGGTCCAAGTCCACCTTCCCGACGGTTCCACGCGAGAGCTGGGCCGCGTGGTGGCCCTGCCTGAAAAGACCCGATGGCCCTCCTTCACCGCCACGCGCTGGGGGGTCCCCGGATCGGTGGCGGCCTCGGCGGTGAACGCCCTCCATCTCCTGGTGGACGTGGAGCAGGGCAAGGGGCGCACCCTGAGCCTGATCCCCCAGAAGACCGTGGCCCCCGCTGCGGGCCCCGGGGCCAGTGTGGTCCTGGACGCGGAAGCGGGCACGGGGGTTTTCGGCGCCTGGGCTCCCCCGGTAGGGAACCCCGTCCGGGTGCGCCGAGCTGACGGGGAAGAGGGCCCCCTCTCGGGCTCCCTGATCCCGCGCATGGGGGATACCCTCTGGATGCACGTCCGCCGGGAGGAGGTCCCCTACCTGGTGGACCTGGAAAACCGCCCGGGGGGGCGCGTCTACGCCTGGAGCCGCTCCCGGGGGGCGAAGCTGATCGGGCGGGTCCTGCGACCCGTCCGAGGAGTGGGGCGCTTCGAGGGAACCCTTTTCCAGGACCGGGGGCGCCTTCGGGCCAACCACCCGGGGGTCATCGACATCAGCACCTCCCCCCACGGGGTGGTGGGGGGGTTCCAGATCCTTCCCATGGATCACGGGAAATCCTCGGAGATGCAAGGGGCCTGGACCATGACCCAGTGGCTCGTGGTGGCGGCCCCGGACGGAAGCAGCCCCTTGGTGGGGACTCCGCCGCTCTTTTCCGGGGGGCTGGTGCCCGGTCCCGGGGAGGGGGAGGCCCTGTGGGACCTCTGGTCCACCTACGGCAGGCGCCCTCTGGTGCTCTGCCGGATCGACGGGGGCCCCTGGGAGAAGCTGCCAGAGGTTTCGGGAAGACAGGACCAGGCCTTGGCGAAACTCACCCACCTTCGGATCTATTTCCCCGTGATCGACGAACCCCTGGCACCCACCCCGACCCCCTGACGAGGCGTAGGAGGAAGGAAAGGACGAAAGAGAAGGGGGCGGGACCCGAGGTCCCGCCCCCTTCTCTTTGCCTTGTCCTGCCCGCTCTCCCTCACTCCACCGTGACGCTCTTGGCAAGGTTGCGGGGTTGGTCGATCTCCCGACCCCGGAACCGGGCCACGTGGTAGGCGAACTGCTGGAGGGGAATCACCGAAAGGAAGGGGGAAAACACCTCGTCGCTCCAGGGGATGCGCAGCACATCGTCCACGTGCCGGGTCACCAGGTCGTCCCCGTCGGTGGCTACCGCCACCAGGGGAGAGCGACGGGCCTTCGCCTCCTGGAGGTTGGAGAGGCTCTTTTCGTAGAGGCTGTCCCGAGGCATCACCGTCATGACGGGGACGTCCGGCTCCAGCAGGGCGATGGGGCCGTGCTTCATCTCCCCCGCCGCGTAGGCCTCCGCATGGACGTAGGAGATCTCCTTGAGCTTCAGCGCTCCCTCCAGGGCCACGGGGAAGGAGATCCCCCGCCCCAGGTAGAGGAAGTTGTCGTACTTGCTATACTTTTCGGCCACCCTTCGGACCTGCTCCTCCCGCTCCAGGGTGCGTTCCACCTGGTAGGGAAGCTGGATCAGGGCGGCGGCAAGCCGCTCCGCCTCCGCGGGGTTCAGGGTACCGCGATCCCACCCCAGCTTAAGAGCCAGGAGATAGAGGGTAGCCATCTGTCCCATGAAGGTCTTGGTGGCGGCCACGCCGATCTCCGGTCCCGCCTTGAGGAGGAGGCGGTCATGCACTTCCCGGGCCAGAGTGGCCCCTCGGACGTTGGTCACCGCCAGGCATCGGGCTCCCAGGGAGCGGACCTTCCTCTGCGCCGCCAGTGTATCGGCGGTCTCCCCGGACTGGGAGACGAAGACCGCCAGGGTCTGGGGGGTCACCCGGACCTGTCGGTAGCGGTACTCCGAGGCGATGTCCACCCTCACGTCCAGGTCCGTCCACTGTTCCAACACCCGTTCCGCCACCAGGGCGGCGTAGTAGGAGGTGCCGCAGGCCACCAGATGGACCTGTTTCAGGGAACGGACAAACTCACCGGACCAGTCCAGTTCCTCCGAAAGGTCCACCCCCTGTTCGGTAAGCCGTCCCTTCAGGGTGGAACGCAACACCGCCCCCTGCTCGTGGATTTCCTTGGCCATGTAGTGGGGGAAACCGTCCTTCTCGGCCATGGCCACATCCCAGTCCACCTGCACGGGCTTGCGGTCCACGGGATGCCCCTCCTGGTCCCAGATGCGGGCGGAACCCCGCCGGATTTCCGCGATCTCCCCCTCCTCCAGGTAGAGGACCTCCCGGGTGTAGGGCAGGAGGGCGGGGACATCGGAAGCACACAGCCCTTCCTGGTCGTTCACCCCCAGGACGAGGGGCGAGCCTCGGCGGACGCAGTAGAACCCGTCGGGGTCGTCGTGGCAGAGGATCACCAGGGCAAAGGACCCCCGCAGCCGCTTCTGCAGGTCCACCAGGGTGGTGAGCATGTCCCCCTGGTGGATCTGAGCCAAGAGCTGGACCACCACTTCCGAATCCGTCTGGGAGACAAAGGCCACTCCCCGGTTCTCCAAATCCTCCCGGAGATCCAGGTAGTTTTCCACGATGCCGTTGTGCACCAGGGCGAACCGGCCGCAGCCATCGCAGTGAGGATGGGCGTTGACCTCCGTCACCCCTCCGTGGGTCGCCCATCGGGTATGACCCACCCCCAGGTTCCCGCTCATCTGCCTCTCCTGCACGACCCGCGCCAGATCCGCCACCTTGCCCAGTTCCTTGACCACCTGGACACCCTCGGCGCCCCGGACGGCAAGCCCGGCAGAATCGTAGCCCCGGTACTCCAGCCGCCGAAGGCCATCCAACAACACGTCCGCGGCGTTCCGCGGACCCACGTAACCAACGATGCCGCACATGGAGGCATCCTCCTTTTCGACCAACCAGGGAAACGAAGCTCCGCCGCCTTTGTCCCCGGGATCGCTCCCGGGATTTGGAGCGGCGGTTGAGGGCGCGCTTCCACGCCCCGGGGCATCCGCCGAAACTCGATCCTCCCCGTCCTCGTCATCCGGCGAACCGGATCAGGCGCTTCCACGGGCGCAAGACAAAATCCCCGTCAGATCCCCAGCACCACCTCCTCCTGTCGGAGCACGTCCAGGATGAGCCTCCGCAGGGCCGGGTCCTTGAGGGCCAGGCTCACGGTGGCACGGAGCCAACCTTCCTTGGTGCCGCAATCCAGACGCTGCCCTTGGTAGACCAGCCCGAAAAGAGGTTCCTCCTGGAGCAGCGACTGGAGGGCGTCGGTAAGCTGGAATTCCCCTCCGGAACCGGGACCCAGGTTCTCCAGATGGGCAAAGACTTTTCGGGAGAGGACGTAGCGCCCCATGATGGCAAGGCGGCTGGGGGCATCCTCCTGCCGGGGTTTTTCCACCAGCCCCCGGATGCGGAACACGCCGCCCCCCAGATCCTCCGCGTCCACCACCCCGTAGCGGCAGGTCTCCTCCCAGGGAACCTGCTCCAGGGCCAGCACGGATCCTCCGCAGGATCGACGCACCGCGTCCAGCTGGGCCAACACGGGAGGACGGGCCACCATCACGTCGTCGGGCAGGATCACCCCGAAGTAGTCGCTGCTGCAGCAGGCCTGCCCGCAGAGCACCGCATGCCCCAGGCCCAGGGGTTCCGTCTGGCGGACGTAGGAGAAACGAGCCAGCTCGCTGATGGAGCGAACCAGCTCCGCCAGGTCGCCCTTGCCTCTCTCCAGAAGCAGAGATTCCAGGTCGTGGGAGCGGTCGAAGTAGTCCTCGATGGAACGTTTGCCCCGCCCGGTGACGAAGACGATGTCCCGGCAGCCCGAGGCAACCGCTTCCTCCACTCCGTAATGGATGAGGGGACGGTCAATGAGGGGGAGCATTTCCTTGGGCGTCTCCTTGGTGGCGGGGAGAAAGCGGGTTCCCAACCCCGCCACGGGAAACAGGCAATGCTGGAGATGGCTCAAAAGGAACTCTCCTTTCCGGTCTGCTGATTTCCCCGTAAGGAACCTAGCCCTTGATGGACTCTAGGACCTGGACGATCCGGTCCGTGACCCGTCCCATGAGGTCCACGTCCCTTGCCTCCACCAGAACCCGGATGAGGGGCTCCGTGCCGGAGGGGCGAAGGAGGAGGCGCCCTCGATCCTTCAGCTCCGCCTCCGCGTCCCCGAGGGTCTCCCGAAGCAGGGGGCTCTCCATGACGGCCTTGCGATCCCGGACCTTGACGTTGCACAGTTTTTGCGGATACCGGGCAAAACGGTCCCAGAGGGTATCCACGTCCTCCTCCAGTTCCCTGCAGGCCCGCAGGAAGAGGAGGGCAGTGCAGAGGCCGTCCCCCGTGCGGACCCAGTCGCGAAGGATCACGTGCCCGGACTGCTCTCCCCCCAGAAGGGAGCCCTCCCGGTGCATGGTCTCCAGGACGTAGCGGTCCCCCACGGGACATCGGAAAACCCGGATCCCCTCTCTTTGGAGCTTTTCCTCCAGGGCCAGGTTGCTCATCACCGTGGCTACCAGGCCGCTGCCCAGAATCCCCTGTCCGTGGAGCCACCGAGCCAGGACCCAGAGGATCACGTCCCCGTCCAGGACCCGACCCCGGGAATCGCACAGGAGGGTTCGGTCCGCATCGCCGTCAAAGGCCACCCCAAAGGGGACACGGGCGCGCAAGACCTCTTCGGAAAGGGCGGAAAGGTGCATGACCCCCACCCCCTCGTTGATGTTCAGACCGTTGGGGGCATCTCCGATCCAGCGAAGGGAGGAGGGACTCCCCGCAACCAGAGCCTTGGCGGGGACGCAGGCGGCTCCGTGGGCACAGTCGAACACTCCGGTCCAGCCGTCCCGAAGCCCTACGGGGTCGCACTCCCGAAGCCAGAGCACGTAACGATCCATCCCCCCCAAAAGGGGTTCCGTCTCGCCGATGGAAGCTCCGGTGGGACGCCAGTCGTCGAGCAGAGGGTCTCCCAGATAGTCCTCAATGGCCGCTTCGTCCTCGTCCCGAAGCTTGAAACCCGCCCCGTCGAAGAATTTGATGCCGTTGTACTCCGCGGGATTGTGAGAGGCGCTGATCACCGCTCCCCCGTCCGCTTCCCCTTCCTGGAGGAGATAGCTCACCCCGGGAGTGGGGATGATCCCCAGGGTCCGCACCTGAGCGCCCGCGGACACCATGCCGCTGGTCAGGGCCGCTTCCAGCATGGGGCCGGAACGCCTCGTGTCCCTGCCCAGGAGGATCCGGGGGCGAGGGATGCCCCGTTCGGCCAGGAAGAGGATGAACGCCCGGCCCAGCCGTAGGGCCATCTCGGGGGTCATCATGCCCCGGTTCGCCACGTCCCTCACCCCGTCGGTCCCGAACAAACAGCGCACGGCTTGGCTCTTTTTCACATCCACCGAATTCACCTCGATACGGTATCGTCCTGTGCTCGGTCAGGGCAGTTGCCCTTGAAGCTGCACCCGGGGAGGCTCCACCCGGAGGATTCTCAAGTCTTCCCGTCGATTCCGGACGAGAACTGGAAGGACGATGCGGGGCGTCACCACATTGCTCACATCGACATAGGCCTCCACCAACGGGTTTTCCTCGTCGACGTGCGCCAAGGCGGAAGGGGAACCCTCGAGAGTGACGCTCACCCGTTCCGGAGTGGGGACCCACTGACGAACGGGGCTTTCTCCCTCCACCCGGAGGAGGATGTTCGCCAAAGTCCTCTGGTTGACCTTCCGCTCCAGGGTGACGCGCACCTGGGCATGCTGCGCTCCGATTATAGCAACTTCCGGGAAGGGCGGTTTGATCGGCAGATCCAGCACCAGGTCTCCCTTGAGCCCCGTGATGTCCAACGGGTCCAGGACCAGCTCCTTCATCCCCTCCATGAGGGCGGGAGGTCCTTCCACCAACACCTGGTCGGGGCTGATGGAGACCCCCTCCACGTGGTAGTCCCGTTCCGGGGCCCCCACGATGGGGATGCGGAGGGGGCACCGAAGGGAGCGGCGATCCGCGGAGACCACCAGGGTCAGGCGGACCGAGCGCGGCTCCACCTCCACAGGACGGAGCAGCTTCCCCTTTGTCGCCCGGGTGACCAGGTCCACGTCGAAGGCCCGCTTCTTCGTTTTCAGGTCCTCCGCATGGACCACCACTCTGGCCAGGTCCACCGCCAGGACATCCCGTTCCGCCCCCCGGATGACCACCTCCTGGGGCACCACCCGGAAGGAGTGGATGCGGGCCCCTTCGGGAAAGTCCTCCCCCCGTTCCACCCGCACGGCAAGTCGGCGCTCCAGGTGTCGCTCCAAGGTGAGCTTCAAGGTCTTCGGAGAGAGGGAGACGGTGCGAACCCCCTTGGGGATGGGAACGCGGACGGGAAGTCGATGACTCCCCACGGAGAGTCCCTTGGCGTCCAGGGTGCACTGAGGGCGTTCTCTTTCTAGGTCCGCCAGGCTTTCCACATCTCCCAGGAATCGGGCCTCCACCCATTTTTCCTCCACGGAGAAGACCGTCCCTTCCGGGAGGTTCACCACCTCCACGGGCAGACGCAGGGTCCGATGTCCCTGGGCCTGATGGTCCCAGGCCACGAAGAACCAGACCAACAGGGCCACCCCCAGGGACAGAACCCGAAGGGACCAGCGGGAGGAGAGCCATTGATCCAAGGTCTTTCGGCCCCCGCGGCATTTCTTATTCACGGGAATCGGTCCTCTCCAAATCCACGTCTCCCTTGAGTTCCTCCCGGAAACGTTCCCACAGGGAGGATTCTTTTTCCCCTCCCCGGAAGTAGTGAAGGAGCAGGCGGCGGATCTGATCCTCGTTCAGGCCCCGGGAAAGGTGGCCGTTCACCGCCAGGGAGACCTCCCCGCGTTCCTCCGAGACCACCAGGGCCAGGGCATCGGAGATCTCCGTGACCCCCAGGGCAGCCCGATGGCGGGTGCCGTACCATCGGGAAAGGTCGCTCTTCTCCGTGAGGGGCAGGTAGCAGGACGCAGCGATGACCATCTCCCGATCTAGGATCACCGCCCCGTCATGGAGGGGGTTCCCGGGCCAGAAGAGGGACACCAGAAGCTCCTGGGAGAGGGCTGCCCGGAGGCTCACGGCGGAGCGCCAGACCTCCTTGAGCCCCGTGTTCTTCTGGAGGACCACCAGCGCTCCGATGCGATGCCCCTGGAGGTAGAGGAGCGCCCGCAACAGTTCCTCCGCCAGGCTCTCCGCCCGCTCCTGGATCTCCCGGACCCTCCATAGGTGCCCCCGCCCCAGCTCCTCCAGCACCCGGCGCAGTTCCGGCTGGAAGAGAATGGGGATGGCGATGAACAGGGCTCCTAGCAAGCGGCTCAAAAGCCACGTGAGGGCCTTCAGTTCCAGAAAATAGGCCACCACCGCCACGGCAGCCAGGACGAACAGCCCCTTGAGAAGCTGCATGGCCCTCGTGTCCACCACCAAAAGGAGAAGGCGGTAGACGATGAAGGCGATGATGAAGATGTCCAGAAAATCCTGCCAGCGGAGATCCGGGATGGGCAAGAGAAGGCGTCCCTGTCGGATCAGAGGACCCGCAGGTCCAGGTAGGGAGAGGTGGCGGCCGCCAACATGGCTCCGTAGTTGGGACGGAAGGAGAGCACGTCTCCCAGCTGCAAGGCGGGCACCTCCTCCACGTCGCAGACCAGATGATCGCTGGATCCGCCCAGAATTTCGACGCCCGACTCCAGGGGGGTCAACCCCTCCAGTCGCACGTCCTGCTTGCCCAGCGCCAGGATGGCCCTTCTGCGGTTGCCCCGATCCTCGAAGGACGGGACCGCCCCGAAGGCGTCCACCCCCACGGTTCCCCGGGGGACGGAGGGCTTGCGGCGAAGCTCCACCACCTGGGCCCGGATCTCCATGGTCTCCTGGTTCAGGTAGGGGATGGTGCGCATCCCCGTGGAGTCGGTCCCCAGCAGCAAAGCCTCTCCCACGCGAAGGTGGTTGATTCCCCGGGGAAGGGTCCCCTCCTCCAGCAGCTTCAAGGATAGGGTTGCCCCTCCGGAAACCAGGGGAGCCTCCAGCCCCGATGCTTCCCGGAAGCGTTCTGCCCCCTGGAGCAGTTCGGTGAGGTTCTCCGGGGTGGCCAGGATGCCCCCGAAGCACCCCAGGTTGGTGCCCAGTCCCTCCACGACCACGTGGCGCAGGGCGGCGCACCGCCGCCCCAGGGATTCCAGCTCCTCCGGGAGGACCCCTTCCCGCAGGTCTCCCACATCCACCATCACCACGGCGCGGAAGGTCCGCCCCCGGCTGCGACAGAGTTCCTCCAGGGCCTCCAGGGTCTCCCCCATGGAGACCAGGGCTCCGTCCGCCACCTCCACCAGCTCCTCCAATTCCTGCTCCATGGGGATGCGGATGAGATACAGGGGGGCGCGGATGCCTGCCTCCCGCAACCCCCGGAGGTTGCGCACCCGGCTGTCCGCCAGGGCGGTGCAGCCTCCCTCCAGGAAAAGACGCCCCACCTGGGGGTTCCCGCAGAGGCCCTTCGTCACCCCCCACAGATCCACTCCCGCAGCGCCGCAACGCCGGACCACCTCCCGGACGTTATGGAGGATCCGATCTCCGTGGACCATCAGTTCGGGCAACGCCATGACCAGGCTCCTTCCCCATTCCTCATTCCCGGCCCCGCCATTTGCGCAGCAGCGCCAGGTTCTCCTTCCCTCGATCCGCGGGAGTTTCCAAGATTGCCGGGACATCCGGAAACCGACGGTCCGAGACCACCAGGGAAAAAGGAAGCGTCCCCAGGGCACCGCTTCCCGGGTGGGCATGCCGATCCTTCCGGGAACCCTTGGGGTCCTTGGAATCGTTCAGATGCCAGCACCCCACGGCATCCAGCCCCAGCTCCCTCTCCACGGTTCCCACGAGACGCTCGTACCCCTCGGGGGTGCGAAGCTCGTACCCCGCCGCAAAGAGATGACACAGATCCAGGCACACCCCCACTCGACGCAGGTCCCCGGCGGAAGCGCAGAGAGACGTGCACTCCTCCAGGGTCGCTCCCAGGGAAGTGCCCTGTCCGGACATGGTTTCCAGGAGGATACGCACCCGGAGGGCCTCCGTCTGCTCCAGCACCTCTTCCAGGGAATGCAGAACCCGCTTCATCCCCTCCTGCCGGGTGAGCTGCCTGTGGAAGCCCGGATGAAGCACCACCCGATCGATCCCCAGGGCATCGCAACGCTGCAGCTCCTGGACGAGGGCGTCCACGCTCTTTCGGCGCACCGCCTCTTCCCCCGCCAGGTTGATGAGGTAGGAGGCATGGGACACCACCGTGGAGATTCCGCTCTCTCGCCAGGCCCGGTAAAACCGTTCGCACTCCCTTAAGGGGAGGGGAGAGGCGAACCACTGAAGCTGGTTCTTGGTGAAGATCTGAAGGGCCTCGCAGCCCATCTCCTGCCCTCGTTCAAACGCCCTCCACAGTCCCCCCTCAATGGACACGTGGGAGCCGATCAGAGCCACGGCACCGGAACCCCTTCCCCCGAGCAAAGCCGGGAAAGCCGCCACAGGAGCCTCCCCGTAAGTCCCCAAACCCGTTTCCCGCAGGGGAGGCGGTGCGTCGGCCCGACGTAGGAGATCTGTCTACCGGGAACCGTCTCCCAGGAAAACCCTGCTTTCAGGGGAGGGACCGCAAGCGGAACCAGGGTGACCACCTCCGCCCCATCGGGAGAAAAGCGCCCCCAGGCACCGGGGGACGCAGCCTCCGCCAACACGGGGACCACGCGGAAACGGGAAGTGAAGGTCCGTTCCTGTCCCCAGAGCCCCAGGGGGCGCCATTCCGTCGGGAGCAGCCCCACTTCCTCCCGGGCTTCCCGGAAAGCGGTCTGTCCGGGGGTCCGGTCTTCCGGGTCCCGAGCCCCCCCGGGAAAGGCGATCTGCCCCGGATGGCGGCGCAAGGAGGCGGAGCGCACCGTCAGGAGGGTGAAGAAACCTCCGCCTTCCCTCCACAGGGGGATCAGGACGGCTCCCCACCGACCCTCTCCGGAGACAGTGCGCGGCCAGGGTTCGTCGGGCCGCAGGGGGTCTTGAGCCAGAGCATGGGAGGAAACACGAAGGGGCTCCAGGGTCAGCGCAGCTTCACCCGCCCCTGGTAGACCACACCCCGGGTTCCGTCCACCGTCACCAGCATGCCGTCCTGGAGGAGCTTCATGCAGTCCCTTGCGCTGACCACGCAGGGAACCCCCAGCTCCAGGGCCACGATGGCCGCATGGCTGGTAAGTCCCCCCTCCTCGGTGATGATGGCCACGGCCTTCTTCATGGCCTGGACGTATTCCCGGTCGGTCTGCTCCACCACCAGCACGTCCCCGGGGCGCATCTTGGTCAGGGCCTCCTGGGCGTTTCGAGCTCGGCACACGAAACCCGAGGCCTCTCTCTTGATGAGGGACAGGCCCTTCACCAGGATCTGGCCGATGGTGTAGACCTGGACCATGTTGGTGGTCCCCGGGATGCCCACGGGCACCCCCGCGGTAATGACCACCAAGTCCCCTTCGGAGACGAAGCCCTCCTCCAGGGCCGCCGCCATGGCGGCTTCCACCGCCTCTTCCGCGTTGTTGGCCTCCTCCCGCATCACCGGGTACACCCCCCAGAGCAGGGCCAGCTCGCGCCAGGTGTTGCGCGACGGGGTGGCCGCCACGATGGGGCAGAGGGGGCGGTACTTGCTGACCATCCGGGCGGTGCTGCCGCTTCGGGTCAGGGAGATGACGGAAGCCGCCCGCATGTCCTCGGCAATGCTCATGGCGGCGTGGCTCACCGCGTCGGAGACGTTGTTGGCCACGGCGGGGGACTGGCAGGTCCTCTGCCAGAGGCGCATCTCCTGTTCCGCCCGGGTGACGATGCGGTTCATGGTCTCCACCGCCTGGACGGGATACTTCCCCTTGGCAGTCTCGCCGGAGAGCATCACCGCGTCCGCCCCGTCCAGCACCGCGTTGGCCACATCGTTGGCCTCCGCCCGGGTGGGGCGAGGGTTGCGGATCATGGAATCCAGCATCTGGGTGGCCACGATGACGGGCTTACCCTGGTTCCGGCAGACCTCGATGATGCGCTTCTGCACCAGGGGGACGTCCTCCGTAGGCATCTCCACCCCCAGGTCGCCCCGGGCCACCATCATGCCGTCCACCACCTGGGCGATCTCGTCCAGGTGCTGCACCGCCTGGCGGGTCTCGATCTTGGCGATGATCTTCATGGTGCCCCCCAGTTCTTCCAACACCCGGCGGACCTGCATGATGTCGTCCCGGGTGCGGACGAAGGAGACGGCGATGAAGTCCATGCCGTTTTCCACGCCCCAGCGGATGTCCTCGATGTCCTTGGAGGTGAGGGTGGGGACGGAAAGGGTGGCCTCGGGCACGTTGACTCCCTTGCGTTCCCCCAGCTCCCCCCCCACCAGGACCTTGCAGGTGATGCGGTCCTCGTAGACCCGTTCCACCCGAAGGTGGAGGCTGCCGTCGTCGATGAACACGTCCTGCCCCTCGGCGATTTCCCCCGGGAGGTTGGGGTAGCTGATGGAGACCCCCCGTTCGTCCCCGTCGATCTGGGGAACGATCAGGTCGAAGGTCTTGCCGGGCAGGAGGTTCACGGGAGCATGGCCCTTGAGCAGCCCCGTGCGGATCTCCGGCCCCTTGGTGTCCAGCAGGACCGCCAGGGGACGTCGGATCTCCTCCTCTACCCTCCGTACCAATTTGAGGTTCAGGGCGTGAGTCTCGTAATCCCCATGGCTGAAGTTCAGGCGGGCCACGTTCATCCCCGCCTCCGCCATGGTGCGAAGGACATCGTAGTCGCTGCAAGCGGGACCCAAGGTGCAGACGATCTTAACCCTTCTCATTTCGACCCCTCCCACTGAAGAGCATGCCGTGCTTCGTGTGGATCTCCGAGGCGCCGCGCACCTTGATGGCGGAGGTGTGTTCCGTGAACTGAGCGATCCATACCTCCCCGTCGTCCAACTTCTCCGTGTGGGCAAACTTCGTCTCCTGGCCTCGGGTCAGGCCGATGACCGTCACCCCGTTCTCCAGGGCCTTGACCACCACGTAGTCGCTCAAGACCGATGTTTTGGCTTCTTCGCCTTCCTTCACGAGCTTCCACCTCCTCGGGCCCTCACGGGAAGGGCTCCGGACCTCTAAGCTCCCACGCGCACCCGTCCGGGAAAGAGTTCCTCCAGACGGCTTCGCAGTGCGGGGGTGTCACATACCTTCAGGGATCGAGGGTGCAGGACCACGCGCGACCCCTGGTCCTCCACGTGCACCAGCAGCGGGGCGGAACCGGCGTGTCCCTTGAGTTCCCTGGCCAAGGCTCGGAAAAATCCCTCCTCCCCATCGACCTGCGTGATCTCCACGCGCACCCACGGGGACCGTTCCCGCCCCCATTCCTCGGAGGGTTGGATCTCCTCCAGGAGCAGGGAAAGGCGACCGTCGTTCTTGACGTTCCCCGAGAAAGTGTACGCCTTTCCCACTTGAAGCAGGGGCTTCACCTTCTGCCAGAGCTTGGGGAAACAGACCGTCTCCAGCTTGGTCTCCGTGTCCTCGAACTCCAGGATGCCCATGGGATCGCCCCGTTTAGTATAGCGTTCCTTTACACCCACCAACAAACCTCCCACCACGGGAGGAGTATCGCGAGACTGCCAGTGCTCCACCTCCGCAAGGGAGCAGGTGGTGTAGGGACGGACCCTCCCCTCAATCTGTTCAAAAGGGTGCCCGGAGATGTACAGTCCCAGGGCTTCCTTCTCGAAATCCAGCTTCTGCCGGACCTCGAAATCCTCACAGGGTTCCATGGGGGGGACATCGTCGGCCTCCTGCTCTTCCAGGAAGAGGCTCGTCTGGTTTCCCCGTTCCGCCCGCTTCTGTCCCATCTCCAGCAGCGTCGGGAGGTTTTCCAGAAGCTGACGCCGATTCGGCCAAAGGGCATCAAAGGCTCCAGCCTTGATGAGGTTCTCCACCACCCCTCGGTTCACGGCCCGCAGGTCCACCCGGATGAGGAAATCCCAGAAGGAAGCGAAGGGGCCCCCTTCCGACCGGGCCTTGAGGATGGAGTCCACCGCCGCCTCCCCCACCTTCCCCACGCCGGAAAGGCCGAAGCGGATCACCTTCCCCACGGCGGCGAAAGCGGCTTTGGACTCGTTCACGTCCGGGGGAAGGACGGGGAAGCCCAGGTCCCGAACCCCTCGGATGTAGCGACCCAGGATGTCCATGCGGGCCCCCACCATGCTGGAAAGGTACGCTGCCAGGAACTCCGCCCCGTAATGAGCCTTCAAGTAGGCGGTCTGGTAGCTGATGAGGGCGTAGGCGGCGCTGTGGGACTTGTTGAACCCGTACTCGGCGAACTTCTCGATGCTGTCGAAGATCTCCTCCGCCTTCACCGGGTCCACGCCCCGCTCCCGCGCTCCGTCCACGAACTTGGAACGCTGCTTCTCCATTACGTCGGCCTTCTTCTTGCCCATGGCCCGACGCAACAGGTCCGCTTCCCCCAGGGAGTACCCCGCCAGCTCTGCGGCGCACTGCATGACCTGCTCCTGGTAGAGGATGACCCCGTAGGTCTCCTTCAGGGCCTTCTCCAGACAGGGATGAGGATACTGGGTGACTGCCCGTCCGTGCTTGCGTTCGATGTAGTCCTCCACCATGCCGCTGCCCAAGGGGCCGGGGCGGTAAAGGGCCAGCACGGCGATGAGATCCTCGAAGCAGTCCGGTCGAAGCCGCCGAAGGAGGTCCTGCATGCCCGAGGATTCCAGCTGGAAGACCCCCAGGGTGTCTGCCCGCTGGAGCATGTCGAAGGTCTCCGGATCGTCCATGGGGATGGCCGAGAGGTCCAGGGGGGGCTTGTGGTTGGCCACGATGTTGGACAGGGTATCCTCCAGCACCGAAAGGGTCCGGAGCCCCAGAAAGTCCATCTTCACCAGGCCCAGGTGTTCGATGGGCTCCATGGAGTACTGGGTGACCACCTGGTTCTCCCCGATCCTGCGGACCGGCACCATCTCCACCAGGGGAACCGGGGTGATCACCACCCCGGCGGCGTGCTGGGAGCAGTGCCGTGCGATGCCCTCGATGTGGGAGGCCGTCTCGATGAGCTGACGGACCTGGAGGTCCTGGTCCGAAAGCTGCTTCAGATCCGGGGCCTTCTCCAGGGCTTCCCCCAGGGTCTTCACTCCTTCGGGGACCAGTTTGGCCACCCGGTCCACGTCGGAGTAGGGCATGGCCAGGGCTCGGCCCACGTCCCGGATGGCCGCCTTGCTCTTCATCCGGTCAAAGGTGATGATCTGGGAGACCCGATCGGCCCCGTACTTTTGGACGATGTAGGCCAGAACCTCATCCCTTCGTTTGTCGGAGATGTCCGTGTCGATATCAGGCATGCTGATCCGCTCGGGGTTCAGGAATCGCTCGAAAAGCAGATGGTAGCGGAGAGGGTCCAGCTCCGTGATGCCCAGGGCCCAGGCGACCAGCGAACCGGCGGCGGACCCTCGCCCCGGCCCCACGGGGATACCCTGTCCCTTGGCGGCGGTGATGATGTCCGCCACGATGCAGAAATAGCCGGGGAACCCCATCTGCCGGATGACCCCCAGCTCGTAGCGAAGACGTTCCCCGTAGGCCTCCGGGATTTCCTGGGTCCCCAGTCTTCGGGCCAACCCCTCCCAGGCCCGCTTCTCCAGAAAGGTCTCCAGGGTCTGCCCCTCGGGGATGGGGAACTCCGGCAGGAGGTACTTCCCCAGGGTGAGTTTCACGTTGCACCGATCCGCGATCTCCTGGGTGTTTCGAAGGGCGTCGGGCAGCTCCGCGCCGAAAAGGGACCACATCTCCTCGGGGCTTCGGAAATAGAAATCGTCTGCCCCGAACCGATAGCGGTCCGTGGTCTGGACGGTGCTTTGGGTCTGCACGCAGAGGAGCACGTCGTGCCAGGAGGCGTCGCTGCGCCGAAGATAGTGGGCGTCGTTGGTGGCCACCAGGGGGAAATCTTCGGACCGGGCCAAGCGAACCAGCTCCCGGTTCGCCAGGGCCTGTTCCCGGAGGGCGTTGTGCATGACCTCCAGATAGAACCGACCTTCTCCCAGAATGTCCCGGTAGAGAAAGGCTCGATCCCGGGCTGCCTCGTAGTCCCCCGAAAGGATCAGGGAGGGGATCTCCCCGGCAAGGCAGGCGGAGGAACCGATGAGCCCCTCGGCGTGGCGCGCAAGGAGGTGGTGGTCGATGCGAGGTTTGTAGTAGAAACCCTCCGTGTTGGCCAGGGAGACCAGCTTCACCAGGTTGCGGTACCCCGTCTCGTTCTCCGCCCACAGGACCAGATGGTGGTTTTTTCCCTTCCCTTCTCGGTTGTCGATGCCGCTGGGGTCCACGTAGACTTCGCACCCGAAGATGGGTTTGATGCCCGCCTTTTCACTCTTCTCAAAGAACTCCTCGCACCCGTACATGACCCCGTGGTCCGTCAGGGCCACGGCGTTCATGCCCATGCTCGAAGCGGTCTCCACCAGCTCGGTGCAGCGGATGGCCCCGTCCAGAAGGCTGTACTCGCTGTGCACGTGGAGATGGATAAACGGCTCGCTCATTCCCCCACCCCTCCGTCACCCGTGCCGGATTCTTCCTCCCTGGTTCCCTTTTGGATGAAGAGGACCTCCGCATCCAACCAGGAAATGGCCTCGTGGATCCACTCACCCTTCTCCGCAGGTTCCCCGCCTGGAGGTGCCTGGAATTCCCTTCCCAAGCCCTCCACCCGTGAAACCACGGAGTCGGGGGGGGTAAAGGAATCCCCCTCGGGAGAGCCGGGGGCACCTTCTCTCTCCGGAGGAGACGACGGGGGGGCCTCCTCCCCGGCAAGCCGCAGCTCCCCCCCAAAAAGGCTCTGAGCCCCCTCCCGAAGGATGCGGCGGGACTTGGGGCTGCGAAGGGTCTGGGAAAGGATCCGGTCCTCCTCCGGCACGACCAGCGCAAGGGACTCCCCCTCCCGGACGATCCGGGAGCGGAGAATCCCCGCCGCCAGGGGCAGGTCCCGCTGGGCCAGGTACAGCACCAGGGGATTCCATCCCGAGGGGTCGGAAACCCGCTGTTCCTCCTCGACCTCCCCGAGACCCGCCTTCTCTTCGTCCTCCTCCCTCACCCGAGGGACCGGACAGGAGGACTCCTCCACCGGAAGCGGAAAGACGGGAGGAGAGGGCGCAACCCCCGCCGTACCGGACCCGCGCTCGCCGCATGGTTCCTGCCGGAAAGGGGGGAGGGGCCGGGAAACGGGGGGAGGGGACGGGGCGTTTTCCCCACCGGAGGGCTCTGTGGGCTCCGGCACAATAGGGCCCCCCCTCGGGGCCCCTTCGGGGAGCTGCCGTGCCTCTCCCAGACGCTGAAAGAGTAGACCGGAGAACACGTCCGCCCGAAGCCCCTGCCGAGCCCGTGGGAAAAGGGAGGCGCACAGGGCCGCGCCCCTTTCCAGAGAGGACTCGGACCACTGGAGGGCCTCCTGGCGCAGGTACTCCGCCTCCTCTGGAGAAACCCCCAATCCGGGAAGGATGGCTTCCCCCCAGATCCGGAAAAAGAGAAGGTCTCGAAAGAGGAGGTAGAACCCTTCCAGAAGCCTCTCCAGGTTCGCCCCGCGCTGGGCCAGTCGGGAGAGGTGGGGAAAGGCCTGACCTGGCTCCTGCCGGAAGGCCTGGAGCCACCTCTCCAGATCCTCTCTTCCCGTACCCCCCAGGAGGCGACGCAGGGCGGCCACCGTAACAGCCTCGGGCTGAAGGGCCAGCACCTGTTCCAGGAGGGATAGGGCATCCCGAAGGGCTCCGTCGGACTGCCGGGCGATCTCCCAAAGGGCTTGGGGTTCCGCCTCCACTCCCTCCGCCCGGCAGACTTCGTGAAGCCGAGCCACCACGTCGTCGTTGGGGATTCGCTGGAAGGGCAGGTGGACGCATCGGGAACGGATGGTGACGGGCACCTTCTGGGGCTCCGTGGTGGCCAAGATGAAATAGACCCGGGACGGCGGCTCCTCCAGGGTTTTGAGGAGGGCGTTGAAGGCCGGTTCGGTGAGCATGTGGACCTCGTCGATGATGTAGACCTTGTGAGGGGACTGGAAAGGGGCCAGGGACACGTGGCTCTTGAGTTCCCGAATCTCCTCGATCCCCCGGTTCGACGCCCCGTCGATCTCCACCACGTCCATATGCTCTCCCGCCGCCAAGGCAAGGCAGCTCGGGCATTGCCCGCAGCTCTCTCCTCCCGGGGCGGGACTGGCGCAGTTCAACCGCTTGGCCACCAGACGGGCGGCGCTGGTCTTGCCGCAGCCCCGAGGCCCGGAGAACAGATAGGCATGACTGGCCCTACCCTCCTGCAGGGACCGAAGGAGGGCCTCCACTACCCCTTCCTGACCCACAATCTCGGAAAAACAGGAGGGACGATACCGCCGATACAGGGAGAGATACATAGATTCGCCTCCAAGGAGTGGATTCCCCAGGGCGACCGGTGGACAAAGCGCCGGGTTTGTTACTGGAGGAAACGTCCCATGGGGTGTTTCTTCTGGGCTTCTAGGAGGGATTCTACAAGAGTCTCCCGAAGGGAGTCGAGGGTCTGAGTCGGAAGGGGGGGCAATTCTCCCGAAGCCAGCAGCAGTTTTCCCCCCACCCTAAGGGACCGAGAGGGACCCTCGCCGACGAGCAGGATTTCGTGGGGAGCCAGTTCCATCTGCATCTGTTCCTCAAGCCTTCGGGCTACACGGGCGCTCCACGCTTCCGCCCCGGGCGCCTCAGGACAGCGAAGCCACAGCCGATCATCCAGGCGGACCGTCCACTCCGGACCCTCGCGGCTCACCCGGACGCGAAGGAGTCCGAGAACGCCCTTTCGCGCCACTCGGATTCCCTTTTCCTCAAGGACCTCCTCCACGTAACGAATCCGTTCCGTGAGGTCCGGATGGTCCTGAGCGATTCCCGGGTCCACATAGGGGTGCTTCAGCTGCTCTTCCTGCAGCCTCTCCAGAAGGGTCACCATGCCCACGGGATCGTACCCTCCCTGCAAAAGCATGCCGAGGGCTCCGGCATCCGCTTCCCGCTCCAAGTCCCGACTGTAGGCGTTCATCACCGCCATCTGGCCCAGGTTGGCCAGCAGCACCGCTGCGGCCTGGCCTCGACTGGCCACGGCCACCGCGAGGGCAAGCAGGGAGACCCGCTCGTTTCGCGCCATCTGGATCATCCCGTGCCGACGATCCGCGTGGACCAGCTCGTGGGCCACCACCCCCGCCAGCTCCGGGTCGCTGCGCACGAAGCCCAACATCCCCCGGGTGAGGTAGCAAATGCCCCCGGGGAGGGCAAAGGCATTGGGCTCCGGTCGATCCACAAGGCGAAGCTCGTAAGGAAGAGGACGGGACAGGGTGGGACGAAGCCTATCCAGGATCATCTCCAACCGGGCGCACAGGACCGGGTCCGTCACCCGCGTCCAGTGCTTCTCGATCTGCTCGGAGACCTCCTTGCCCGTCCGGATCTCCCGGGACAGGACATCCGCCGACGTGGCCGCTCCTTCCGCGCGAGGACAGGAGGAAAGGGCAAAGAGGAAGGCAACCAGACACAGGACCAGGACGCAGGGGTGGGCCCGCGTTTCAGCCTCCCTGCGTTCGCGCATAGCCTTTCAGTGCCTGGCGCCCTTGCTTCATCTGGACGAGCTTCGCCCGCATCGCCTCCAGATGGAACTCCAGCTCCTTCTGAACCCGCTGCTCCTTTTCCAGAAGGGACGCCGCCAGATCTCGGATTCCGTTGACCCGTTCCACCAGATCGTGGAATCCCTCCTGATCCACCCGCCGGGAAAGGGCGGCCCAAAAGGCGGGACCCTCTCTCCCCTCCTTGACCCCCATGGCACGGGACAAGCCCCCCCAGCCTTCCAGGAGTTTCTCCTGCCGGGAAATGTGCTTTTGTTTTTCCTGGAGGATCATCATGAGACCCTCCATGTTCTGTTCCCGGACGCAGCCTTCTTCGTCCTGGATCAACCCCTCCAGGACCAGGTAGACCTGGCGTTCCTCCTCCAGGAGAACCTCCAATTGTCCTTTCAAGTCAGCCTGCAAGGTTGAACCCTCCCGAAAGCGAGCCCCCAGCGGAGGTCTGAACGGGCACCGGAGCCGGGGACGGGGTCACGGCTTCGGGCTGTGCCTCCTGCCTCAGCTTGTCGATGGCCTCGACCCAGGTCTGTCTGAGTTCCTCCAGCATCTGCTTCACCTGGATCACTGGCTCGGGATTCTTGTGCACGTTGGCTTCCACCAGCTGGTAGTAAAGATAGTCATAGAGGCTCATGAGGCTTTGGGCCACTTCGCCTCCCTGCTCCACGTTCAGGGTGATCATGAGTTCCCGGATCACCGCCTGGGCCTTCTGGAGGTGTTGGTTCGTTCCCTCCGTATCCTTGTTTTCCAGGGCATCCAGGGCCATGGCGCAGGAGCGGATGCCGATGTCGTAGGTCAACAGCAGCAGCTGCTCCCGGCTCGCCGTCTGGATCTGGTTCGTTCGGTATACGTCGCGGGCCTTCAGGACAGCGTTCTCGTCCATGCAGATCCCCCCTCTCCGTCCGTTATCGGCCCTTCTCCCGAGAGGCCTTAAGTCCCTTGTCCCTTCCGAGTCTGGAGGTCCAAAAGGAGAGGACTCCAGTCCCAGAGCAAAGTTGCCACCGTCCTATAGACCGCCAGAGTGCCCCCGTAGGGGTCCGGCACCTCCGGGGATCCCTTCAGGGACAGATACTCCCCGTAGAGTCGGGGCACCGGGGCTCCCTTGACGGCCCATCCCCGGAGAAAACGCAGATGGGTCGAGGACAGACACAACACCAGAGAAGCCTGCTTCCAAAGGGATTCGTCCAGACAGCGCGCCCGGTGGCAGGAGAGGTCCACGCCCCTTTCCGCCGCAGCCTGAATCGCCGGGGCCGTGGCGGGGGCACCGGGAACCGCCGCAATCCCCGCCGATTCCGCCCGCAGGCCGGAGGAGGGCGCATCCGCCTCCGCCCGAGCATTGAAAAACGCCGCAGCCATCGGGCTGCGGCAGGTGTTTCCGGAGCAAACGAAGAGGATGGGGATCATGCCTGACCGTTCAGCTCGTCGCACATGATCCGTTCCAGCAGGTCCGCCCGATTGACCATCCCCGCCAGGATCCCGTCCAGGACCACCGGGGCCCGCTTGATGTTGTGCTTGATGAGGGTCATGGCCACGTAGAAATCGCTGTCGTCCTCCTGGAAGGAGATGACCTTGCGGACCATGTACTTCTCCACCCGCTCCAGGCTGACCCGACGGAGACGGTTTTGGAACTGTCCGAAGTCGGGGATCACGAAGGAATCCTGGAGATACTCGAAGTACCCCGGAAGAGCCGCCCGGACGATGTCCTGCTCGCTCAGGAATCCCACAAGCCGAAGCTGGTCGTCCACCACGGGAACCCCCGTGAGGCCGTGCCGGGAAAGGACCTCGATGGCCTCCCCCAGGGTGGAGTCCACCGTCAGGGCCGTCAGGTCCCGGTCCATCACGTCCGCAATCCTCATCCCCGCACCTCCTACCCCACCCGATCCAGTTTGACCTTGGAAAGATGCTGCTCCACCGACGCCCGG
Source organism: Aminomonas paucivorans DSM 12260 (assembly GCF_000165795.1). NCBI lineage: Bacteria > Thermotogati > Synergistota > Synergistia > Synergistales > Synergistaceae > Aminomonas > Aminomonas paucivorans. Next base: position 1,344,724 of record NZ_CM001022.1, on the reverse strand, counting down.
GAACGAACTCCCTTTTCCATGTGCATGGCGTCCTCCAGGGCCGCCGCCATGGCGAAGCGGATGGCGTCCTCCGCAGGCATGCGTTCTCCCAACCCCAGGACCAGTCCCGCCAACAGAGCGTCGCTGGCTCCGAAGAGGGAGACGATGCCCTTGCGCTCCACCTCGGCGATGAAGACTCCCTCGGGGGTGGAGAAGAGGTCTCCGTAGGTCCGGTAGGAGGCTACCATCCAGGGCACCCCCTGGGCATGCACCTTCTGGGCGATCCCTACCAGGTTGTCCAGGGTGGAAAGGGGAACCCCCATTACCAGGGACATGAAGCGATGGTCGATTTTGGCCACCGTGGGTCCCCCCTCCAACGCCATGAGGAGGGGGGACCCGGAGGCGTCGATGAAAACCGGTTTGCTGTGGCGACGGGCCAAGAGGGTCAGCTCTCGAAAGATATCCTGGGGAACTCCCGGGGGAAGGGATCCCCCCATGACCACCCCGTCGGCACGGTGCAGGATCCTCTCGTAGTTCCGGAAGAACCGGCTCAGGGCCTCTTCGGGGATGTAGGGGCCCAGCTCGGCGATGCCCGTCTCCACGTGTCCCACCTCGTCCACCACATAGGTGTTCGTGCGGGTTTCCCCCCGCACGTTGACGAAGTTGGTGGTGATACGCTCCCGTCGCAGGGCGTCCCGGACGTACTCTCCGTTGTACCCCGCCAGGAAGCCCAGGGCCGCGGAGTCGCACCCCATCTGCCGCAGCAGGATGGAAACGTTGATGCCCTTCCCTCCCGCGGAACGGTTGACGCTGGTGGCCCGAAACCAGCTCCCAGGCCGAAACTCCGGGACGAGGTACTCTTCGTCCACCGCAGGGTTGAGCGTTACCGTCACGATCATGGCATCACCTCACCTCTTCAGGACTTCCCAGGACCGTGGAGGAACTACTGAAGGAATGCCCGAACCTCCTCCAGGTTCGTCACGGCCCTTCGTCCCTGCTCCACTCCCTTCTGGAGCTTCACCAGAGTGGGCATCTCCAGGATGCGCAGTTTTTCCATCATCCGCCCGTTGCGGTACCCATCCACCACGCTCACGGGGATCCCCGACTCCGCAGACCAGGCTTCCACCTGCTGCACCAGGGCCACATGGGCCGGGTCGATGCTGGAGGTGAACAGGGCGTTCACCCGCTCCGGCTCCAGCAACACGCTCTGGAGGTGGACCTGTTCGGCAATGTAGGCATAGGCAGCCATGGCCGCGGTGGCTCCGTCCCCGGCGGCGGTGACCACCTGGCGCAGATAGGTGTCCCGTACGTCTCCGGCAGCGAAGATGCCCTCCACGGAGGTCTCCATCCGGGGGTTGGTGCGGATCCAGCCTCCCTTGGACGTCTCCACCAGGTCCGCCACGAAGCGGCTGTTGGGGTCGGTACCCACGAAGACGAACACCCCCGCCACGGGAAGGGGCGAAACCTCCTGGGTCTTCACGTTCCGCAGCATCAGGCGCTCCACCATGTCGCCGCCTTCGATGGACTCCACCACGGAGTCCCACACCGGGACGATCTTGGGGTTGGCCATGGCCTGCTCCACCGGGACCCGGTCCGCCCGGAAGCTGTCCCGCCGATGGACCACGTAGACCTTGCTGGCAAACTGGGTGAGGTAGCAAGCCTCCTCCACCGCCGTGTTGCCCCCGCCGATGACCGCCACCACCTCGTCCTCGAAGAAGGCCCCGTCGCAGACGGCGCAGTAGCTGACCCCCCGCCCGGTGTACTCCGCCTCGCCGGGGCAGCCCAGTTTCTTGAAGTTCGCCCCCGTGGCCACCAGGACGGCCTCTGCATCGATTTCGCCCTTCTCGGTGACCAGGATCTTGCGGCCGTCCCGAAGCTCCACCTTCTCCACCGTGGCTTCCCGGAACTCGGGGTGGAACTTCTCCGCGTGCTTGCGGAAGCTCTCCGCCAGAGCCTGGCCCGTGGTATGCTGCACTCCCGGCCAGTTCTCGACTTCGTCGGTGATGGTGATCTGGCCTCCCGGCAAACCCCTCTCCAGCACCAGGACGTCCAGTCCCGCCCGACGGCCGTAGATCGCTGCGGTCATGCCCGCAGGGCCCGCTCCCAAGATGACCAGTTCTCGCTTTTCCATGAGTACCCTCCTCGTTTCGACCGCCCTCGCGGGGGTCCGTTATTTCTCGATGTCTATTCTAAGCCCCACCCGGGTCCGGCGCCAGAGAACAAAGCGAGGAACCCCGAAGGGATCCTCTAACACTTCCTCCAGGCACAGGCCCTCGGGGCGATGCTCTTGCAGGAGGTCGATCTGCCAGGGCCCCGCGGTCTCCGCCAGGATCCACCCCCCCGGCTCCAGGAAGGGAGGAAGGAGGGCCAGCCAGGAGAGAAGGGGCTCCAGCCCCCGATCTCCTCCGTCCAGGGCGCAGCGAGGTTCCTGGTCCCGGACCGACGGGTCCAGGGCAATCCAGTGCTCCGTGGGGATGTAGGGGGGATTGGCCAGGACGCCGTGGAAGGGGGCCGTCCAGGGGGGAAGCTCCATGGGAGATCGGCCGTGCCAGAGGAGCACCCGGTCCCGAAGCCCGTGGCGGCGCAGGTTCTCCCAGGCCCATCGAAGGGCTGCCGGGCTGGCCTCCAGGGCGCAGCCCCGAAGGTCCGGCCGTTCCAGAGCCACCGAGCAGGCTAGGCAGCCGCTGCCAGCCCCCCAGTCCAGGAAGTTCCCTCCCCTGGGAAGACGGCCCACCGCCTCCCGGACCAACACCTCCGATTCAGGGCGGGGGATCAGACACCCGGGCCCCACGGCAAAGGCCCAGGCCCCGAAGGGAGCCTCCCCCAGGATGTAATCCAGGGGTTCTCCCGCCAGGCGACGACGGACCAAGGCCTCCGCCGTATCCCTGGGCGTCTCAAAGACCTCCCGTTCCGGGAACACCAGCTGTTCTCGGCGGGTCCACCCCGTGGCCTTCTCCAAGAACAGCTCCGCCTCCCAGAGGGGACGAGGGACCCCCGCCTCCGCGAGGGAGTGTCCCAAACGGTTGCGAAGCTCTTGCAGTTTCACCGCCGGGTCCTCACGGTGCCAGGGTCTTCAGCTTCTCCGTCTGCTCCGCCACCGTGAGAGCCTCCACCAGCTCGTAGAGGTCCCCGTCCAACACTTGGTCCAGCTTGTAGAGGGTGAAGCCGATGCGGTGATCCGTGAGGCGGTTCTGGGGGTAGCTGTAGGTACGGATGCGCTCGGAACGATCCCCCGTGCCCACCTGGCCCTTGCGTTCCGCCGCCATCACCGCCTGCTGCTTCTGGAGTTCCAGGTCGTAAAGGCGGGTCCGAAGGAGCTGCATGGCCTTGACGCGGTTCTTCAGCTGGGAGCGTTCGTCCTGACAGGTCACCACCAGGCCCGTGGGCACGTGGGTGATGCGCACCGCCGAGTCGGTCATGTTCACGTACTGCCCCCCCGCCCCGCTGGCCCGGTAGGTATCGATCTTCAGATCCTCCGTGCGGACCTGCACGTCCACCTCTTCCGCCTCCGGAAGCACCGCCACGGTGGCGGTGGAGGTGTGGATCCGCCCCCCCGCCTCGGTGACGGGAATTCGCTGGACCCGGTGGACGCCGCTTTCGTATTTCAGCTTGCTGTAGACCCCGGTACCCTTGAGGTGGAACACCACCTCCTTGTAGCCTCCGATGCCCGTGTCGTTGGTACTCAGAAGCTCCGAGCCCCAACCTTCCCGCTCGGCAAAGCGGTTGTACATGCGGAAGAGATCCGCCGCGAAGAGGGCCGCCTCCTCGCCCCCGGCACCAGCCCGGATCTCAATGACCACATCCTTCGCGTCATTGGGGTCCTGAGGAAGGAGGAGGACCTTGATGCGCTGCTCCAGAGGCTCCACCTGCTCCTCCAGGGTAGAAAGCTCTTCCTTGGCCAGCTCTCGGAGTCCCTCGTCCTCCTGGGAAAGGAGTTCCCGGGCATCCTGAATCCTCCGAAGCACCCCCCGATACTCCCGCAGGGCCGCCACGATGGGAGAAAGCTCGGAATGACGCTTCCCCAGGGCGTGCATCTCCTGCAGGTTCGACGAGAGGGCGGGATCGACCATGCGCGACTCAATCTCGGAGAAGGTCGATTCGATCTCCTCCAACTTTCCCATCAGATCCATGTGCCTTCACCACCACCTAAGGGTTCTGCGTTTCCGGAAGGGGATCCCCCAAAGCCACCCGCAGGGCGTCGATGGCCACCTCCAGTTGGTCGGAGGAGGGTTCGCGGGTGGTCAGGTACTGCAGCAGAAGGGCCGGTGCAAGAAGCCACCGTCCCAGGAGGCTGTCCTTGGAGGCCCAGCGGATGATCTCGTAGGAAAGGCCCACCACCACCGGGAGCAGCACGATGCGGCTGGAAAAGCGCCAAAGCGCCCCCCCCGTGCCGGCGAGACCGAAGACGAGGATGCTCACCGCCACCACCACCAAAAGGAAGGAGGTCCCGCAGCGGCGATGGATTCGGGAATACCGGAGGGCCGTCTCGGGGGTCAGGTCCTCACCCGCCTCGAAGGCGTTGATGGTCTTGTGCTCCGCTCCGTGGTAGGCGAAGACCCGACGCATTTCCCCCCAGCACCCCATGAGAGCCAGGTAGGCCACGAAGACGCCCCCTCGGACCAGGCCTTCGAAGGCGTGGATTCCGTGGGGGGACCACCCCCAGCGTCCGCCCAGGCCTTCGGAGATCCACAGAGGGAGGAGCAGGAACAGACCCACCACCGCACCGATGGCCAGAACCAGGGAGAGGACCGTCTCGGTCAGGGAAAAGCCGCCCTCCTCCTCCCCCAGGGCCACCTGCGCGGAGAGGTTCAGTGCCCGATAGCCCGTCTTCATCATGTCCGCCATGACCGCCACCCCGCGCAACACCGGCCAATCCCAGGGAAAACGCTTCACCCAGGTGGCCACGGACCAGGAACGGCGCCACAGCCCCCCATCGGGCTCCCGAACCGATAGCCCCCATTGCTGGTACCCCTTCATGAGAACCCCTTCGATCACCGCCTGCCCCCCCACGGGAAGCCGCTCGCAGGGAGCATCCCAGGGAAGGGCCATCAGGGTGAAAAAGCGGGAAAGGAGCAGCGTTACGTGTTTGGTCTTCATCGGGCAAGCAGTTCCTCCATGGTGGCATAGGGTCGCCCGCAGCTGGAAGGCTCCCGGCAGGCGCCCTCGGTCAGGCAATCCGGTCCGGCGAGGTCGAAGAGCTCCGGCTCCGCTTCCCGAACGGCCAGGAGCATCTGCCGGGCCACCTCCCGGATCTCCCACTGGGCACGGCGGCACAGGCGAAGTCGGAAAAAGTGGTGCAGCTCCCGGGCGTTCATGGTCACCACCAGACGGGTGGCCCAGCCGTGGGGCAGGACGAACCGGGCATCCTCCTTGGGAATCCCCCGGTCCACCAGGGTCCGGTAAAGCTCCAGGCTCCGGCGGGCATGTTCCTCGAAGAGGCCCCGGCACTCCGGGTTCTCCGAAACGCTGGGGGGGAGCACGCACTCCGGCGTCCCCACGGGAACATAGCGCTGGCTCTGCTGGGAAAAGCTGGCCATGCGGTGGCGCACCAGCTGGTGGGAGGCCACCCGACTCAGACCGTCCACGGCAAAGGTGAAGGAGGCATGCTCGAAGGGAGAAAAGTGCCCCGCCTTGCGCAGATGGGCCAGAAAGGATCGGACCTTCTCGGGCCCGAGCCCTTCGAACAGGGACCCCGCGTCGGAGGGGCTGTAGCAGAGCTTTGCCGCCGCCGCCACCGCCCGGCCCCCTTCGGCGGTTCGGGTCAGGAGTTTCACCGCGCAGACCATGTGGGACTTCTCCTCCCTTCGGGCTCCTTCGAGTCGCTTGTGACGATACGAAAAGGGGGGAGCCAGGCTCCCCCGATCCGTCGGCCTATTCGGAGACCTTCTTCTGGCCGTAGTCGACTCCGGCGTACTTCTGCCGGAACTTCTCCAGGCGCCCCGCTTCGATCGCCCGTCCCTTTTTGCCGGTATAGAAGGGATGGCAGGCGTTGCACACCGCCACCTTGATCTCCGGCTGGGTGGACCGGGTTTCGAAGGCATTCCCGCAAGAGCAGGTCACCTTGCAGGTCTCGTACTTCGGATGGATATCCTTTTTCATGGCTGCACACCTCCGTGTGGAATGACCCTGGACACAACGTATAAATCTAGCATAGTCCCCGCCTTGGTGCAATGCCGTCCACCCCCGTTACTTTAGTTGAATCTTGCCGTCCGACACCCTATACTTGAAACGAATCGGCACCAATGCGAGGGAGGGATGCGGGGCAACAGGCTTTATTGCGGAATGGGAATTCGGGAGGGGTCTATATCGAGAGGAGGCCAAATCTGTCATGAAACGCATTTCTCTGCTTCTTATTTCCGGTCTTCTGGTTGCTGCCCTGGCTGGGGCGGCCCAGGCCAAGACGTTCCTTTCCATCGCCACCGGCGGCACGTCCGGCACCTACTACCCCATCGGCGGCGCCATCGCCCAGGCGGCTAGCAAGGGCGCTCCGGACCTTCAGGTCACCGCCGAGACCGGCAACGCTTCCGTGGCCAACCTGAACCTCATCGGCACCCACGGCATCGAGATCGCCTTCGCCCAGAACGACGTCACCTACTGGGCCTACCACGGAAAAGTGATGTTCAAGGCTCCCTTCAAGAACATCCGGGTCATCGCTTCCCTCTATCCGGAGCACGTGCACCTCATCACCCTGAAGAACTCCGGCGTCAAGGGCATCATGGACCTGAAGGGCAAGAAGGTCTCCGTGGGCGCTCCCGGATCGGGCGTGGAGGGCGACGTGCGGGCCATCTTCCAGTCCGCCGGTCTGAAGTACGCCGACATGAAGACCGACTTCCTGGACTTCGGCGCCACCACCCAGCGGTTCAAGGACAACCAGATCGACGCGGGCTTCGTGGTGGCGGGCTACCCCGTGGCCTCCATCATGGACCTCTCCACCACCAAAGAGGTCAACCTGGTGGACTTCGACGACGCCTTCCTGGCGAAGCTTCAGAAGGAATTCCCCTACTTCGTGAAGAGCTCCATCCCCGCCAACACCTACAAGGGCGTCACCACCGAGACCAAGACCCCTGCGGTCATGGCCATCCTGGTGTGCGACGACAAGGTCCCGGCGGACGTGATCTACAAGTTCACCAAGGGCCTCTGGGACAATATTGGGGACGTCCAGAAGTCCCATGCCAAGGGCAAGCTCATCACCCTGAAGACCGCCCTGGACGGCATCACCGCTCCTCTGCACCCCGGCGCCGCGAAGTTCTACAAGGAAAAGGGTCTGAAGCTTCCCTAGACCCAGAAACGAGCTGTTCGAAAAGGGGGAGACGGCATCCGCCGTCTCCCCCTTTTGTGATGCGTCGAAAGCCGAAAAGCCGCTGCCCTAGAACAGCCCCGTGATGCGCCCGTCCGCGTCGATGTCGATGCGCTCCGCCGCCGGGGACTTGGGGAGTCCCGGCATGGTCATGATGGGTCCGCAGATGGCCACCACAAAACCCGCCCCGGCGGAGAGGCGGACCTCCCGAACGTGCACCTCGAACCCCTTGGGACGGCCCTTCAGCTCCGGCCGGTCGGAGAGGGACATCTGGGTCTTGGCCATGCACACGGGCAGGTTCCCGTAGCCCAGGGACTCCAGTTCCTTGAGGGTCTTGGCCGCTCCTTCTTCAAGGACCACCCCGTCGGCACCGTAGACCTTGGTGGCCACGGTGCGGATCTTCTCCGCCAGGGGCAGGTTCCAGGCGTAGAGCGGGCCGTACCGGTTGCCTTTGTCCAGGGCCTCCAGCACCCGGTCCGCCAACTCCAGGCCCCCTTCGCCCCCCTTGGCCCAGACCTCCGCAAGGGCGATGCTCGCCCCTTGGGCCTGGACGGCACCGCGCACCAACTCCAGCTCCCGGTCCGTGTCGGCGGTGAAGCGGTTCAGGGCCACCACCACGGGCACGCCAAACTGCTGCATGTTCCCGATGTGGGCCTCCAGGTTCGCAAGCCCCGCCCGTACCGCTTCCAGGTCTTCCTCCCCCAGACGGTCCTTGGGAAGACCGCCGTGGAGCTTGAGCGCCCGCACGGTGGTGACCACCACCACCGCTTCGGGATGGAAGCCCCCATAAGGGGAAACGATGTCCATGAACTTCTCCGCCCCCAGGTCCGAGGCGAACCCTGCCTCCACCACCACATAGTCCCGGAGGCGCAGGGCCGTACGGGTGGCGGCGATGGAGTTGGTGCCGTGGGCGATGTTGGCGAAGGGGCCTCCGTGGACGAAGGCGGGGACGTGTTCGATGGTCTGCACGAGGTTGGGCTGGATGGCCTCCTTCAGCAGCGCCGCCATGGCCCCCTGGGCCTTCAGGTCCGAAGCGGTGACGGGCTTGCCTTCATAGGTGTAGGCCACCACGATGCGCCCCAGCCGGGCCTTGAGGTCCTCGATGCCGTCGGCCAGGCAGAGGATGGCCATGACCTCCGAAGCCACGGAGATGTCGAAACCCGTCTCTCGGGGAACCCCGTCGCCCTTGCCCCCAAGGCCGATCACCAGGTGGCGAAGGGCCCGGTCGTTCATGTCCATCACCCGTCTCCAGGTGACCCGACGGGGGTCGATCCCCAGCGGGTTGCCCTGCTGGAGGTGGTTGTCGATCATCGCGGAGAGGAGGTTGTGGGCCACCCCCACGGCGTGGATGTCTCCGGTGAAGTGGAGGTTGATCTCCTCCATGGGAAGGACCTGGGAGTAGCCTCCTCCCGCAGCTCCTCCCTTGACCCCGAAGCAGGGCCCGAGAGAGGGTTCCCGAAGGCACAACATGGCGCTCTTGCCCTTGCGCACCAGGGCCTGAGCGAGACCGATGGTAACGGTGGTCTTGCCTTCCCCCGCCGCGGTGGGGGTGGTGGCGGTGACGAGGATCAGTTTCCCCTGAGGACGGTCCTCCAGGGAGCGGAGAAAGCGCAGATCCACCTTGGCCTTGTTGCGACCATAGGGGACGAGGTACTCCTCCGGAATCCCCAGATCCCGGGCGATCTCCCCGATGGGTTTGCAACGAGCGGCTTGGGCAATGTCGATATCGGACAACACGCGAATCCCTCCTCGGTCAGAGCGGTATGCCGTCGATTATACATCAACAAAACGTCTATACTCCGCCTCTCCACGGAGAACCTTCCTCCCTGGCTTTGGCGGTTGATGAAAGCGCTGGGGGATGCGTAGAATGTCGTGTGCCTCGGGAGACACCCGAAGCCGGAGGAGGTTTTCCCTTGTCGACCCCGTGGAAGAACACCGGCTTGCTTCGCAAGTTCCTGAATTCCTGCAACGGGTTTCGCGTGGCCTTCCTCACCGAGAGAGCCATCCCGCAGGAGTGCCTGACCACCCTGGGTCTGGTGGCCACAGGTTGGTGGCTGGACAAGGACGCGGAAGTGCTGGTCCCGGTCTTCCTTCTCTCCCTGCTGCCCCTGTCCCTGGAGTTGGTGAACTCCGCCGTGGAGACCCTCATCGACAGCCACCTGGGGGCCACGTATCGGGAGGACGTGCGGCGAACCAAAGACATGCTCTCCGCCTCCGTGTTCGTAAGCCTCTGGATCGGTTACGGGGGGAGCCTCTGGCTGCTCTTCCGCTGAAAACCTCTCCCGCCTTGCACCGATCAATCGAGCTCTTCCTCCGCGTCCTCCCCCGCCGCCGCCTTCTTGGGGGCACGGATCGTCAGGGACTTGCGCAATAGCCCCTCCACGTAGTAGTTCGTCCGGAGGACCTTCAGGGACCCCTCCTTGAGCCGTTCCTCCTTGATCTCGCTCAGGAGTTTGGACCCCGTGTCCTTCTCCTTCCCCGGATCCCGGGGATCCTTGCGCAGATCCCCCCGAATCTCCACCACGATTTCCTGGTTAGCCTCCTTGGCGTCCAGTTCCTTGAGCAGAGCCGCAAGGCTGTCGATGCTCCGCCAGCCTTCCTGGAGGGACTCCTGTTCCGGTTCGGCGATGCCCCCTCCCCGCACCACCACCTCGCCCCGGCCTCGCATCTTGGGGGGGATCCGCATCTGAAAGACCCGCTTCTGGGGGGGCTTCCGCCAGGGGCGAAGGGTCACCGTGACCGCCACCTTTTCCCCAGGGGAATAGGTCCGATCCTCGGGCATCTCGATGCGCTCGATGGTCAGGACACGGGGGGATTCGGTGACCTCCACACGCAGATGGACCCCCAGGGGGCGAATCTCCTGGAAGGGGTTGAGGGGCAAGGCCTCGTGGATCAGGGCAAACTCCTTGAGCATCTCCGTGGCCAAGTCGGTCTGGGAGAAGAAGAGATTCGTCCGGCTCCAGGGTCGGGCAAGGCCTCCTCCTTCGAAGCGGATCTCTACCTTTCCCGTCCCCTGCCCCCGCCTTCCCCACAGATCCTCCAGACACCCCGCCATGGCCAGGGGGGCGATCTTTCCCCGGAGGAAGGGATCGGGAACCACCTGGAAGCGCCGAAGTTCCTTCCTCTTGGTGTCCACGTCCTCGAAGCGCAGGGAGTATTCCGAGGCGGGGGGGAGGACGCCGAAGCGTCCGGAGATCCCCTCTGCCCGGTCCTGGTTCAGGGTCCCCGCCAGGGGTCCCAGGTTGCCGATCTTGAAGGGGCTTTCCAGGCTGGGCACCACGTCCAGGATCTCCGCGGCGGAGACGGGAAAGGACACCGCCCCTCGGTTGAGGAAGGGATGTCCGAAGGCCAGAAAACGCCCGTTCCGGTCCACCGCCGTGACGGTGCCGATGCTCCCCACGGTCACGTCCCCCCAGGCCAGAAGCACCCCCACGGGGGAACCGGGCTCGAAGGTCTTGCCGGAAAGGCCCGGTGGAGCCGCCCCGGAGGCGCCTCCGGCCACCCAGGGACGGCCCAGAAGGGCTCCCAGTTCGGCGGCGCTTCGGTCACCCAGTCCCTGAACCAGCAGGGGTGCCGCCAGCTCCGGAAGGTCTCCCGAGGCGGGCCCATCGCCCTGGTCCCCCGAAACCGGGGGGGTCCGGTCCCCCGAGGAAGGCCCGGGTGACGGAGAAGGGGATACATCTGAAGAGACTACGGGGGCGGGGGAAAAGGCCGGGGTCCGGTCGGGCCAGCGGGGAATCCGCAGGAGGTCCTCCGCCGGGGTGACCAGGCCCAGCCTGTGGTCGCTGAACCCCCAGCCGTAGCCGATGGCCCCCACCAGGCGTCCCTTCACGTACACCGGCGATCCGCTCATCCCCGCGGCGATCCCGCCGGTCCGCTCGATGAGGGGGCCGGAGGCCCGGATGAGGACGAGGTTTCGGGGATGCCCCGTTTGGGGAAGCACCCCCAGGATCTCCACATCGAAGGTCTCCACTTGCCGCCCCCGGACCGCCGTCCGGGCGACGCCTTTCATGCCCCGAACCAGTCGGGACACGGGGAAGAGGTCCTCCTTGGGGAGGAGGAATTCCTCCGCCCCCGCTGCGGAGACGAAAAGGAAAAGGGAGAGGAGGCAAAACGCCCCTCTCCTCAGGAAAACCCCCATCACGCCCCCTCCTTGTCCACGGTCCTCCCGGTCTTGAAGAACCGCAGGGTGGACATGATCAGCTCCTCCAGGTCTCCGTCCAGCACCGCCGCCACGTTGCCCACCTCACAGCCGCTCCGGTGGTCCTTCACCAACTGGAAGGGCTGGAGGGTGTAGGAGCGGATCTGGCTCCCCCAGGCGATGGACCGCTTCTCCCCCTGGAGGGATTCCAGATGCTCCTGCCGCTCCTGGAGCTGCCGTTCGAAGAGCTTCGACTTCAGCACCTGGAGGGCCGTGGCCCGGTTCATGTGCTGGGACCGCTCCACCTGGCAGCTCACGATGATCCCCGTGGGAATGTGGGTGATCCGCACCGCCGAGTCGGTCATGTTCACGTACTGCCCTCCCGCCCCGCTGGAGCGGAAGGTGTCCATCTTCAGGTCCTCCGGTCGGATCTCGATGTCCGCGTCCTCCGGAAGCACCGGCAGGACCTCCACGGAGGCGAAGCTGGTGTGACGCCGTTTGGCCGCGTCGAAGGGGGAGATGCGCACCAGCCGGTGCACCCCCTTCTCCCCCTTGAGGTAGCCGTAGGCATAGTCCCCCAGCACCTCGAAGGTGATGCTCTTGATGCCCGCCTCCTGGTCCGCCAGCTGGTCCAGGATGCGGCTCTTGAAGCCCTCCTTCTCCACCCAGCGCAGGTACATGCGGGAGAGGATCTCCGTCCAGTCCTGGGAGTCCAGCCCCCCCGCCCCGGCGTGGATGGTGACGATGGCGTCGGATCGGTCGTATTCCTCGTCCAAGAGGACGAAGATCTGCCGCCGTTCCAGCTCCTTTTCGAAGGCCCCGGCGCGGCGGTAGAACTCTTCCTCCAGGTCCACATCCTCCCCCTCCGCCAGAAGGGCCGCCAGGGTCTCCATCTCCTGAAGCTCTCGATTCAGGGTCTCCCAGGACTCCCGCTTCTGCTGGAGCTGCGCCAGCTCCCGTGTGGTCTCCTGGGCATCCTCCCGGGTCCAGAACTCCGGGTCCGCCGCCTGCTTCAGAAGCCCTTCGATGCGTGTCTCCGCGGCAGGCAGGTCAAAGACTGTCACGCAACTCGCAGGCCTGCGAGCGCAGATGATTCATGACCGTGCTGACGGGCAGAACGACCATGTCCATCCCTCCTTGGTTTTTCGGTTGTCTTGCGTAAGCTCCGATTATATCATCGGTCTATCGTCGTTCCCCACAAGGAGGCCCCCATGAACCGATCCACACCCCATCGACTCCAGATGCTGGGGATCCTCGCGGAAACCCCTGGAGACCTGATCCCAAGCTCCCTTCTCGTCTCCCGCCTGGGCATCACGCGCCAAGCCATCTCCAAGCTGGCCGACGGGCTGCGCCAGGAAGGCATCCCCCTGGCCTCGGTTCCCCAGAAAGGATACCGCCTTGAAGGGGAACCCCACGCGGAGGACTTCTCTCCCTCCTGGACGGAGTGGCTTCTCCGGGACGTCCCCCTGGGGCACCCCATCCTGCACTTTCCCGTCCTGGACTCCACCCAGGTCCCCCTGAAGGAGTTGGCCCGCCAAGGAGCCCCGGAGGGAGTGGTGGTGGTAGCCCAACGCCAGGAATCCGGACGGGGCCGACGGGGACGGGACTGGGACTCCCCTCCAGGGGGCGGCCTGTACTTCTCCGTGCTCCTGCGTCCTCCCCTTTTGCCCGGCCAGGTGCAGCTGGTCAACTTCGCCGCGGCCCTGGCGGTTCAGGAGGGGCTCTTTCGCCTCTTCGGCCTGAGGGCTGCCATCAAGTGGCCCAACGACGTGCTCCTGGAAGGGCGCAAGCTCTGCGGCATCCTGAGCGAGGCGGCGGTGGAGGCGGACCGCATCCACCACGTGGTGACGGGCATGGGGCTTAACGTGAACCTCTCCGCCTCCCAGTTCCCGGCGGAGCTGGGTGCCCGGATCGCCACCCTGAAGGATCGGCTCGGCGGCCCCACCTCCCGAGGCGCGGTGCTCGCGGCGGTGCTGGAATCCCTGGCGTCGCAGATGGTTCGGCTCTCCTCCCCGGAAGGGGACGAGGCGCTTCTGGCTTCCTACCGAGAACGCTGCTCCACCCTGGGGATGCCCGTGCGGGTGGAGCTGGACTGCAGCTTCGTGGAGGGCACCGCCCTCTCCGTGGACCGGGAGGGCGCCCTCTGGGTCCGCGACGCCCTGGGGAAAGAACACCGGTTCGCCGCAGCGGACGTGCACCACCTGCGCCCCTCCAAGGGCTCCGAGGGGAGGTGACGCCGGTGCATCCGACACCGGGCGTTCGCATCGGCCGCTGAGCCGCCGGACTCGGCCCAGCGGAGCTGGACCGGTTACAGAAGGGAGGTGACGCGCATGCGTCTGACCGAACGAGCACGCACCAGCGGCTGAGCCGCCAAGATCGGCCCAGCGGAGCTGGACCAAATCCTCGCGTCCCTGCCCACCATCCCCAATGACCGACTCCTGGCCTCCTGGGGACACGGGGAGGACGCGGCGCTGTGGATCCTTGACGACGAACGGGTGGGGATCCTGACGGTGGATTTCATCACCCCCATCGTGGACGATCCGGAGACCTTCGGCGCCATCGCCGCGGCCAACGCCTTAAGCGACGTCTTCGCCATGGGGGGCCGGCCCTTCGTGGCCCTGAACGTGGTGGGCTTTCCCACCTCCTGCGAGCCCCTTGAGGTGCTTCAGAAGATCCTCCAGGGAGGAGCGCGGAAGGTAATGGAGGCCCGTGCCTGCCTCGCGGGGGGGCACAGCGTGCAGGACGAGGAACCGAAGTACGGACTGGTGGTGTACGGCGAGGTCCCCACGAAGGACCTCTGGAAGGTCACCGGGGCAAGGGCGGGGGACGTGCTGCTCCTCACCAAACCCCTGGGGACGGGGCTTCTCACCACCGCCGGGAAAGCGGGGCTGGCGTCGCCGGAACACCTGCAGGGCGCCGTGGAGACCATGGCACGGCTCAACGACGCTCCCCTCTTCCTGACGCCGGAGCTTCGGAGCCGCGTACATGCCTGCACCGACGTGACGGGCTTCGGCTTGGGCTGCCACGCCCTCGATCTCCTCTCCGAGGGGACCCTGGACCTGCAGCTCTTCGCGGCAAACCTTCCCGTCCTCCCGGGGGCACTGGAGGCCGCCTCCATGGGGCTCATCCCCGCAGGGGCCTATTCCAACCGGAACCATGCGGGAACCAGGGTCCGGATGGGAGAAGGGGTATCCCCTCCCCTGGAAGACCTGATCTTCGACCCCCAGACCTCCGGGGGCCTGCTCCTGGCAGTGGGGGAAGGGGACGAACCGGCCTTCCTGGAGGCCTTCCGCCAGGGGGGCTTCCCCAAAACCGTGCGGGTGGGACGATTGCAGGAAGGCACCGGGAACCTGGTGGTTCATCCCGGAGAGTGATGGGAAAAACGCAAGGCCGCCCCGGGGCAACGGTTCCCGGGGCGGCCTTGTGCGTCCTCGCCTACTTGGGGACGGGGGTCGGGGCAGCTCCGCCCCGCAGGGTATTCCAGAGGGTCAGGTAGAGGTCGTAGTAGAAGAGGAACATTTCCTGGTCGTTCCGGGGAACCGGAAGGTGCACCACCCGCTTTCTCCCCGCCGCTGCCTCCCGGACGGGCCCAGGGGTCCAAGGATCCAAGAGGATCAGCCACCCCCGGGATTCCGCCCGATCCAGGGAGGCCCGCAACGACACGGGGTCGCCCCCGGACTCCCATTTCTTCCACAACGCCTCCGGGGGCCTCACCGCCTTGGGGATGGCTGCCCGGATCCAGGCCCCCGAAAGCCCCGCCAGGTCCAGCAGTTCCGTATCCTGAAGAAGCTGTCGCCCCACCTCCAGGGTGCTCTCCATGCGGGACTGGAATTCCGCCAAGCGTCGTTGAAAATAGGCGTAGTGCTCCTGGTCCGCCTTCGCCAGGACGATGAGCAGTCGCTGCCCCACGAAGGGCAGCGCGGCGGGATCGAAGAAGATCTCCTGACGCATGGCACCCCGAAAGGGAAGGGAGCGGTACAGGCAGCGCAGGTTCGGTCGCCCCGCGGAGATTCCCAGCTCCGCCGCCTCCCGGGGATCCAGGGCCACCACCAACCCCCGAGGCTGGGGGCGGCTTCCCCCCACCAGCCTGCCATCCACCCCCCAGACCCGCATGGAATGCACCGTGGCATGCGCCCCCCCGATGAAGCGGGCCATGAGGCCCAGCCAGGGAGAGGTGACCCAAAGCTCCAGGGCCTGCGCTTCCCGAGGAAACGAGGCCCCCCCGGGCAGAAGAAGGGAAAGGAGGACCCCCAGGAGGAGCCCCCGGCACAGGGCAGAGGGTCTCATGGAGCGGAGCGGAGTTCCTTCAGATCGGGCAGCTCCACCGGCCTTCCGGCCCTCCTTCGGGTGGCCAGAAGCAGCAGGTTCGCCAGGAGCAGGGACACCGTCAGGGGCCCCACCCCTCCGGGCACGGGGGTCAGGGCTCCCGCCACCCCCGCCGCGTCCGGGGCCACATCTCCCACCAGCCCCTTCCCGGGGGTGGGGTTGGTCCCCACGTCCACCACCCAGGCACCGGGGCTCAGGGAGGCACCGCGAACCAGGCCGGGAACCCCCGCCGCGACGGCCACCACCTCTGCCCCCTTCAGGAAGGCTTCCAGCCTCCCTGGGGGGGTGAACTCGTGGATCTGCACCACCGTGGCCCCCCGATGGAACAGCAGGGTCGACAGGGGACGCCCCACGGTGGCGCTCTGCCCCACCACCGCCGCCACCTTGCCCTTGAGATCCCCGCAGCCGTACCAATCCAGCAGCAGGGCGGCGGACCAGGCGGCGCAGGGGAGAGGGTGCCCCGTGCAGCCCAGGAAGAGACGCCCCAGGTTCTCGGGGTGGGTCCCCTCGACGTCCTTGTCCGGGTCCAGGGCCTCCCGGAGCTTCCGGACATCCCAGGAAGGGGGCAAAGGGGTCTGGAGGATCACCCCGTCCACCGTCTCGTCGTGGTTGAACTCCAGGATCCGGTCCCGGGCGTCCTGTTCCGTGGCCGTGGAGGGAAGCCGGACCGTGGCGGTCTCGATGCCCGAGGCTTCGCAGGCCCGGATCTGGTTCCGCCGGTAGGCCTCCGAGGCGGGGTCGTCCCCCACGCACAGGGAGAGCAGCCGGAAGACCCCGAGGGGCGTGCGAAGCTCCTCCACCTGGCGTCGAACCCAGTCCCGAATCCTCCCTGCGGGGGTCTTGCCTTCCATGAGAAGCATGGGATCCCTCCCGATGGTGCGGAAATTAGGGTTGGGGACGGCTCCCAGGCTTCACCAGGGGCAGTCCCTCCCTGCAGCACGGACAATCCGCTGGATCATATACCGGGAAGGAAACGGCCCACAAGGACCGCCAGGGCACGGGAAGGAGGGAGGGGTTGCCGGAACGATCCACCAAGGAGCCAGCCCCGACCCACACCGCTCCGTCCCGTTCCAGCACCTCTGCGGTTTCCCGAGTGGATTTCCCCGTGGTGAACACGTCTTCCACCACCAGAAACCGGGCCTTCCCGGGGTGGGGAAATCGGCGCAGGGTCATGGTTCCCTCCACCCGTTCGGTGAACAGGAAGGGAACCCCCAGGGCCTTGGCCACCTCGTGTCCGATGAGAAGCCCCCCCATGGCGGGGGAGACCACCAGGTCCGCCCCCAGGGGGGCCAGGCGCCGGGCCAGGATCCGCCCCGCCCAGGCGGCGTCCCGGGGGTGGGCCAGGAAGAGGGCGCACTGAAGGTAGTCGGAGCTGTGAAGCCCCGAGGAAAGGAGGAAATGCCCCTTCAGGTGGGCGCCCCTCTCCGCCATGCGCTGAGCGAAGCGTTTTTCAAAGCGTTTCTCCCCTGCCGTCATGCCCGTCCCTCCTCCATGCTTCCCAGCACCCGCTCCGCCGCCTCCTGCGGGTCCGCCGCTCCCAGGATGGAGCGCCCCACCACCAGGTAGTCCGCCCCCCGCCCCATCGCCGCCGCCGGGGTATCCACCCGCGCCTGGTCCTGCGTCCCGTCTCCCGGAAGGCGGATGCCCGGCACCACCGTGACGAGCCCAGGGGCAGCCTCCCGCACCAGGGTCAGGTCTCGAGGGCTGCACACAACGCCCCCCAGCCCCGACTCCCGAGCCAGCGCCGCCCGCCCGCTCAGGGCCCGTTCCAGGGAACACCCGGGATGGACAGCCTCCCACTCCGGCCCATCAAGGCTGGTGAGTACCGTGACTCCCAGGAGGAGCAGGTCCGTCCCCGCCGCCTCCCGCGCGCGGCGCATCATGGTCTCCCCCCCGGAGGTGTGCACCGTGAGAGCCCAAAGCCCCCAGCGGGCATAGACCTCCACCGCCTGGGCCACGGTGTTGGGGATGTCGTGGAGCTTCAGGTCCAGAAAGACCCGATGCCCCCGTTCCTGCAGGTCCCGAAGAAACGTCTCTCCCCCCAGGGCGAAGAGTCGGGGACCCACCTTCACCTTCATCCAGGGGGCCTTCAGGCGGTCCAGAAGGGCCAGCCCCTCCTCGGTCCCCGGCGTGTCCAGCGCCAGGATCAATCGTTCCTTTCCGTTCATGCCCCGCTCCTCTCCTTCCTCGCTCCGGCAAACCCGCCCCGGTGCGCCGCTCCCACCAGTTCCGCCAGGGAAGCCACCCCTCGCGCCTGCAGGAGCGCTTGCAGATCCCGACACATCCCCGCCAGGCAATCCAGCTTGCGGAAGTGCCAGGTCCCCACCTCCACGGCGCTGGCCCCGGCCAGCACCATGCACAGGGCGTCCTCGGCGCTACGAACCCCGCCGCACCCCACGATGGGGATCCCCACCCTGCCGTAGGTCTGAAAAACCAGGCGCAGGCTCAGGGGGAACACCGCGGGGCCGGAAAGCCCCGCCACGCTTCGGGCGAAGCGGGGAAGCCCCGTCTGCAGGTCCAGGGCGGCGCCCAACCACGTGTTGGCCACCACCACCCCGTCGGCCCCTCCCGCCTCGGCGGCCCGAGCGGTGGCCACGAAATCCCCCGCCTGGGGGGTGAGCTTCACCCAGAGGATCCCCTTCCAGCCCGGTCGCGCGATCCCCAGGGCCGCCCGGACCCCTTCGGGAGCTTCCCCCCAGGCCGCTCCCCCCCCGTCCACGTTCGGACAAGAGAGGTTCAGTTCCAGCACGGCGATCCGGTCCGAAGCCCCTCCCAAGGCCTCCACCGCCCGCCCCAGGGAATCCAGGTCCTCGCAGGCCAGGTTCAGGACGATGCGCTTCCCCGTGCCCGCAAGGCCGGGAAGGGTCTCCCGCATCCAGGCCTGCACCCCCGGGTTCTCCAGACCGATGCTGTTGAGAAGCCCCCCGGGCGTCTCTTCGAGGCGCACCCCCGGGTTCCCCGCGCGAGGACGCCAGGTGAGCCCCTTGGTGCATACCCCGTCGCACCCCTCCAGCCCCATCCAGAGGACGGGATCCATGGGAAGGATCCCCGAGGCGGGGATTAGGGGGGAATCCAGGGTCACCCCTCCCAGGGTGGCCCTCAGGTCAGGCGAAGACATCGTCCCCCAGCTCCTCTCCGTCGAAGAAGGGACCATCCACACAGACCCGGGCGGACGTCCCGTCCCGCCGGGTGATGCGGCAGCCCAGACACCCCCCGAACCCGCAGGCCATGCGCCGCTCCAGCCCCAGAATCGCCTGGAACCCTCCCGCTCGGGAGAGATCCCGCAGCGCCTGCAGCATCCCTTCGGGGCCGCAGGCCACCACGCAATCCCCGGGGCGGACCCGCTCCCCCAGGGCCGACACGGCGTTTCCTTTCGGGCCCAGGGAGCCGTCGTCGCAGGCCACCGTCAGGGGCAACCCCGCCAGAAGCCCCCGCAGGTGTTCCAACGCGGGCCCCCAGGAAGCGTCCCGGAAACCCAGGACCCACCCTCGAAAGCCCGGCGGGACAGGGGCCATCAGAAGGGGAGCCGCCCCCACGCTGCCCCCGAGGAACCAGACCGGCCGATCCTGGGGTACCTCCACGGGACGTCCCAGGGGAAGGCGCAGGTCCACGGACTGCCCCGGGATCAGGTCCGCCAGCAACCCGCTCCCCCGCCCCGCCCGGCGGCAGAGGAAGGAGACCCGGTCCTCCTGTGCCCGAGCCACCGCCAGGGGTCTTCCCAACAGGGGGTCGCACACCTCCGGAAGGGAAAGGAGGGCAAACTGCCCCGCCCGCACAGGGGGAATCGGGCCGGGAAGGCGGATTTCCAGCCACGCCGCCCCCGTTCCCAGAGAGATGCGGGAGACCAGGGTCCCCCGCACCTCCGAAAAAACGTGCCCCCCGCAGACGCTCACTGTTCCTCCGAGGCCCGCCAGAGAACCCGATCCCCCAGGAGGGTGAGCACCGGCCAGCCCTTCAGGACCACCCCGGACCAGGGGCTATGCTTGGCCTTGCTGCGCCAGAGGCGAGGGTTCACCTTCTCCACCCGATCCGGGTCCACCACCGTCAGATCCGCCTCCGCTCCCACGGCCAGGAGGTCGTCGCCCCCCCGTCCCAGGATGCAGCGAGGTGCCCGGGTGAGGGCGGCCAGGACCTTCTCCGCCGCCACGCCTCGACGGACCGCCCCGTCCAGGACCCCCGCGGCGGCGCACTCCAGGGAGGCGATGCCGAAGGAGGCTTCCTGGAAGGGAAGGTCCTTCTCGTCGGCGTGCCAGGGAGCGTGGTCCGTCCCGATGGCGTCCACCGTGCCGTCTTCGATCCCCCCCCATAGGGCCTCCCGATCCCGGACGGACCGGAGAGGAGGGTTCACTTTAAAGTAGCCGTCGTAACCGCTGGCCATGACGTCCTCCTCCGAGAAGGTCAGGTGGTGAGGGGTGACGTCGCAGGTCACCGACAGTCCCTCCGCCTTGGCGGCCCGGATCAGCTCCAGGGAGCGGGCCGCGCTCAGGTGGGTGAAGTGCAGGCACCCTCCTACCTCCCGGAGCAGCTCGATGCCCCGCTGGACCCCCAGGACCTCGCAGGAGGAGGGAACCCCCGCCAGGCCGCTCACCGCGCTGATGACCCCTTCATGGACCTGCCCCTTGCCGAAGAGGGAGCGATCCTCCGAGTGCTCCATCACCGCAAGCCCCGTCCCGTCCAGGTAGCGCAGGGCCAGGCGCAGCAGACCGGAGGAGCGCACCGGGGCACCGTCGTCGGTGAAGAGAACCGCCCCTTCCTCGGCCATCTTCAGGAGTTCCGCCAGCTCCTCCCCCTTGCGCTCCTTGCTCACGCAACCCGCCGGGAGGACCCGGGCGCCCGGAAGCTCCCGTCCCTTTCGGGCCACGTAGGACACGGCGCTGGGGCAGTCCACGGGAGGATCCGTGTTGGGCATGGCCACCAGGGTGGTGTAGCCCCCCGCCGCTCCCGCCAGGGACCCGGAGGTCAGGTCCTCCCGCCACTCCTGCCCCGGCTCCCGAAGGTGGGTGTGCAGGTCCCAGAACCCCGGGCAGAGCCACTTGCCCTCCAGGTCCAGGGTCTGTCCCTCGAAGCCTTCCGGCGCCTCGGCGCCCAGGTGGGCGATCTGCCCTTCCTCCACCACCAGATGCCGCGTCCCCTCCATGAAGGCCTTCCCGTCGAAGACCGTGGCGTTCTTCAGCCAGATGCTCATGCGTCCACCGCCCCTCCCGCGCAGAGGTAGAGCAGCGCCATGCGAACGGCGACGCCGCTGCGAACCTGTTCCAGAATCACGCTCTGCTCCCCGTCGGCGATCTCCGAAGCGATCTCCACCCCCCGGTTGATGGGACCGGGGTGCATCGCCAAGGCGCCGGGCCGAGCCAGCTTCATCAGTTCCTCCGTCCCCCCCCAGAAGCGATGGTACTCGTCCACCGAGGGGAAAAGCCCGTCCTGCTGGCGCTCCCGCTGGATGCGGAGCATGTAGACCAGATCCGCCCCCTCCACGGCTTTGCGGGCGTCGGGCTCGAAGCGTCCTCCCAGGGCCTCCACTTCCAGGGGGATCAGGGTCCTGGGACCGCAGAAGACCACCTCGCACCCCAGAGCGGCGAAGCCCCGGGCGTCGCTGCGCGCCACCCGGCTGTGTTCCACGTCTCCCAGGATGACGATCTTCCGCCCCTCCAGGTCCCCCAGGTGTTTCCAGGCGGTGTACAGGTCCAGAAGTCCCTGGGTGGGGTGGGCGTGGGCCCCGTCCCCGGCGTTGAGCACCACCGCCTTCTTGAGCTTGCGGGTCAGGTACGCCGCGGCCCCCACGGCGCCGTGACGGATCACCACGATGTCCGCCCCCATGGCCTCCAGGGTCCAGGCGGTGTCCCGCAGGGTCTCCCCCTTGCTGGTGCTGGATCCGGCAGCGGACCAGTTCACCACGTCTGCGGAGAGCATCTTCTCCGCCAGCTCGAAGGACACCCGGGTCCGGGTGGAGTTCTCGAAGAACAGGTTCACCGCCAGCTTGCCCCGCAGGGCGGGGACCTTCTTGATGGGCCGGGAGAGGAGGTCGTCCATGTGGCGGGCCTGCTCCAGCAGCAGCAGGATCTCCTCCCGGCTCCATCCCTCCAGGTCCAGCACGTTGCGCCGGGTCCACCGCGTGGCGCTAGAGGACGTCCCGTTCACAGATGACCACCTCGTCCTTTCCGTCCAGTTCCTCCAAACGCACCTCCACCACCTCGGACTTGGAGGTGGGCAGGTTCTTCCCCACGAAATCCGGCTGGATGGGCAGTTCCCGATGCCCCCGATCGATGAGGGCCGCCAGGCGCACCGTGTCGGGCCGTCCCAGGTCCATCAGGGCGTCCAGGGCGGAGCGCACCGTACGCCCCGTGTAGACCACGTCGTCCACCAGAACCAGGTGTTTGCCCCGGATGTCTCCGGGGATGGAGGTGCTGTGCACCACCGGCTGGTCGTGGAGCAGGGTCAGATCGTCCCGGTAGAGGGTGATGTCCAGTTCCCCGCAGGGGAGCTTCACGTCCTCGAACTGCTGAATCCGATCCCGCAGACGCCTGGCCAGGTAGATCCCCCGCCTCTGGATCCCCACCAGCACGAGCCCTTCCAGCCCCCGGTTGTTCTCCACCACTTCGTGGGCCATCCTTCGAAGGATCCGCTCGATGTCCTCCGCCTCCAGCACCCTAGCCTTTTCCCTCAGCAACCCCATCCACCTCCCGAGCACAAAAAAGGGAACCCGCACGAGTGCAGGTTCCCGGATGATCGGTTCACGCAGACGCTATTCCTCTTCATGGACTCTCCTCCTCCCTTTCGGGCCTCACGGGACCCGTTTCAAGGGTGGTGCTTCGTAGGAGAGTCTACCCCTCTTCCCCCGATAATGCAACCGGTTGCATGGATTCCAGGGCGCGGTTTGCCGCACACCGCTCCGCCTCCCGCAGGGAGCGCCCCTCCCCGCTGGCCAGGACCTGCTCCCCGCAGGAAACCTCCACCACGAACCAGCGCTCGTGGGGAGGGCCGGACTGCTCCCTCAGTTCGTAACGGGGGCAAGGGTGCCCCTGTCCCTGGAGAACCTCCTGAAGGCGAGACTTGGGGTCCTTCCCCTCTTCCAGAACCTCCGGGAGGGGAAGGGGGTGGAGCACCTCTCTGACCGCGTCCAGTCCTCCGTCCAGGTAGATCGCCCCCAGCACCGCCTCGAAGGCGTCGGCCACCATGTTCTCGTTCGGCCCCCCTCTTCGGAAGCCCTTGCCCAGGAGAAGGCAGGCCGGGATACCCCAAAGCCGGCCCCACCGGGCCAGGTTGGGGGCGCAGACCAAGGCGGAGCGCCATCGGGTCAGGTCCCCCTCTTCCGCGTCCGGTCGTTCCCGGTAGAGCCTCTCGGAGACGCACAGCTCCAGCACCGCGTCCCCCAGGAATTCGAGCCGTTCGTTGCAACGGGAAAGCCCCGACTCGTTCGCGAAGGACGCGTGAGTCAGGGCTTCCGTCAGAAGCTCTTGTCTGTGGAAACGGTACCGAAGCGCTCGCCCCAGGAAGGCGGGGGGTTGGATCCCCTTCGTCATCCCCTCCCGGCTCTCCCCTCTATCCTTCGTAACGCTGGAGGGCCAGCACTCCGTTGTGGCCCCCGAAGCCGAAATTGTTCACCAGCATGGTCCGCACGGCCCTGCGCACCGGCTGGGCAGCCACCACGGGGATGGGACACTCCGGATCGGGGTTCTCGTAGTTGATGGTGGGGTGCACCAGATCCTCGGCGAAGGACTGCAGGGCCGCAATGGTCTCCAGCGCCCCCGCCGCCCCCAGGGCATGGCCGATCATGGACTTGGTGGAGTGGACCAGGAGCTTGTCCGCGTGGTCCCCGAACAGCCCTCGCAGGGCGGCGCTTTCCATCTTGTCGTTCAGGGGCGTGGAGGTACCGTGGGCGTTGATGAGTTCCACGTCCTCCAGCTTCCATCCGGACTTGCGCACCGCCATGGCCATGGCCCTTTTGGGACCGTCCCCTTCCGGATCCGGGGCGGTGATGTGGTAGGCGTCGCAGGAAAGGCCGTACCCCGTGACCTCCCCGTAGATGGGGGCGCCGCGTCGAAGGGCATGCTCCAGTTCCTCGAACACCAGGACCCCCGCGCCCTCCCCCATGACGAATCCGTCCCGCTCCAGGTCGAAGGGGCGAGAGGCCCGTCCGGGCTCGTCGTTACGGGTGGAGAGAGCCTTCAGGGAGGCGAAACCCGCCACGGCGATGGGGGTGATGGCAGCCTCGGCCCCCCCGGTGAGGATGATGTCCGCGTCTTCCCGCAGGATGCACTGGTACGCCTCCCCCATGCTGTGGGTGGCGGAAGCGCAGGCGGTGACCACCGCCATGTTGGGTCCCTTGGCCCCGTAGCGGATGGCCACGTAGGCGGCGGGCATGTTGCTGAGCATCATGGGGATGAAGAAGGGGCTCACCCGCGAAGGTCCCTTGTCGCGGAGAATCCCGTAGTTTTCATGGGTGGTGGTGATGCCCCCCTCGCCGCTTCCCAGGTAGACTCCGAAGCGGTGGGGGTCCAGGGCGGACACGTCCAGACGGGCATCCCGGACGGCCATCTCCGCGGCGGCGGAGGCAAAATGGATGACCCGGTCGGCTCGTCGGGCCTCCTTCTTGTCCATCCAGTCCTCGGGGTTGAAGTCCTTCACCTCCGCGGCGATGCGCACGCTGTAGCCCTCCGGGTCAAAGAGGGAAATGGGGCCGGCACCGCTGCGGCCCTCGGAGAGGGCCCGCCAATAGGTCTCGCGTCCCTGTCCGATGGGGCTGACGACTCCGAGGCCCGTGACGACGACTCTTCTCAAACCAGGTCACTCCCTTGTCTTGAGGGTTTTCCGCAAGCCGAACGCTTCGTCTGCGGGAAGGTGCTCCCCTTCCCGAGGGCAATCCGTTCGGGTCGGGTGCCGATGAAGAGGGGGGACGGATGACCATCCCCCCCGATGTGCCCAGAAAACATCTATTCCTCGATCCCGAGCTTGTTCTTCACGTAGTTGATCGCGTCGCCGACGCTGGTGAGCTTCTCCGCGTCCTCGTCAGGGATCTCGATGTCGAACTCTTCCTCGATGCCCATGATCAGCTCCACGATGTCCAGGGAATCCGCGCCCAGATCCTCCACGAAGGACGCCTCGGGCTTGATCTGCTCTTCTTCGACGTTCAGTCGGTCCACCACGATTTCCTTCAAACGAGACATGACTTCTTCCATCTGCATTGGCCGTTCACCTCCTTCCAGGATCGGTCTACATGGTCATGCCGCCGTCGACGGCAAGAACCTGACCCGTGATGTACCCCGTTTCCTCCGAAGCCAGGAACGCAACGGCGCGGGCCACGTCCTCTCCCGTCCCCGGCCGCCCCATGGGGATCTGACCCAGGAGGGCCGTGCGGGCCGCCTCCGGGAGCGCCCGGGTCATGTCCGTATCAATATACCCCGGCGCCACCACATTGGAAGTGATTCCCCGGGAGGCCACCTCCCGAGCGACGCTCTTCGAGAAGCCCAAAAGGCCCGCCTTGGCCGCTGCGTAGTTGCACTGCCCCGGATTGCCCACCAGCGCCACCACGGAGCTGATCGTCACGATGCGCCCCCACCGGGCCTTCATCATGTTCCGAAGGGCCTGTTTCGTGCAGAGGTACACGGAAGTCAGATTGGTGCGCAGGACCTCCTCCCAGTCCTCTTCCTTCATCCGAACCAGGAGGTTGTCCCGGGTGATCCCGGCGTTGTTCACCAGGACTTCCACGGGACCCAGCCGGGATTCCACGCTCTCGAAAAGGCCCTTCACCGCGCCGGCATCCCCCGCGTCCCCCTTGAAGGCCTCCGCCTCGCAGCCCAACTCGCGAAGCCGTTCCACCACCTCAAGGGCGGCATCCCGGGAGCGCTGGTAGTTCACCCCGACCCGGCACCCCATTCGCCCCAGTTCCAGGGCGATGGACCGTCCGATTCCCCGTCCCGCTCCGGTCACCAGGGCAACTCGGGAAGGCGAGGTCATTCTAGAGACCTCCTTCGAGGAATGCAAGCAACCCGGGCACGTCCTCGGGCTTGCTCACCGAAAGGGTCTTCGTGCCCTTGACGCAGCGCTTCGCCAGACCGGAGAGCACGTTCCCCGGACCGATCTCCACAAAGGCCTGGACCCCCTGGTCCGCCATGGCCCGAACCTCCTCCGCCCAAAGCACGGGGGAGTAGGTCTGGGCGTAGAGGGCCTTGCGGATGGAGAGGACGTCGGTCTTGGGAGCCGCATCCACGTTGGCCAGGACGGGCCAGCGGGGGGGGCTCCACAGGGCGCCTTCAAAGGCCCTCTCCAGCTCCTCCGCCACGGGACGCATGAGGGCACAGTGGAAGGGGGCGCTCACCTTCAGGGGGATGACCTTTGCCGCCCCCCGTTCCTTGGCCAGCTCCTGAGCCCGTTCCACCGCCTGAACCTGCCCGGAGAGGACGATCTGTCCCGGGGCGTTGTAGTTTGCCAGCTCACAGACCCCCAAGGCAGAGACCTCGGCGCAAACCTCCCGGATCGCTTCCGCGTCCAGGCCCAGCACCGCCGCCATGGATCCCTCACCCAGGGGCACGGCGTGCTGCATCCGGTCTCCCCGCAGGTGGACCAGGCGGGCGCCGTCCTGGACGGAGAGGGTTCCCGCCGCCACCAGGGCGGTGTATTCCCCCAGGCTGTGCCCCGCCACGAAGGCGGGTTCCAGAGAAAGGTTCCACTCTTCCCGCAGGGCCTCCAGGATGGCGATGGAAACCGTGAGGATCGCGGGCTGGGTGAGGGCGGTCTTACGAAGCTCCTCCTCCGGCCCCTGGAAGATCACGCGGGAGAGGGAAAAGCCCAGGGCTTCGTCCACCTCGTCGAAAACCCGTCTCGCCGCGGGGCAGGCGTCGTAGAATCCCCTGCCCATACCCACTTCTTGCGCTCCCTGTCCGGGAAAGACCAGAGCATAGGTCAACGCGGGACCTCCTTCCCCAACTGCTGCAACGGGTTCTCCAGGGAACCGAGACGTCCGCAGGCCGCTGCGGCCTCCTCGAAGAGCCGCCGAACCAGGACCGCCGCGGGGGCGATCTCCCGGATCATGCCGGCGCACTGGCCGGACATGACGGACCCCCACTCCACGTCCCCGTCCATCACTGCGGCCCGGAGCTTTCCGGATCCCAGGGCTTCCACTTCCTCCACCGAGGCACCGGAACGCTCCAGTTCGTCGAAACGGTGGGTGAGTTTGTTCTTCAGGCTCCGCACCGGGTGCCCCGTGGATCGGCCCGTCACCACAGTGCTCCGATCCGAGGCCTTCAGAATCATCTCCTTGTAGCGGGGATGGGCGTGGCACTCCTCGGCACAGACGAACCGCGTGCCCACCTGGACCCCCTCAGCCCCCAAGGCGAAGGCCGCCGCGATCCCTCGCCCGTCGGCGATGCCCCCGGCGGCGATGACGGGGATGGATACCGCGTCCACCACCTGGGGCACCAGGGCGAAGGTGGTGATCTCTCCGATATGTCCCCCCGACTCCAGCCCCTCGGCGATCACCGCATCCGCCCCCTGCTTGGCCACCCGCTCCGCGTGGGCCACCGAGGCGATGACCGGGATCACCACCGTGCCAAGGGGTTTGAGCCGCTCGATGACCTTGCCGGGCATCCCCGCGCCGGTGGTGACCACCGGGACCCGGTGCTCCGCCGCCAATTCGATGGCCTCGTTCGCCGTGGGAGAAAGGAGCATGATGTTCACCCCGAAGGGACGGGTCGTCAGCTGGCGGACCAGGCGAAGCTGCTGGTCCAGCAGGTCCGGGGGGACGTTGGCTGCGGCGATGATGCCCAGCCCGCCGCCGTTGCTCACCGCCGCAGCCAGACGGGCCTCCGCGACCCAGGCCATGCCGCCCTGAAAGAGGGGATAATGGATGCCCGTGAGTTGGGTGACGCGATTCCACTGCTGCACTGGCCCGATCACCTCGATCCTAGACTTCGAAGAGCACGGCGCCGTAGGTCATCCCCGCGCCGAAGCTCGTGACGATCACCTTCTGCCCCCGTCCGATGCGTCCGTCCTCCAGGGCCTCGTGCAGGGCGATCATAACCGACGCGGCGGAGGTGTTGCCATAGCGGTCCAGGTTCACCACCGCCTTCTCCGCCGGGACGCCGAACCGGCGAAGGACTCCCTCCATGATCCTCCAATTGGCCTGATGGAACACCCACCAGTCCACCGAGGAAGCCTCCACGTCCACGCTCTTGCAGAACTCCTCCAGGAAAGGCGGCAGCTCCCGGTTGACGAACTTGAAGACCTCATTGCCCTTCATGCGCACGAAGTGACGTCCGTCCCGGAGGGTCTCCTCCGAGGCGGGGTACTCCACCAGTCCGCCCTGGAAGGTGATCAGATCGTGCTTGGCCCCGTCCGCCCGGAGGGAGGCACCGAGAAAACGGCCCCGCCCCTCTTCCACCCGCCCCAGGACGGCGGCTCCCGCCCCGTCCCCGAAGAGGATGCAGGTGTTCCGGTCCGTCCAGTCGATCAGGCGGGAAAGGACCTCCGCCCCCACCACCAGCACGTTCCGGAAGAGACCTGCGGCGATGCCTGCAGAGGCAAAGGTCAGAGCGTACACGGACCCCGTGCAGCCTGACTGGATGTCCGAGGCCCCCGCCCTCTTCGCCCCCAGGCGACCTTGAAGCTTGGCGGCCACAGAGGGGAACAGGGTGTCGGGGGAGTTGGTCCCCACCAGGATCAGGTCCAGGTCCTCCGGGGCCACCCCCGCCGCAGACAGGGCCTTGCGGGAAGCTTCCTCCGCCAGGTCGGTGGTGACCGTTCCCTCTGCAGCCACGTGACGGGTACGGATGCCCGTACGCTCCACGATCCACTGGTCCGTGGTCTCCACCATCTTCTCCAGGTCCTGGTTGGTAAGGACCTTCTCGGGCAGGGCGATCCCCGTGCCCAAAAGTCCTACCGGCACTCCCTTCAGGAGAGACATTCACATTCCTCCCTTGGCAACTTCCTCCCGGATCGTCTCCACCCCTCGCTGAAGCACGAACTGGCGGGCAACCCGTAGGGCATTGTCGATGGCTCGGGCCTTGGAGCGCCCGTGGGCCTTGATGACCGTGCCTTCCACTCCCAGCAGGGGCGTTCCCCCCTGCTTCTCGTAGTCGAACCGGGTGTGGAGCTGTCGAAGCATGGGCCACATGAAGGCAAGACCGATCTTGGGCAGAAAGCTCCGCCGGATCTCCTCCTTCATGAGCCCGAAGACCCCTTCCCCCAGCCCCTCCCCAAACTTGAGGAGCACGTTGCCGGTGTAGCCGTCGCAGACCACCACGTCGGTCTTTCCCACCGGGACGTCCTTGCCCTCCACATAGCCCACGAAGTTCAGGGAGCTGGCCTTGAGGATCTCCCGAGCCTCGGAGATCACGTCGTCCCCCTTGATGTCCTCCTCCCCGTTGGAGAGCAGGGCCACGGAAGGCTCCGGGACCCCGGCGAGGCAGCGCATGTAGATGGACCCCATGAGGGCGAACTGCACCAGGTTCACGGGCTTGCAGCGCACCGTGGCCCCCACGTCGATGAGCAGGCTGGTCCGGGACAGGGAGAGGATGGGGACCCCCAGGCCGGGCCGGTCGATTCCGGCGATGCGCCCCAACACCAGCACCCCTCCGGCGACGATGGCCCCCGTGTTTCCCGCGGAGACGCAGCCCGCCGCCTCCTTTCCCCGTACCATGTCCAAGGCCAGGCGCAGGCTGGAGTTGCGCTTGCGCCGCATGGACACGGAGGGGGAATCCTCCATGGTGATGTATTCCTCGGTGTGCACCACGTGCAGCCGAGAACGCACGTTGGAAGAGACCTCCGCCAGCAGGGGTTCCAGACGTTTGCCGTCCCCCACCAGGGCGACTTCCAGATCCGGGAGGGATTCACAAGCCCGAACGGCCCCCCTGCAGGGTTCCTGAGGAGCCCGGTCGCCTCCCATGGCATCCAGAGCGAGAAGCATTCCTTGTAATCCCCCTAAAGACTCTCGTTTGAAGAAGAAACCCCTTCGATGGCCACCACGATGAACCGGCCCACGAAGACTTCCCGCTCCTGAACCCGGGTGCGGACGCTCACCACATACTTGTTCCCCTTGTGGATCCCCACCTTGGACCGGGCCACCAAGCGCTCCCCCACCAGGGCGGGGCTGCGGTATCGCAGACGGGCCGCACCGGTCACCACCATTTCCGCGGCGATGGTGGCCATGGCCAGGGTGGTGGCCTGGGCATAGAGGAAATGGTCCCACACTCGGTCGGTATGGCGAAACGCCATGTCCCGCGTGGTATCCAGAGATGGAGAGGGCCCACTGGTTGGGTTCCAGTTCCAGAAGCTCCCCCACCACTTCCTCCTGTCGGAGGGAGGTCAGGCGGCTCCCTGCCGCCTCCGCCATGGCCCGCATGCGCTCCCGAAGCTCCGGCACCCCCAGGACCGCTCGATCCAGGCGCACGGTGCTCACGCTGACGCGAAGCCGCTCCGCCAGCTCTTCGTCCGGGAGGAGCGGATTCGTGTCGATCAACTGTCGCAGCTTTTGGTGGCGAAGCTTCTTGCGGTCCGATCGCGTCGGGGCCCACTCCCTTGTGATCTGGTACTAAGAACTGTTCCGAACACATGGGGAGTATAAAAAGCCCGCGGGGCTTCGTCAAGAGAGCAAAAAAGGGGGGACCGGGTCGCCCCGATCCCCCCTTCAGTCAGGCAGGTCGCTCAGTTCGCGCCCTGATCCTTCTTCGCGGAAGCCTCTTCCTTTCCCGCAAGGACCTGCCGCCCCCGGTAGTAACCGCAAGCCGGGCAGGCCCGATAGGTCTGGATCGTCTCCCCGCAGTGGCTGCACGTGGTCATGGCAGGAGCCTCCAGGGCGCCCAGCCAGTGAGCCTTGCGGTTGTGGGTCCGGGCGTGGGATACACGCCGTTTCGGTGTGGCCATTCATTTTCCCTCCCTTCGCTGGAATTCCTCGTCTGCGTCCAAGGCCCGCCGAAGCGCTTCCAGCCTTGGATCCACGGAACCCTCCTCACACTGGCAGGACTGAACGTTCCGGTCCGCGCCACAATGCGGGCAGAGCCCCCGACAATCCTCTTTGCAGAGCACTCCCGAAGGGAGCGCGGTCACCAGAACCTCCCAGAACAGAGGCGCCAGCTCCACCCGATCCGCCCAGGCATCCAGCTCCTGCACATCCTCCTGCGGAGCGTCCTCGCCGTCTTCGTCCTCACTTTCCTGACGCCCCTCCGGACCCAGGCGAAAGGCGAACTCCCCCTCCCCCTCCATGGAGGCGGAGGCTGGGGCAAGGCATCGGGAGCAGGGTACCACGAGAACCCCCTTCATGCCCACCTCCACCAGAATCCTCTCCCCCTGCCGGGAGGCCCGGACCCGAAACGCCACGGGTTGGGGGAAACGGTAGTCCAGTCCCCAATGGGACAGGAGGGGGACTGGGAGGGAGAAAGCGTCCTCCAGGGGCTCCCCGTCCGCTTTCAGAGCGGGAACGTCGATCCGAAGGGCTTCCCAGGAAGAAGGCCAGGGGAGACCGATCAAGGCTTCGCCTTCTCCTTCAGCGCTTTCCCACCAGGTCCCGGGTGTCCCGGGCGATGACCAGTTCCTCGTTGGTGGGCACCACCAGGATCTTCACCTTGGAACCGGGGGCGCTGATTTCCGCCTCCTTGCCCCGCACCTGGTTCCGGGAGGGGTCGAAGTGGGCCCCCAGGAAACCCAGGCCCTCGGAGACCTTCTCCCGCAACAGGGAACTGTTCTCCCCGATCCCGGCGGTGAAGACCACCGCATCCAGGCCGCCCATGGCGGCGGCGTAGGACCCGATGTACTTGCGGATGCCGTAGCAGAGCATGTCGAAGGCCAGCTGAGCCCGCTCGTTGCCCTTCTCCGCCTCCTCCTCGATGTCCCGGAGGTCGCTGGAGAAGCCGGAGATGCCCTGAAGGCCGCTCTCCTTGTGGACGATGTGGCTGACCACCTTGGGGTCGTTCTCCTGCTCCATGAGGAAAAGCATCACCGAGGGATCCACGTTACCGCTTCGGGTTCCCATCAGAACTCCCTCCGCGGTTCCCAGGCCCATGCTGGTGTCCACGCACTTGCCCCCGTTCACGGCGGTGACGGAGCTGCCGTTGCCCAAATGGCAGGTGACGATCTTCAGTTCCCCCACGGGGCGACCCAAGATCTCCGCCGCCCGGTGGGCCACGTAGAAGTGGCTGGTGCCGTGGAAGCCGTAGCGACGCACCCGGTCTTTTTCATAGTAGTGGTAGGGAATCCCATAAACGAAAGCCCGAGGAGGCATGGTCTGGTGGAAGGCCGTGTCGAAGACCGCCACGCTGGGCAGGTCCGGGAGGGCGTCCATCATGGCCCGGATCCCCTGGAGGTTCGCGGGGTTGTGCAGGGGCGCCAGGTGGATGACCTCCTCGATGCCCTTGATGACGTCCGCGTCGATCCGCACAGAGGTGGTGAAGAGTTCCCCGCCGTGCACCACCCGGTGCCCCGCCGCGGAAAGCTCCGAGAGATCCCTCAACGCACCGTGGTTCGGATCCAGGAGGGCCTCCAGGACCAGCTTGATGGCCACCTTATGGTTCGGGATGTCCGTGTCCCGTACCACCGCATCCAACCCCGTGCGGACATGCTTGATCCGCGAACCGGCGATGCCGATGCGCTCCACCAACCCCTTGGCCAACACGGACTCGTCCTGCATGTTCATGAGCTGGTATTTCAAGGACGAACTGCCGCAGTTCAGAACCAGGATCTTCACGTCTCCACCAGCCTCCCTCAGCTTGACCGGCCCCCATCGGGCCCCTATGGTGTGAAACCACATCCTTCGGTGCGAGGTGACCGTCCATGGAGAACCCCGTGGTGGGGATCGTCGCGGAGTACAACCCTTTCCACCTGGGCCACGCCCACCACCTGAAGGCCACGAAGGCCCGCCTGCCCGGCGCGGCGGTGGTCGCCGTGCTGTCTTCCCACTTCGTCCAGCGGGGCGAACCAGCCTTCTTGGACAAGTGGACCCGAGCGGAAATGGCCCTTTCCGAGGGGGTCGACTTGGTCCTGGGGCTTCCCACGGCCTTCTCTTGCCACCAGGCGGGAATCTTCGCCGCAGGAGCCTTGGATGTCCTGTGGGGAACCGGACTGGTGACACACCTTTCCTTCGGCGTGGAAGACGACGGAGAGGATTCCATGGACACAATCGTGGGTATTCTAATGCACGAACCTCCCGGATTCAAGCAATCCCTGAGGAGGCATCTGGAGGAAGGGCATTCCTTCGTAGAGGCCCGAAGCCTGGCGCTGGAGGAATGGATCCCCGGGGCTGCGGCACGACTTCGTCGCCCCAACAACAACCTGGCCCTGGCCTACCGCCTCCATGCCCGACGGAAGGGCTATCCATTCCGTTTCCTTGCGGTCCCTCGCAAAGGAGCGGCCTACCACGACCCATCCTTTACGGAAGGCCTGCCCAGCGCCACGGCGATCCGCGCCCACTGGCTTCGGGGAGACCGAGCCCAGGCTTTGGAGGGGCTGCCTCCCCGGTCCGGGGCGTTGCTTGTCCGGGAAGCGGACCGAGGGCGGGTCTGTGGAGGCCCTCTACCCCTCTGGTGGGCCCTGTTGCGCCACATCCTGGACCGAAGCACCCCCGAAGAGCTGCGGGAGAGCGCCGAGATGGCCGAGGGGCTGGAGCACAAGCTCCTCAAGGAAGCCCGGGAAACCCGGGACTACGAACAGTTCCTCCAGAGGACCGTGAGCCGGCGCTACCCTCGCTCCCGCATCCAGAGGCTCTGCGTCCACCTGCTCCTTCGGCACGACCACTGGTTCA
The DNA here is from genome assembly GCF_000165795.1 of Aminomonas paucivorans DSM 12260. Classification (NCBI taxonomy): domain Bacteria; kingdom Thermotogati; phylum Synergistota; class Synergistia; order Synergistales; family Synergistaceae; genus Aminomonas; species Aminomonas paucivorans. The sequence continues at coordinate 1,311,256 of NZ_CM001022.1, read as the reverse complement.
ATCGGGCCACCCAAAGACTGGGGCCCTCCTGGATCTCCGTGCTGGGGGCCAACGGGCAGGGACGGAAGCTGCTGCGGCGGATGCGACAGACCGCCACCCTCCCCCTCTTCTCCCGGTTCGCCTGCCCCCCGGATCCCTACTCCCGGGGCATCCTGGCCCTGGAGGGTCGGGCCTCCCGCCTCTGGGAGAGCCTCGTCCCCGGAGGGGACCCGGAAAGGGAGCCCCGCAGCCGTCCCCTCATGACGGGTCCCTGATGTCCGGCGGGGGGATTCGTTCCCGAAGGCGCCGATAGACCCCCGGCGGCACCATGTCCTGTACGGACCCCCCAAAGTGGAAGACCTCCTTCACCCCCCGGCTGGAGAGGTAGGAGTACTGCGCATCGGTGACGATGAACAGGGTCTCGATCTCCGGAGCCAGCTGGCGGTTCATCTGAGCCAGCTGAAACTCGTACTCGAAGTCCGAGAGGGCCCGAAGCCCTCGGACGATGATCCGGCTCTGCTGGTGCCGCATGAAGTCCACCAGCAACCCCTCGAAGGCCGCCACCCGGACGTTGGGGAGGTGGCTCAGGGCCTCCCGAGCCATGATCTGCCGCTCCTCCACGCTGAAGGTGGCCCGTTTCTGGGGGTTGTGGAGCACCGCCACCACCAGCTCGTCAAAGGAAAAGGCCGCCCGCTCCGCAATGTAGAGGTGCCCGTTGGTAATGGGGTCAAAGGACCCCGGATAGACCGCCCGGATCATGGAACGCTCCTCCGATCCTCTCGCTATCGGAACAGGGTCAGCAGGGTCTCCCCGTAGACCCGGGTCTCGTAGGGCTTTTCCCAGCTGGAGGGGATGGATTCCCTCTTGCTGTGCTCCAGGATCATGCAGCCTCCGGGCGCCAGCAAGGAGGACGAGACCTCCCAGAGTTCCAGGAACTGCTTCACCCACCCCAAATGGTAGGGCGGGTCTGCGAACACCACGTCGTAGGTCTCCCCGGCCTGCACCATCATCGGCAGGGCCCGACGCACGTCCAGGGGGCGCACCTGAAACCCCTCCGGCGGGGCCATGCGGCTCAACAGGGTGCTTCTTCGCCGGTCCGACTCCACAGCCACCACCAACGCTCCTCGCTGGTGTGCTTCCAGGCCCACTTTTCCGGTCCCGGCGAAAAGGTCCAGAAACCTCGATCCTCCGAGATCCTGTCCCAGGATGTTGAACAGCGCCTGGACCACCTTTCCCGTGGTGGGACGGAGGCCCTTCAACCCCGGATACCAGAAGACGGAAGAACGCCCTCCATGGGCCCGATCTGTCTTCTCGATGGTACACTCTGGGGACCCTGAAGGGAAAGGAAGGTACATATCCCATGTCCAGCCATACCAACGCAGACGGCCGCCGGAGCCACAAGGGTCTTATGGTGCTTTCGGGCCTTCATTTCATCAACGATCTCCATGCTTCGTTCCTCCCCACTTTCCTGCCGCTTCTGATCCGCAACCTGTCCCTTACCCTGGGCGAGGCGGGAACCCTCAACGCCCTCTTCGGAGGCATCCATCTCATCGCCCAGCCCCTGGCGGGGCTCTGGGCGGATCGGTCCGCCCGATCCCTTCTGGTCTTCTGGGGACCGGTGCTCACCCTGTGGGGAGCCTGCCTCATCCCCCTGGCTCCCACTCTCCCCTTGGCCTTCCTAATCGTAGGCATCTTCAGCCTGGGCACCGCGGCGTTCCACCCCCAGGGACACGGGCTGGTGGGAGCCGTGGTCCCGGGAAACGAACTGGGAGGCGCCCTGGCGATCTTCGCCGCCGCAGGAACCCTGGGAGCGGCCTTGAGCCCTCTCTATGCCGTGGCCCTGTGGGATACTCCGGGACACCTGGGCCTCGTCGGGGTCTCGGCGGGCGCCCTGCTGATCCCTCTGCTGTGCCGGGGGATCTTTCCCCGGAGGACCCCCGGAGCGGGTTCTCAGCTCCCCCCGTTCAAGCAGTTCCTCCACGTGGGACGGCTGGTGGCCCCCATCCTGGCCCTAACCATCGCCCGAGACGCCACCTCCCAGGGGATCCGGGTCTTCCTGCCCCTCTGGGTCACCCTGCGAGGAGGGACCCTGGCCCAGGGAGGGACGCTGCTGTTCGCCTACACCCTGGGAGGCATGGCGGGAGGCATGGTGGCGGGGCGCCTCTCGGACCGGCTGGGCACCCGCCCCTTCCTCACCGGGAGCTTCGCCCTGGCCCCGGCTCTGCTGCTGGGAGGCCTTGTCACGCAGGGAGGAATTTCCTGGCTTCTCCTGGTTCTGGGGGGCGCGGTCCTGTCCTCCAGCTCCCCCGTGACCACCGCTCTTGCGCAGAAGACCACCCCGGAATCCCGGAGCACTGCCAGCTCCCTGGCCATGGGAGTTTCCTGGGGTCTGGCGAACTGGGTGACCTCCCCCCTAGGGCTTTTGGCGGACGCCTGGGGGCTCAACCAAGCCCTGATCTGCATCGCCCTGACCCCTTGGGCCTTCCTGGCCCTGAACCCCCTGGTCTCCCGGGTCTCTCGAGGCGCCCCTCGCTAGGCCTCCCGCGAGGCAGGCGAACCCAGGGCCCGGGAGGCTTCCTTCAGAGCCTCCTTCACCGCAGGGGTGCGGTAGGGCAAGGTGGTGGGGTCGGGCTTCACGGCAATCCGACCCCGGCTGGGGTAAAAACGCAGAAAGAAGTGCTGCTCGAAACCCTCGTCCACCGTGATGGCCAGGAGGATTCCCTCGCCTCCCGGAGACGTGAAGGCCTCGCGAAACACGAAGCGGTGGTCTCCCCGCCCTCCCTCCCGGTCCCGCAGCCCCTCCAGGATCGAGGCAAGACCCTGACCGCAGTTCGGCATGTCCATCTCAAGCGACTCCTCCTCGAAGCGGGGTTCGGGAGCGGGGACGCCACCGCCGGCCCACTCCACCTCCAGGGTGAAGGTGTCCCGGCCCTCCTCCTTCCATTTCCGCTCGTACTTCGTCAGGTACTCCCTCTGGGGATTGGTCCTCTCCTCCCGGAGGGAAAACCCCGGAAGAGCGGCGAAACACTCCCGGGCGGAACGAGCATACCAGTCCACGTCCGTGGCCAGGGAAAAAAAACCGCCTGGTTTGAGGAAACGAGACAAAAGGCCCGCAAACTCCGGGCTGGTGACCCGGCGGGAGGCGTGACGGTTCTTGGGCCAGGGACACGGGAAGTTCAGGATGACCCGATCCAGGGATGCCGGAGCGAAGCACAGGGGGATCAGGTGGCGGGCATCCCCCCAAAGCAGGCGGACGTTGGTGAGCCCGCAGGCCTGGACCCTTCGGGCAGCCTTGGTGACGCACCACTGGGAGACCTCGATCCCCACCACGGTGGCCCCCGGCTCGGCACGTCCCAGATGAGCCAGGAATTCCCCGTTCCCGAAGCCGATCTCCACGAACAGCCGTCCGTCCCCTCCGGGGACGACCCAGGACAGAGGCAGCGGGTGCCTCGCTCCGTCCACCACCACGTCTTGGAAAGCCCAGTACATGCACCCCATCCTTTCCCGTGCGCCCTCGCCGGGACGTCGCGGTTTCGTATTATCCCTGCCCGGGCGGGTCCGTTCAAGCGCTCGCTCTCAGGCTCCCGCATCCCGGGACACAGGAAGCCCCGACAGTGGCCTCCGTTGGGTGCTCTGGCAAGACCCCGCTTGACCGAACCGGGGAAGGAGGATAGAATAACACTCGCTTTCGGGATGTAGCGCAGCCTGGCTAGCGCACCTGCATGGGGTGCAGGTGGTCGGAGGTTCGAATCCTCTCATCCCGACCAGAAGGCAGAGCGGGGGTCTTGGACCCCCGCTTTTTCGTATGCCCTACCGGGGGCGGCGCCTCGCACCGTCCTTCGGGGTGAACCGCAGGAAGTTCTCCCCCCATCCTCACCCTTGGAGGTGCGCCCCATGGAAAATCCGACCCCCTTCGCCTGCAGAACCGAGATCGGCCAGAACTTCCTCGTGGACCCCAAGGTGGTGCGGGACCTGGTGGCAGCCGCGGCCCCTGACCCGGACACGGTGGTCCTGGAGGTGGGACCGGGGAAGGGCATCCTCACGGAGGCCCTCCTGGGTAGTCCCTGCCGGAAGGTCTTTTCCCTGGAGATCGACCGGCGCCTGGAGCCCTTCCTGGAGCCTCTGTTTGCCCGCTACGCCCCCAAGGGTACCCTCCTCTGGGGGGACGCCCTCCGGGTCACCTTCCAGGATCTGCTTCCCGAAATCCCCCATCTGGTGGCGGCCAACCTCCCCTACCACATCACCACCCCCCTGATCTGGAAGTTCCTGGAGGAACTGACGCCCCGGGGGACTCGAACCCTGGTGCTCATGGTGCAGCGGGAGGCCGCGTGGCGCCTCATGGCGCAGGAAGGGAGCCGAGATCGGACCCCCCTGGGGATCACCCTGCAGCGTATGGGTACCCTCCGGAAGGTCCGCGCCGTATCCCCCGGGGCTTTCCGCCCCATCCCCCAGGTGGCTTCCACCATCTTGGAGATCCGCATCCAGCGGGAACCGGACTTGGCCAACGATCCCTCTTGGCGCGCCTTCGTCCGGGGTTCCTTCGCCCAGCGGCGCAAGACCCTGGTGAACAACTGGATCGCCGGCTGGCGGCTCCCCCGGGAAGAGGCGGAAGGGAGGCTCGCCCCATTGGCCCTGCCTCGAACCGCTCGCCCGGAGGAGCTGACCCTTCCTCAGTGGATCCGTCTGGCCCAGGAACATGATTGGAGACGGGAAGGCGGACCGGCCCCGGAGGGACGGTCCGCCGAAAGGGAACGATGAAGGATGGTGTGGCGTAAGGATGAGCCAGGGAAGATCTACTTGTTGACGAGGTCTTTCAACGCCTTGCCGGCCCGGAACACGGGAACGTTCTTCGCGGGGATGTTGATGGTCTTCTTGGGGTCCTGGGGATTCCGCCCCTGGCGCGCCGCCCGCCTCTGAACCTCGAACGTCCCGAAGCCCACGACCTGAACCTTGTCTCCCTTGGCAAGAGCGCCTTGGACCGTTTCGAAGAGGGCGTCCACGATCTCCGCTGCCTTCTTCTTCGTCAGGTCTTCCACCGCCTTGGCCAGCTCATTCACCAGATCTGCCTTGGTCACCTTCCGTCACCTCCGAATTGGGATCATCGCCTAGGGCGAAGGTTTTGAATCAGCCCTGCTCTAGGCTATTTTCGATTATTACCGCCAAATCATGGACTGGTCAAGGGCTCAACCCCGTCCAGACCTGGAAGTTTCCTGATTTTCCCTGTCTCGGAACCAAATTCGCAGGGGGGTCCCCGAAAAATCGTCCAATTCCCGGAGCAATCGGTCCAGCCTTCGGATGAAGGGACGCTCCACCAGGCGCCGGTCGTTCACGAAAAAGAGGAACGTGGGAGGCACCGTCTCTGCCTGGGTGAGGTACAGGATCTTCAGGAAATGCCCCTTTCCGTCTCCCGGCATACGCTCGAACTCCAGGGTCTCCCGAACCAGCTTGTTGAGCACCGAGGTCTTCAGGTGCCTGCGTCGGTTCTCGTCCACCGTTTTCACGTACGGAAGCACCCGCTGCACCCCTCGCCCCGTCTTGGCGGAAAGGAACACCACCGGGGCGTGGCGCACCAAGGGCAGCTCCTCCCGAATCCGGTCCCGGATGCGATCTCCCAGATCCTCCGTCGGGGGTAGAAGGTCCCACTTGTTCACCCCCAGCACAAGCCCCTTCCCCCGATCCAGCACGTGGCCCACCAGTCGTTTGTCCTGCTCCGCCAGAAGCTCCTGGGCATCCAGGAGCACCACCGTCACGTCGGAACGGTCCACCGCCTGGAAGGTACGAACGGTGGAGTAGTACTCCAGAGCTCCGTCCACGCGGCTCTTCCGCCTCAGACCCGCCGTGTCCATGATCCGCAGGTTCATGCCCTTCCAGACCAGAAGGGAGTCCACCGTGTCCCGGGTGGTTCCGGGGATGTCGCTCACCAGGGTGCGCTCTTCCCCCAGCAGGCTGTTGAACAGGCTGGACTTGCCCACGTTGGGACGTCCCACCAAGGCAACCCGGACGGGCTCGTCGGGGCTGCGTTCCTCCGGCTCCGCCTCCGGCAGCAGCGCCGAGATCTCGTCCAGCAGGTCCCCCATGTTCCGGTTATGCTCCACACTCATGCCCAGCACGCAGGGGAACCCCAGGGCGTAGGCCTCCGCCAGGTTCTCGTCGCGCTTGTCGTTGTCCAGCTTGTTCATGGCCACCACCACAGGTTTCCCCGCCCGGCGCAGCCGGTCCGCGATGGCCTCGTCCCCGGGGGTCACCCCGTCCTTGCCGTCCAGGATGAACACCACCCCGTCGCTTTCCTCCAGGGCGATGCGCACCTGGTGTTCGATGGCTTTCTCGAAGGGGTGGGGAGAGGAGGCCTCAATGCCTCCCGTGTCCACCAGGTAGAACCGCTTCCCGTCCCATTCCGCCTCGCCGTACAGGCGGTCCCGGGTCACGCCGGGGATGTCGTCCACGATGGCCAGACGCTTGCCGATGAGGCGGTTGAACAGGGACGACTTCCCCACGTTGGGGCGTCCCACCAGTGCGATGATGGACATGACCGAACCCTCCTTTTGCCGTGCTCTTTCAATCGGTCCACAGGGTGATGCGGGGATGCAGCTGGGCGGGACGCTTCGGGGGAAGAAAACGTCCCAGCAGGGCAGGCACCCGGGCAGGCTGTTCCTCCCGGATCCAAAGGACATCGCTCCCCTCCTGCTCCATCCAGGAAGCTCCCGCCTCGTCCAAAGCAGCCTGGATGCGTTTTCTTTCCTCCGGCGGCGCCTCCACCTGCACCAGCACCCCGTAAGGGGGAAGACGAAGCTGGCGACGCTCTTCCAGCTCCTGCCTCCAGAAGGAGGACCACCCCCGAGACAACCCTCCCTGCCATCCCTTGCCCGCCATGCGGCTCTGCACCACCACGATGCGGGAATCCGCATCGATCCCCCGCCAACAGGACTCCCAGAGAAGCCGGTAGGCGCGGAAGCGGGCATCGTGCTCCTCCCGCAGGGATTCTCCGTCCGCCTCCACCCACCCGATCAGGCCTACCGGAGCCTGGTCGCAGATCTCCAGGGCTCCCCGGGTTCCCAGCAGCAGGACCCCTCCCCGGGCAAGTCGTCCCCTCCGTGCCGCCCGTTCCTTGGCGTGGAGGGGCAGGCTTGCGTCCTCCACGCTTCCGCCCCCCCGAGCGCCAAAAAACCGCCGTGCCTCGTCGAACAGGGACTCCAGGCCGGGGCGTCGCGCTTCGATCCACCCCCCCCCACAGCGGGGGCACCTTTCCGGGACGTCCTGGAGGGAACCGCAGGAGGGGCACCGCAGCCGATCCTCCCGTCTGTACCAGACCACGGGGACCCCACAGGCGGGGCAGGCCCAGGAGTGGCCGCACTCCCCGCAGAGAAGAGCCCCGGCGAAGCCCTTGCGGTCCAGGACCCAGAGGGCGTTGCCCCCTTGCCGTAACACCTCCTCCGTCCGGCGACGCAGGGTGGGGCTCACGGGAGACCGGGGAACGCCCGCTTCCTCCGGCACCGTCTTGAGGCTGTGCAGATCCACGAAGACCAGCCGTTTCCCCGGGGTGGTCCGTCCTTCCGGATCCTTGGAGGCACGGAGGAAGACTTTGGAGGAAGGGACCCGAGCGCCCAGGAAGAACGCCCCTCTTCGGACACGGCATCGCTCCCCCACCAGACTGCGGAGGGAAATGCGGGGATGACGCAGGGGCCGCCAGGCTTCGCTGCTCTCGTCGTCCAGGATCACCCGCCTTAGTCCCCTCAGGGGGAGAGTCGCCGCCCCTTGGGATCCGATCACGAGATCCCACCGCCCCTCCCGGGCCTCCTGCCAGAGAAGCCGCTGGTCTCGGGCGCGGGAAGGCCACAGGACCCAACGAAACTGCCGTTCCTCTCCTTCCAGGGAGGCGGCGAAACACTCTCCCTGAATCCTCTCGGGAAAAAGGAGCAGGGTCGGGGATACCTCTTCCTCCAGGATTCGGCGATACTCCTCCCACCGGGAACGGTCGGGACACCGGAGGACGCAGCGAGGCTCCAGGGAACCCGGAGGTTCCAGGGTTTCCGCCCCCCAAGGGCAGAGGGCTTCTCCCTCCAGAACCCACCGGGGAAAGAGCAGCTCCAGGAGGTTGCCTCCGGGGACGCCGAACTGTCGCCCCCCCCAGGCCACGAGGTGCCAGAGATCCGGCGGGATCGTGGGGCGAGGGTCCACCACCTCCAGCAGGGGCTTGCAGCGCCCCGGGGGAATCGAGGCTCCCTCCTCGGGGGAGCAGACGAAGCCCACCTTGGGACGTTCCGCCTTCCCATGTCCCAGAGGAGCCCGTACCCGAACCCCTTCCTCCAGAGGTTCCGGGGAGAGGTAGGAAAGGGGCCTCCACCAGGGCCCCGGGAAGAGAACCGGAACGAAACAGGACACGCCCTGCCCTCAGCGGTCGACTCGCAGCGCGATGTGATCCCAGAGACGGTCCGCCACCTCTTCCTTGCTTCCCGCAAGGACTCCCAGCTCCCCCTCCGGGGCGAAGAGCCGGACCTCATTCTCCTCCGAGCCGAACCCCACCCCGGGAGCGGAAACGTCGTTGGCGGCGATGAGGTCCAACCCCTTGGCGGCCAGCTTCTCCCGGGCATGGGCGGCCAGATCCTGGGTCTCCGCCGCAAAGCCCACCAACATCTGCCCGGGACGTTTGCGCGCCCCCAGGTCCGCGGCGATGTCCCGATTGGCCACCAGCTCCAGGGTCCAGCCTGTGCGCCCCCGGCGCTTGACCTTTTGGGGGTTGGGGGTCTCTGCCCGGTAGTCCCCCACCGCAGCGGCCTTGACGATGACGTCCCGATCCGCCAGGTCCATGCAGGCGGCGTGCATGTCCTGGGCGCTTTCCACGGGCACCCAGGTCACACCGGGAAGGGACCGATCCACCCCAGGACCGCAGACCACCGTCACCTCCGCCCCCCGGTACCAGGCGGTGCGGGCAATCTCCACCCCCATGCGACCGGTGCTGGGGTTGCTGAGAAAGCGGACCGGGTCCAGATACTCTCGAGTGGGACCCGCGGTGACCAGGACCCGCTTCCCCTGCAGGTCCCGCTTGGGGGACAGGGAACGCCAGGTCCACTCCGCCAGGACCTCCGTCCGGGGGAGTCGCCCCTTGCCCTCGTAGCCGCAGGCCAGGTCCCCCTCTTCCGGGTCCACCACCCCGTAGCCCCATCGGCGACAGGCTTCTCCCGCCTCCTGGGTGGCAGGGTGCTCCCACATGTGGACGTTCATGGCGGGGAAAAGGGTGACGGGGACACGGGTGGCCAGGAGGGCCGCCCCCAGAAGGGTTCCCGAATCCCCCCGGGCGGCCAGACCCAGGACGTGGGCGGTGCAGGGGGCCACCACCATCGCCTCCGCCCAGTCCGCCAGGGAGATGTGGGGGATGGAGAAGCCCTTTTCGGGGTCCAGGTAGTCCTCCTCCCTCCAGACCCGTCGGCCCGTGAAGGTGGAGAGCACCAGGGGGCTTACGAACCGCTCCGCCGCCTCGGTGAATAGGATCTCCACGTCGCAGCCCGCGTGCCGCCAATGGCGTACCAGGTCCGTCACCTTGTACGCCGAGATCCCCCCGGAAACCCCCAGGAGGATCCTTCGGTCAGTCTTCCACGACAACATGCCCGCTGCCGGGGGTCTTCGCCGGAGGCTCCAGGAAACGGAACTCCACGCGCCCCTCCTGGACGTCCCGCAGGGCTCGGGTGATGAACTTCTCTCCCGTGTCCTCCGCCACCAGACGCCCCTTCTGTTCGCTCAGCTGCCGGGCTCGGGCGGAGACCATGAGCGTCAGGATGTACTTGTTGGAGATGTTCCTTTCCCGGTAGATCTTCTCCAGGTCGCAAAAAATCATGGGGTACCCTCCTTCATTCGTTTCCCGCGGTAGAACTCCACGAGATGGGCCAGATCCTCCAGGGCCTCCTCCAGGTGGTCGTTCACCACCCGATGGTCGTAGGATCGGGCCTGTTCCATTTCCGCCTTCGCGTTCATGAGCCGAAGCCGCCGTTCTTCGGGGGCCTCGGTGCCCCGACAGGACAGGCGCCGCTCCAGCTCCTCCACCGACGGTGGGTCGATGAACAGGGTCACCGCCTCGGGGATCGCCTTCTTGACCTGAAGGGCCCCCTGAACGTCGATCTCCAGCACCACGTCCAACCCCCGCTCCAAGACCTCCCGCACGTCCGAGGCCCGGGTCCCGTAGAAGTGGTCGTGCACTTTGGCCCACTCCAGGAACCGTCCCTGCGCGATCATCTCCCGGAAGGCCTCCTCGGAGACGAAGTGGTACTCCACCCCTTCGGTCTCCCCGGGACGGGGCTGACGGGTGGTGCAGGAGACGGAATAGGCCAGCCCGGGGAGCCTCTGGAAGAGCAGCCTCCGCAGGGTGCCCTTCCCGGCGCCGCTGGGGCCGGAAAGGACGAAGAGAATCCCCCTACTCATCCCTTTCCTCCTCCCCCTCCCCCTCGAAACGGTGCGCCAAGGTCTCCGGATGCAGGGCGGAGAGGATCACATGCCCGCTGTCCATCACCAGAATAGCCCGGGTCTTGCGTCCCTGGGTGGCATCCACCAGCCGCCCCTCCTTGGCCGCCTCTTCCTTGAGCCTCTTGATGGGGGCGGAAGCCGGTCCGATGAGAGCCACGATGCGCTCCCCCACCACCAGGTTCCCGAAGCCGACGTGCACGAGCTTCACCATGGCGACGTCCTCACTCCAGGTTCTGGATCTGCTCGCGCACCCGCTCCAGGGCGGCCTTGGCCTCCACGGCCAGGGCGCGGATGGCCGCGTCGGCGACCTTCGAGTCCAGGGTGTTGGTCTCCCGGTTCAGCTCCTGGACGAGGAAATCCAGTTTCCGGCCGGAACCTTCCGCCTCCTGACCCAGCTTGCGGAACTGGGACAGGTGGCTGCGGATCCGAGCCAACTCCTCCGAGACGTCCCACCGATCCGCCAGGTAGGCCAGTTCCTGCATCCACCGGTGTTCGTCCGGGGCCACCCCGGCGGCGTCCAAAAGCTCGCGGATGCGCCCCTTGGTGGCTTCGTAGGCCTGGTCTCGGGAGGAGGCCCAGGTCTCGTCGATCCTCCGGATCCATCCCTCGTAGCTCTCCAGGTGCCCCAGGACCTCTCCCCAGAGGGCTGCCCCCTCGGTTCGACGCATGGCGTTCCAGGCGCCCAAGGCTTCCTGCAGGAGTCCCTCCAGCAGGGTTTCCAGGTCCTCCTGGGAGGTCTGCCCCTCCAGCAGGGGGACTTCCAGCACCCCGGGCATCCCCAGGAGACGGTCCAGGGCGATGTCCCCGCCCTCTCCGGTCTCCCGGCGCAGGGCGTCCAGTTCCCGGAAGAAATGGAGGAAGGCCTCCCGGTTCACCCGGCCCGCTTTGCGGGAGGCGGCCCAGAGGATCTCCAGCTTCCCCTGCACCTTTCCCCTCCGGAAGCCCTTCCGCAATCTCTGGTGAAACCAGGGCTCCCACGAGGCAAGCTCCCGAGGAAGCCGCACCGTGACCTCCTGGTAGCGGTGGTTGACGCTCCACAGTTCCAGGCTCAGGGATCCCCAATCCCTCTCCACCTGCGCCCTCCCATAGCCGGTCATGCTGGTGAACATGCCGGAATCCCTCCTTCCTCCCCCCCCGGTTCGGGGGGTCCCCCTCGGGGCTCGTCCAGGCGATTCTCCACCGCCTCCAAAAGAGCCTCCAGGCCTTCACCGGTGGAGGCGCTCCCGGAAACGATCCGTTCTCCCCGGGCTCGCAGGAGGGAAAGACAGTCCTCCGAGGCCTCCGCCGCCGAGAGGTCCGCCTTATTGAGGAGGACCACTCGGGGCACCTGCGCCGCCTCCAGGGCCTCCAGGGTTTCCAGCACCACCTCGTAGTGAGCCTCCACCTGCGGGTCCGCTCCGTCCAGAACCACCAGGATCAGGTCCGCATCCCGGGTCTCCTCCAGGGTGGCCCGAAAGGCCGCCACCAGCTGAGGGGGCAGGCGCCGGATGAATCCGACGGTGTCGGTGAAGAGGACCCTTTGCCCCGAAGGGAGAAGCACGCTTCGGGAGGTGGTGTCCAGGGTGGCGAAGAGCCGATCCGCCCCCTGGACCTTCGGATCTCCCGAAAGGCGCCGCAGCAGGGTGGTCTTCCCGCTGTTGGTGTACCCCACCAGGGCCACCAAACGCCGCCCTTCCTTACGGCGGCGCTCCCTTCGCTCCTTGCGCCGGCGGCGCACCTCCCGAAGCTTCTCCTCGATGGCTCCGATGCGCCGCTCAATCTTCCGCCGGTGTCGTTCGAACTCCGTTTCCCCCGGACCGCGGGTACCGATGCCCCCGCCGGGGCGGGACATCTGCCGTCCCAGCCCCTTGAGGAAGGGAATCTCGTAGCGATACGCGGCCAACTGCACCTGCCACTTCGCTTCCGCCGTCACCGCCCGAGCCTCGAAGATCTTCATGATCAAGTAGGGGCGGTCCCAGACCTCCAGCTTCGTCCTCTCTCCCAGGATGCGCCGCTGGGTAGGGGAGAGCTCCCCCTCCACCACCAGGATCCGCGCCCCCTGGGCCTGGGCGAAGAGGCGGATTTCCTCGGCCTTGCCCTGCCCGAGAAACCCGGACGGATCCGGGGCGGCGCGCTTCTGGAACACCGTCCCCGCCACCTCGTACCCCAGGTTGCCAAGAAGGGCCTCCAGCTCCAGAAGAGCCGGATCCCCTTCGGGGACCAGGGAAGCCAACACGGCTCTGCGGGGGGTGGTCATGGGCGAGGGAGGGACGCCAGGGTGCGAAGGGAGGATGCCAGCTCCTGAAGCAGCGCCGCTCGGGCTTCCCGCTCCGAAAGGCCCGCCTCCAGAAATGCCTCCGGGCGCAGGGGTGCCCCGAAGCGCACCTCAAGGGGGACGAAGCGGGGGAAGGACGCCCCGCGGGGAAACGCCTCGTAGGTGCCGGTGATCCACGCGGGCACCACGGGAACCCGAGCCTTGACGCTCAAAAAGGAGATGCCCCCCTCCAGGGGTTGCAGGGTGCCGTCGGGGGAGCGCGTTCCCTCGGGGAAGAGGAGCAGGCTCTTTCCCTCCTCCAGGAACCGCAGAAGCAATTTGAGCACCGTCCCTGCCTTCTGGCTGTCCTCCCGGCTCACCGGGCGCGCCCCCAGGGCGGCGATGAGTCGCCCCAAGACGGGCTTGCAGAACAGCTCCTCCTTGGCCAGGTAGTGAAGGGGGCGAGGAAAGGCGGAGCCGATCAGGGGAGGGTCCAGGTGACTCATGTGGTTCGAGGCCACCAGGACGGGATCGTCCTGAGGGATCTGGTCCAGCCCATGGATCCGCAGCCGAAAGAGGGTCTGAAACCCCAGGCGGCAGGATCCGCGGACCAGGGTGTAGAGAAAGGGATTCTGGCTAGTTCCCATGGGGGGCAACCCTACCCTCCACGGCGCGGCGGAGCCGATCCACCACCTCCGGAAGGGAAAGGTCGCTGGTGTCCACCACCAAAGCGCCTTCGTCCACCCGAAGAGGGGCGCACTCCCGGCTGGAGTCGATGCGATCCCGTTCCTCCACCTGCCGAAGGATCGCCTCGTAATCCGAGGTCTGCCCCGCGGCAAGGCGCTCCTCGTGGCGCCGCCGGGCTCGAACCTGGGGAGAGGCGGTCAGGTAGACCTTCACGTCCGCCCGGGGAAATACCACCGAAGCCATGTCCCGACCCTCCGCCACCAAGCCCTGTTCTGCCTGGCTTCGCTGCAGTTCCAGCAGCCCCCTGCGCACGGAGGGAAGGGCGGCATACAAGGAAACGATCCGGTCCACCGCTTCGGTCCGGATCGCCGCCGTCACGTCTTCTTGTCCCACCAGGACCCGTTCTCCCTCCAGGCGCACCCCCAGGGAGAGGACGCGAGACTCCAGGTCCGGCGTCTCCTCCGGGGGGACCTTCTGGCGCTGCAGCCAGTAGGCCACGGCACGGTAGAGGGCTCCCGTGTCCAGAAAGGGAAGCTCCAGCTCCCGGGCCAGCATCCTAGCGACGGTGCTCTTGCCCGCTCCCGCGGGACCATCGAGCACCACGATGGGGCGACGGATCATCCCGCATCCTCCAGGACCATCTCTTCGTCCACCTTGGCCATCAGATCCACCAGGTCGGACATGAGGACCTCCACGTCGGCAATGCCCAGCCGCTCCAGGCTCTCCGGGTGGATCTTGTACTGCAGACCGTCCGCTCCCAACCCCACCCCGAGCATGAGACAGAGGATGTTGGCCACGTGGATCACGTCCACGAAGACCTGGTGGGCCTTGGACTCCTCCGGAAGCTCCCAGGGGGAGTGGTGGTACCGGGCAGCAAGCATGTAGGTCTCCGGGAGATTCCACTGCTCCATGATGAGCCCCCCCACCTGGGCGTGGTCGAACCCCAGAACCTGACGCTCCGCGTCCATGAAGGGAACCTGGTCATCCTCCACCAGCTTGGCAATGATGCCGTAGCCGAAGCGGACGTAGTCGTTCAGGACGATTTTGCCGATGTCGTGGACCATCCCCGCCACGTAGGCCTCCTCGTCGTCCAGCCCCTTGATCTTCTTGGCCAGGTAGCGAGAGGCGAAGGCCACGCTCAAGGAGTGCTTCCAAAGCTCTCCCCGATCCAGGGCGTAGCCCGTGAAGGAACCGTCCATGAACTTGTAGACCGAGGCGGCCAGCACGATGCTCTTGACGGTCTTGAACCCCAGGAGGGAGATGGCCTCGGAGACGCCGGTGATCCTCCGGGGAAGGCCGTAGTAGGCCGAGTTGGCCAGACGAAGGATGCGCAACACCAGGCCTTCGTCCCGGGAGAGCTTGTCCGCCACGTCCTGGGCGCTGCTCTTGGGATCGTCGAGCTTCTTGAGGGTATCGATGACGAACTGCGGCAAAGAAGGTATGTCGTTGACGCGCTTGAGGACGCGCCTTTGGATCAAGTCGCGGGTTCTTTCATCCAGACCTTGCATGACATCCCTCCTGCGGTCCTCCCCGCCCGGCAATCTAGGCTATACGATACCACCCGATAGAATCTGACGCCAGAGTGCCTCCCCGGAAAGCTCCTGGGCCACCCCGGTTTCCAGGCGACGCAGTTCCAGCTTTCCCACCCTCCTGCGGATCAGCCGGAGGACCCCATACTCGAACAGGGCCGCCAGACGGCGGATTTCCCGCTTCTTTCCCTCCACCAGATCGAAGACCGTCCAGCGACGATCCGGAACCCCCAGGGACCGGATGGACAGGGGACGCAGGAACTCCCCCTCGGACCAGAGTCCCTCCAGCATCCTCTCCCGATGCTCCGGAGCCAGGGGGCGGTCCAGCTGGACTTCGTAGCTCTTCACGATCCCCGCGCTAGGGTGCAGCAACCGTTGGGCAAAATCCCCGTCGTTGGTGAGGAGAAGAAGACCTTCGCTGTCCTTGTCCAGCCGCCCCACGGGAAAGGGACGCTCCGGGCGGAATCGGGAGGGCAGCAGGTCCACCACCGTCTGCTCCCTGCGATCCTCCACCGCCGAGAGGACCCCCCGGGGCTTGTGGAGGACCAGATACAGGGCAACCCGGGGCAGGACAGGCTCCCCGTCCACCTCCACCCGATCCTCTCCCTGCACCCGGACCGCCAGGTCCAGGACGACGCACCCGTTGAGCCGAACCCGCCCTCCCAGGATCAGAGCCTCCGCCTTCCGTCGGGAGGCCACGCCGCAGCGTGCCAGGTACTGGTTCAGGCGCTGGGAATCCTCGCTCATGGGCTTTCCTCCTCCGAAGGGTCCGTCTCCCCGCCTGCCTCGGGAGGCAGCACGTCCTGCAGGTCCTCCAGGGAAGGCAGTTCTCCCAGCCCCCCCAGGCCGAAAAGCTCCAGGAATCGGGACGTGGTGCGGTAGAGCAGGGGGGTCCCGGTGCTCTTGCGTCGCCCCGCCACCCGCACCAGGCCGTGGCGCAGGAGGGTCTCCAGCACCCGGTCGCACCGAACCCCCCGAAGCTCCTCCACCTCCGCCCGGGTCACGGGCTGGTGGTAGGCCACCGCTGCCAGGGTCTCCACCGCCGCGCGGCTCAAACGCACCCTCTGGCTCTGGGCGGTGTCCCGAAAGTTCGCCACCAGGTCCCCCAGATCCGGCGCGGTGGCCAGCTGCCACCCCCCCGCCAGGCCCAGAAGCACCAGCCCGTGCCCCGTGGCGTAGTGATCCTTCAACCGCTCCAGGCTCTGGCGGATCGCCGAGGCCGAAAGACCCAGGAAGCCCGCCAGCTCCCCCACCTCCAGGGGAGTGGAGGAGACGAAGAGGAGCGCCTCCACCTGCCTATCCACCAGCCCCAGGGGCTCAGCGGAGGCAGAGGGCGAGATCCGCAAAGGGTTCCTCCTGCCTGAGGGTCACCAGACCCAGGCGGGACAGTTCCAGAAGAGCCAGAAGCGTGACCACCAGCGCCCCCCTCGCCCCTCCGGGAAGCAGCGCCCGCAGGGACGTGGGGCCCAGGGCCAGGAGACGCTGCAGTTCCTCCATGCGCTCCTCCACCCACTGCTCCTCCGGGGCCCCGTCCACCAGCTCCTCCGACCATTCCTCCCCCCCGGCGGAGTCCCGGGAACGCTCCTCCACCAGACGCCACCACACCTGGGCCAGGGCATACAGGTCCCCCAGGTCGAACCAAGGGGGGCCTTCCTCCCCGTGGCGCACGAAACAGCGCTCCCGCTCCCGCTGCCGATCCGCAAGCCAGGCTGCGGCGTTGCGCAGGGGACGGTATCGCACCAGGGACTCCTCCAAGGAGATTTCCTCGAAGGGTTCATCCTCTCCCCCTTCCTCCGTCTCTTCTCCCAGGGAGGGGAAGAGGGCCCGCAGCTTCGAGAGGAGGAGACGGCTGGCCAGGGAGAAGAACTCCGCCATCTCCATCAAGGAAACCCGTTCGGTGCGCAGGAGAAACTGGAGGTACTGCTCCAACAGCGCGGAAAGGGGGAGCTTCGCCGCGTCGAGTTGTCGGCTCTCCGCCAGGTGGCAGAGAAGGTCCAGGGGGCCGGAGAAAGCGTCGAGGCGAACCTCGAAGGATTCCGGGCCCCGGACCTCCGGAGGGGCCTCAGCGGTAGAAGCCAATGGCCCGGTACACTTCCTCCATGGTGGCTGCCGCCGTCCCCCGTGCCCGGTCCGCCCCGTGCCGCAGGATGTCCGTCAGGGTCTCCTCCCGGGCCGCAAAGGCGCGTCGCCTCTCCTGGATGGGCACCATCATCTTCTCCACGTGGACGAAGAGCTTCTTCTTGCAGTCCACGCAGCCGATGCCCGCGTTGCGACACCCCTGCTCCAGTTCCTTTCGTTCCTCCAGGTCCTGATTGAAGAACCGGTGCAGGTCCCACACGGGACACTTGTCCGGATCTCCGGGGTCGGAGCGGCGATACCGGGCGGGGTCCGTCACCATGGGACGCAGCTTCTCCCACAGTTCCTTGGGCTCGTCGGCGATGTTCAGGGAGTTTCCGTAGGATTTGCTCATCTTCCGGCCGTCGGTTCCGGGCATCTTGGGGTTGGGGGTGAGCAGGGCCTGAGGTTCCGGGAAGACCTCCCCGAAGAACTGGTTGAACCGCCGGGCCAGTTCCCGACTCAACTCCAGATGGGCGGACTGATCCACCCCCACCGGGACCTGCCCCGCCTTGTAGAGCAGGATGTCCGCAGCCATGAGCACCGGGTACCCGAGAAAAGCGTAGGTGGAGAGATCCTTGTTCTGCAGGTTCAGGATCTGCTCCTTGTAGGTGGGACAGCGCTCCAGCCAGCCCAGGGGGGTGACCATGGAAAGGGCCAGGCTCAACTCCGCGTGCTGGAGCACGTGGGACTGCACGAAGATGGTGCACTTCTCCGGGTCCAACCCCACCGCCAGCCAGTCCAGGAGGATCTCCCGGCAGTTGTCCCGAAGTCTGCTGCTGTCCGCATAGTCCGACATGAGGGCGTGCCAGTCCACAATGCTGTAGTAGCACTCGTGATCGTCCTGGAGCTTGACCCAGTTGATCAGGGCTCCGGCCATATGCCCCAGATGCAGCTTCCCCGTCGGCCTCATTCCGCTGAACACACGCTGATTCACTCGACCTCACCTCGGCTGATGACCCGATCCGCAAACACGAATCGGGCGGGATCCTGCGGTTCGACCAGTAGGGACACGGGAAGCCCCCCTCGGTTTTCCAGGAAACGGGCAAAACCCTCCATGCTGGCCCGTTCCATCTCGCCGTGGTCCAGGACCCCCAGAGCCAGCCCCGACCGAACCGCGTCCAATTGCAGATGGTACCCCATGTCGGCGGTTAGAAAAAGCTCCGCCCCCTGGGCCCTCGCCTCTTCCCACAGATCTCCCCCGGACCCCCCGCACAGGGCAACCCGGGAGACGGGACGATCCAGGCCCCCCAGTCCCCGCACCCACGTGACCCCCCAGAGACGGGACAGGGAGCGGAGGACCTCCATCCCCGAGACGGGAGCGGGAAGGGATCCCAAGGCTCCCAGGCCCCAGGCCCCTGGCTGAAGCTCCAGGGGGACCAGGTTCTCCAGACCCAGTTTTCGGGCCAGACAGACGTTGGTACCCTCGGGAGAGACGTCCCAGTTGGTGTGGGCAGCGTAGATCGCCACGTCTCCCGCCACCGCCGCAAGCAGCGGATCCGCCTGCGGGGAAGGGTACAGGATCCGACGAAGGGGGCGGAAAAGGATCGGGTGGTGCACCGCCAGGAGGCCGCATCCCCGCAGATGGGCTGCTTCCACCGTCTCCGGGGTGGCCTCCAGGGCCACCGCCACTCGGGCCAGTTCGCCCCCACGCCTCGCCACCAGGAGCCCCGCATTGTCCCAGGAGGCGCACCAACTGGGGGGCAGGGACGCCTCGACACGCCGCACCCATTCGTCGATCCTCACATTCATCCCCCCTTCCTCAAAAAACGGGAAAGCCACCCGAAGGTGGCTTTCCCCTATCTTCCGGTCTGGTGGGCCCACCTGGGATCGAACCAGGGACCTTCCGGTTATGAGCCGGTGGCTCTAACCAATTGAGCTATGGGCCCGGACGCGACTTCCTCGGACATGGTCCCCACCCGTCCCCGCACCGTCGGGACGGCCGGGTTAGGCCTCCACCTGAATGCAGCCGACGGGACAGCTGTCCGCCGCTTCCTGGGCGCATTCAGCCCCTTCGGGTCGCAAAACCCGAGCCTTGCCGATCGCTTCATCTAATTCAAAAACCTCGGGGCATATTTGGGCACAGACTCCGCACCCGATGCATTCGTCCTGGTTGACACGGACCATCATGAACGAGGGTCACCTCCTCCCAAGGCCCGATTCTAATTCAAGGGACTCCATCGGTCAAACGGGATGCATACATCATGTCTTCCTCAGTTGGCGGGTGTTACCTCCACGTTCATGCGCCCCTGCCCCTGGGAAAGGGTGAGCAGGGAGCGGTATTGGGGGACGGCCTTCTGGCGGGGCTCCGCAGCGGCGATGAAGACCCCTACGCCCGCCACCTCCGCCCCGAACTCCCGAGCCACCAGGAGCATCCCCGCGGCGGTGCTGCCCCCGCGCATGTAGTCGTCCACCACCAGGACCTTCTTCCCCCGGCTCAGCTGCCGGGTCCCCATGTACATGGTCCGCACGTCCCCCGCCCCCGTGGGAAAGTGCACCGCCACGGCGGGCCCGTCGCTGGGGCGATTGCGGAAACGGCACACCGCCAGGGGCACCCCCAGGGCGTGGGCGGCGAAGAGAGCCACGGGGATGCCCTTCACCTCCGAGGTCATCACCACGTCGGGCTTCACGTCGGAAAAACGGGACGCCATGATGAACCCCAGGGAGGAGGCGAAACGGGGGTCAAAGATGAGATCGCTGTAGTATACCAACCCCCCTGCCAGGAGCCGCTCGGGATCGGACAGAATGCCCGCCAGGTTCTCCAGCCAGCGGGACCGGACCTCCTCCCGAACCTGGGGGACAAAATGTGCCCCCCCGCAGCGTCCCCGATCCACCAGGATCCGCCCGAGGCCCTCCTCCGCGAAGGCCCCGTCGATGATCTCCACATCGTCGCTCACCACGGTCTTGGAGACCTCGAAATCCCCCGCCAGCTCCGTCAGGGACACTTGGCGAGACGGTCCCAAGAGAAACCTCGAAGCCATGCGGACCAGGCGCTCCGTCCGTTGCCCTCTCATCCTCAACCCTCCCAAGCCACCAGCCTTCGCACCCAGGACAGCCTCCCCAGGACTTGCCCCAGAGAGGTCGCGTCCGCCCGGGGATCCAACACCACGAACCACCCGCTCCCGCTTCCGCAAAGCCCCCAGGCGAGGGCTCCCGCCCACTCCGCCAGGGCCCAGGCTTCCCGGTACTCCCCGTGGAGGGACTCCGACACCGAGACGAAGTCGTTGGGCAGCAACCCCACGACCCGTCGTTCCCTCAGATCCGAGAGGATGCGTTCTCCCTCCTCTCGATCAGGCAACTCCTGCGACAAACCGCAGGCCTCCCTCAGGGCGTCCAGACGCCCGTAGGCCTCGGCGGTGCAGGACACCCACCGGGGAAAGACGAGGAATCCCTTGGCCTGTACCCCCGGGGACAGGGGCAGGAGCCGCTCGCCTCGCCCCCCTCCCCAGGCCAGCGGGGCCCCGTCCGCCAGGAAGGGAACGTCGCTGCCCAACTCCCCCGTCTCCTCAGGGAGCAGGGAGGCAAAGCCATACCGTCGGGCCCAGCGGATCAGGGCCGCGGCGTTGCCGCTTCCCCCGCCTACACCGCCCCCGGCGGGCACCACCTTGGAACAGCCGATCTCCAGGGGGGGCAGGACCGCCCCGTGACGTCGAAGGAGATCCAGTGCCCGACGAACCAGGTGTTCTCCCGCGAAGGGATCCCCGGAGCGGAAGATCCGGTCCCTCACATTATTTACATTTATTTCGCGTATCGTCAATATTTCCGGGGAAGGAAGGCGCCAGAAAAGGGTCTCCACCTCATGGTAACCGTCTGCCTGGAGGTGTCCGACCCCCAGGCAGAGATTCACCTTCAAAGGACACGGCTCGATCCACTCCACGTTCCAACCTCCTCCATACAGCAAGGGCGCCCTGGCGAGAAGCCAGGGCGCCCCAGGATTGCCGGATCCCGCTAAAGTAGCTTTTCGTGCCCCGGCAGCAGCTCCAAGACCACTTCCTTCGTCAGGATGTCCACATAGCTGAAGGACACGGTGCTATGCTGCGACTCGACGTACATCGTAAAGAGAGACGGGTAAGCTTCGACGATGACCCCCTGACGCTCCTCCACCTTCCGACGACCGTTCATTGATCGGTAGGAGACCTTCGATCCCCGATGCTGCAGGACCAGTTCCCGGATCGTGTTCAGAGATTGTGCCATGGGCGTCACTCCCGATGCAAAGATTGGCTGAATATTACGCCCTTTGTCGAAACTTTGCAAGGGTTTCCACCCAATTCCCGGCAAACCTTTACCGAATTGTCATGGATTGTCTTGTGTTGGCGGGCGTTTCAGCAGCACCCTCCGGTCCTGCACCCGCCGGGTGACCCCCAGGGAATCGAAATGCTCCAGCAGGGGCAGGGAATACTTCCGGCTCGTTCCGGAGGCGTCCCGCACCGTGGCCACGGTGATCTCCCCGTCGATGCCCCCGAGAAGGCTCCAGAAACGCCGCTCCACCTCCCGGGAAAGGAAGAAGGTTCCCGCGAGGATGTGTCCCTCTCCGGACTCCTTGGCCACCTGGAGGACCCGCCGAAACTGGGACGCATCCAAAGCCAAGGCTTCTTGGGCCTCCGCCAGCTCCGGAAGCTGGAAGCCTCGGGACTGGGCATACTCCAGGAGCCGGGACACCGTTTCCTGCACCCCTTCCCGGGCGGGGTTGAAACCGGGCAGGCGCATCCGCCCCTCCTCCAGGACGAGGGCTCCCTGGGCGTGGAGGGATTCGACCCAGGCGCGGTAGGCCTTCTGTTCCCCCCGAAGGAGGGCTCCCACACCCTCCTCCACGGGCAACCCCTTCCGTTCCGGGTGTTCCTCGTGAAAGACCTCCAGTCGCCGGATCAGTTCCTCCTTGGCGGCACGGTGCCTCCTCTGAGAGAGCACCAGGGGGTCTGCCCCGGAGAGGACCACCCATCCCCGAGTTGCCTGCTGCTCCCGCAACAGGGACATGAGGTCCCCGGAGAGGCACTGGAGGTCCTGCTCCAGGCGAGTAAAGGGAAGGCACCCCGCCAGGTCCAGGTAGGCCTCCACCCGGTCCCCGTCGTTTTTCGCCTCGCACAGGGAAGCGAGAAAGCGGCGTCGTTCCTCTCGGGAACGTGCCCCTCGCGGTTTTTCCCCGTAGGCGAAGAGCACCTCTCCTCCTCCGATGGTCTGAAGAGGGCTGTAGAAGCGGATCACAAAGTGCTCTCCCCGCACCGCCGCCACGGGCTCCTCCGCCACCAGCTGGGCGCAGACCTCCTCCCCGGGATTCAGGCGGAGGCGGTCCAGAAAACCCACGCGAGCCACCACGTCCGA
Organism: Aminomonas paucivorans DSM 12260; assembly: GCF_000165795.1. Taxonomy (NCBI): domain Bacteria; kingdom Thermotogati; phylum Synergistota; class Synergistia; order Synergistales; family Synergistaceae; genus Aminomonas; species Aminomonas paucivorans. The sequence continues at coordinate 1,288,942 of NZ_CM001022.1, read as the reverse complement.
GGTTCCCAGGTGTACCCGAAGGCGTTGCCAGTGGCGTACCGGCTCCGGGGCCCCGGGAAGGAGACGCAGCCGCACCTCCAGGCAGGAGGTCTCCCGGTAACGCCCCGAGACGGCCAACACATCCCCCCTCTCGAGGGAGTCCACGGATACGGAGGGGATGTTCACCGCCACCCTCTGTCCCGCCGTGGCCTCGGGCACCCGGTCCCCGTGCACCTGGAGACTGCGGACCTTGGAGCGCCCGCCCCGAGGCAGGATCTCCACGTCCTCCCCTTCCTTCAGAGACCCTCGATAAGCCGTCCCGGTCACCACGGTGCCGAAGCCGGAGATGGGGAAGGCCCGGTCAATGGGCAGGAAGAACGCCCCCTTGCGGGACCGGGGAGCACCCCGTTCCACCAGGCGGGCCACCTCCTCCCGAAGCACCTCCAACCCCTCCCCGGTGAAGGCGGAGACTGGCACGACCGGCCGCCCCTCCAGGAAGGTCCCCCGAACGCAGGCCTCCACGTCTTCCTCCACCATGGCGAGAAAGTCCTCCTCCACCAGGTCGCGCTTGGTCAGCACCACCAACCCGTCCTGGACCCCCAGAAGCCCCAGGATGTCCAGGTGCTCCCGGGACTGGGGCATGATCCCCTCGTCGGAGGCCACCACCAGGAGGGCCGCGTCGATTCCCGCCGCTCCCGCCACCATCTGGCGGATGAACCGTTCGTGCCCCGGCACGTCCACCAGGCTCACCACCCGGCCGTCCGGCAGGATGAGGGGAGCGAAGCCCAGTTCGATGGTGATGCCCCGCTTCTTCTCCTCCCGGAGGCGGTCACAGTCCACCCCGGTGAGGGCCTTCACCAGGGCGGTCTTGCCATGATCGATGTGCCCCGCCGTACCGATGACGAAGGGAAACTCCCCCGGGGCGTTCATCGCCCTCGCCCCTCCAGCACCCTCTCCAGGGCCTTCAGGAACAGGGATTCCTCCTCCCTCTGGAGGGTCCGCAGGTGCAGACAGGCCAAGTCGTCCTCCGCCCCCAACACCACCGGCGGATCCCCCAGACGGAACCGCTCCTGGATTCTCCCGGCGCTGCCGATGCGGGGCAGGCGCAGGGCCACGGCGTACCCCGGGAGGGGCGTGGCGGGAAAGGCTCCACCTCCCACGGCGTCCTCCACCGGCACCACCCCGACCCAGCTTTCCTCGTTCCGGGCCTTCAGGACGCGGCGACAGCGGGCGGCCAACCGGTTAGCCCGGGCCTTCAGCTCCCCCTCCTCCAGATGCAGCATGCGGGAGGTGGGGATCTGTCCCCCTTCTCCTCGAAGCTCCATGCGCAGGATCGCCTCGAAGGCAGCAAGGGTCATCTTGTCCACCCGGAAGGCCCTCATGAGGGGATGGCGCTTCAGCCGGTCCACCAGGGCGTGCCGCCCCACCAGAGCGCCGATCTGAGGCCCCCCCAGGAGCTTGTCCCCCGAAAAGGTCACCAGGTCCACCCCCGCGTGGAGGCACTGGCGCACCGTGGGTTCCCCTTCCAACCCCGGGTGATTGGGTGGGGCCAGAAGCCCGCTGCCCAGGTCCTCCATGAAGGTCAGTTCCCGTTCCCGGGCCAGGGCGGCCAGTTCCTCCCGGGCCGGGACCTGGTGGAACCCCTCGATGCGGTAGTTGGAAGGGTGCACCTTCAGGAGCAGGGCCGTCTGGTCCGTCACCGCCCCGGCATAGTCCTCCACGCGGGTTCGGTTGGTGGTGCCCACTTCCACCATCTTGGCCCCGGCGAAGGAAAGGATCTCGGGGATGCGGAAGGAGCCCCCGATCTCCACCAGCTCCCCCCGGGACACGATGACCTCCCGCCCTGCGGCTAGCCCCGCCAGGCCCAGCAGCACCGCCGCGGCGTTGTTGTTCACCACCAGGGCCTTCTCCGCCCCCGTGGCCTGGCACAGGAGCCACTCCACGTGGTCGTTCCGGTGACCCCGCTTCCCCTCCTCCAGGGAATACTCCAGGGTGCTGTACCCCAAGGCCACTTCCCGGACCGCCTCCACCGCCTGCGGAGGGAGCAGGGAGCGCCCCAGGTTGGTGTGCACCACCACCCCCGTCCCGTTGAGGACCCGGCGCAGGCTGCGACGCGAGCGGGTCTCCAGTCGGGCGCGGGCCTCCTCCGTCAGGGACTCCCGGTCCAAGGCTTCGCGGGTTCCCTCTCGGAATGCCTGACGCCACTCTCCCACCACCTCGGAGAAGGTCCCCTTGACGGCATCGCGCCCCAGGCGTTCCTCCATTTCCGGAACCCAAGGAAGAGCCAGGAGCTCGTCCATGGAGGGGAGCTGGCGCAGCAGGTTGCGGATCGCGTCGTTCATGTCGTCCTCCTCTCGTACCGGCAGCCGTGGGCCGCCCCTACAGGGATTCGTCGTCCTCCCGATCCGGCAGAGCCTCGAAGAGAGCCCGGAGGAGCGTTCCCTGAACGATTCGGGTATCCTGGGAGGGGCCGAAAAGGGCTCCGTCCTGGGCGTCCAGGGGCAGGAAGGCGGTGCGGACCCGCTCGTTGAGAGGCTCCTGCACGGGGTACTCCAGGCTCTCGTCGAACAGCAGCACCCATCCGGGCACCGCCATGCCGATAAGCCCCCAGGAAGCACGGCCTCGAGGGGCGGGGACACTCTCCCCCCACTTGCCCGGAGGCAGGTCGGCCCGACGGCGGGCAAGCCCCTCCCCCACCAGGAGCGCCTGGTCGCCCTCGTCAGAAAATGCCGCATAGAGGCGCACCCAGAGGGAAGGGGAGTCGGGGGCTTCCAGGGGGAACCCCTCCAGGAAGGCCAGGGTGTCCCGCAGGTTCGGGGCCACCTCCACGGGGTACCCCGCCATAGGCGGTTGGTCCTGCCCGTCCTCCGCCACCTTCAGAAGCAGGTCGTGAAGGTCCTCCTCGGTGCGTCCTTCCCGCAGCGGCAACAGCAGATAGTCCACGCGAACGCTCCCCTCTTCCTTCCCCCCCGCAGGGGTATCTCAGACCAAGGCCTCCCAGATCCGGTTGGCCACCTGGAACCCTCGGGGGGTCAGGACCCATCGTACCCCCTGACGCCGGACAAAGGCACCCACGAAGGGGAGAAGGTCCGCCTCCACCGCTTCGGCCACCGGAAAGCCGAACCTCCGGGAGGTTTCCCCGGGGCTCCACCCCCAGCGGGTCCGCAGAGCCAGGATCGCCTCCTCCCGGGCCTTGCGCTCCCCCGAAAGACGCTCCCCCCAGAGGGCGGCGGATCGCCCCCGGTCCGTTCGAGCCCTCCAGCCCGTCAGGGTGGGATCGTTGCGGTACCGCCACCCCCCCAGGCACCCCCAGGCTCCGGGTCCCAGGCCCAGGAAGTCCCCTCCCAGCCAGTAGCGCAGGTTGTGACGCCGCCATCGGCCCGAAAGAGCGAAGCTGGCCACCTCGTACTGCCCGTATCCCGCCCGGGGAAGCCGCCACTGGGCGTATCGGTAGAAGGGGTATCCCTCCTCCGCCCTCCCCTCGGGGGGGCTCTCTCCGAAGGGGGTCCCCTCCTCCAGCATGAGCTGATAGAGGGACAGGTGTTCCGGGTCCAGGGACAGGGCCTCCCTCAGGCTTTCCGCGAAGGTGCGCAGGGTCTGGCGGGGAATCCCGAACATCAGGTCCAGGCCCAGGGGGATCCCCTGGCGACGGATCCGCATCGCCGCCTCCCGCGCCCGGGCCCCGTCGTGAAGCCGCCCCAGGGCGACCAGCTCCTCGTCCCGGAAGCTCTGCACTCCCAGGCTGACCCGCAGGGGACGCCACCGCCCCCAGATTTCCAGATGTTCCGGGGAGAGGCTTTCCGGGTTGGCCTCCACGGTGATCTCCGTGGACGAACGGAAGGAGAACGCCTCCTCCAGGAAGCGGATGAGGCGTTCCCAGCCCGAGGGGGAGAGACGGGTGGGGGTCCCCCCTCCCACGTAGAGGGAGGAAAGCCCCCGGCGTTTCAGGCGGGACGCCCAGAAACGGACCTCCCGACCGATCCCCTCCAGATAGCGGTCCTCGTCCCCCTCCCCGGGAGGGGCGCTGGGGAAGGCACAGTAGGGACACTTGGCGGTGCAGAAGGGTACGTGGACGTAGAGGGCCAGGGGACCCCGTCCGTCGAAGGGGGTCACTAGTCCTCCTTGGAGCCCGAGACCTCCATGAAGGCCAGGAACGCCTCCTGGGGGATGGACACCCGTCCGATCTGCTTCATCTTCTTCTTGCCTTCCTTCTGCTTTTCCAGGAGCTTGCGCTTCCGGGTGATGTCGCCGCCGTAGCACTTGGCCAGCACGTCCTTGCGCACCGCCTTGATGTTGGTGCGCACGATGACCCGCTTGCCGATGGCCGCCTGGATGGGCACCTCGAAGAGCTGCCGGGGGATCAGGTCCTTGAGCTTGGTGGCCACCCCGTGCCCCCGATGGTACGCCGCGTCCTGGTGGCAGATGAAGGAGAAGGCGTCCACGGGCTCCTCGTTGATGAGGATGTCCACCTTCACCAGCTGGGAGGGGCGGAACCCCAGGTGCTCGTAGTCCAGGGAGGCGTACCCCCGGGTGACGGACTTGAGCCGGTCGTGGAAGTCCAGGATGAACTCCGCCAGAGGCAGGTCGTAGGTGAGCCGCACCCGCTCGGGGCTCATGTACTCCAGGCTCCCGTAGACCCCCCGGCGCTCCTGACAGAGCTGGATGGCAGGGCCCACGAACCCCTCGGGGAGGAAGAGGGTGCACCGGATGAAGGGCTCCCGAATCTCCTCAATCTTCGTGGCCTCGGGAAAGTCCGAGGGGCGATGGGCCTCCATCACCGTGCCGTCGGTGAGCTGGATCTGGTAGACCACGTTGGGGGCCGTGGCCACCAGGTCCACCCCGAACTCCCGGGAGAGGCGTTCCTTGGCGATGTCCATGTGCAGCAGCCCCAGGAAGCCGCACCGGAACCCGAACCCCAGGGCCGCGGAGGTCTCGGGTTCGAAGAAGATGGCGGAGTCGTTGAGCTGGAGCTTCTCCAGGGCCTCCCGAAGCTGTTGGATTTCGTCCCGCTCGATGGGGTAGAAACCGCAGAACACCACGGGCTTCACCTTCCGGTACCCCGGAAGGGGCGCCGCAGCGGGGCGGACGGATTCCGTCACCGTGTCCCCCACCCGGGCCTCGGCGATGGTCTTGATGCCACAGGTGAAGTAGCCCACCTCCCCGGGCCCTAGAGCCTCCACCCGGCTCATGCCCGGGCGGAAAACCCCCACCTCCTCCACCTCGTGGTCCCCCTCCAGGGCCATGAAGAGCACCTGCTCCCCCGCCTTGAGGACCCCGTTCACCACCCGGACGTAGCAGATCACCCCCCGGTAGTTGTCGTACACCGAGTCGAAGATCAGCGCCTGCAGGGGAGCGTCCGGATCCCCCAGGGGAGGAGGCACGTCCCGAACCACCCGCTCCAGGATCTCGGCGATCCCCACCCCCTCCTTGGCGCTGGCGTGGATCGTGTCGGTGGTGTCGATGCCCACGATTTCCTCGATCTCCCGACACACCCGCTCCGGCTGGGCGGAGGGCAGGTCGATCTTGTTGAGCACCGGGATCAGCTCCAGCCCCTGGTCCACCGCCAGATAGGCGTTGGCCACCGTCTGGGCCTCCACCCCCTGGGCGGCGTCCACCACCAGCACCGCCCCCTCGCAGGCCGCCAGGGACCGGGACACCTCGTAGCTGAAGTCCACGTGCCCGGGGGTGTCGATGAGGTTCAGCACGTAGTCCACCCCGTCCTCGGCGCGGTAGTCCATGCGCACCGGCACCAGCTTGATGGTGATGCCCCGCTCCCGCTCCAGCTCCAGGGAGTCCAGCATCTGGTTCTTCATGTTCCGGAGCTCCACCGTGGAGGTGGTTTCCAGAAGCCGGTCCGCCAGGGTGGACTTGCCGTGGTCCACGTGGGCGATGATGCTAAAATTGCGGATGCGTTCCCTGTCCATCTTCCTTCACCTCGTCCTGAAATGACCCGACGATTGTACCGAAAAATCCCATCGTTGCGGGGCTTGCCCCCGCGAGAGGAGGTCCCACCCTTGAACAGAAACCTTCGCATCCTCGCCGCCGCAGCCCTTGTCCTCACCCTGGGGACATCCCTGGCCTGGGGAGAATCCTGGCCCGTCTTCCGAGGCAACGAGCGCCGCACGGGGCTCGCCTCCGCCCCCTCCACGGCTCCCTCCGCCGTCAAGGGAGAACTGGTCTGGCGCCTCCAGACCGGCGGCGCCGTGTCCTCCTCCCCCGCCCTCTGGGGCAACACCCTCTTCGTGGGAAGCAACGACGGCAGCCTCTACGCCCTGGACGCCGAGTCCGGTCGGGTACGCTGGACCTTCCCCACGGAGAACTGGGTGGCCTCTTCCCCCTGCGTTTCCGGGGGCCTGGTGATCTTCGGCAGCTACGACAGCCGGGTCTACGCCCTGGACGCCGCCACGGGCAAACTGGCCTGGCGCTTCACCACCCACAAGAACGTCCACAGCTCCCCCGCCGTAGCGGACGGCCTGGTCTTCTTCGGAGGCGTGGACGGATATGTGTACGGGGTGGACCTGAAGAAGGGCTGGCAGAAGTGGAAATTCAAGGCAGGGCGGGAGGTCTATTCCTCCCCGGCGGTGGCGGACGGGGTGGTGTACGTGGGCAACCACGACGGCAAGCTCTACGCCCTGGATGCCCAGAAGGGCACCCTCCTCTGGCGGGCGGTGGTAGGCGGTCCCATCAGCGGCTCCCCCGCCGTGGCCGACGGGATGCTCTACTTCGGAAGCTGGGACGGGAAGGTTTACGCCGCCCGGGTCAAGCACCGGGCAGTGGTGTGGCGCTACGCCGCCGGGGCTTCCGTGGAGTCCTCCCCCGTGGTCTCCGGAGGAAAGCTGTACGTGGGGGACATGGCGGGACAGCTCCATTGCCTGGACGCCGCCACGGGCAACCCCCTCTGGGTCTTCAAGACCCACATGGGCATCCCCTCCTCCCCCGCCGTGGCGGCGGGGAAGGTCTACTTTGGAAGCAACGACGACGCCCTCTTCTGCCTGGACGCGGCCACGGGCAATCTGCTCTGGAAGGCCAAGGTGGGGGGCAACGTGACGGGTGCGCCCGCTCTGGGGGACGGGGCGGCCTTCTTCGGCAGCCTGGACGGGAGAATCTATAAGGTACGGTAAGGACGGATCCCCGCCTCCCATTCTCGCGGAGAGAAAGGGACGCCCTCCCGGGATCCCCGTGCCTCCACGGTCGCCGTGGAGACCCCATCCCGCGAGGAGGAGCGAAGCATGATGACGGCCCCGGAGGTTCGACCCGACCGGAGATTGCGCCTGTTCGAATCTCTTCCGGTTTCCCTGACCGCCCGAAAGGCTTCGGGAAACCGAATCTGGACCGACGAATACGGCGAGCTGGTGGACATGGAATCGGGATGCTGGGCGGCCCCGTTGGGGCACGCCCACCCGGAGATCCTCGAAACGCTGATCGAACAGGCCCCTCGGGCCCTGCACCTCCACGAGAAGTTCGTCCTTCGACACGCCTCCGACCTGACCGAGGAGCTCTGCGACGCATCGGGCCTGTCGGGCGGAGACTACTGCGGGACCTACCTGACCTCCGGCACCGAGGCAGTCTCCGCGGCGGTGTGGCTTGCAGAGAACCTGACAAAGCGGACCCGCAAGCTCTGTACGAATCTTTCCTATCTGGGGGCCACCCCGGATCTGCGCATGCCCCGGAACCCCGACGCCTGGACCGACCTGGACATCCGGGGATGTCTGGACTGCGGGGCATCCTCCCGATGCGACCTCTGCGAGAAACTCGACGGAATCGATTTCCGGGACCACGCCTGCTTCGTCTTCGAACCGGGGAACTCCGGAGGGCGGGTCCTGTGCCCCCCCCCGAAACTGGTCTCCCATCTGAGCGCCCGGATCCGGGAGACAGGGGGGCTGGTGGTCTGCAACGAGGTGACCACGGGCTTCGGACGGACCGGGCGTTGGTTCGGCTTCCAGCACTACCCCTCCCTGGTCGGGGCCTCGGACCTGCCGGACCTGATTGCCCTGGGGAAGGGACTGGGGAACGGATACCCCGTCAGCGGCGTGCTCCTCCGCTCCTCCCTTGCTCGACAGGCCCGGGAGGAAAACCTGATCTACGTCCAGTCCCACATCGACGATCCCCTGGGGTGTGCCGTGGCCCGGAAGGTCGTGGAGATCCTGGGGCGGGACGGCCTGGTGGCTCGGGGAGACCGGGTCGGGGCGTCCCTGCGGGCCCAGGTGGAGGAGGCCCGGGGGGGCCTGCGGGGCATCTCGGAGGTTCGGGGCCGAGGGATGATGAACGTCTTCCAGGTGCCCCCGGAGGCTTCCCCCTCCCGCCTGTTCACCGCCCTCCTTCGCCGGGGGTATTTCCTGGGGCTCTCCAAGCGGTTTCAGCTACTCCGAGCCTACGCTCCCCTCACCCTGACCGACGAGGAAGTGCGAGGGTTCTCCTCGGCGCTGCGACAGGCATTGGAGGAAGAGGGCGAGGAAGGACGTTCTCCGGAGACGCCTTCTCCCCGGGGCTGATCAAGACGCGGGAGGAGGCCAGAGGGGCCTCCTCTCGCTCGTTGCACCTCGATCCGACCCCCTACATTCCCATGTAGGCCTTGCGGACCTCCTCGGAGTCCAGCAGATCCTTGGCGGAGCCGGACTGGACCATGCGGCCCGTCTGGATCACGTAGCCCCGATGGGCGATCTCCAGGGCTTCCTGTACCATCTGTTCCACCAGGAGCACCGTCACCCCCCGGCGGTTGATCTCCGCCACCGCCTCCAGCACCTTCTCCACCAGACTGGGCATGAGGCCCAGGGACAGCTCGTCCAGCATGAGAAGCTGCGGCCGGCTCATGAGCCCTCGGGCGATGGCGCACATCTGCTGCTCTCCCCCGCTCATGGTTTCGGCGATCTGGGCGGATCGGGCCTTGAGGACGGGGAAAAGAGAGAAGACCTCCTCCAGCCGCTCCGCCACGGAGGCCCGGTCCTTCTCCGCGAAGGCGCCCAGCTCCAGGTTCTCCCGCACGGAGAGCTTGGCGAACAGCCGCCGCCCCTCGGGAACGTAGCTGATGCCCCGGCGGATCATCTGGTTCGCCGGGACCCGGCTCACGTCCTCCCCCAGGAAGCGGACGCTCCCTCCCACGGGGTGCATGAGCCCCGCGATGGTCCTCATGGTGGTGGACTTGCCCGCTCCGTTGGCCCCCACGATGGCCACGATCTCCCCCCGGTTCACCTCCAGGGAGACGCCGAAGATCACCGGAACGCCGTCGTAGGCGCAACGCAGGTCCTGGACCTGCAGCATGGGCTCACTCATGGCCCCCCGCCTCCCTCTTCTCCGCCAGGCGTCGGCTGAACTTCTCCCCCAGGTAGGCCTTGATGACCTCCGGGTCCTGCACCACCGCCCGGGGGGTGTCCTCGGCGATCTTCACGCCGCTGCGGAGCACCACGATCTTGTCGGAGATGGGCATGATGGCCTCCATGATGTGCTCCACCATGAGGATGGTGATCCCCTCCGCCTTCAGGCGCAGGATCACCTCCACCATCTCCTTCACCTCCGTGGAGGTGAGCCCCGCCACCGCCTCGTCCAGCAGAAGCAGCTTGGGACCGGTGGCCAGGGCCCGGGCCACCTCAAGGCGTTTCTTGTTCCCGATGGTCATGTCCCCGGCCAGGCGATCCCGCAACTCCTGGAGGAAGCAGATCTCCAGGCAGCGCTGAGCCGTCTCCAGGGCCTTCTCCGGCTGGGGGTGACGCAGGTAGGCCCCCACCAGGATGTTCTCCAGCACCGTCATCTCCTTGAGGGGACGCACCACCTGGAAGGTGCGGGCCACCCCAAGGCGGGCCACCTTATAGGAGGGCAGCTTGGTGATGTCCTGTCCGTCGAAGGCGATGGTGCCGCCGCTGGGCCGGTAGAGCCCCGCCACACAGTTGAACAGGGTGGTCTTGCCCGCCCCGTTGGGGCCGATGAGCCCCACGATGGTTCCCTGGTCTACGTCAAAGGAAACGTCGCTGTTGGCCACCAGGGAACCGAACTTCATGGTCAGGTTGCGAACCTCCAGGAGGGACATCAGGCCTCGTCCTCCTTCTTCTCGCGGGACCGGCGTCCTCCCAGGACGCCCAGGTCCGCCAGGATGCCCATGATCCCCCGGGGCTGCTTCACCATCATGAGGATGATGAGGGCGCCGAAGATGATCAGATCCATTCCGCTCCCCAGGCTGCCCAGGTAGGCCCGGGTGTACTCCTGCAGGGGGATGAGCACCGCCGCCCCCAGCAGGGGCCCCAGGAAGGTTCCCACGCCTCCCAGAATGGTGACCAGCACGAACTTCATGGACATATCCAGGGACATGACCATGGGGGGATCCACTCGGAAGTTGTACTGCACGAAGAAGGCCCCGCACAGGCCCGCCAGGAAGGCGGAGGAGGCCATGGCGGCGAGCTTGACGACGGTGCTGTTCACCCCCAGGGACTCGGCGGTCTCCTGCCCCTCCCGAACCGCCCGCAGGTAGGCCCCCAGACGGTGCCGTTCGATCCAGCGCACCACGCCGAAGACCAGGACGAACAGGCCCAGGGCGCCGTAGTAGTACCCCTCCTTGGTGTTGGTCCAGACGAAGTCCTTCCACCCATCCGGCAGGATGGGGTAGTCCAGCCCCAGGGCACCTCCCACCCAGTCCCACACCATGAAGAGCCGGTTGAAGATCTCCACGATGGCGAAGGTGGCGATGGCGAAGTAATGCCCCTTGAGCTTGAAGCAGGGGTAGCTCACCAGGACGGAGACTGCGGAAGCGGCCAGGGCTCCCAGAAGGGCCCCCAGCCAGGGGGTGCCTCCGTAGGTGACCACCGCCAGTCCCGCCCCGTAGGCTCCGATGCCGAAGAACACGGAGTGGCCGAAGGAGACCTGACCGCAGTAGCCTCCCAGGATATTCCAGGCTTGGGACATGGAGGCGTACAGGAGCACCAGGATGAACACGTGGGCCCGGAAGCTGTTGCCGATGAGCCCCGGAACCAGGGGAAGGGCGGCCAGGAGGGCGACGAAGCCGTACCAGAGGAGATCGCTGCGTCGAGTCTGCCGGATCATCCCGTCACCACCCGAAAAGGCCCTTGGGCCGGATCATGATGACCACCAGATAGATGCCGAAAACCGCCACGTACTTGAACACCGGAGCCACGTAGAACCCCGTGAAGGACTCCACCAGGCCGATCATGAGGGCCGCGATGAGGGCTCCGGGGATGCTCCCGAACCCTCCCATGGCCACCACCATGAAGGCGATGAGGCCGAAGAGTCCACCCACCTCCGGGTGCACCGCCAGGTAGGAGGGCAGCAGCCCCCCGGCGATGCCCACGCAAGCCCCGCCGAGGCCGAAGACCAGGAGGAAGATCTTCTCCGTGTCGATGCCCATGAGTTCCGCCGCCTCCCGATCCATGGCGGTAGCCTGGATGGCCCAGCCCAGGCGGCTCTTCTTCAGCATCACGTAGAGAAGGGCCAGCACTCCCAGGGCAAAGAGGCTGGTGACCAGCTGGGGCAGGGGGATCACCAGCTCCCCCAGGAGGATCTTCTTCCCCTCCAGAAGGGTTCCGGAGAGGAGGCGGAAGTTGGGGGAGAACCGATTGAGACAGAAGTTCTTCAGCACCATGGACAGGCCGAAGGTGGCCAGCAGGGGGGCCATGGCCGCCTTGCCCAGGCACCGGGACACGATGAGCTTGTAGGTGACCGCCCCCAGGAGAAAGAGGAAGGCCGCCGAGGCGATCCAGGAGACGATGGGGTCCACGTGGGCCAGAAAGCCGATCCAGTAGCTCAGGTACATGGCCACCATCAGAAACTCGCCGTGGGCGAAGTTGATGACGTCCATGACTCCCCAGATCAGGCTCAGGCCCGCGGCGACCAGGGCGTAGAGCAGACCGCTCATCGCCCCGTCGAGGATCACCTGGAACAGATGAACCATGGCAGGGACCTCCTTAGAAGACCGTTCTTGAGTGCATCATGATCTTCGGTCCGGAGAAAAAGGGCGGGGAAAGAGACCCTCCCCCGCCCTCGGACCTTCGGTGCCTACTTGCGCTTGTCCCAAGGGGTCATGGGGACGGTGGCCTTGGCCTCCGCATACTCCTTGGGGAACACGGGGACGTACTTCAGCCCGTGGAGCTGGGTGATGACGCTGGTGGCCTTCATGTTCTGGCCTCCCGCACCGAAAGCGACCTTGCCCCCCAGGGAGAGGGGAGAATCCCATGTGGTGGTGCGCAGGGTCTCCGCCACCTTCTCCACATCCAGGGTCTTGGCCTTGTCGATCGCCTGGGCCAGGATGAACAGAGCCACGGCCTCCTGGATGGAGTCGGAGTCGAAGGGCACGGTGGTCTTCTTGGTGTAGAGCTTCTCCACCGCCGCCACGGCCTTCATGTACTTCGCCCCGATCTCCGGGGAGTAGCCCGTGCCGCCCATGAAGAGGTCCCCGTCGGGTCCCAGCTGCTTGGCGATGATGGGATCCTGGTAGCCCGTGCAGTAGTTGATGGCCGCCTTGGGCAGCCAGTTCATCTGCTTCATGCTGCGGACCCACAGGGTGTAGTCCCCGCCCAGGCAGGCGCCGTACACCGCGTCGGGGTTGGCGGCCTTCAGGGTCTGCACCTCGCTGTTCAGGTTGGTGGCTCCGGGGGTGAAGGCCACGTCCGCCACGATCTGGAAGCCCGCAGCCTTGGCGGCCGCCTTGCCCTCGTCGGCGGCGTGCTTGCCGAACTCCGTGTTCTCGTAGATGAAGCCCACGGTCTTGATGCCCGCCTTCTGGCTCTTGTTGATCTCCTGGAAGTACTCCGTGAACTCCGCCGACTCGGTCTTGTCCGTGGGGGCGAGGCGGAAGAAGTACTTGAAGTTCCGATCCGTCAGGGCGGCGGAGCTGGAACAGCCGCACATGAAGATCTTCTTCATGCGCTCCGCCACGGCGCTGGCGGGCTTGGTGGAGGAGCTGTTGTAGCAGCCGATGATGGCGTAGACCCCCTCCTGGTTATAGAGGCGTTCGGCTTCGGACTTGGCCACGTCTGGCTTGCCCTGGGTATCCGCCTTCACGAGGACGATCTTGGTGCCCCCGTTGATGCCTTCCTGGGCCGCCAGGGGGACCTTCAGCTCCGGATGCTTGTTGTTGATGACCTCCGCGGCGGTCTCCACGGCGGCGACGCAGCGCTGCCCCGCCACCGCACAGGGTCCCGTCAGGGGGAACAGGGTGCCGATCTTGATGACCTTGTCCGCCGCAAAGGCCGCGCTTCCCAGGACGCAAAGGGCCAGGCAGGCCACCGCCAGGACAACGGACGTACGCTTCCTCATGGACATGATCGAATCCTCCCTCTTCTCTCGATCCAGACGCTTCTTCCTCTTCCTCCTCGTGCAACGCGGATCCCTTGAGCGCCCTCGACCGTCCCCTCCTTCCGCTGAAGGATCTGTCTTGTGGACCTGTGCACCAAGCGCGAAGATTTCCACACCATATTCAGCACTTGTGTTCAAAATGTCAACGCTTACGAGGAGTTGTCCTTGACATTCTAGTTTTTCTGGATATATATGTAAGCATTCCATTCCTGGAGGGGATCATCCATGGAAAAGCGCGAGTTCCTCTACGAGGGCAAGGCGAAGAAACTCTACGGCACCGACGACCCGACGCAGGTGGTGGTGGAATACAAGGACCACCTCACCGCCTTCAACGCGCAGAAGAAGGCCACCATGGGGGGCAAGGGGCGCCTCAACAACCTCATCAGCGCCCATCTCTTCGAAAAGCTGCGGGATCGGGGCATTCCGGTTCATTTTGAACGGATCCTCGACGACGTGCACCAACTGGTGAAGAAGGTAGTGATCTTCCCCCTGGAGGTGGTGGTGCGGAACATCACCACCGGGTCTCTGTGCAAACGCCTGGGCATCCGGGAGGGTATGGAGCTGCCCCGCCCCCTGGTGGAGTTCTACTATAAGGAAGATGCCCTGGACGACCCCCTGATCCTGGAGGACCACGCCCTGCTTTTCGGCTGGGCCACCCGGGAGGAGCTGGACACCATCAAGGCCCTGGCCCTTCGGGTGAACGACGAGCTGCGGGAGATCTTCTCCGGCCTGGGGATCATCCTGGTGGACTTCAAGCTGGAGTTCGGCCGGGACATGGAGGGGAACCTGCTGCTGGCGGACGAGATCTCCCCGGACACCTGCCGCTTCTGGGATCGCAGCACCGGGGACCGGTTGGACAAGGACCGTTTCCGCAAGGATCTGGGAGACGTGCTGGGGGCCTACGAGGAGATCTGGCGGCGCCTTTCCGGAGGGGCGGGACGATGAACTACCGAGCCTCCGTGCTGGTCTACCCCAAGAGGGGTGTCCTGGACACCCAGGGCAAGGCGGTGCAGGCCACCCTGATCCGCCTGGGCCACGGGACCCTGGAGGAGGTCCGGGTGGGGCGGTACCTGCAGCTCCTCCTGGAGGCCCCCTCGGAGGCGGCGGCCCGGGAGGAAGGAGACCGGATGTGCCGGGAACTCCTGGTGAACGACCTGATCGAGGAATACTCCCTCCAGGTGGAACCGGCCTGACATGCGAGCCGCCGTCGTCATCTTTCCCGGAAGCAACTGCGACCGCGACGTGATCTGGGCCCTGGAAGACACCCTGCACATCCCCGTGGACCCGGTGTGGCACGACGAGACCTCCTTCCCTACCCCCCCGGATCTGGTGGTGCTCCCCGGGGGCTTCTCCTACGGAGACTACCTGCGTTCCGGCGCCATGGCGGCGCGAAGCCCCCTCATGGGGGCGGTGAAGGCCCACGCCGAGGCGGGGGGGCTGCTCCTGGGCATCTGCAACGGCTTCCAGGTCCTCACGGAGGCGCGTCTGCTTCCCGGAGCCCTGCTGCCCAACACCTGCCAGACCTTCCTCTGCCGCCCCTGCCACCTTCGGGTGGAGCGCGTCGACACCCCCTTCACGGGACGCTACGCTCCCGGACAGGTGGTACAGTTCCCCATCGCCCACCACGAGGGACTCTTCTTCCTCCCCGAGGCGGAGCTGGACGAGCTGGAAAGACGCGGCCAGGTGGTGTTCCGGTACGCCACCCCCGAGGGGGTCGTGGGCCCCGAGGCCAGCCCCAACGGCTCCCTGCGGGCCATCGCGGGGATCGTCAACGGTCGGGGGAACGTGCTGGGACTGATGCCCCACCCCGAGCGGGCCTCCGAGGCCCTTCTTGGAGGAGCGGACGGCCGGGAAATGTGGCATTCGGTAAGCGACTGGGTGCGGACCCAGGGGAACGGGAGGTTCGGCCATGAAGGGGCGTGAGGTGGGGCTGAAGGAACGGGAGTGGGAGCTGCTCCTCCAGAGGCTGGGGCGGGAGCCCAACGACCTGGAACTCCAGATGGTGGGGGTCATGTGGTCGGAGCACTGCAGCTACAAGTCCACCCGGAACTTCCTGAAGGAGCTTCCCCAGAAGGGGGAGGCGGTGGTCCACGGCCCGGGGGAGAACGCCGGGGTGGTGGACCTGGGGGAAGGCTGGGGGTTGGCCTTCAAGGTGGAAAGCCACAACCACCCCTCCGCCGTGGCGCCCTATCAGGGAGCCGCCACCGGGGTGGGGGGCATCATCCGGGACATCCTGGCCATGGGAGCCCGTCCGGTGGCCTCCCTGGACGGCCTCTGCTTCGGGGACCCCTCGACCCCCCGGACGGCCCACCTGGCCCCGGGGATCGTGGAAGGCATCGGGGGCTACGGCAACGCCGTGGGGGTTCCCACGGTGGGAGGCCTGACCCTGCACGACCCCTGCTACGATGACAACCCCCTGGTGAACGCCTTCTGCGCCGGCCTGGTGCGGCTGGAGAACCTGGCCAGCAGCCAGACCGCCGTCCCGGGTCTTGCGGTGCTGCTTCTGGGCTCCAAGACGGGGCGGGACGGCATCGCCGGGGCGGCCTTCGCCTCCCGGGAGCTGGAGGAGGACGGGGCGGCCAGCCGCCCCCAGATCCAGATCGGAGACCCCTTCGAGGAGAAACTCCTCATCGAGGCCTGCCTGGAGCTGCTGGACAAACGACTCATCGTGGGAATGCAGGACATGGGGGCGGCGGGGATCCTCTCCTCCTCCAGCGAGGTGGCCTTCAAGAGCGGCGTGGGCATGACCATCCACTGCGACCGGGTGCCCCTGCGGGAAGCGGACATGGCCCCTTGGGAGATCTTCCTCTCCGAGTCCCAGGAACGGATGCTCCTGGTGGTGGAGCCCGGGAGGGTGCAGGAGGTGGAGGCCCTGGCAAGGCGCTACGGCCTGGACTGCGCCGCCGTGGGACAGACCGAGGCGGGGAACCGCTATCGGGTCTTCCACCGGGGCGAACTGGTGGCGGACCTGCCCACCTCCCTTTTGGGGGGAGATGCCCCCCTGGCGGACTGGGAGGCTCGAATCCCCGCGGACCTGGGGTGCCGCCAGACGCTGCGCCTGGAGGAACACCCGGACCTGGCCTCAGTGGGCTCGGCCCTGGAGGACCTCTTCCGGGATCCCAACCTGGGGGACTTCACCTGGATCCACGAGCAGTACGACTCCATGGTGCAGCTCAACACCGTCCTGGGGCCGGGAAGCCCCGTGGCGGCGCTGCGCCTCAAGAACTCCTCCCGGCGGGTGGTCCTCTCCATGGAGACGAACCCCTGGTGCAGCCACCTGGACCCTCGGGGCGGCACCGCGGAAGCCACCGCCGCCTGCCTCCGGGCCCTCTGGGTGGCGGGAGCCCGCCCCTTGGGTCTCACCAACTGCCTGAACTTCCCCTCTCCGGAGGTGCCGGAGCAGTACTGGGAGCTGGGAGAGGCGATCCGAGGCATGGCCTGGGCCTGCGAGGAGCTGGACTGCCCGGTGGTGTCCGGCAACGTGAGCCTCTACAACGAGAGCGCCTCGGGGAAGATCCTCCCCACCCCCCTGCTGGTGGCGGCGGGGCTGGTGGAGGACGGAGCGCACCTGCTCTCCCCAGGGGGAGGCAGGCCCGGCGACCGGATCGTCCTGGTGGGCCCCTCCTGCTCCCTGGGGGGAAGTCTTTACGGAAGGCGGACCTTCGGCCTGAAGGGCAAGCCCTTCCTCTTCCAGCCCGACCTGGAGCTGGACTTCCGAACCCGCAGCCTCGAAGCCGCCCGAAGCGGCCTGGCCTCTTCGGGACGCACCCTGGCGGCGGGAGGCCTGGGGGGCACCCTGGTCAAGATCCTCCTGACCTCGGGTCTGGGGGCGGAGGTGGACTTCCGTTCCCCGGACCGCAAGGACCTGTTCTTCTTCGGGGAGGGGGGACCCCGGGCCCTCTACACGGTGCCCCAGAAGTCTCTGGTGCCTTTCCTCGCCCTGTGGCGGGGCTATCCCGCAGAGGTGCTGGGGGGACTCAAGGAGGAGCGGACCCTGACCCTCCCCGACGAGGCACCCCTTCCCCTGGATCGTCTGGCGGCGCTCCGCCCGGGGAGACCCTAGGATGTGCGGCGTCTTCGGAGCCTTCTCCGCCTCCGGTCGTCCGGTGCTGGAGGACGTGTACCTGGGTCTGTACGCCCTCCAGCACCGGGGGCAGGAATCCGCGGGGGTCTCCTGGATCGACCACGGGAACGTGCACTCCCTGAAGGGGATGGGGCTGGTGCATAACGCCCTGGATCAGGGCACCCTCTCCTCCATCCCCGCCTCCTCTGCCATCGGGCACGTGCGCTACTCCACCTTCGGGGGCTCCCTGTTCCAGAACGCCCAGCCCTTGGCGGCCAACTACGCCCGAGGCCCCGTGGCCATCGCCCACAACGGCAACCTCACCAACGCCGACGGGCTCATGCACTACCTGGAGAACCGGGGAGCCATCTTCCAGTCCACCTGCGACACCGAGACCATCCTGCACCTCATGGCCCACCAGGCCCACAAGAACCCCCTGGACGCCCTGATGGACGCCCTGCGCCGCCTGGAGGGAGCCTACAGCCTGGCGGTGCTTCTGGAGGACCGCCTGGTGGCCGCCCGGGACCCCTGGGGCTTCCGGCCCCTGGTCCTGGGGGTCCGGGACGACGTGACCTACGTGGCCTCGGAGTCCTGCGCTCTGGACATCGTGGGGGCCAAGCTCCTCCGGGACGTGGAACCCGGGGAGGTGGTGGTGATCGATGCCAAGGGAACCCTGAGCCTGCGGATCCCCATGACCCCTCGGAAGGGCTTCCACTGCTCCTTCGAATACGTCTACTTCGCCCGGCCCGACAGCGTCCTGGACGGCCGTTCGGTGTACCAGGCCCGCAAGGAGCTGGGACGCCGCCTGGCCCTTCGCTGCCCCTGCAGCGAGGCGGAGCTGGTGGCGGGGATGCCCGACAGCGGCACCCTGGCGGCCCTGGGCTACGCCGAGGCCTCCGCCTGTCCCTTCGAGATCGCGGTGGTGCGGAACCGCTACGTGGGGCGAACCTTCATCCAGCCCACCCAGCGGGTTCGGGAGATCGGGGTGCGCATCAAGCTGAATCCCAACGGGGAGATCTTCCGGGACCGGGACGCGGTGGTGGTGGACGATTCCATCGTCCGGGGCACCACCGCGTCCCGGGTGGTGAGCCTCATCCGGGACGCGGGGGCCCGGTCGGTGCACCTGCGCATCGCCTCCCCTCCCGTGCGCTTCCCCTGCTACTACGGCATCGACACCCCCTGCTCGGAGGAACTGGCGGCGGCCCGGATGGACCTGGAGGCCCTGCGCCGGGAGGTGGGAGCGGACTCCCTGGCCTACCTGGACGAGACGGACCTGGTGGAGTCCATCGGCCTGCCGGAGGAGAAGCTCTGCACCGCCTGCTTCAGCGGGCGCTATCTGGAAGGAGGCACCTGCCATGACCTGGAGCTATGAGAAGGCCGGGGTGAACCTGGCGGCGGCGGACTCCTGGGTGGACGCCATCAAGGGTCTGGTGGGACGGGTCCCCCGGGACCCTCGGGTGGTGGGGGGCATCGGGGGCTTCTCCGGCCTCTTCCGCCTTCAGGGGGACCTGCTTCTGGCGGGATGCTGCGACGGGGTGGGCACCAAGGTGGAGGTGGCCCGGGAGGCGGGAGACTACCGGGGCCTGGGGCAGGACCTGGTGGCCATGAACGTGAACGACCTGGTGACCTGCGGGGCCCGCCCCCTCTTCTTCCTGGACTATCTGGCCTGCGGTCGCCTGGAGGTGCCCGTGCTCTCCCAGGTGGTGGCGGGGGTGGTGGACGCCTGCGCCGCCTCGGACTGCGTCCTTCTGGGAGGCGAGACGGCGGAGATGCCCGGGGTGTACGCCCCCACGGGGCTGGACCTGGCGGGCTTCTCCGTGGGGATGGTCCGGGAGGCGGACCTGCTGACCCCGGATCGGGTGCGCCCGGGGGACCTGCTGCTGGGCCTGTCCAGCTCCGGGGTGCACAGCAACGGGTACAGCCTGGTGCGCTCCGCCCTCCTCTCCGGATCGGAGCGCCTCACCCTGGAGGAGACGCCGGAAGGGCTGGACGCCCCCCTGGGGGAGACCCTGCTTCGCCCCACGAAGCTCTACGTGCGCCCCGCCCTGGCGGCGGCGGCTACGGGGAAGGTGCGCGCCATGGCCCACATCACCGGCGGGGGCCTGGAGGGCAACCTGGTGCGGGTGATCCCGGAAGGTCTGAAGCCGGAGCTTCGCTACGACGCCTGGGAGCGCCCGGAAATCTTCCGCCTCCTCTCCCGACGGGGGGTGGAGGAAGAGGAGATGCGCCGGGTGTTCAACCTGGGGATCGGGTTCGTCCTGGTGGTCCCGGAGGACGGAGAGGCGGCGGTGTGCGCCGCCCTGAAGGGCTTCGGGGAGGAACCCCGGCGCATCGGCCGGGTGGTGCCCGCGTGACCCCCCTGGGGGTGCTCCTGTCGGGGCGGGGCACCAACTTCCTCGCCCTGGCGGAGGCCATCGAACGGGGGGAGGTGCCGGGGCGCATCGTCCTGGTGGCCTCGGACCGGGCCGACGCCCCGGGGCTGGAACGGGCCCGGGAACGGGGCCTCGCCACGGCGGTGTTGCCTTACGACGAGGGGCGGGACCGGGGCGAAGCGGCTCTGGAGGCCCTCCTGTCCCAACATGGAATCCGCCACCTGGTGCTGGCGGGCTTCATGAGGGTCCTCTCCCCCTCCTTCGTGCGACGCCACGAGGGGGAGATCCTCAACCTGCACCCCGCCCTGCTTCCCTCCTTCCCCGGGGCCCACGGCATCCGGGACGCCTGGGAGGGAGGCGTGACGGTGACGGGGGTGACGGTGCACCTGGTGGACGAGAAGGTGGACCACGGCCCCATCCTGGCCCAGGAGGCGGTCCCGGTGCTGCCCGGGGACACCCTGGAGTCCCTGGAGGACCGCATCCACGAAACGGAACACCGAATCTACCCCCGGACCATCGCCCGATGGCTCCTGGAGGGGGACTTCTCCCGCAAAGGAAGGGATTCCCGATGAACGAACGACCCTACGCGCTGATGTCGGTGCACGACAAGACGGGGCTGGGCCCCTTGGCGACCCTGCTGGTCCGCTGCGGCTACGGGCTCCTCTCCAGCTCCGGCACCGCCCGGTTCCTGCGGGAACAGGGGCTGGAAGTGACGGAGGTGGAGGACCTGACGGGGCTTCCCTCCATCCTGGGGGGACGGGTCAAGACCCTCCACCCCGTCGTGGCCGGGGGCATCCTGGCCCGACGAGGAAACGCCTCGGACGACGCGGACCGACAGGCCCACCGCATCCCCCGGATCGACCTGGTGGTGTGCAACCTCTACCCCTTCGAGGAGACCGCGAAGAGCGGCGCGGACCTGGACGCGCTGATCGAGCAGATCGACATCGGCGGGGTGACCCTCCTTCGGGCGGCGGCGAAGAACTACCGCCACGTGGGGCTGCTTCTGGACCCGGCGGACTACGACGAGGCCATGCGGGATCTGGAGGTCTCCGGGGAGCTGTCCCTGGCCCTGCGGGGGCGTACCGCTCTGAAGGCCTTCGAGCGCACCGCCGCCTACGACGCCCTGATCCGGGAGGGACTCTCCCGGGCCCTGGGAGACCCGGAACGGGAGGAGGACGCCCTCTTTCGGGTGCTGCCCCTGCGCCGGGCCCAGGCCCTGCGGTACGGGGAGAACCCCCACCAACAGGCGGCCCTCTGGCTGCCCCCCCTGGCGGAGGCCCCCTTCGAGGTCCTCTCGGGGAAGGAACTCTCCTACAACAACCTCCTGGACCTGGACACGGTGCTCCGGGGCGCGGCTCTCTACCAGGAGGCCTGCGCCTGCGTCATCGTGAAGCACACCACTCCCTGCGGCATCGCCTCCGGATCGGACCCGGAGGAGGCCTTCCGCCGTGCCCTGGCCTGCGACCCCGTCTCCGCCTTCGGGGGCATCGTCTCCTTCACCCGCCCCCTGGACGGGAAGGCGGCACGGGCACTGGGGGAACACTTCTTCGAGGTGGTGGCCGCCCCCGCCGTGGCCCCGGAGGCCCTGGAGACCCTGACCGCCCGGCGGCCCAACCTCCGGGTGGTGGTTCCCCGGGCGGTTCGCCCCTTCCGGGAACGCCTCACCTCCACCTGGTGCGGACTGCTGGTGCAGGACGATGCCTTGCCTCCCCTGCCCACCCCCGAGGACGGAACCTGGCGCGGCGCCCCCCGTCGGGACCTGTGGAGCGACCTGGTCTTCGCCTGGAAGGCCGCCGCCCTGGCCAAGAGCAACGCCGTGGCCCTGGTGAAGGACGGAGCCACCCTGGGAATCGGCTGCGGCTTCCCCAACCGGGTGGACGCAGTGCGCCATGCCCTGGAACAGGCGGGGGAAAGCGCACGGGGAGCGGTGATGGCCTCCGACGCCTTCTTCCCCTTCCCGGACAGCGTGGAACTGGCGGCGGCGGCGGGGGTGGCGGCGGTGATGCACCCCGGCGGCTCCGTGAAGGACGAGGACGTGGCCCGGACGGCCCAGGAGCGGGGAGTCACCCTGTTCGTGGGCGGCGGACGCACGTTCCGCCACTAGGAGACGGGACATGAACGTCCTGGTTCTGGGAGGCGGCGGACGGGAGCACGCCATCCTCTGGGCCCTGGCCCGCTCCCCCCAGGCTCCCCGGCTCTTCGCAGCCCCGGGCAACCCGGGGATGGAACCCCTGGCGACCCGGCTGGACCTGAACCCCTGCGACCCCGAGGCGGTGCTGGCCGCCGCCCGGGAACACCGCATCGACCTGGTGGCGGTGGGCCCCGAAGCTCCCCTGGTGGCGGGGGTGGCGGACCGGCTGCGGGAGGCGGGGATCCCCGTCTTCGGCCCCGGAGCCTCCGGGGCGCGACTGGAGGGAAGCAAGGTCTTCTCCAAGGAGTTCATGGAGCGCCACGGGATCCCCACCTCCTCCTTCGAGCGGTGCACCAGCCTTCCCGCCTGCGCGGAGGCCCTGCGCCGCCGCACCCCTCCCTACGTGGTGAAGGCCGACGGCCTGGCGGCGGGGAAGGGAGCCTTCGTGATCCCCACCCTGGAGGAGGCGCTGGACACCTGCCGCTCCCTCCTGGAGGAACACGCCCTGGGGGCGGCGGGGGCCACGGTGGTGGTGGAGGATTTCGTGGAGGGCTTTGAGATCACCGCCCTGGCCGTGACGGACGGGAGGACGATCCGCCTGCTTCCTCTGAGCCAGGACCACAAACGAGCCTTCGACGGGGACCAGGGACCCAACACGGGGGGGATGGGGGCCTATGCCCCCGTGCCTTGGGGCACCGACGCCCTGCGGGAGCGCATCCTCCGGGAGGTTCTGGAGCCCACCCTGGAAGGCCTCCAGGAGGAGGGCATCCCCTACTGCGGGGTGCTCTACGCGGGGCTCATGCTGGCCCCGGACGGCAGCCTCTCGGTGCTGGAGTACAACGTGCGCCTGGGAGATCCGGAGGCACAGGAGGTGCTGCCCGTGTTCGGCGGCGACTGGCTGGAGGTGGTCCAGCGCTGCGTGCGGGGAGAACTGGCCGCCATCCCCTGGCCGGAGCCTCGGGGACACGCCCTTGGGGTGGTCCTGGCCTCCGGAGGCTATCCCGACGCCCCTCGCACGGGGGAACGTCTCCAGGGGACGGAGCCCTTCGACGACGGCACGTCCCTGGTGTTCCACGCGGGCACGGGTCGGGACGAGGCGGGGAACCTGGTGAGCCGGGGGGGCCGGGTGCTCACGGTGGTGGGCCTCGGGGAAACCCTGGAGCAGGCCCGGGAGCGGGCCTACCGCCGTCTGGAGGGAATCCGCCTGGGGGGATCCTTCTTCCGTTCCGACATCGGTCACGGCGCCCATCGGAACCTGTAGTCCCGCCCCCTAGGGGGGCGCAAGCCACATGAAGGAGGTCATCCCATGAACCCGAAGGTCACCATCCTGCTGGGCTCCGCATCGGACCTGCCCGTGGCCCGGAAGGCCGCGGAGATTCTGGAGGAATTCTCCGTCCCCCACGAAGTGGGGATCGCCTCGGCCCACCGCACCCCCGAGGACGTGCGCACCCTGGCGGAGGGAGCCGCCGCCCGGGGCGTCCGGGTCATCCTGGCGGCGGCGGGCCTTTCCGCAGCCCTTCCCGGGGTGGTGGCGGCCCACACCACCCTGCCGGTAATCGGCATCCCCGTGGCGGGGGGCACCCTGGGAGGGCTGGACGCCCTGCTCTCCATCGCCCAGATGCCCCCGGGGGTCCCCGTGGCCTGCACGGGCATCGACGGGGCACGGAACGCCGCCCTCCTGGCGGTGCGCATCCTGGCTCTGGAAGAACCGGACCTGACGGAGCGTTACCGAGCCTGGGCACGTCGGGCCGCTGATTCGGTGGTCTCCAGCCGGTCCAAGGTGGAGGGGCTTCCCCCCATCCCCGGGGAAGCTTACGGGGCTTGACCCTTCCTTGGCGGGCCTGGTCGGCGGTGCTCCGGGAACGCCACGGCGGTCCGGTGCGCAAGCTGGCCCTGGACACCGGGGCGGGGTGTCCCCACCGAAACGACCTGGCCTCGGGGGGCTGTCTGTACTGCGATGAACGGGGGGGCGGCGACGGAGCCGCCCTCCTGGGCCTTTCCCTCCCCGAGCAGGTGCGGCAGAAAGCCCGACCCCTGAAACGCCGCTTCCCCTCCCCCCGGGTCTTCCTGTACTTCCAGAGCTACTCCTGCACCCAGGATCCCCCGGAGATCCTGGAGGCCAAGGTGCGCCAGGCCCGGGAGACCGCCCGGGAAGAGGGACTATCGGTCCTGGGGCTGGCCTTCGGGGTTCGGCCGGACCAGATCCCCGCCCCCTTCCTGGAGACGGCGACCCGATGGGGGGACGAAGGGCTGGAGGTGTGGATCGAGGTGGGGGTCCAGACCCTGGAGGAAGACCAGCTTGTCTGGCTGCGCCGGGGACACGGGGCCGGGGCGGCGGAGGACGCGGCCCGAATCCTTCGTGGCCGGGGACTTTTTCTCTGCGCCCACCTCATCGGGGGCATTCCCGGGGACGACCCGGAACGGCTTGCCCGGGACGCCTCCACCCTGGCTCGCTGGGGCTTCCACGCCCTGAAGCTCCACCCCCTCCACGTGCTCCGGGGGGCCGCACTGGAGGACCTGTACCGCCGAGGGCTCTTCACCCCCGTCCCGGAGGAAGTCTACCGAGACCAGGTGGTTCGGGCTCTGGCGACCCTGCCGGAGACGACCATCCTCCAGCGCCTCACCGCCGACGCTCCCCCGGACCGGCTGATCGCCCCGGCCTGGATGGGGGACAAGGCAGGCACCCTTCGCCGCCTCCAGGAGGCTCTGGAGACCCAGGGGCTGCGTCAGGGCTGCCGGCTGCCCCCGCAGCCGTAAAGGGGAGCGGCCCCTTCGGTCCGCTCCCCCGGTGTGTCCCCGTTTCGCCGCGACGCTTCAGCCGTCCAGGCCGCTGGCCTTCTTCAGCGTCGGCACCTCCGCGCACCCCTCCGCGTCCACCGTCTCCCCGTGAACCTGCCGCCAGGTCTTGATGGGGAGCCCCCAGACCTTGATGAAGCCCACCGCAGACTGGTGGTCGAAAGTGTCCCCCTCGGAGTAGGTGGCCAGGTCCTCCCGGTAGATGGACTGGGGGGACTTCATGCCCGTCACCGTGACCTGCCCCTTGTAGAACCGCACCCGAACCACCCCGGAGACGGTCTTCTGGGTGCTGTCCATGAAGGCGTCCAGGGCCTCCTTCAGGGGGGAGAACCAGTAGCCTTCGTAGGTCAGCTCGGCGTACTTGGTCTCCAGCTCCCTCTTGACCTTCAGGACCTCCTTGCTCAGGGTGAGGGTCTCCAGTGCCCGGTGGGCCGTCAGGAGGGTCACCGCGGCGGGGCACTCGTACACCTCCCGGCTCTTGAAGCCCACCAGCCGGTCCTCGATCATGTCCACCCGCCCCACCCCGGCCTTGCCCGCCAGGTCGTTGAGCATCTCCACCATGGCCACCCCGGAGAGGGCGGTGCCGTTCAGGGAGACGGGGATCCCCGCCTCGAAGCCGATCTCCACGGAGAGGGGCTCGTCCGGGGCATCCAGGGGATCCGCGGTGAGCTTGAAGGCCCCGGCGGGAACCTCGTTCCAGGGGTTCTCCAGGACGCCGCACTCGATGGCCCGGCCCCACATGTTCTCGTCGATGCTGTAGGGGCTCTCCTTGGTGGTGGGCACGGGGATGCCGTGCTCCTGGGCGTATTCGATCTCGTCCTCCCGGCTGAAGTGCCAGTCCCGCACCGGGGCCTCCACCTTCAGCTCCGGGTTGAGGGCGTTGGTGCACACCTCGATGCGCACCTGGTCCTGCCCCTTGCCGGTGCAGCCGTGGGCCACCGCCACCGCGCCTTCCATCTCCGCCACCTGCACCAGCTGCCGAGCGATGAGGGGCCGGGACAGGGCGGAGTTCAGGGGGTAGGTGCCCTGGTACTGCGCATTGGCCTTCAGGGCCTTCCAGGCGTACTGCTGCACGAACTCTTCCCGCAGATCCATGACGTAGGCGTTCACCGCCCCGGTCCGGAGGGCCTTGTCCTTGCAGGCCTCCAGGTCCACCTGCTGCCCCACGTCCGCCGTCATGGTGACCACGTCGTACCCCTGATCCTTCAGCCACTGGATCGCCACGGAAGTGTCCAACCCGCCGCTGTACGCCAATACGACCTTGCCCTTGTATTCCATCTCTTCCACGCCTCCTTCGTTTTTTCCTCCGAAAACCCACAAAAAAACAGAGCCCGTCCCTGTTAAGGGACGGGCTCTGTAGCCCGCGGTGCCACCCTCTTTGCCGGTGCCGAAGCTCCGGCCGCTTCCTTGCGTCCTGTGACGGGAACCTCCCGCCTCCCTACTTGGCCCGGATGCGGGCCTTTCTTCGGGAGGAGGCTCGGGGGTGCGAGGTTCCTGCTCTTGCGACGAGAAACGCTTTCAGCCTAGGCGTTTCCTCTCTGTCGTCGAGACCACAGAAACCGTGCCCCGTCATCGCCCTTATGGGGATGTACGGCGGGGTCCAGGCTTCGTCGTCTACGTCGATCATTGAGGAACAACCAAGTCATCGCGCGCTCCTGCCCTTCCGTCAGAGGATGTTGGGGGAGATTATAGCGCCCCCTGAGGCTTTGTCAACATCGGTTTCGGAAGAATTCCCGAAGACCCCCCCGTTTCGCTTCGGGGGTACAGTACCGTGGCGTAGGTGGTGCAGGGGGCCGTCTCGTCCCCCGTGAAGGTGCCGGAGTGGGCGTGTTCCAGCAGGACCCCCTCCCGGATCCCCCGGTCCGCCAGGAGCCCCAGGAAAAGGACCGCCCCCCGGGGGCAGTCTAGGTCCAGCCCCCGCACCCTCCCGACCCGCATCGCAAGAAGGACCGGCAGGGTCCGCTCGTCCTCCCTCAGGGCCTCCGGGGGTCGCTTGTGGTGGGAGAGGTCCATGCTCAGGACCAGCAGCCCCCCCTCCACCAGGAGGGGAAGGAGGAGCCTGCGCAGCCCCAGAAGCTGGAGGTCCGAGGCCCCCGCTCGAACCGTCAGGGGAAGCACCGTCGCCTCGGGAAAGGCCCGTCGGATCAGGGGCAGGTGGACCGTGACGCCGTGCTCCCGGGGGAAGAGATCGTCCTGGCGGGAGGCCAGGCCAGACTGCGCCAGGACGTCGACGCCCTCCCGATCCGCCCGTAGGGAGCCGAAGGAGGTCTCCCAGTCCGCCCCGCAGAAGGAGACGGAAGCCCGCCCCTGGCGGAAATGGTCCGGAGACAGGAGGATCACCCGGCGGGGATGAGGATCCCCTGCCGCCAGGGCCTCGTAGAACCGGAGGATCAGGGGCCCCGCCAGGTCGTGGTGCGGGGCGATCCCCCCCGCCGCGATCGGCAGGACCGGAACTTCAGGGAGGGGTGAGACCGGGGTTGCAGGGACCGCCAGGGCCGAGCGCACCCCCTCGGGGAGGGGAGGACAGGAAAGGGCGGCGGCGCTCCCAGGCAGCCACAGCCCCAGGAGCACCGCCGCCAGAAGGGCTCGAAACACTCAGTCCTCCAGCCTGCGGACCCACCCGGGGCGCAGGGCGTCCAACTCCCCCTGTTTCCCGCCGTAGACCCGCTTCTTCCAGGCCTGGTCGTCCAATCGCCCCTCCGCGAGGGGACGGGGGAAGGAGTAGAAGGAATAGACTGCTCCCCGGGTCACCCGAGGCCCTCCCCATGGATCGTCCACGAACACCAGCAGGTGCCTCGGAGCGCCGGTGGCCACATGGAGGGCCTGGCCAGCCAGGTGGTCCGTGGCCACGTCCGCCACCAGGGCCATGCGCAGACGATCCCGGACCTCCTCCGTCACCGGGGGGTAGAGCTGGAGCATCGTTTCGGGCAGCAGCAGCTCCCGGCTCAGCTCCGCGGGGAACTCCCGGATGAACCGGTAGTCCTCCCGGTGGATCTCCCCGCCCTGCACCTCCTTGGCGGCGATCCCCTCCAGGCGGGTCATCAGAGCGGCGAAGGCCTGGAGCTTTTTGGGATATTCCTGGTCCCGAAAGCCGCTGCGGGTCAGAAACTCCCGGGTCCTGCGGGACGCCTCCGCCAACCCCGCGAAGAGGCGAGGTTCCGGCTCCACGTACCCCCGGGGCTCCGGGGTCAGGAAGGCCGGGGCATACCACACGTCTCCCCCGTCCCCCATCTCCGCCCCCGACTGCTCCCCGTAGAGGATGGTGTCATGCTTCAGCTCCGCCCAGGAGGCCGAAGCGGTGAGGAGCTTCTTGACCTCCCACCAGGGGGAACGGGCGAAGAACTGCCCCCCCTCGGTGGGGCGGAAGTAGTCCGAGTAGATCCGAAGCATCCCCGTGTAGACGTTTCGGGAGAGGGGGTCCTTGTCGAAACCCCGCCAGAGGGCACGGAGTTTCTCCTGGTTCTCCCGGTAGCGGGGGACCGCCTCGAAGGCCTTCGCTTCCACCCGGGCCGCGGTGGAACCCAGCACGGCCATGACGTCCAGGGGATCGGGGAGGTTTCGGGGCACCTCGTCGGAGCCCGTCCGGGGGGAGGTGAGGACCCCGAAGACCAGGGCGTCGAAGGTGAAGCGACGTCCGATGAACCGGAAGCCCAGGGCCTCGTCCTCCCTCTCTCCCTGGCTGGCCCCCACCCGGGGAGCCGGAGCGCTCAGGATGAGGGGAGGCCGGCTGACCGCCACCAGGGCGGCGCGAAACGCCTCCAGCTTGGCCGCGTCCCCCGGGACGGAGGGGGAGAAGGACCGACGCACCGTGGGGGCGTAGTCGTACCAGGAGTTGTCGTTGGAAGCCCCCACCAGATAGGTGAAGGGATCGAAGACCTTCTTCCACGCCCCCTGGGTTCCCGGTTCCTCCAGGAGGGAACAGAGCACCCCCACCACCCCGGCGTTGCGCTGCCCCACCGCGGGATCGGGCCCCTTCAGGGTGAAGGTGACGCCTCCCAGGAAGGAGAGGGCGCGAAAGTACCGCTGAAGCTCCGGCGTGAGGGTGTAGTGCCCCCGGGGCTTGTAGAGGGTGTAGTCCTCCTCCTTGCCGGAGAAGGGAGATTTCCGCCGTCCCCGGGCCGCCAGGATGCGCTCCACCTCCCCCTTCCCCAGGGGGGAGAGGTCGCCGCTGCCCGTCAGGAGCCTGCGGGCCACCCCCAGATAGTCCCGAACGGTCTCGTAGATCTCCCTGCCTCGGGGTGAGGCGCACAGGGGAGCCTTCTGGGCCTCCAGTCCCCTTTGCATCCGCCCAAGCAGGTCCGTCACGGCGGGGAGGAAGAAGCGCTCCTCCGTCTTCTGGAGCATCCGGTCGAAGATCAGGTGGAAACAGTGGAGTCCCAGGTCCGCAGTGAGGAAGAGGGGCGTCACGTGGTCCCGGACCCGAGGATAGGCCTCCACCAGGTCGTCCACCTCCAGCTCCGGGAGGATCACGGGCTGAGTCTGCACCACGAACCCCCGTTCCTGAAGGCGCCGCTTCTCCCCCTCCCCCAGGGTGAAACGGCTCTGGGAGGAGTCGTCCTGCCGGGTAAGCACCACCGAAGGAATCTGGTCCGGCCTCACCCGGGTCGTGTCGGGACGGTAAGAGGCCCCCAGGCGGATCAGATCGCCTTTCCGGGCCCAGGCATAGCGGGTCAGCAGGTCTGCGGGGCGGTCGTCGTAGGTGGCGCTGGCGAAGCGCAGGAGGATCCATTCCTCCCCTGCCGCGGAGGCCCGTCCCACCCCGGTCACCGTCACCCCCCGGGGAAGGGTGAAGTCGCTGAAACCGCTCAGGGAGCGCTTCCCCGGGAGAAGGTAGAGGGGCAGCTTCTCCGGGCGGACGCAGAAGGCCTGAGGTTCCGTCTCCCGGTACGCCGGGAAGGGGATCAGGGCGTTCTTCTCCAGGTACCCCAGGGTCTTGCCCCGGAATCGCAGGAGAACCCACTGAGCCCCGTGCTTCCCCGGGGCGGGGGCCACGGTCACCCGGCTGCCGTAGTACACGCAGGCCTCGATGCCCGGGCGGTCCAGGATGCCTCGTCCCTTCTCCACGGCCTTGTAGGGGGCGGGGGCCTTCATCACCGGGGCGATGTGCCGCACCACCAGGAAGGACTCCTCCGCCGCTCCGGGGCTCCCGCAGCACAGAAGCGCCAGGAGCGCCCCCAAAACCCCTCGGACGCAGCATGAAAACCGACGCACTTCCCTCACCCTCTTTCTTGAAAGCCCAAGCCCCGGGTTGGGGAAGGGAGGCCCACGCCGGATTCCCGGGCTATCTCGGCGCGGGAGGGACGGAAGTCTCCCCCCGGGCTCAGCCTGCCGTCCGGGGGTGAAGCAGCCCGGAGAACCCGTCCCGGTGCATCTCCCGGAGGCTGTCGAAGTGGGTCATGTCCATGTGCACCGGGGTCACGGAGGCAAACCCCCGGGACACCGCCCAGACGTCCGTCCCCTCCTCCAGCTCGTCCTCCGGGAAGCCCCCGATCCAGTAGCAGTCCTTGCCGTGGGGGTCCCGCAGGCGGGTGATCTTGTCCCGATACTGCCGGATCCCCTTGCGGGTGGGCAGCACCCCCTGGAGGTCCCGCAGGGGCACGTTGGGCACGTTGATGTTATAGAGGATCTTCTCCTCCGTAGGGTGAGCCTCCATCCACTCCAGAAACCCCAGCACCACCGTGGCGGCGGTGCTGTAGTGGGCCGTGGGGTCGGAGTTCCGGCAGTCCAGGGACACTGCCAGGGCCCCGTAACCCAGGATGAGCCCCTCCATGGCGGCGGAGACCGTCCCGGAATAGGTAAGGTCGTCCCCCAGATTGGGTCCCCGGTTGATCCCCGAGAGCACCAGGGTGACGTCCTGGGAAAGTTCCCCCACCCCCAGGACCACGCAGTCCGAGGGCGTCCCGTCGCAGGCGTAGGCGGGGACAGCATGGGGGAAAACCCCCGGCTCCAGGGACCAGAGGCGCAGGGGACGGTTCAGGGTCAGAGCGTGGCCGATGCTGCTGCGCTCCCGGTCCGGAGCCACGACTAACGCAGGGACCCCCCGGTCCGCCAGGACCTTGGTCATGATCTGGATGCCCGGCGCCAGGACCCCGTCGTCGTTGGAAAGCAGGATTTTCATGGTCTTCGATTTTCTCCTTCTACAGGATCAGGTTGACGAAGAGGAGCACCACCGGGGACATGAGCCGAGGGATGACGTCCAGCAGCACCAGAACCATGAGGACGATCATGCCGTACCGCTCCAGCCAGAAGAAACCCTGGAGGTAGCGGTTGGGCAGGAAGAGGTACAGGAGCTTGGAGCCGTCCAGGGGGGGGATGGGGATGAGGTTGAACACCGCCAGGCCCACGTTCATGACCACCATGAGGAGCATGAACTGCCGCAGGGCGAAGTTGCCCAGGAAGAGGTTCGGGGCCAGGCGGATCAGCACGCCGCAGGCCGCTGCGGAAAGCAGGTTCCCCGCCGCCCCCGCCAGGGAGACCAGCACCAGGTCCCGTTTGGGGTTCTTGAAGTACCGCGCGTCGATGGGCACGGGCTTCGCCCACCCGAACCGGAAGAAGAGGAGCATGAGGGCTCCCAGGGGGTCCAGGTGGTGCAGGGGGTTGAGGGAAAGCCGCCCCGCCAGCTTTGCCGTGGGGTCTCCCAGACGATAGGCCACGTAGCCGTGGCAGAACTCGTGAAACGTGATGGCCCACAACACCGCCGGAACGCTTAAGAGCAGGTTGGCCAGCCGAGGGGCCCAGTCACCCGTTGCCTCGAACATCCTTCCACATCCTTTCGTGGCCCCCATTGTACCCGATGGGAGCCGCGGCGGAAGCGCCTCAGCCTCCCTCCCCGAGCCTGCGGATCGCCCAGGCCCGTTCGTCCTCCAGGGTCTCCACCTCTCCGTCCAGCCGGGCTCCCCGCAGGTCCCCCAGGAGGCGCCCCACCCAAGGCCCCTTGGGGCATCCCATTTCCAGGAGGTCCCGGCCGGTGAGCATGGGTTCCACCCGAAAGAGCCGGGTGAGGTACAGCAGGATCCGCCGCCGCACCCGCCACTGTTCCGTGGCGGCCGCCCAGAGCAGGGCCGCCGGGACCGGGGCGTCCCGCAGGAACCCGTAGATCGACGAAAGGGGCGGGTCCGCCCGGGTACCCAGGAAGCTCTCCGCCGCGCCCAGTCCTTCCAGCCCCCGTTCCACCCAGCACCGCTCCCGGGCGGAGAGGCTCAGGCGATCCAGGGCGTTCCTCTGGACCCAGCCGGACCCCTCCCCCAAAAGCGCCCCCAGCGCAGCCAGCCAGCGGTCCGACCCCGAATCGGGCAGGTCCCGCCCCATCCGCTTGCGGAAGGCCGCAAGACGGCGGAGGGTCCTCTGGGTGCGGTCCCCCGGGCGAAGCCCCGGGAAGACCCCCTCCAGGACGCCCAGATCCCGAAGACGAACCGCCATGGAGGCGGCCTCCGGCTCCAGGAGGATCAGCTCCAGCTCGCTGCGAAGCCTCGGGCCCGAGAGCAGGGAGAGCAGCCCCCCCCGGACGCAGTTGCGCGCCAGCTTTTCCGTGTCGTCCCCCATGTGGAAGCGCAACCGACGCTCCAGACGCACCCCCCGGAGCACCCGGGTGGGGTCCTCCACGAAGCTCAGGTTGTGCAGCACCCGAAGCAGCCGCCGCTCCAGGTCCACCCGCCCGCCGAAGTAGTCCACCAGCTCCCCCCAGGTGGCGGGGTTCAGGGAGAGGGCCATGGCGTTGACGGAGAAATCCCGGCGGTAGAGATCGTGCTTGAGGGAGTCGCTGGACACGGTGGGCGGGGCCACGGGGTACTCGTAGAACTCCCGCCGCGCCGTGGCCACGTCGATCTTCTGCCCCTCCGGAAAGACCAGGGTGCCCGTGCGGTAGCGCCGGTGCACCGAGACCCGCACGTCCGACCCCTTGAAGGACTCCAGAAACGCCACCGCGTCCCCCTCCACCACCAGGTCCACGTCCTGGTTGGGCCTTCCCAGCAGGAGATCCCGCACGAAGCCTCCGATCCCGAAGAGCCGGGCTCCCTGTCCCTGGGCCACCCGCCCCAGGGCACGGAGACGGTCCCTCAGACCGGGGTCCAGACCCTTCTCCAACAGGTCCGCCCGGTTCTCCATCCACGGAAGCCCCGGGGAGAGGGCCCGCTCCCCCGGGGGCAGGGAGACGGGGTAGAGGGCCCGGAGCAGGTCCGTGCGGGTCACGATGCCCACCAGGGTCTCTTGGTCCACCACCGGAAGCCTCCCGATGTTGGCGGACACCATGATCCGATGAGCCTCCCCCACGGGGGCGCGGGAGGACACGGTGAGGACACTCTCCGTCATGAACTCCACCACCGGGACGGCCCCCAGACCGTGGAGCTGCGCCTTGTCCAGATCCTTGCGGGTGATGAGCCCCACCAGTCGCTCCTCCTGCACCACCGGCAGGGCGGCATGTCCGTAGCGGATCATGAGGCGGTAGGCCTCCTCCACCGTCTGGTCCGGGGCCACCGCCATGACGGGGCTGGACATGATCCGCCCCACCTCCACCACCGGGGTCAGAGCCCCCTCCAGGTCCTTCTCCAGGGCCTGGAGCAGCTCCGTCGGATCGGTCCGGGGCAGGGCCACCGCCGCGCCTGGGGGTGTCCCCCCCCCCTGGAACCGGGCCAGGAGGCGTACCGCATCCACCGCCCCCTCCCGGCTGCGGACGGTGATGTAGGTCCGCCGGTCCATGGACACCACCGCCACCACCACGTCGGCGTCGAAGGCGTCCCGTAGGCGGTGGGCGAAGAGGGAGATGCCCTCCACGTACTGGGGGAACTCCAGGGCACAGAACACCACCCGGGAACCGGAGAGGAAGCGCTCGTAGGCCGCCTCCATCATCCGGTCCAGCAGCTCCCGTTCCAGCAGGGTGAAGGCCAGTTCGATCCACGTGGGGATCACGGAGAGGTCCGCCCCCAGGCGACGCAGGGCCGCAGCGGCGGCGTACTCCCGTTCCCCCGTGGCCCCGAAGGTGAGGGCCCCCGTGTCCTCGTAGATCCCCAGGGTAAAGAGGGTGGCCTCGAAGGGGGAGATGGGGACGTGGCGCTCCAGGAGCAGCTCCACCAGAAGGGTGGTGGTGGAACCCGCGGTCTCCACCAGGGCGTAGTCCGAGGGAATCTCGTCGGACACCGGGGGATGGTGGTCGAAGAGGTGCACCTTCACCCGGGGGTCCCGGGCCAGGGCGGCGAAGGGACCGATGCGCCCCAGGGATCGGGCGTCCACCACAATGAGGGTGTCCACCTCCTCCAGGGAGACCTTCCTCGGAGTGGTGACCCGGAGCCTTCCGGCGTGGCGTTTGAGAAAATCCCTCACGTTCCGCGAGGCGGCGCCGGAGAAGCAGAGGGTCCCCTCCCGGTAGAGTTTGCGCACCGCCACCATGCTGGCGAGGGAGTCGAAGTCTGCCCCCACGTGGGTGGTGATGAGCTTCATGGGCCGCAGGACTCCGTGACCCAGAGGCGAGCATCCAGTCCGAGTCGGCTGGGGACGCGGAAGGAGACTACCGGCAGTTCATACCGGTGGAGTTCCCGAATGCGCCGTTCCACCGGCCCCTGGTACTCCTCCAGCGTCCGGAAGGAGAGGACCCATTCGGGGTGTTCCTCCACCCTCCCTTTCCAGCGGAAGAGGCTCCGGGTCGGGGTTGTCTGGACACAGGCGACCAGGCGCCCCTCCACCAGGGCCCGGGCGATGCGGGCCGCCTCGTCGGGGCTGCCGCAGGCCGTGTCCCCTTCCACCACCGAAGCGAGGCGACGGAAGAGCAGCCCCAGGTTCCTTCCCTCCCGAAGGAAGACGTCCCGATCTCCGTCGTTGGCCAGGGTCCAGCGGGCCCGCCGGGCCTTCTCCTCCCCCGGGAGAAGCCACCGCTCCCGCAGGGCCAGGTCTTCCGTCGCCCAGCCCCGGGAACGGGCCACCCGCTCCTCTCGCACGGAAGCCTGGGCGGTCACGTAGACCGTGGCGTCCACCCATTCGGGGACCCCCGTTTCGAAGAGCAGGGGCACCTCCAGGACCCGCCAGCTCCCCCTCCCGGAGCGCTCCTTCAGGAGATCCCACACCAGGGGGTGAAGCAGCTCCCCCAGAAAACGGTGGTCCTCCCGGGAGGCGAAGGCGGTACGCAGAAACTCCCCCGGTCGGGGGGTCCCTTGGGGATCGAAGAGTTCGTCCCCCCACCGGGAGGCGGCGGCGGCGCGGATCTCCGGTCGCCCCCAGAGGGACTTGGCCACCTCGTCGGCCCCGGTGACCTCCGCCCCCAGATCCGCCCAAAGGCGGGTCAGGGTGGATTTACCAGCTCCAATGTCTCCGCTGACGGCTACCACGAACATCCCGCAGCCCCCCCATCCGGGTCCGGTCCTCCAGGGATGTGCAGCCCTCCGGGATCTCCTGGAGGAACCGGGAGAACCCGTTCCGCTGGAACGCCCCGAAGAGGAGCCGCGACTCCGCCCCGGAGACGTAGAGCCGCTCCCGTGCCCGGGTCATCCCCACGTAGCACAGCCGCCGCTCCTCCTCGATGCTCTGCCGGTCCCCCAGGCAGCGGCCGTTGGGGAAGATCCCCTCCTCCATGCCCACCAGGAAAACCACAGGGAACTCCAGTCCCTTGGCGGCGTGGAGGGTCAGCAGGCTCACCCGGTCCACGTCCTCCTCCGTTGTCTCCGCATCGGTGAACAGGGCCACCTCCGCCAGCACCTGCTCCACGTCCCCCTCCTCGGGCAACACCGACAGGAGTTCGAAGACGTTCTCCCGGCGCTCCTCGAACCGGTCCGGATCGTCCGCCGCCAGGAAGGTCCCGTAGCCGTAGTCCTCCCAGAGGTGGACGAGGGCCTCCCGGGCCCGATCGCTCCGATCCAGCACCCCCAGCATGCCCTCCGCGAGGCCCCGAAGCCCCTCCCGGGCCTTGCCCTTCACGGCGGGCACCCCCTGGTCGCGCAGGGTCTCCCAAACCGAACGGGGGTCCTCGGTGCGCTCCTGGAGCCAGTCCCCCAGGACCTCCAGGCCCTTCTTGCCCAGGCCTCGGGGAGGCAGGTTCCCCACCCGTTCCAGGGAACCCCGGTCCCGGGGCTGGATGGCCAGGCGCAGCATCCCCAGGACGTCCTTCACCTCCCGGCGTTCGTAGAAGGCCACCCCCCGGACCACCCGGTAGGGGATCCCCTCCTCCAGAAACTTCTGCTCGTAGGTGCGGCTCAGGGCGTTCATCCGGTACAGCACCGCCATGTCTCCGTAGCGGTACCCGTCCCGAAGCAGCCCTTCCACTCGTTCCGCCAGAGCGGAGGCCTCCTCCTGATCGCTTCGGGCCCGGAGCACCTGGATGCGCTCCCCCCGATGGGCGGCGGTCCAGAGCCGCTTCTCCCGGCGGTCGGAGTTCCGGGCGATGACCCCGTTGGCCCCCTCCAAGATGTGGCCGGAGGAGCGGTAGTTCTGCTCCAGCACCGTCACCCGGGCGCCGGGGAAGTCCCGCTCGAAGTTGAGGATCATGGAGACGTCCGCCCCCCGCCAGCCGTAGATGGCCTGGTCCGGGTCCCCCACCACCAGGAGCTTCTGCCCCTCCGAGGTGAGACGCCGCAGGAGAAGGTACTGGGTACGGTTCACGTCCTGGTACTCGTCCACCAGGACCCAGTCCAGCCCCGAGGCTTCCCGGCGACGCAGCTCCTCGTCCCGGGAGAGGAGGAGCAGGGGCAGGGTCACCAGATCGTCGAAGTCCAGGGCCCCCTGTTCCTTCATCCTCTGTTCGTACAGCAGGTAGAGCTGTCCCAGCATCCCCTCCAGGTTCACCGTCCCGGAGGAGAGGTCCCTCTCGTCCTTGGCGGTGGAGAAGGTCTCCAGGAGCCAACCGGGATCGAAGCGCTTCTCGTCCAGGTTTTTCTCCGCCAGAAGACGCTTCACCAGCCCCTTCTGGTCCGACCGGTCAAAGACCAGGAGGGGGCGGCCGTAGCCCATCTCCTGGAGAATCCCCTCGTGACGCCTCAGGAAATGGAGGCCGTAGGAGTGGAAGGTGGACACCCGCAGTCCCCGGGCCCGTTCCCCCAGGAGCTTCTCCACCCGCTCCCGCATCTCCCCCGCCGCCTTGTTGGTGAAGGTCACCGCCAGGATGCGCCCCGGCGAGATCCCCAGTTCCCGGATCAGGAAGGCGATCTTCCGGGTGAGCACCCGGGTCTTGCCGCTTCCCGCCCCCGCCAGCACCAGCTGGCTGCTCTCGTGGTGCAGCACCGCCTCTCGCTGGGGGGGGTTCAGCCCCTCCAGCAAGGGGGATTCGGTCAGGCCCCGCACCGCTTGGTCTCCAGGGTCTCGGCCAGAAAACGGACCCACTCCTCCGCCCCGTCCCCCCGGAGGCCGTCCACCCGAAAACGCCGTCCCCGAGGGTTGAGGGATTCCACGTCTTTCCAGAACAGCTCCTCGTCGAAGGGCAGGTAGGGAAGCAGGTCCGTCTTGGTGAGCACCACGCAGGCGGCCTGGGAGAACAGGGAGGGATATTTGAGGGGCTTGTCCGCCCCCTCGGGCACGCTGGACACCGCCACCTTGAAATCCTCCCCCAGATCGAACTCCGCGGGGCAGACCAGGTTGCCCACGTTCTCCACGAACACCAGGTCCAGGTCGTCCAGGGGCAGGTCCTCCAGACCCCGGAGCACCAGGTGAGCCTCCAGGTGGCAGCCGCCGCCCGTGTTGATCTGCACCACCGGGACGCCGCAGGCGGCGATGCGCTGCGCGTCCCGGGAGGTGGCCACGTCCCCCTCCACCACCCCGCAGCGGCAGGGCATCTGGGGCAACACCCGCTCCAGCAGGGTGGTCTTCCCCGCCCCCGGGGACCCGATCAGGTTGACCAGGAGGATCCCCCCCTGGGCGCAGCGTTCCCGCACCTGCCGCGCGTAGACCTCGTCGGCCAGGGCGACCCTACGGTTCAGGGTAATGCGTCGATTCATCTTCCTTCACCTCGATGTACTCCAGATCCAGCTCGAACCCGCCGGTCCTTTCCGAAACACTCCCGCAGCGGGGACAGGCCGCCTCCTGCAAAGCCCCCTCCCAGCGGTGCCCACAGGTCAGGCAACGCCGCCGGAGAGGCTGGAGGATCACCCGAAGCTCCGCCCCCTCCAGGAAGGTCCCCCGGGTGGCCACGGAGAAGCAGAAGGCCATCACCTCCGGCTCCACCTGCCGCAGGGCCCCCACGCGGAGCCCCACCTCCCGAACCCCCGTGACCCCCTGCTCCCGAACCACCATCTCCAGGGATTCGAGGAGGGATTCCACCAAGGACATCTCGTGCAGCGCCCTCATCTCCCGTTCCTGGCCACACCCTGCCGAGGCGGCATCCTCAAGAAGCTATCGCCCCGGGGGGGCAAGGTCAAGGCGGGGGGAGGCCCAAGGCCCCCCCCCGCCGACTGGCTGCCGTCCGGATCCACCCCGAAGGGATTACTCCTGGGGTTCCAGAACCCCGTAGCCTCCCTCGCGGCGCCGATAGACCACGCTGAAGTCCCCGGACTGGTCGTTGCGGAACACGAAGAAGCTGTGCCCCAACAGGTCCATCTGAAGCGCCGCCTCCTGGGAGGTCATGACGCGGACGGGGAACCGCTTCGTCTTGACGATCTGGACCTTCCCCGATTCTTCGGCGACCTTGTCCGCCTCCGCGGGGAAGGGCTCCGGCTCCAGATCAAAGGAGATGTCCCGGGTCTTGAGCTGCAGCCGATCCGTAAGGACGTCCTTGTGCCGCTTCACCTGCCGCTCGATGTTCTTCAGGGATTTGTCGAAGGCCTTCCGCAGGTCCGGCGCGTAGTCCTCCCCCCTCATGACGAGGCCGTTCACGTTGGAGGTGATCTCCACCACGAACATGCCGCGCTTGAAGTCCACCGCCACCTGGGTATCCAGGATGCGGTCGAAGAAGCGGTCCAGCTTCCCCAGTTTCTTCTCCATGTGCTCCTTGATGGAATCCACCAGTTCCACGTTTCGGGTGACAAAGCGTACTTCCATCGCCATCCCTCCCATCTTGCTTGGTAACGCCATTGTATCACAGCCGCCCTGACAACGCGTCATCACTGCGGCATATGGTCGATCCTCACAAAAACCCCTTCCTCCGTTATAATGCAAAGAATTTCCTCGCTGGGAGTGATGCCATGTGAAACGATCCGCCCGCGTCCAACGTCTCCACCCCTCCGCCACCTTGGGCCTGACCAACCGCGCCAAGGCCCTGCGACACGAGGGAAAACCCGTCATCTCCTTCGCCGCGGGGGAGCCGGACTTCGGCAGTCCCCAGGCGGCCTACTCCGCCGCCGTCGAGGCCAT
This sequence comes from Aminomonas paucivorans DSM 12260, assembly GCF_000165795.1. Classification (NCBI taxonomy): domain Bacteria; kingdom Thermotogati; phylum Synergistota; class Synergistia; order Synergistales; family Synergistaceae; genus Aminomonas; species Aminomonas paucivorans. The sequence goes on along the minus strand of NZ_CM001022.1, from coordinate 1,250,046 downwards.
CCGTCGACAGGAGACCCACTATACCCCCGTAGGGGGCATCCCGGAGCTGCGGGACGCCGTGCGGGGGGACTACGCCCGGCGTTTCGGCCTGGACATCCCCTCCTCCCGCATCCTCATCGGCTGCGGGGGCAAGCCCCTGATCTATGAAGCCCTCCAGGCGGCAGTGGATCCGGGAGACGAGGTGCTCCTCTTCACCCCCGCGTGGGTGAGCTACGTGGAGCAGCTCCACATGGCGGAGGGCCGGGAGGTCCTGGTGGACACCCTGGGTACCGACCTGGTCCCCACTCGGGAGACGGTAGAGGCGGCGCTGACCCCCGCGACGCGCGGCATGATCGTCAACACCCCCTGCAACCCCACGGGTGCGGTCTGGGACGCATCGGTCCTGGGGATGCTGGCGGAGGTGGCTCGGGAGAAGGACCTTTGGGTGATCTTCGACGAGATGTACGAGCGGCTGGTCTACGGGGAGGCCCGGCACGTGAACTTCCTCCAGGTCGCCCCGGACCTGGAGGACCAGACCCTGCTGCTCAACGGGGCAAGCAAGTCCTACGCCATGACGGGGTGGCGCATCGGCTACGCCCTGGGACCCAAGTCCTGGATCGACGACATCAACGCCCTCCAGGGGCACCTGACCTCCAACGCCAGCTCCATCGCCCAGTGGGCTGCCCTGGGTGCCCTTCAGGGGGCGGAGGCGGACGTGGAGTCCATGAGGGGGACCTTCGAAAAACGTCGGAACCTGATGGTGGCGGAGCTGGAGAAGATGCCCTACGTGCGCTTCCGGGTCCCCCAGGGAGCCTTCTACGTCTTCCTGGACGTTTCCCGTTCCCCCCTGCCCGATGACAGGGAGTTCTCCGCCCGGCTCCTGGAGGAACAGCTGGTGGCTGCGGTGCCGGGAACGGCCTTCTTCGCCCCGGGATTCCTGCGTTTCTCCTACGCCTGCTCCCCCGATGACATCGCCCAGGGGATGGAACGGCTCCACCGGTTCCTGAACAGCCTCTAACCCCAAAAACAAGGGAGCGGCCCCCCAAGGGGGCCGCTCCTCTCTTTTCTTCCCTTGCGTTCCCTTGAAGGTCAGTCGTTCAGGATCTCCTTGTCCTTCTCCGCCGTGGCCTGCTCCACCTTGCGGGTGGCCTCGTCGGTGTGCTCCTGGACTTCCTTCTGGAGCTTCTTCAGCTCGTCCTCGCTGATGGTCCCGTCCTTCTCCATCTTCTTGAGGGCTTCCAGGACCTCCCGACGGATGTTCCGGATGGCCACCTTGGCCTCCTCGGAATACTTGTTCACCAGCTTCGAGAGTTCCACCCGCCGTTCCCGGGTCAGCTCCGGGAGGGTGAGGCGGATGCTCTCCCCGTCGATGCGGGGGTTCACCCCCAGGGAGGAAGCCTGGATGGCCTTCTCGATGGCCTTGAGGGCCGTCTTGTCCCAGGGGGCGATGACGATCTGCCGGGACTCGGGGATGTTCACCATGGCCATCTGCTTGAGGGGCGTCAGGGTGCCGAAGTAATCCACCTTGATCTCCTCCACCAGGGCGGGGTGGGCCCGCCCGGTGCGGATCCCCTGGAGGGTGGTCTTCAGGTGCTCGATGGACTTCTCGGTGCGATGCTTCATGTCCTTGATCTGGCTCTGCGGCATGCCGCTCACTCCTTCGCCTGAAGATTGGCCGGGCTCCGAATCCCGACTCACTCGACCAGGGAACCGACCTGCTCTCCCTCCAGGAGTAGCTTTCGCAGGTTCCCCTGTTTCAGCACGTCGAACACCACGATGGGGATGCGGTTTTCCTGGCACAGGGCAAACGCCGCCGCATCCATGATCTTCAGCTGCATCTGCAGGGCCTCCTGGTAGGTGACCCGGGGCAGACGCCGGGCATCGGGGTACAGCGCCGGGTCTCGGTCATATATACCATCCACCTTCGTGGCCTTCAACAAGCACTCCACCCCGATCTCCGACGCCCGAAGGGCCGCGGCGGTGTCGGTGGAAAAATACGGGGATCCGGTGCCGGCGGCGAAGATCACCACCCGCCCCTTTTCCAGGTGCCGGATGGCCCGACGCCGGATGAAAGGTTCCGCCACCTGGCGCATCTCCACCGCGGTCTGCACCCGGGTGGAGACCCCCAGCCGCTCCAGGGCGTCCTGCAGGGCCAGGGCGTTGATCACCGTGGCCAGCATCCCCATGGTGTCCGCCTGCGCCCGTTCCATGCCCTTCTGCACCGCCTGCTGCCCCCGGAGAATGTTGCCCCCTCCCACCACCATGGCCACGCTCACGCCGGAACGGGCCACCTCCGCGATCTCCTCGCAGATCCCCGCCACGGCCTCCAGATCCAGGCCGAAACCCTGATGCCCCGCCAGGATCTCCCCGGACAGCTTCAGCAGCACCCGCTCGTAGGGTCGTTTCATCGTCCATGCCTCCTCCGGGTTTTCGTCGTCCGTCGAACCCCATGAAAAAGGCGAGGGATCGAAATCCCTCGCCCTTCGCTGCCCCGTTGCGTCTATTCGCCGATGGAGTAGCGGGCGAAGCGTCGGACCACGATGTTCTCCCCCATCTTGGCGATGTTGTCGATCACCATGTCCTTGATCTTGCGATCCGGGTCTCGGATGTAGTTCTGCTCCAGGAGGCAGGTCTCCTCGTAGAACTTGTTCACCCGACCCTCGGCGATTTTGTCCACGATGTGGGCGGGCTTGCCCTCTTCCAGAGCCTGGTTGCGGTAGATCTCCTTCTCTCGCTCCAGGTCGTCCGAGGGGACCTCCTCAGGGGAGACGTACTGGGGGTTGGCGGCGGCGATCTGCATGGCGATCTCGTGTCCCAGCTGCTGGAACTCGTCGGTGCGGGCCACGAAGTCCGTCTCGCAGTTCAGCTCCACCAGGACACCGATCTTCCCGTTGGTGTGGATGTAGCTGAAGACCAATCCCTGAGCGGCGGTGCGACCCACCTTCTTGGCCGCCTTGGCGAGTCCCTTCTCCCGAAGGTAATCCACCGCCTTTTCCACATCGTCCCCGCATTCCGCCAGGGCCTTCTTGCAGTCCAGCACTCCGGCGCCCGTGCGGGCACGCAGCTCCTTCACCGATTCCATGTCCAAGGCCATGCCCCTAAGCCTCCTTCCAACCCTTACGGTCTTCCAGTTCCTGATTCACGACCTTCTCCCCCACTTCGGAGTAAGCGTCGTGAAGTTTCTCGCGAACCACGATGGTTTCCGTTTCGACGGTCTCCACCACCTCTGCGGGTTCCTCGACGGCCTCCTCGGGCTGCACCGCCCCGTCCACGCCCTGGCGGCCCTCCACAAAGGCGCTGGACATGAGACCGGTGATGAGTTCGATGGCCCGGATGGCGTCGTCGTTCCCCGGGATGGGGAAATCGATCACCTCGGGGTCGCAGTTGGTGTCCACGATGGCCACCACGGGGATGTGGAGCTTGCGAGCCTCCTGCACCGCGATGGTCTCCCTGCGAGGATCGATGATGAAGAGGGCATCGGGGGTCTCCCGCATGTCCTTGATGCCGGAGAGGTACTTCTCCAGTTTCTCCCGCTCCTTGCGAAGCTGGATGATTTCCTTCTTGGGGTAGCGGTTGATGGAGCCGTCGTTTTCCATCTGCTCCAGCTCCACCATGCGGTTCACCCGGCGACGGATGGTGGCGAAGTTGGTAAGCAGCCCCCCCAGCCAACGCTGGTTGATGTAGAACTGCCCGGACTTGAGGGCCTCGTTCCGGATGGGCTCCTGGGCCTGGCGCTTCGTGCCCACGAACAGGATGCTGCCCCCGCTCTTGGAGATCTCCCGGACGAAATCGTAGGCCTTCTCCAATCCCTTGACGGTCTTCTGCAGGTCGATGATGTAGATGCCGTTGCGCTCCGTGAAGATGAAGGGCTTCATCTTCGGGTTCCACCGACGGGTCTGGTGCCCGAAATGGACCCCGCACTCCAGAAGCTGTTTCATGCTGACCACTGCCATGTCGTTCCCTCCTCCGTTTTTCCCTCCACGGACGTCCTCCCTCCGGGGAACCCCGTGGGGCAACACCCCGGACGTCGATCCGTGTGTGGTTTGGACCATCGGTCAGTATATCACGAGGAGAGATTGACCAGCAAGGGACGGAGGGGATAACATATACCCGGTATATTCAGCCCAACAGAGGAGGTCACCCCATGACGAACGGCTCGCTCATCGAAGAACTGGAGGCCCTGCCCCAGGAACGAAAGGCCATGCTCAACCGGCTCAAAAGGGTGGAGGGACAGCTTCGGGGCATCCAACGGATGATCATCGAGGACAAGCCCTGTTCCGAAATCCTGGTGCAGCTCACCGCCGCGCGGAAAGCCATGCACAACGCCTGCATCGAGATCCTGAAAAACTACGTCCGGCGCTGTCTCGTGGAGGAAGGCAAGGAGGAAGCCCCCAAGAAGATGGAGGACATGGAAAAACTCATCCGCACCCTGCTGGACATCAGCCCCAACGGCTAGTCCCGGGGCTCCTCGGGGCTAGGCTCTCCCTGCCCCAGAGCCAGGAGCCACAGCGCCCCGGAGGGGACCCGGCGCCCGGAAAAGGAATCCCACACCTCGTCCTTCCCCCGTTCCAGATAGAGGCGATGCCACAGCCGGACGGAATCGGGAACCCCGAAGGTTCGGGTGTGACGAAGCAGGCGTCCCCAGATCGAGGCGTCTTCTTCCCCGCGCCAAGCCTCCGCTCGCCGAAGGGCCTGCGCCTCCCCCAGGACGGGGGGCAGGACGGAGGGAGACCACCTCTCCTCGGGGGGACGGACCCGGCGCTCCATCTCCTCCCGGGTCTGTCCCTCCAGCGTCTCCACACGTCCGCCCAGGGCATCCACCAAGAACAGCTCCCGACGATACCGGGATCGGGTGAACAGACCCCGTTCGAAGGACTCCACCACCACACCGTAGACCGGGAGAGCCCAAAGGCGGTCCTCGTCACGGGGCAGAAGCTCCATAGGCAGAAGAAGAAGGTTTGGGGGCAGGGGGGACAGGCAGAACACCTCCCGGGGAAACACGAAGTCGGGCGGCCCTCTGCAGGGGACCCAGCGACCCCGTGGCGCCCGAAACGATCCGCTTACCGTTGCTTCCTTCCGGACCTGGCGGGGTTCACGGGATTTCGCCGCACGGGACTGGATCCCCTGCAGAAGGCCGCCCTTCGGGGGCCTTGTGACGGACTCCCTCGAAGTCGGGCTTCGGGGAGATCCGCAGGGTGCGCAAAGGAGGTCCCGGAATCCCGGGACCTCCGAACGACCTGGCGGAGAGGGGGGGATTTGAACCCCCGGGGCGGCTTTTATACCGCCCACTCGCTCTCCAGGCGAGCGCCTTCGACCACTCAGCCACCTCTCCGCCTGAAGGGACGCCTCACGACGTCACGGAGGGCATCATACCCAATTCCCCCCCGGAAGGCAAGGCCCGTCGCGGCCTCCGGGAGAGGTCCCGCATCTCCGGAAGGGAAGGAGACTTACCGAAGCCCCTGGACGAACTCCTTGGCGAACTTGGGGTCCTCCGCCAGGCGGCCCACGACTTCCGGGTCCATGGTGGCCAGGTCCATCTCCGTAAGCTTCAGAAACGCCGAACCTACGGCAAACACGGCCTCCTGGTTCTTCTTGAGGACGCGCTTCTCCAACCTCTGGCGTTTCTTGTCCAGTTCCGCAAGAAGCTCTTCGGGGCTTCTCCTGGGCCTACGAGTCTTCTTCGGTTCCATTTTCTCGGTCATCTCCTTTTCCTTCACCGGTCTTGCCATCAAATACTCCCCCTTCTGCATCATTACGGGGAGAATAGAGGGACCTTTATCCCTTGTCAAGCAAGGACCGCCTGGACAAGACCATTCCCAGGCAGCAACCCCATCCAAGGGAACGGCCTTCCAGACATCCAAAGTCAAGACTTTTCTGGCGTTTCGATGTTTGCACCGAACCACGCAGGATAGTTCTTCTGGCGAAGAGTCGCGGGGGGGGTAAAACAACAAGGCGGCTCCGGGAGGATCTCCCGGAGCCGCCGAATCCATTCTGGCGGAGAGGGTGGGATTTGAACCCACGAGACGGCTCAGCACCGCCTAGACGATTTCGAGTCGCCCGCCTTCGACCACTCGGCCACCCCTCCGCATCGTCTTCAGGACCAGGAACGGTCAACGGTGGGGATTATAGGAGAAGCCTTTTCCTTTGTCCAGTGCGGCGTCGGAGGAGAAAGAAGTCCCCGAGCAGGCAGGCCGCCTCCTCCCTTCCCACCCCTTCCCGGACTCGGCAACGATGGGTCTGCCTCGGGTCCCGAAGCAGGTCCACCAGGGAGCCACAGGCCCCCGCCCGGGGGTCCCGGGCCCCGAAGACCAAACGCCCCACCCGAGTCTGAAGGATCGCCCCGGCGCACATGGGACAAGGCTCCAGGGTCACGTAGAGGGTGACCCCATCGAGTCGCCAGGTCCCCAGGGACGCACAGGCATCTCGAAGGGCCTCCATCTCCGCGTGGGCGAAGGGGGCTTCCTGGAGCTTCCGGCGGTTCCGTCCCCTCCCCACGATCCGCCCGTGGTCCACCGCCACCGCTCCCACGGGGATCTCCCCCTCCTCCAGGGCAAGGCGCGCCTCCGCGAGGGCCTCGCCCATCCAGACGGCGTCCTCTTCGTGCCCTGTCCTTCCAGGGCTCGCTTCTCCGGGAAACCCCACGGCCCTTCCCGAAGACCTAGAAGCTGGGCAGGTTGCGTCCCGCAAAGATCTCCGCCATCTCCCTCTTGATCTCCTGTTTGACCCGCTTCTTTTCCCTCGGCAAAAGGGATTTCTTCCCCGTTCCGAATAGGTAGTTGTCCAGATCGAATTCCTTCAGGGTCATCTTGGTGTTGAAGATGTTCTCCTGGTAGACGTTCACGTCGATGAGCTGGTACAGCTCTCGGGTGTCCTTGGAGATGAAGTTCTGGATGGAGTTGATCTTGTGGTCCAGGAAGTATTTCTCCCCGGAGATGTCCCGGGTGAATCCCCGGACCCGGTAGTCCATGATGGCGATGTCGGGAGAGAAGGTGTGCAGCAGGTAGTTCAGCGCCTTCAAGGGAGAGATGCGCCCGCAGGTGGACACGTCGATGTCCGCCCGGAAGGTGCAGACCCCTCGGTCCGGGTGGCTTTCCGGGTAGGTGTGCACGGTGATATGGCTTTTATCCAGATGGGCGAGGAGAGTCTCCGGCAGGGGCCCCGGGGTCTCGCTGTCGCAGATCTCCGGAGGACACTCCTCCCCCACCTTCTCCTCGGAGATCAGCACCGCCACGCTGGCACCCTGGGGGTCGTAGTCCTGCTGGGCCACGTTGAGGACGTTGGCCCCGATGATCCGGGCCACCTCCGTCAGGATCCCCGTGAGGCGCGTGGCGTTGTATTCCTCGTCGATGTAGTCGATGTAGGCGTTGCGGTGTTCCGTGGTCTTGGCATAGCATACGTCATAGAGGTTGAAGCTGAGGGATTTCGTGAGGTTGTTGAAACCATACAGCTTGAGCTTCTTCAGTTTTTTGATCTTCTTGATGGGCTTGACTTCCAACGATCCGTCCCCTTTCCTCCCCGTCCTGCGGGAATCCGTTCAGGACGCAAGAATACCACAAGGGGACGGCGGCGCAAGAAGACCGAAAGGAGAGACCAAGATGGGGAACGTGGTGGAATCGGAGGCTCTGCGCGTCTGGTCTTCCCCCGTGGGGCTTCTGGAGCTGCGGAGCACCGCTGCGGGAGTCCGCAAGATCCATTTCCTGGGGGAGGAACCCTTGCCGCTCCAGGAAGAACCTGCCGCACCCGGAGCGGAAGCCCTCCTGGACCGGCTGATCCACCAACTGGAGGAGTACTTCCTGGGGCTGCGCCGGACCTTCGACCTGCCCCTGGCCCTGGAGGGAACGCCCTTCCAGCTCCGGGTCTGGGAAGCCCTGCGGGAGATTCCCTATGGGGCCACGGCGTCCTACGAAGACATCGCCCGGCAGGTGGAACGTCCCAGGGCCTTTCGGGCCGTGGGGGGAGCGAACCACGCCAACCCCGTGGCCATCGTGGTGCCCTGCCACCGGGTGGTGGGCAAGGACGGGACCCTCACGGGCTTCGGCGGAGGCCTGGACAAGAAAGCCTGGCTCCTGGAGCACGAAGGACGTCACAACCGCCCCTAATCCCCCTCTCCCCTTCGGACCAGCAGGCTCCCCACGCAGCCCCCGGTCTTGCGAAGCTCCTCCCGGGTGGGGAGAAGCACCCGGTCCGTGGGAAGCACCCGCCCCTCCAGCCAAGCCAGAAGGTCCCGAAGTTCCCCTTCCGTTCGGGCATGGAGCATGGCATAGAGGTTGTAAGGCCATCCCGGAGCATCCCCTCGGGCGTAGCAGTGGCTCACCCCGGGGCAGGCCGAGGCGGCCTGCCCCGCCCTCTCCAACCTCGATTCGGGAACCTGCCAGCCCACCAGAAGGTTCTCCCTCCACCCCAGAAGCCGGTGCCGCAGGGTCAACCCCACCCGAAGCAGCCGCCTCCGGTCCCGGGACCTCCGAAAGAAGGCCAGGACCCGTTCACCCTCCAGCCCCGCCGCCTCCCCCAGGGCGTCGAAGGGCTCCGCCTCCAGGGGGAAACCCTCTTCGGAGCGCGTCACCAGGATCGTACGTCTCTCCTGACTCGGTTCCTCTCCCCAGGGGGAAACCTCCTCCTCTTCCCGAAAGAGGACCGAAGACCCCGAGGGGGCGAACCGGGCCCGGAGCTTGAACACCCTCCGTGCGGGAAGGACCACCCCCTCCTCCGCCCCCAGGAGAGAGCGCAGCCGCCGGGCGTCTTCCCGCAGGACCCTCTCGTCCGGGGCCTGAAGGGTGAGCCAGAGGTTCATTCGGTGCTCCCGAAGGTAGCCGTGGGTCACCCCGGGGAACCCCGCCAACGTCCCGCGGATCCCCTCCACCCGGGGCCGGGGCACGAGAAAGGCGCACAGCGCTCCGGCGAAGCCGAAGGCCCGGGCGCTCCAGACCGCCCGAAACCCCCGGTAGCGCGGGTCCTCCGCCGCAAAACGCCGCACCTCCTCCAAAAGGGCGGTTTCTCCCGTCCCCAGGGACGCCCCCAGGTCCCGGAAGGGGCGCCGGGTCAGGGGAAGCCCCTCCTCCAGGAGACCCGCCCATCGGGGCAGGGGATTCATGAGAGGATCTCTCGGATCTCCCGGCCCGAGAGGTAGCACCCCGGGTCCTCCCCCCAGAAGCCCCTTCCCGTTCCCGACGCCCGGGCCCGAAGGTTGCCGTTGCACAGGGGCAGGCCGGGACAGGAGGCGCAACGGGGGGGAAGATAGGGCTTCCGATCCTTCAGACGTTCCTGGAGGTCTCCCTCCGGACACAAGACTCCCGTGTCCCGATCCAGCCGCCCCAGGGGATGGGAGAAGGAGAAGGGATCGGGGCTCACCAGCCCATCCCAGCGTACCGAGAGGATCCGCAGACCGCTCTGGTTGCCCCCTTGTCGGGCCAGCAGCTCCCGGACTTCCCCAAACCGCTCCGGCAGCTCCCGCTTCACGTAGCCCAGCAGGGCGATCCCGTCCGTCGCGTTGTCCACCGTGAGGACCTCCAGGGGTCCCGCCTCCCGGCGCACCCAGGAGAACAGCCACTCCAGCACCTCCCGGGTCTGCTCCGAGGAGAGGCACTCCCCCTCCTGCCCCCGCCCCGCAGGGACGAAGTGGTACAGACAGACCCGGTCCACCCGTCCCCGAGCCCACTCCAGCAGGTCCCGAACCCCGGGCAGGGTGCTCCGGCAGAGGGTGACCCGCAGCCCGCACCGGGCCCCGGCGCGTTTCAGCCGTTCCAGCCCCGCCGCCGCGGCGTTCCAGGCCCCGGGTACCCCCCGGAAGGAGTCGTGGATCTCCTGCGGCCCGTCCAGGCTGACCCCCACGTAGGCGCCCCGCTTCGCCAGAGCTTCGGCCCAGGAGTCGTCCACCCTGGTACCGTTGGTGGAAACCGCCAGGGACAGCCCCAACTCCGCCCCCCTCTCCAGGAAGGCGCGTCCATGGGGCGATTCCAGGGGCTCCCCCCCGGAGAGGAGCACCGCCGGAGCCCCCCAGGCCGCGAAGGTCTCCAGACAGCGAAATCCCTCCCGGAGGGAGACGAAACGCTCTCCCTCCGGCGTGGCCTCGGCATAGCAGTGCCGACACCGGAGGCCGCATCGGTCCGTGAGGTGCCACACCACCACCGGCCCCGATCCCCTCCTCGGACCGAACCGGAGGGAGTCCCCGGGAAAGCTCCCCCCCTGCAGAAGCCGGGAGAGGGGGATCATAGATCCTGGGGCGACAAAGGCTTGGGATAGCCGGAGAACTTGCCCGTGAGGGAGGTGACCCGAAGGCGGATCACGGCGGTACGGGCCAGGGCCTCTTCGGGCAGGGGGTCCTGGGGGCCGCCGTATTGCCCCATCAGGACGTCCAGACAACGCTGCTTCTCCGTCGGGTCCTCCAGGATCTCCGCTTCCCCCGTGCCGATGACGCTGATATAGCGCATGGAGTACTCCGTGGGGTCCGGGTTCCGCACCAGTTCGGGACGAAGCACCACGTTGAAGCTCACCCGGGGGTTCTGGCGGATCAGGTCCAGCTTCAGCCCTTTCATAGCCCCGTGGAGCACCACCTCCCCGGGGGCATAGCCGTACCCCAGGGGCACCACGTAGGGCTGTCCCCCCACATCTGCCAGGCCCAGATGCAACACCTGACCCTTGCGGAGGATGGCCTCCAACACCGCCGGGTCCGTGATCTCCTTGTCCTTGCGCCTCATACCCATGTCCGGTCCTCCTCCCGAGGATGCCTTCGGTGGGCCGAAGGGCCCCGCCGAGACACCGTGGATGCCCTCCACTTTCGATTCTGCCCGTTGCCTCGTCAAGGGCATCTCGGAAGCCCCCTGCCTCCTTCCCGCAGAATCGGAGAGGACGGGGGGGTATGATGAGAAGGCTCCGGGATCCATCCAACCGACGAGGGGGCGACGCCCATGGAACTCAAGAGGTACGGCTTCATCCTGAAGGGCCCCGGCTACGATCCGGAGGAACACCGGGCGGTGCTGGATTCCGGGTCCTTCCGCACTCAGGTCGTGGCAGTCTCCTCCACGGAACAGGCCTGCGCGGCCGCCCGAATCCTGTTCGATCAGGGAATCCAGATCCTGGAACTCTGCGGGGGGTTCGACCAGGAGGCAGCAAGCCGGGTCGTGGAGGCCCTGGAGGGACGGATCCCCGTGGGACGGGTGGTCTTTGATCCGGTGGAGGCCCGAAAGGCCGCGGCCCCTCTGACTGCGCAGGACCACGAAAAAGCCCCTACCGAGGATCGGTAGGGGCGACCGTTCATGGCGTGCCCGCCGGGATTCGAACCCGGGACCTTTGGCTCCGGAGGCCAACACTCTATCCAGCTGAGCTACGGACACGCGCTACAGGAGGGAGATTACTCCCCCTCTCCTTTCTTGTCAAGGAGAAACCCGGCGAAGCCTTGGCAATACCGAGGTTACACCCCCTTGAGGACACGAAGAAGGGACAGGAAGAACCCGCAGCTTCCTTCACCGAAAGGCAGGATGAAATCCATGGCCATCACTCTTCAAACCCCTGACCAATCCCCAGAGACAAGGGAGAAGGAGGACCACATGCCCCCGCAGTTACCCTTTGCAACCCCCACCCCTCTCATCGAGAAGCGGGAACCCCTGGAGAACGCCGCAGAGCAGGGCCATCCGCAGGAACCTTCGCCCTCTTCCTGTTTTTTCAGGGCAGGAGACCCCCCGAGGGAGCGCACGGAGGATCGGGGGATCGTAAAAGGGCTGCGCATCCAGAGGGTAGGGGGATTTCGTCGGTGCCTCCTGGCAGGGCTGCTCTGCCTGGGGGCCCTCCTCCTCGGAGACACCTGCGGGAGAGCCGAGGCAACGGGAAGCCCTCCCGTCGACCCCCGAGAGGGTTTCCAGTTCCCCCTGTCGGCGGACTTGAGCGCCCTTTCCTGGACCGAGGCCTTCGAGGCGGCCCACGGGAAGCTGTCCCGGGAATACGCCTTCGGGGAGTGGAAGAGCATATCCTGGACGGACCTGCGGGCCCGCTTCCTGCCCCGGATCCGACGAGCCCTCCAGGAGAAGGACGAGCGAGCCTACTATCTGGCCCTGCTGGGGTACGTCTGCTCCCTTCCCGACGGACACGTCAAGCTGAAGGCGGAAGCTCTCTCCGTGCCCGCCGCCCTCGCAGCGGAACGGGCAGGGTCCGGCTTTGGGCTGGCCGCGGCGGAGCTGGAGGAGGGGCAGATCATCGCGGCGGCGATCCTCCCCAAGGGGCCCGCCGACCGGGCGGGGATCCGGCAGGGCGCGGAAATCCTGGCCTGGGGAAACGAACCGGTCGAGCGAGCCCTGGAGGGAATCGACCCGGCGACGGTTCCCCTGAAAACCCTGACCGGAGCCTTCGGGGGCGAGTCCCCTCAGGCCACGGAGGCCCACCGAAGGCTGGAGCGGATTCGGCTCCTGCCCCGAGCCCCGGCGGGGGCGGAGGTGGAGGCGGTCTACCGAAACCCCGGCGAGGCCCATCCCCGGATCGTCCGGCTCGTGGCGGAGGACGACGGCGGGTGGACCCTCTCCCGGGTGGACTTCGCCCGCCGGGCGGAACTTTCCGACCGGGTGGAGCATCGGATCCTGCCGGGAGGTTTTGGATACGTCCGGTTGGGGCTGGAACTGGACCTGGCAGACCCGGAACACTACCCCGAGGGTCTTTTCCGGCAGTTTCAGGAGGCGATCCGCTCCTTCGTCGCGGCGGACGCGCCGGGGGTGGTGGTGGACCTGCGAGGCAACTACGGGGGATCGGACCGGCTTGCGGCGGACCTGGCGGGATTCTTCCTGGACGGGCCCTCCTTCTACGAGGCCCAGGAGTACTACGACGGGAGAACCGGCGGCTTTCTGCGGATCACCTTCGACGAGCGAAACCTCTCCGACCCGGTGGTGGACTGCATCTCCATGGAACCCCAGTCGCCTCGATACGCGGGCCCCGTGGCCGTGCTGGTGAACCCGGGGACGGTCAGCTCCGGCGAGGGCCTGGCCATGGGTATCCGTCGAGCCCCCCGGGCCCGGGTGGTGGGATTCTTCGGCAGCAACGGTTCCTTCGGGATGGTGGGGGGGCTGATCCGGATACCCGGCGGTTACCTCATCGGCTACCCCTTCGGCCGCTCCGTGGACCGGGAGGGCCGGATCCAGCTCGACAGCCGAAACGGGGTGGGGGGCGTCCACCCGGACGTCCGGGTCCCCCGCACCCTGGAGAACGTGCTGGCCTTCGCCGCCGGAACGGATGTGGAGCTGCTTCACGCCCTGAACTGCCTTCGGGAGATGGGAGATCCCGCCAAGAGGTGAGGGACGGGGTCTCCCGTCAGGACGCGAACCGGACGATGGTGACCCCGTAGCCCCCCTCGCCGGGTCCCCCCAGACGATGGGACTCCACGAAGGGGGTGCGCTTGCACAGCTCCTGCACCTCCCGGCGCAGGATGCCCTCTCCCCGGCCGTGGATCACCGAGACCTCCCCGTACCCCGCCCGGTAGGCCTGGTCCAGATACTGCTCCACCAGGGGCATGGCCTCGTCCACGGTCATGCCCCGCACCATGAGGGAACTGGACACACCCCGAGGGGCGGAGACCTGAATCCGGGGAGGGGGGTCGTTGCGCTGCTGGTCCGCGCTGCGCTTGAGCCGCTTCAGGGGCACCCGGACCCGCATGGGACCGGACTGCACCAGGGCGTCCCCCCCTTCGAGGGCCACCAGGTCCCCCCGAAGGCCCGAGCCGGGGATCTCCACCCGGTCCCCCACCTGGGGCTCCCCGGTGCTTCCCTCCGCGGCCAGACGGTTGACCCGGCGGACCTCCCTCTCTTCCCGCCGATCTTCCAGGCGGTCGAAGTGATGCTTCTTCCGTTGGTACTCCTGGTGGGCCTTGGCCAGTTCCGCCTCCCGGAGGTTGCGCAGCAGGGCCTTGGCGCCCTCCTCCGCCTCCCGGATGATGCGGGAGGCCTTGTGGTCCGCCTGTTCCAGCAGCTTGTCCTTCTTCTCCTGGATCTCCTTGTTGCGGGTCTCGAAGTCCCGACGCAGGCGTTCCGCCTCCCGGGTCTTGGTCTCCAGGGTCTCCATCTCCCGCTCCAGGCGTCGGCGTTTCTCCTCCAGCTCCCCCAGCAGGGCTTCAAAGTCCGCGTGCTGTCCCTCCATGGCCTCCCGGGCCCGACGGAGCACCCCCCCGGGCATGCCCAGCTTGCGGGCGATGAGCAGGGCGTTGCTCTTCCCGGGGATACCCAGGCGCAGCCGGTAGGTGGGAGAGAGGGTGGACAGGTCGAACTCCATGGATGCGGTCTCCACCCCGGAGGTGGCCAGGGCGAAGTGCTTGATGGGGTTGTGGTGGGTGGTGGCCCAGAGCAGACACCCCAGCTTGCGGAAGTGCTCCAGCAGGGCGATGCCCAGGGCCGAACCCTCGTCGGGATCCGTCCCCGCCCCCAGCTCGTCCAGCAGCACCAGGGACCGCTCCGTGGCGCTCTTGAGGATGGCCACCAGATGGTGCACGTGGGCGCTGAAGGTGGAGAGGTTCTGTTCGATGCTCTGTTCGTCCCCGATGTCGGCGAAGAGTTCCCCCACCTCCCCCACCCGGGAATCCTCCCGGCAGGGCACGGGGAAACCCATCCAGGCCAGGTAGGCGCACACCCCCAGGGTCTTGAGGGCCACGGTCTTCCCCCCCGTGTTGGGCCCCGTGATGACCAGCATCCGGTACCCCTCCCCGCAGAGCAGGTCCAGGGGCACCGCCCGATCCCCCAGGAGGGGGTGCCGGGCCTGGCGGAAGTCCAGGGTCTTCTTGGGGGTCCATTCCGGAAGGGTCCAGCGGTCCCGGTCCATCCTCTCCCCCAGGGCGTAGAACAGGTCCAGGAGCCCCAGGCTCTCCTCCGTGTCCAGCAAGGCCTTCTCCCGCTTCAGGATCAGCCCCGTGAGGGCACGGAGGAGGCGGCTCTCCTCCTCCCGTTCCTCCTCCAGAAGCACCGCCCACTGGTTGTTCAGGGGGAGCAGGATCTGAGGCTCCACGTAGATGCTGTTGCCCGAGGAGGACTTTTCCAGCACCAGCCCGGGGTAGCCCCCCGCGGCGTCCATGCGCACCAGGACGCAGAAGCGGCCGTTGCGCAGGGAGAGCACCCGTTCCTGAAGCATGGAGGCGGTGCCCGAGTCCTGGAAGAGCTGCTGGGAACGGCGCTTGATGGCATCCCGGACGGTGAACTGCTTCTGCCGGATGCGCTTCAGCTCCGGCGAGGCATGGTCGTAGAAGCGCCCGTCCTCGTCCAGCACCTCCAGGGCCGCCACTTCCTCGTCCCAATCGTGGAAGGTCCGGGCCAGGTCCTTGAGTTCCGGCCAGGTCTCCCCGTCCGTCCGAAGGCGCTGGCGCAGACGCTTGGCCAACAGGAGGGCGATGCGCACGGTGACCAGCTCTTCCCCGGTAAGCCACCCGGCGCGCCGGGCCTCCTCCGCCAGGGGAGAAAGGGGACGAAGCCTGCCGTCCCAGGGGTATTCCCCCTGCCGGTCCCGGGCCTGGAGGTACGCCCGGAAGCGTCCCACCCTACGGGCCAGGGCGGTGCCGTCCCCCGCCGGCGTCAGTTTGTGCAGGGTCTCCTGGCCCAGGGGGCTGCGGCACCCCGCGGCGAGGATGCGGAGGATCTTGTCGATTTCCAGGGCTTGGTATGTATGGGGTTCACACCACATGAACGCTTCGTCCCTCCTATGGGTTTCCTTCGGGGTGCTGCGGCGCCTCCTGGAGGAAGGGAGGCAGGGGATGAGGGACCCGGGTTCCCGTGGGGGAAAGTCCCAGCCGCCCCCCGAGGCTTTGGACCTCCTCCCAATGGCTTTGGGCGAACCGAAGGGCCACGCTCCCGTCGGTCCAGTGGGGGGCGAGCCAGGGAGAGACTAGGGTCCCCAGGAAATAGATCCCGAAGAGCAGCAGCAGGACCTTGGCCGCCCCCAAGACCCCTCCCAGGAGACGGTCCAGAAGGGAGAGGCGCACGGCGCTTAAGGCGGACCGGACGACCCGGGAAAGGAGCGCCGCCGCCAACAGACACCCCAGGAGCACCCCCAAAAAGCCCAGGGCGGCGGCAAGGGGAGGCTCCAGCCCCAGGCTTTTCTGAAGCGGAGAAGCCGCCCCCCCCCGAAGCGCAGCCCCGCGAACACCCCCAGGACCCACCCCAGAAGGGAAAGGACCTCCCCGGCGAAACCCCGGAAGAGGCCCTTGAGGATCCAGAACGCCCCGGCGGCGGCCACCAGGTAGTCCACGGGAGACGTCACGAGGACTCCTCCCCTTCCGGTCCCGCCAGGATCTCCAGCCTCTCCCTCAGGTGCACCATCTGGCTCGCCAGGAGCATGGAGACCAGGAAGAGGCGTTCTTCCTGGCTCAGGGAGGGGTCCGTCTGGTCCAGAACCTGACGGACCACCTCCGAGACCTCCCGGGCCCGTTCCTCCCCCAGGGAGGTGACCACGGAGTAGGTCTTTCTGCCCACGAGAAGGGTGAGGCGTTGTTCCATCGTCCCGTCCCGCACCTAAGGCTGCGTCAGGCCGCCGGACGCCCCCCCCCGGAGGAAGGGGTCTCCTCCGGCAGGAGCCCCCGGATCTTGGCCATCAGGTCGCCCAGCTTCTGCTCCAACTGCTGCTGGTCCTTCTGGAGGGCCATCTTCTCCCGCTCCATCTGTTCCACCGCCCGCTGGGCCTCCTTGCGGGCCCGGATCAGTTCCAGGTCCTTCTCCTGCATCTGTCCCTTCAGGGCGGCCGCTTCGGCCACCGCCCCATCCCGTTCCCTCTGGAGGTTCGCCATCCTTCCGGCGAGGCGGTCCACCAGTCTTTCGAACTGTTCGAACTGCTGGATCATTCCAAACCCTCCCTTTCTCGGACTACCGTAGAGTGTATCCCTTTTCCTGCAGTTTGCGGCGCAGCTCCAGGTGGGCTCCCTCCACTTCCTCGTCCCGGAGGGTCCGGTCGGGGTGGCGGTAGAGCACCGAGAAGGCCAGGCTGCGGAACCCCTCGGGGATGCCCTTGCCCTCGAAATGGTCGAAGAGTTCCACCCCTCGGATCCGCTCCCGGTCCCCCAGGGTCAGGATCTCCTCCCGCACCGCCTCTGCGGGGCGGTCCACCGACACCAAAAGGGCCACGTCTCGCTGGGCGGGAGGGAAGCGGAAGGGGTTTCCGTAAACCCCCCGCACCGCGGGGCTGAAGGCATCCAGGTCCAGCTCGAAGACGAAGATTCCTTCCTCCGCATCCAGCTCCCGGGCCAGTGCGGGCTTCAGGCGGCAGAGGGTGCCCCGGGGCACTCCGTCCCGCAAGATCGCGGCGGTCTGCCCCCGGTGGCCGAAGGGCTCCTCTCCCTCCCGCCACTGGGCGACGATCCCTCGGGCGGCAAGCAGGGCCTCCACGTCCGCCTTGACCGTGAAGAAGTCCTCCCGGAGGCGATCCCCGTAGAGCACGTGCCTGTCCTTGCCCAGGTAGACCAGCCCCGCCAGGTGCTCCGATTCCCGGTAACCTTCCTGCGCATCGTGGAAGAACACGTTGCCCGTCTCGAAGAACCGCATGGAGCCGCGCCACCCCGACCGGAGGTTCTGTTCCAGCGCCCGCAGCAGCCCCGGGAGGATGCAGGTGCGCATGGCCACCTGTTCCTGGCTGATGGGGTTGAGCAGCCCGGGGGGGTTGCCCCGGGGATCCTGGGGGGAAAAGTGCAGCCGCTCCAGCTCCCGAGGGTGCAGGAAGCTGTAGGTCATGACCTCCACGTACCCCCGAGCCAACGCCGCCTGGCGCACCTGCCGCAGGGCCAGGAAGCTCTCGGGGAGCACGCCCCGACCGTGCAGGCAGCCGGGGATCCGGGGAGCGATGCGGTCGTAGCCCCGAAGGCGCCCCACCTCCTCCACCAGGTCCTCCTCCGCCTCCACGTCGTTGCGCCACGAGGGCACACGGAAGAGGACCCGGTCCTCCCCCAGTCCCTCCTGGGGCTGCACCCCGAATCCCAGCCGCTCCAGACCCGGGACGGCCTCCTCCAGGCCGTCCCAGAGCAGCACCCGGCGCAGGGTCTCCCGGCGCAGGAGCACCGTCCGAGGGGCGGGGATGTCCCGAAACTGATGGAGGATCCGATTTCCCGGCCTCATGCCCGCCCAGCGGGAGAGAAGATCCAGCACGTACTCCGCCGCCGGGAGCACCCGGGTCGAATCCAGACCCCGGCTGAACCGGAACGCCGCCTGGCTGGGGAGACCCAGCCGTCGGGAGGTGCGGCTCACCCGGGAGGGATCGAACACCGCCGACTCCAGGAGGATTCGTTTCGTCTCCGGGACGATCTCCGAGTCCAGCCCCCCCATGACCCCCGCCAGGCCGATGGGGGTCTCTCCGCTGGCGATGACCAGGTCCTGCTCCTCCAGGACCCGTTCCTTCCCGTCCAGGGTGACCAGCCTTTCCCCCGGGCGGGCGCCGCGGACCCGGATGTCCGAACCGGGCAACCGGTCCCGGTCGAAGGCGTGAAGGGGCTGACCGAAGAGGAGCATGGCCAGGTTCGTGGCGTCCACCACGTTGCTCACCGGGCGCATCCCCGAGAGAAGGAGCTTCAGCCGGGCCTCCAGGGGGGCGGGGGCGATGCGGATGTTCTCTCCATACCCCAGGGCGTACTGCTCGCACCCCGAATCCTCCAGCCGGATGCCCCCGAAGGAGTCCGCCCACTCCACCTCTCCGGTCCCCGACAGAGGAAGGGGGCCCCGCAGCGGGGCGTCCTCCAGCAGGCCGTGGACCTCCCGAGCCACCCCCATGAGGGAGCAGAGATCCCCCCGATTGGGGGTGATGGACAGGTCCAGCACCGGGACGTCCAGCCCCGCCCAGGCGCGGAAGTCCGTCCCCTCCGGGGCCTCCTCGGGCAGGGACAGCAGCCCCCCTTCGCCGTCCAGACCCTCCAGCCCCAATTCCTCCGCGGACAGGAGCATCCCGGCGCTGGACACCCCGTCGAAGTCCCGGGTGCCCAGGACCGTCCCGTCCGCCAGGGTCGCTCCGGGGGGGGCGTAGGGGAACTTGGCCCCCACCCTCGCGTTGGCCGCTCCGGTGACCACCGTGGCCTCCCGCCCTCCGCCCAGGTCCGCCCGGACCACCCGAAGGGATCCCTTTTCCGGGTGCGGCTCGCAGGAGACCACCCGAGCCACCAGGACGCCCGAGAGGGCGCCGCAGGGGGTCTCGATGGACTCCACCTCCGTGCCCGTCATGGTGAGCCGATCTGCCAGGGCCTCGGGACCCAGGGGGAGGGTCACCAGCTCCTCCAGCCATTTCCAGTACACCCGCATGTCTAGTTCCCCCCCGTCAGGTACGCCAGGTCTCCCTCGAAGAGGGGACGCAGGTCCGAGAGGCCGTACTTGAGCATGGCCACCCGGTCCACCCCCATGCCCCAGGCGAAGCCGCCGTAGCGTTCCGGGTCCACCCCTCCGCTGCGCAGCACGTTGGGGTGCACCATCCCCGCCCCCAGGATCTCCAGCCAGCCGGTCCCCTTGCAGACCCGGCACCCCGCGGGATTCCCCGCGCAGACCACGCACTCCACGTCCATCTCCAGGGAGGGCTCCGTGAAGGGGAAGTAACTTCCCCGGAAGCGGGACCGCAGGGGACGCCCGAAGATGGCGTCCACGAAGGCCTGCAGGCAGCCCTTCAGGTCCGCCACGGAGATGTTCTCGTCCAGGAGCAGCCCCTCCACCTGATGGAACATGGGGGAATGGGTCGGGTCGCTGTCCCGGCGATACACCCGTCCGGGAATGACGATCCGAAGGGGCGCCCCCTGGGCCAGCATGCTCCGCACCTGCACCGGGGAGGTGTGGGTCCGCAGCAGGCGATCCTTCTCCACGAAGAAGGTGTCCTGCATGTCCCGGGCGGGGTGGTGGGCCTTGAAGTTCAGGGCCTCGAAGTTGAAGAAGTCCGTCTCGATCTCCGGGCCCGAGGCCACGGAGAAGCCCAGGGAGACGAAGATGTCCAGGATCTCCTGAAAGGTCTGTACCACCGGATGGGGGCGGCCGTAGGGGCGACCGCACCCGGGGAGGGACACGTCCACCCGGTCCCGGGCCTCCGCCGCCTCCTCTTCCTGCTCCCGCAGTTCCGCCGCCCGGACCTTCAGGCTCTCCTCGCAGGCGTCCCGAAGCCGGTTCACCGCCTGACCCAGGGCCGGACGCTCCTCCGGGGCCGCCTGGCCCAGGAGACGAAGCAGCCCTGTCAACGCGCCCTTCTTGCCCAGGTACTCCAGCCGGAGGGCTTCCAGGTCCCCCAGGGACCGAACCTTCTCCATGGTCTCGGCGAAGGCTGCCTCCATCCGCTCCACATCCCGGAGCATGTCGCTCATCCCGTCACTTCCCTTCCGAATCCGTCCCATCCAGCCACTGGGCCAGGTCCTCCTGCCTTCCAGCCACCCAAAGACGGTCCGTGGGCAGGATCACCGTGTCCGCCCGGGGGAGAAAGCGGGTACCCCCGCGTTCCACCAGGAGGATCATGGCCTTGTAGCGATGGGTGAAATGCAGGTCCTGCAGCGTCTTGCCGGTCATCTCCTCCAGCGGGGCCATCTCCCCCACCAGAAAATCCGTCTGTTGCAGGGCCGTGAAGTGGGCCAGCCAAGGATGGGCCAGCTGCTCCGCCATCCGCACCCCCATGTCCTGCTCCGGGGAAAAGACCCGGTGGGCCCCCACCCGTTCCAGCACCTTGGCGTGAAGGGGATCGATGGCCCGGGCCACCACCAGGGGGATGCCCAGGTCCCGGAGGATGGCCGTGGCCAGCACGCTTGCCTCCACGCCCTCCCCGATGGCCACCACCGCCACGTCCGCGTCCTTGGCCCCCACCTTCACCAGAGCCTCCTCGTCCGTGGCGTCCAGCTGCGCCGCCAGATCCAGGCGATCCGCCAGCTCCTCCACGTGGGCGCGCACCTTGTCCACTCCCACCACCCGCTGTCCCAGGTCCACCAGCCGGTTGCACAGGGCCGTACCGAAACGCCCCAGCCCGATGACCAGATAGCTCTTGGATTCCTCTTTCATGTCCCGATTCCTCCTAGCCGATGGGCATCTGCGCCGAGGGGTACTGGACCTTCCCGGGACGGGTGCGGGCGAGGATGCCGTAGAGGAAGGTCACGATGCCCACCCGGCCCCAGAACATCAGAAACACCAGGATCATCTTACCCTCCGGGGTGAGCCTCGGGGTGATGCCCACCGAAAGCCCCACCGTGCCCATGGCGGAGAAGGCCTCGAAGAGCAGGTCCCGGAAGGAGAAGGGTTCGTAGAGACAGAGCCCCAGCACCGCCAGGAACAGGGTGGCCAGGTACAGCACCGTCAGGGCCAGGGCCTTCCTTTGGGTTCGCGGATCAATGCGTCGCCCCCAGACCACCGTCTCCTCCTCCCCCTGGACTTCCTTCCAGGAACAGGCCAGCAGCACCCCAAAGGTGGTGGTCTTGATTCCCCCCCCCGTGGAGGCCGGGGAAGCCCCCACAAACATGAGGGTGAGGGTGATCCCCAGGCCCAGGCCGGAGAAGTTTCTCAGGGCCACCGTGTCGAACCCCGCCGTTCGGGGAGTGATGCTGTGGAAGAGGGCGTTCCACCCCTTCAGGAGGGGCGGAAGGTCCCGAAACGCCCGGTCCCACTCCGAGAAGGCAAGCAGGACCGTGCCCAGGAGGATCAGCCCCGCCGTGACGACCAGCACCATCCGGGTGTAGGCGGAGAGGGGGTGGCGCCTGCGGGCACAGGCCCGCAGCTCCGCCGCCACCGGAAACCCCAGCCCCCCCAGGACGACGAGGACCATCACCGCTCCGGGCACCCAGAAGGTCCCCGCAAAGGTCTCCAGACTGTCTCCATAGGGGGAGAACCCGGCGTTGCAGAAGGCACTGATGCTGTGGAAGACCGCCAGGTACGCCGCCCGCCCCGGGGCCTCCCTCTGGAGAAACCCCCAGAACAGGGGTGCGGCCATCAGGGCCTCCACCGCCAGGGTGTACCGAAGCACCGTGGACAGCAGCCGCACCGCCCCCTGGGGAGTGTCCATCCCCAGCCCTCCCGCGAAGAGAAGCCGCTGCCGGAGGTGGATCTTCATCCCGAAGACCAGGGGCAACGCCGTGGTGGCGGTCATCACCCCCAGGCCCCCCAACTGGATCAGCAGCAACAGCACCCCCTGGGCGGGCAGGCTCAGATCCCTCCCCGTGTCCACCACCGCAAGCCCCGTGACGCAGACCGCGGAGGTGGCGGTGAAGAGGGCGTCCAAAAGGCTTAAGGGGTGTCCCGACAGGCGGTCCACCGCCCAAAGCACAAGGGTTCCTGCCGTGATGAGCGACAGGAACCCCAGAACAAGCATGCGCTCGACGCGCAGAGAGCTGTAGATCCGCACGTTACCGGGTCAGCGCCTCCTTGGCCTTGCCCACCAGGGCGGTGAAGGCCGCGGCATCGTGGATCGCCAGATCCGCCAGCATCTTCCGGTTCACTCCCACCTGGGCCTTCTTCAGGCCGTTCATGAGGTGGCTGTAGCTGATGCCGTTCATCCGGGCGGCGGCGTTGATGCGGATGATCCAGAGCTGCCGGAAGTCCCGCTTCTTGACCTTGCGATCGTGATAGGACTTGGAGAGGGCGTGCAGGTACGCCTCCCGGGCCCGGCGATAGACGTTCTTCTTGCGTCCCCAGAAGCCCTTGGTGATGCTGAAGAGCTTCTTCAGTTTGTTACGGCTTGCGCTGGAACCTTTGACTCGCATGGCGCTTCACTCCTTCTCCGTCGGGCGGGCGTCTACGCTCACGCGTAGGGCATCATCTGCTTGAGCGTATCGGCAAGGACCGGGGTCAACACGCCCTGCTGGCGGAGACGACGGCGGCGCTTGGCGTTCTTGCACTGCAGCAGGTGGCGGCGACCGTTCTTCTGGTAGACCACCTTCCCGGATCCGGTCACGGAGAAACGCTTCTTCGCCCCAGAATGGGTCTTGACTTTCGGCATGGTAGTTCCCTCCTCTAAGATTCCTGCGGCGATACGTCGTCGCTCGTGGGTTCCGGCTTTGCCTTGGGGGCGGCTGCCTTCGGGGCAGGGGACTTCGAACTCCCTCCGGGTTCCTTGGCGGGCTCCTTGACGGGCAGGGTCGGGAGGACCGGAGCGATCATCATGCGCATGTACGAACCTTCCATGCGGGGCTCCATCTCCACCTTGCCGAACCCTTCGATGTCCCGGCGCACCCGGTCGAGCACCTCGCGACCCCGATCCAGGAACGCCATCTCCCGTCCCCGGAAGAACACCGAGACCTTCACCCGGTGCCCGTCCTCCAGGAAGGCACAGACCGCCTTGACCTTGAAGGTGTAGTCGTGAACGTCGATCTTGGGGCGCATCTTCATTTCCTTGACGCTCTGGTTCTTCTGCTTCTTGCGAGCGTCCTTGTCGCGCTTCTGCTGCTGGAACCGGTATTTGCCGTAGTCCATGATGCGGCACACCGGAGGTTTCGCCAGGGGCGCCACCTCCACCAGGTCCAGCTCCCGCTCCTCCGCAAGCTGCAAGGCCTGCCGGGTGGGCACGACGCCCTGTTTGACGTTCTGGTCGTCGATGAGAAGCACTTCGTTTGCCCGGATCTCCCGATTCACGCGGGGTTCGTCGTCCTTGATGCCTATAGCACGCCACCTCCTTGGTTTCTTCTTCCTTTGGATTCCACACAAAAAGGCCGGACGCCATGACGCGCCCGGCCTGTGCTGTCGCTTCAGGCAGCCCGGCAGTCCGGTTTCGACCGACAGGCGAGAGGGCTTGTCCTCTGCTTCATGCCTTTTCTGCATGCGAAGGTACGGTACCACAGATCCCGTCCCGTGACAAGGCTCTTCGTCTCAGGCGGGGGCGTATTCTCCCTCCAGCATCTCTTTTAGAGCCTCCAGGGAAAGGCTGCCCAGGTCGCCCCGGACACGCTCCCGCACCGCCACGGTTCGGGATTCCGCCTCCCGCCCTCCCAGAACCAGCATGTAGGGCACCTTCGAGAGCTGGGCGTCCCGGATCTTGCGGCCCAGCTTCTCCTCCCGGGTATCCGTCTCCGTGCGGACCCCCCAGGACTGGAGGATGCCCTCCACCTCCCGGGCGTAGGGGAGCAGATCCGTGCTCACCGGGAGGATCTTGGCCTGCACCGGGGCGAGCCAATAGGGGAAGGCCCCGGCGTAGTGCTCGATGAGGATGCCCAGGAACCGCTCCAGGCTGCCGAAGACCGTGCGGTGCAGCATCACCGGCCGGTGTTCCGCCCCGTCGGGGCCGATATAGGCCACGTCGAACTTCTCGGGCATCTGGAAGTCCAGCTGGATGGTGCCGCACTGCCAGGTACGGCCGATGCAGTCCTCCAGGTGGAAGTCGATCTTGGGGCCGTAGAACGCCCCATCCCCGGGGTTGACCTTGTAGGGCGTCCCCGTGGCCTCCAGGGCCTCCTGGAGCTTCTGCTCCGCCAGGTTCCACAGGGACAGTTCCCCCATGTAGTTCTCCGGCCGCGTGGACAGCTCCACCCGGTAGGGGAAGCCGAACACGTCCTTGTAGACGTAGCGCATCAGGTCGATGACCCCGGCGATCTCCTGGGCCACCTGGTCGGGGGTGCAGTACAGGTGCGCGTCGTCCTGGGTGAAGCACCGTACCCTCATGAGGCCGTGGAGCACCCCGGACCGCTCGTGGCGGTGCACCGTCCCCAGTTCCCCCATCCGGAGGGGCAGGTCCCGGTAGCTTCGGGTGCTGCTCTTGAAGACCAGGATGCCCCCGGGACAGTTCATGGGCTTGATCGCGAAGGGGCGTTCATCGATGGTGGTGAAGTACATGTTGTCCCGGTAGTGGTCCCAGTGGCCGGAGCGCTCCCAGAGGGCCCGATCCAGGATGAGGGGGGTGCGGATCTCGCAGTACCCCCGGCGCTGGTGCTCCCGCTTCCAGAAGTTCACCAGCTCCCCCAGGACCACCATGCCCTTGGGGTGGAAGAAGGGGAACCCCGGGGCCTCGGGCTGGAGGCTGAAGAGGTCCAGTTCCCGGCCCAGCTTGCGGTGGTCCCGCTGCTTGGCCTCCTCCAGGCGTTTCAGGTGCTGCTCCAGGGAAGCCTTGTCCCCGAAGGCGGTGCCGTAGATGCGGGTGAGCATCACGTTCTTCTCGTTTCCCCGCCAGTAGGCCCCCGCCAGGGAGAGGAGCTTCACGTGACGCAGCAGGGACGTGGAGGGCACGTGGGGCCCCCGGCAGAGGTCCACGAAGTCCCCCTGCCAGTAGGTGGAGATCTCCTCGTCCGGGATCTCCCCCAGCAGCTCCAGCTTGAAGATCTCCCCCCTCTGCCGGAAGAGACGGATCACCTCTTCCCGAGGGAGGACCCGCCTCTCCACCCGCACATCCTCCTGGACGATCCGGTCCATCTCCGCCTGGATGACCGGGAGGTCCTCCTCCGTCAGGGCACGGGGAGGCAGCACGTCGTAGTAGAACCCGTCCTTCACCGCCGGGCCGATGCCGAAGCGGGCCTCCGGGAAGAGGCGCCGGATGGCCTGGGCCATGAGGTGCGCCGCAGAGTGCCGGAGAATCTCCAGACCCTCCTCGCAGTCCCCCGCCACGGGCTCCACCGTCCCCCCTTCCGTCAGGGGCGTCGACAGGTCCACCAGGACCCCGTTCACCCGCGCCGCCACAACGCCCTTTCCCAGCTTCCAGGACGTGATAAGCTCTCCCGAAGTACGGGGTTCTTCCGTTTCCAAGACCTTGCCCGAAGGGCCTTCAAAGCGCAGCATGACCATCCCTCCCAGATCGCGGAGCCTCCGAGGAGCAGCGCTCCGGATAGCTTGGTATCCATGGGGAAACCTCGTCATTGTACCATGCCTTCCCCGGACCGCTGCGGAGAGGGGCGCGGGAGGGGGGGCGTCCTTTCTTATGATGTGTTTATTGCACCAAAAAGTCTTAACCTTTTGCACTTGCTCTAAACCACCGGTTGGTTTATTGTCCCTCTTGTAACTAGCAGGCTTGAACGTGATGGCGCTGCAAGACGATTTCCCGCTTTCGTGTGCGCCCGGGGAGGTGATGTCCCGAAACCACAGAGGATCGGCCTTTGAACGTCCCTTCAGGCAAATCAGAGAAAAGGAGGTTCAAACAGCATGGCGGAGCAAATGAAAGGACAGAACGAGCAGTGGTCGAGCCGTTGGGGCCTGGTGTTCGCGGCCATCGGCATGGCAGTGGGGACCGGTAACATCTGGCGGTTCCCCCGGGTCTGCGCCACCAACGGCGGAGGCGCCTTCTATATTGCTTATTTCTTCGCGTTGTTCCTCTGGGCGGTCCCCCTGCTTTGCGCCGAGGCGGTGTGGGGCAAGACCGCCCGCATGGGCGTGGTGGGATCCTTCAAGGAGATGCTGGGCCGCAAGTGGACCTGGATCGGCGGGTGGGTGGCCTGGTGCTGCCTGGCCATCACCTTCTACTACGCCGTGGTCATCGGCTGGTGCCTCCGGTACTTCCTCTACGCTCTCACCGGCGTGATGAAGCCCGGCCTGGACACGGAGGGCCTCTGGAAGGCCTTCATCACCAACCCCACCGCAGGGCTGGTGTTCTTCCTGGTCTCCATCCTCGCCGCCCTGGCCATCTCCATGCTGGGCGTCCAGAACGGCCTGGAGAAGGCCAACAAGATCATGATCCCCTCCATCTTCGTCCTGCTGATCTTCCTGGCCATCCGGGCGAACTTCCTGCCCAACGCCTGGAAGGGCCTGGAGTACATGTTCACCGTGCGCATGGAGGACGTGCTCAAGGCCAAGACCTACCTGGAGGCCTTCACCCAGGCGGCCTGGTCCACCGGGGCGGGTTGGGGGCTCTTCCTGACGTACTACGTCTACACCAAGAAGAACGAGGACATCCTCCTCAACTCCGTCACCACCGCCTTCGCGGACACCACCGCCGCCTCCCTGGCCTCCCTGTGCGTCATCCCCACCATCTTCGCTTTCGCCCCGGACCCCATGGCGGCGGTCAAGGCGGGGAACAACGGGATGACCTTCGTCCACCTCACCCGCCTCTTCTCCGAGATCCCCGGCGGGGTGATCATGGCCATCGCCTTCTTCGCGGCCCTCATCATGGCGGCGTTGAGTTCCGAGATCGCCATGATCGAGCTGGGCAGCCGCATCCTGGCGGACGCGGGCTTCGACCGCAAGAAGGCCACCTGGGTCATCGGCATCGCCTGCGTGGTCTGCGGCGCCCCCTCCGCCATGGACAACACCTTCTTCGAGAACCAGGACTGGGTCTGGGGGGTGGGGCTGCTCATCTCCGGGCTCCTCTTCTCCCTGGGAGCCATCCGCTACGGGGTCAAGAAG
The DNA here is from genome assembly GCF_000165795.1 of Aminomonas paucivorans DSM 12260. Taxonomy (NCBI): domain Bacteria; kingdom Thermotogati; phylum Synergistota; class Synergistia; order Synergistales; family Synergistaceae; genus Aminomonas; species Aminomonas paucivorans. The sequence continues at coordinate 1,222,879 of NZ_CM001022.1, read as the reverse complement.
ATCTGGGTGGAGTTCATCGAGCCCTGCTCGGACCTCAAGGTCGAGTGGATGTGGAGCCTCATCAAGCTGTTCCCCCTGTGGTTCGTGATCATCTTCGGCTGGTGGGTGAAGCAGTCCATCGAGTGGTACCCCGGAGAGTGGTACAAGTTCCTGCCCCTCGCCAAGTACACCTATACCCCCGGCACCATGTTCGTCCAGTGGGGCCTCGCCGCGGTGGTGTTCTTCGTCCTCAACGGCTGGCTGGCGGACATCATGAAGTACAAGCTCCAGATCAAGGATTAGGAGGGATCCCCTCATGTGGAAAGTGACCATGGTGATCATCCTGGGACTGGTCTACGGAGGATTCATCTGGTGCCTGGCCGCCGCCATGAAGGCGGAAGGCAAGAAGGCCTGAGGGTCGGGCCACCATAACGGGAGAGAAACGATAGACAAGGGGAGGGGCGCCGTCAGGCGCCCCTCCCCTTGTTCTGCCTTCTTCTCTTCGGCCCCGGTCCTGCGCAGGGGGTTCGCCGAAGGTCAGCGGACCCCGGTGCTGCCGAAGCCCCCCTCCTGTCGGGAGGTCTCCTCCAGGCATTCCGCCTCGTCCCAGAGCGCCCGGACCACCGGCGCCAGTACCAGCTGGGCGACGCGGTCTCCCCGGCGGACCTCGAAGGGTACCCGGCTTGCGTTGTACAGGATCACCCGGATCTCCCCCCGGTAGTCCGCATCGATGGTCCCGGGGGTGTTGAGCACCGTGACCCCGGACTTGAGGGCCAGACCGCTTCGGGGACGCACCTGAAACTCGTACCCCGGGGGGATTTCCACGGAAAGCCCCGTCCCGAAGGCCCGGATCTCCCCGGGCTGGAGGATCCCCGCCTCGGAGGACCGCAGGTCCGCCCCGGAGGCGTGCTCCGAGGCGGGCTCAGGAAGGGGCAGGTCCGACGCCTCGACGCCGCGCCGGACCCGAACCCGCAGGGTCTCCACCGCCTCTACCGGGGGGGACGCCGGTCCCGGTCCCGCCGGTCCCGATCGCCGGGCCGCCGGTCTCCGTCCCGACGGGGGCCGCCGGCTCCCCGGGCGGGAGCCTCCCCCTTCATGGCCTCGTACTTGATCTCCCGCTGCCGCTCCACCTCGATCTGGGCGGCAAAGGCGGGATCCTGGGCCGCCAGGGCGTCGTACTGGTCGAAGAGGCGACGGCGGGAGAGGTTGACCCGCTTCATGTCGTCGATCTCCTTCACCACCACCAGAACCTGGTCCCCGATGGAGAAGGCGTCCTCCAGCCGGGGGATGTGGTAGGTGCTCACCTCGCTCACGTGGAGCAGCCCCTCCTTGCCGGGCAGGACCTCCACGAAGACCCCGAAGCTGAGCATCCGGGTGACGGTGCCGAGGAAGGTCTCCCCGGCCTGCACCTCCCGGGTGAGGTCCGTGATGATCTTGACGGCGTGGTTCGCCGCCTCGTAGGTGAGGGCCGCCACGTAGATGCGGCCGTCGTCCTCCACGTCCACCTTGGCTCCCGTCTGGGCCACGATGGAGCGGATGGTCTTCCCGCCGGGGCCGATGACCTCCCGGATCTTCTCCGGGTCGATGGTGAGGGTGAGGATGCGGGGGGCGTTGGGGGAGATCTCCTCCCGAGGGGTCTGAAGCGCCCCGTCCATGATGTCCAGGATCTTCATGCGTCCCTCCCGGGCCTGGGAGAGGGCCTGCTCCAGGATGGCCCGAGTGATGCCTCCGGCCTTGTTGTCCATCTGGAGGGCCGTCACCCCGTCCCGGGTGCCCGTGACCTTGAAGTCCATGTCTCCGTAGTGGTCCTCCAGCCCCTGGATGTCCGTGAGAATCCGCACCCGACTTCCGTCGGTGACGAGTCCCATGGCCACCCCCGCCACGGCCTTCTTCAGGGGAACCCCCGCGTCCATCATGGAGAGGCTGCCGCCGCAGACGCTGGCCATGGAGCTGGAGCCGTTGGACTCCAGGATGTCCGAAACCACCCGGACCACGTAGGGGAACGCCGCCTCGTCGGGGAACATGGGGCGCAGGGCCCGTTCCGCCAGGGCACCGTGCCCGATCTCCCGCCGTCCGGGGCCGCGCATGGGGCGCACCTCTCCCACGGAGTAGGGGGGGAAGTTGTAGTGCAGAAGGAAGCGCTTGGAGGGCTCGTCGTGCTTCAGCCCGTCCAGGATCTGGTCGTCCTCCCCCACCATGCCCAGGGTGGTGACGGCCAGGGACTGGGTCTCCCCCCGGGTGAAGAGGGCGGACCCGTGGGCCTTGGGCAGCAGACCGGTCTCGCAGCAGATGGGGCGAAGCTCGTCCATCTTCCGACCGTCCGCCCGACGCCCCTCCTCCAGGAGGAGGCGGCGCAGACCGTCCTTCACCCGCTCCTCCACCACCCCCGCCACGTAGCCCTTGGCGTTGGGGTAGGCCTCGGCGAACTGCTCGACCGCCTTCTGGGACACTTTGGAGAGGGCCGCGGCCCGCTCCATTTTGTCGTGGACCTGCACGGCCTGGTAGATCTCTCCGTCCAGTTCCGACAGGACCCACTGATCGATCTCCGGAATCCGCGCCGGGGCGGGAAAGTCCCTCTTGGGCTTGCCTGCGGCGGCCCGCATCTCCAGGATGAAAGCCACGATGCGACGGATCTCCCGATGGGCCAGTTCCAGGGCGTCCACCAGCAGGGCCTCGCTCACTTCCTGAGCCCCCGCCTCCACCATGGTGATGCCCCCCTCGTGCCCCGCCACCAGGAGGTCCAGGGTGCTCAAGGGGATTTCCTGCTCCGTGGGGTTCACCACCAGGTTCCCGTCCAGACAGCCGATGCGCACCGCCCCGATGGGCCCCTCCCAGGGGATGTCGGAAAGGGCGAGGGCGGCGGAGGCGGCGTTGATGGCCAGGACGTTGGGGGCGTTCTGCTGGTCCACGGAGAGAACCGTGGCCACCACGTGCACGTCGTTGCGGAGGTAGTCCGGGAAGAGGGAGCGGATGGAGCGGTCCACCATGCGGCCGCTCAGGATGGCGGTCTCGGAGGGGCGTCCCTCCCGTTTGATGAACCCGCCGGGGATCTTGCCCGCGGAGTAGAAGCGTTCCTCGTAGTCCACCAGAAGGGGGAAGAAGTCCAGCCCCTCCCGGGCCTTCTCGGCCAGCACCGAGGTCACCAGGATCACCGTTTCCCCGTAGCGGGCGAACACCGAAGCGTTCGCCTGTTTGGCCATCTTCCCCGTCTCGAAGGACAGGGTCCTCCCGGCCAGGTCCAGCGTGAATGTCTGCGGCATCTGTCTTGTTGCCTCCTCTTTTTTTGTCCGTTTGTCCATCTAATTTCTGAGGATAGCACAAACACAAAACAAAAGGCGAGACCCAATCGGGCCTCGCCTCGGGAAGCAACCTCGGGAACCGACTCGTCAGTGCCGCAGTCCCAGCTTCTGGATCAGGCTCTGGTAGCGGTTGAAGTCCCGGTCCTTCAGGTACTGGAGGAGCTTGCGCCGCCGCCCCACCATCATCAGAAGGCCCCTGCGGGAGTGGAAGTCCTTCTTGTGGGCCCTCATGTGGTCCGTCAGCTCCCGAATCCGGAAGGTGAGGATGGCCACCTGGACCTCCGGGGAACCCGTGTCCGCTCCGTGGGTCTTGTAATCTTCGATGACCTTCTGTTTGATCTCCTTGTCGATCATGTCCTTCACTCCTCGAAAAAAATCCTCGAACCCAGGTGGGCGTCCAGGCGCTCATCCGCGTAGGAGGTTCGGCTACTATACCTCCTTCCTGCCCACGGTTCAATCGCGCCCCGCCCCTTGGGAGAAAAGAAAAGAGGACAATCTCTTTTTCCCCCCCTCGACAAGGGATACCTTCCGTGTTAAGTTAATGAACAACGCCTAATCGCCTACTTTGCGAACGCACTTTCTTTTAGAGGAGGAGGGGACGGAATGAAGCTGTTGGTGATCGAGGACAACCACGATCTGGTCCAGGTGCTCCAGGAGGGTTTCGAGGAACACGACTACGCCGTGGAAGCCGCCTACGAGGGGGAAACGGGGCTCAATCGCGCCCGCTCCGGGGAGTTCGACTGCATCGTCCTGGACGTGATGCTCCCCGGCATGGACGGTTTCGAACTCATCGACCGCTTCCGGGAGGAGGGGCACGACACCCCGGTGATCATGCTCACCGCCAAGGACGCGGTGGACGACCGGGTGGAGGGACTCAACCGGGGAGCGGACGACTACCTCATCAAGCCCTTCGACTTCAAGGAACTCCTGGCCCGGGTCAACGCCCTGATCCGTCGCCATTCGGAACAGCGTCGTCCCCTGCTGAAGTGCGGCCCCCTGACCCTGGACCCCGTGGCCCGGGAGTGCTGCGTGGGGGAGACCAAGGTGCCCCTGCGCCGCCGGGAGTTCGACATCCTGGAACTCCTGATGCGCTACGAGAACCAGGTGTTCACCCGGGACAAGATCATCTCCCACGTCTGGCAGAAGGAGTACGACGGCACCAGCAACGTGGTGGACGTGCACGTCAAGTACCTGAGGGACAAGCTGCGCCCCTTCAACCTGGACGTGGTGGTGGTCACCGTCCGGGGAGTGGGCTACAAGGTCAGCTGCCCCGACTACGACTGAGAGAGACTCCGTGGCCCGCCGTCCCGGTCGGCCCGCAACCGTCGGCTTCCGCCTGTCCGAAGAAGGACGCGCCGCCCTGGCCCTGACGTCTTTGTGGGTGGCGGCGCTGTTCTTGTTCGGGGTGCTCTTCGTCCTCCTGGCATCCCTCTTCTGGGGGCAGAATTCCTTTCTGCCCCGCTCCGCCACCCGGGAGGTGGTCATCTTCGCCTTCTCCCAGCCCGGCCTCGTGGAGGCCGGACTGGTCAGCGGCCTGCTCCTCACCCCCCTGGTCTTCCTCTTCAACTTCCGGGAGGCCCGCAGGAACCACGATCGTTTCCAGACCCTGATCCGCTCCCTGGAACACCTCTCCCCCGACGATCTGGGGCTTCCCCTGCCGGAAAACCCGGAGGACCGGGAGATGACCGAGGTCACCCAGCAGATCCGCCAATCCCTCATGCGGCTCCAGGTCGCCATGAACCAGGTGAAGCAGCAGTTCACCTCCGACGTGAGCCACGAGCTGCGCACCCCTCTGGCGGTGATCAAGGGCAAGGTGGAGGTGGCCCTCCTGAAGGAGCGGGACCAGGACTACTATCAGGAACGCCTGCGGGAGATCGGCCAGCAGGCGGACCTGATGCAGAGCATGGTGAAGGGGCTCCTGGACCTGGCGCGACTGGACGCCCTGGCGCGGCTGGAGGACGCGGAGGCCACGGACCTCCTGATCGTGGCGGAGGAGGCGGTTGACGGGGTCCTGCCTGTCCTGTCCTCCCGAGGCCAGAAGCTGCGACAGGACCTGGAGTCCGCCCCCCTTCGGGGACGGGAGACCCTGCTGATCCGGCTGTGCGCCAACCTGCTGGAGAACGCCTCAAAATACAGCCCCGAGGGGGGAGAGCTGGGGGTCTCCACCCGGGCGGAGGGGAGTTCCGCCGTCCTGACGGTCTGGGACCGGGGCAAGGGGATGGATCCGGAGACCCGGGAGAAGTGCTTCCAACCCTTCTGGAGGGGAGACACCGCCCGGGCCACTCAGGGCTACGGCCTGGGGCTTCCCTTGGTCCGGCGCATCGCCCTGCTTCACCAAGGGCAGATCGAGGTCTGGTCCGCCCCCGATTCGGGCTCCCGCTTCACCCTCCGCTTCCCCCTGGACACGGAAAACCTGATGCAGCCCGACCCGGGGGAGGAGGAAGAGGAAGCCTGAGGTGACGCCATCACAAGCAATCAATCCATGACAAGGGAAGGGGGAGGGCCATGGCCCTCCCCCTTCCCCGTTTTCGTCCCTTACTCCGCCTTCAGAGAGAAGAACAGGGTCTGCCCCTCCCGCCACACCAGCAGAGCCACCGCCTTGGGCTTGCCTCCCAGGGCGGCCTCCCAATCGGGCACTCCCCGGATCCTCCTGCGGTTGGCCTCCAGGACCAGGTCTCCGGGGCGAAGCCCCAGCATCTGGGCGAAGGAGTTCCCTTCCACGGAGAGAACCACCACCCCCTCGGATCCGGGGAGTCTGTAACGACCCCTCAGCTCCGGCGTCACCCCGGACACCGCGGCCCCCAGCCTGCTGGAGGTCCGTTCCGGGGCGGAGGGGGCGGAGCCCTTCGCGGCCTTCTTCTCTCCCTTGCCGGGGAGGTCACCCAAGACCACCTCCACGGAGCGCTTCGTCTTCTGCCGGTAGAACTCCAACTTCACCTTGTCTCCCGCCAGGAAGTTGCGCACCGCGAAGACCACGTCCTGGCTGTTCTTCACGGTCTTGCCCCCCAGCGAGACGATCACGTCCCCCCGGGCCAGCCCCGCCCGGTCCGCCGGGGAGCCGGGGACCACATCCCCCACCACCGCGCCCTCCGCGGTGGGGATGCCGTAGGCCTCCGCAAACGCCGGGGTGAGGGACTGCACCGAAACGCCCATCCAGCCCCGCTTCACCTCTCCGTGCCGGATCAGGTCGTCCATCACCTGCTTGGCCATGTTCACGGGCACCGCAAACCCGATGCCCTGGGCATAGGGGACGATGGCGGTGTTGATGCCCACCACTTCCCCCCGGAGGTTCAGCAGAGGCCCGCCGCTGTTGCCCGGGTTGATGGCCGCGTCGGTCTGGAGGAACCCCTGGAAGTTCAGGTTCTGTGCCTGGATGGTGCGGTTCTTGGCGGAGAGGACCCCCACGGTGACGGTGTTCTCCAGGCCGAAGGGGTTGCCGATGGCCACCACCCACTCCCCCACCTCCACGCGCTCCGAATCCCCCAGGGGCAGGGCGGGCAGCTTGTCCGCCTGGATCTTCACCACCGCCAGGTCGAAGGTGGGATCCCTCCCCACCAGCTTGGCCGGGAAGTGTCGCCCGTCCAACAGGGTGACGGTGATCTTGTCCGCCCCCTCCACCACGTGGTTGTTGGTGAGGATGTACCCGTCCTTGGAGACCAGAAACCCGGACCCCTTGCCCTTCATGGGGACGGTGCGAGAGAAGCGCTCCAGCTCCTGGCCGAAGAACTGCCGGAAGAAGGGGTCGTCCGGAAAGGGGGCCATGGACTGGCGCACCAGGGTCTCCGTGTCGATGTTCACCACCGCGGGGGAAGAACGCTTCGCGATCTGCGCCACCGGGTTGCCCGTGAACACGTCCCCTCCCCGGGAGGACGAGGCGGGGGGCGCAGGGGCGACGGTGGGAGCGGCGGGGGTGGGGGACGCGGCCTGAAGGACGCGCGCTCCCGGAGGCCCCGAGAGGAACAGGGTGCCGAGGGCCAGGGTCAGCAGGGCGCAGAGGATCCAGGGAGTCTTCTTCGGGAGCTTCATGAACCTCACCTCCAAAAGGGGCCTCCGGCCAGGGACGCCGGGGCGGGTCTTCCGTGTTCTCCAGTCTACGAATCTGACGAATCCTGACATCGTCAATTCTACCGAACACCCAGGCCGTCGGGTATGATGCACTGCGAGGTGATTTTCTTGGGTCTGCCGAACTGCTGGATCGACTGGGCCGCCTTCGCCCTCCTCCTTCTGGGACCCTCCCTGACGGTCTGGGGGGTCTGCCGGGCCCGGCGCCTCCGGAGGAGAACCTGATGCCCCCCCTGCTGCTTCACCTGGGGGCCTTCGCGGGGTACACCCTGGCGCTGCTGCTGCTCACGGGGCAGGCCTTCGCGTGGAACGAGACGCGAAGCCTCTTCTACCTGGGGGGGCGTCGCACGGGGATGTGGATGTCCTTGGCCACCTTCTGCGCCACCTGGATGAGCGCCGCCTCGGTGGTGGGGTTCACCCTCTGGATGATGCAGGACGGCTTCCGGGCCTTCGGGGGCTCCGTGAACGGCTGGCTCCTGGGACTGGTCCCCATGCCCCTGCTGGTCTTCCGCCTTCGTCGGGTGCGATGCCTCTCCCTGCCGGAGTGGCTCGCTCGGGTATACGGGGACGAGCGCCTCCGCCGCCTGGGAGGAGGGGCGCTGCTCTTCGCCTACACCCTGTACCTGGTGATCCAGTTTCGGGCCTTCGGGGCCGTGGCGGCCCACCTGCTCCAGCTCCCCCTGGGGTTCGCCGCCGCGGCGCTGGTGTACCTCTTCGTGCTGTACACCACCTTCGGGGGCTACCCCTCGGTGGTGCGAAGTGACGCCCTGAACCTCTGCCTCATCCTGGCGGGGGTGACCCTGGCGGCGGGGGCGGCGATCCACCTCTACGGCTCCCCCCTGGCGACCTGCCGGGTCCTGGCAGTGCGGGCCCCGGAGCTTCTGAACCCCTGGAGCTCCTGGAGGGAGGGGATCACCACCCTCACCCTGGGTCTGGCCTGGGGTCTGGGGGTAGCGGCGAACCCCCAGTACGGGGTGCGCCTCATGGCGGCGCGGCGCACCCGGGATGCCCTGGGGATGCTCTGCGCCGCCCCCCTCTTTCTGGGGTGGATCTACCTGTGCCTCACCGTCCTGGGGCTGGTGGGGAGGGCTTCCTTCCCCCACATCCCCCAGACCCTGGACCCGACGGCCTTTGCGCGGCTCTTCGACGGAACCCTGCCCGTCTGGGGAGCCCTGCCCCTGCTGGTGGCGGTTCTCGCGGCGGCGGTGAGCACCGCCAATTCCCAGCTCCTCCTGGCGGCCTGCTCCCTGTGCCACGACCTGCTCCCCCAGAGGCCCCTTGCGGAGCAGGACCCCTTCGGGGAGGATCGGTTCCTTCTGCAAAACCGCCTGGCCATCGTGGCCATCGCCACGGTGTCCCTGGTGCTGAGCCAGATCCCCCTTCCGGGGATCCTGGCCCTGGGGCGCATGAGCTGGACGGTGGTGGCGGTGTGCTTCCTCTTCCCCCTCTACCTGCCCCGACGCATGGCTCCCAAGCAGACCTTCGCCGTGTTGGCCTCCGCCCTGGGGGTGCACGCCCTCCTTTCCACCCTCTCCCCCCTCACGCCGGAAACCTCCATGCTGGTGGCCCTGGCCTTCGAAGGAGCCTTCTGGATCCTCTCTTGGAGGGCGAGATCGTGACCCCCCCGACCCTGGAGGGGCTGCTGAAGTGGATCCTCACCGCCCTGGCGGTGAGCCTGGCCCTCTTCCTCCTGGGGACCCGGTTCTACCAGGGCTACGGGGACCTGCGCACCCAGGCGCTGAGAGATTCGGACCTGGTGGGGGAGGTGGTGACCCGTCTGCCCTCCGTAGCGGCGGAGGGCTGGCTGTCCCGGCTGGGCCCGGCGTGGAAGGTCTCCACCCCTCCCCTGGCGGAAGGGCCGGTGGACCGGATCCTTCGGTCCGCCGACGGGAAGGACTGGGGGCTGACCCTGAACCGTCAGGCCCTCTTCGCGGAGCTGGTGGAGGAAAACCGCTACCTCCTGGTGCTGGGGATGATCGGCCTGCTGGCCTCGGTGGAGATCGCCGTGTTTCTGGCCTACGGCATCACCCGCCCCCTGCGGCGCCTCTCCTGGGGCTGTTCTCAGCTGGCCCGGGGTCGCTCGGTGCGGCTTCCCCTGGGCCGCGGGGTCTCCTTCGAGCTGTCCCACGTCACGGGGGTGTTCAACGACCTGGCGGAACAGATGGAACGATGGCGCCGGGTTCAGGGGCGGATCGTCCGCATGGACCGGCTGGCCGCCCTGGGGGAGCTGGTGGCGGGGGTGGCCCACGAGATCCGCAACCCCCTGGCCAGCATGCGCATCCACCTGGACCTGCTGGCGGACCGGCTCCGAGACCGTCCGGAACTGGAGGGACACCTGGAGGCCCTGGGGGTGGAGATGGACCGGCTGGGGCGCACGGTGGACCAGTTCCTGGCCTTCGCCCGGCCGCGCCCTCCCCGGAGGGAGCGACTCCAGCCCCGGGACCTGCTGGAATGGACCGCCCGGATGGTGGGAAGTCAGGGCTCCCGGGGCAACGTCCGGGTGGTCCTGGAGGCTCCACCGGCTCCCCTCCCCTTCTGGGGAGATGAGGACCAGCTTCGGCAGCTGCTGCTGAACCTGGGGCTCAACGCTCTGAAGGCCATGGAGGAAGGGGGGACCCTGACCCTGGAGCTGCAGGAGACCCCGGAGGAGCTGCGCTTCGCCGTGGAGGACACGGGGAAGGGGATCCCCGAGAAACTGGTGGACCGGGTCTTCGAGCCCTTCGTCACCACCCGCCCGGACGGGACGGGACTGGGGCTTTCCATCGCCCAGCGGATCGCCCAGGATCATGGAGGAAACCTGAGCTGCCGGACCTCCCCCGGGGGGACCCGGTTCATCCTGATCCTGCCCCGGCAGGAGGAACCCCACGAGGAAGGGGATGGACTCTCATGAACCTGTGGATCGTGGACGACGAGCCGCGCCTCTCCCAGGGGCTGAAGCAGGCTTTCGAAGCGGAGGGGTACGGGGTACGGCTGTGCTCCCGCCTGGAGGAGCTGCGGCGCCACCTGAGCCAGGAGGCGCCGGACCTGGTGCTGTTGGACCAGCGGCTTCCCGACGGCCTGGGGCTGGAGGAGCTGCCCTCCCTGCTGCGGGCCGCCCCGGAGACCCGGGTGATCCTCATGACCGCCTACGGGGAATCCCCCCTCATCGTCCGGGCCATCCGCCAAGGGGCCTTCGACTACCTGGACAAGCCCTTCTCCCTGGAGGCGGTGCGCCGCATGGTGGCCAAGGCCCGGGACTCTCTGGTACTCCTGCGCCAGGCCCGGGACCGGGCCCGCTGCCGTCCCGCCCCCCTGGTGGGGTCCTCCCCCGCCCTGCGCCCCCTCCAGGAGACCCTCTCCCGCCTGACGGGGCAGACGGACCTGAACCTGCTGCTTTTGGGGGAGAGCGGCTCGGGGAAGGAGGTGGTGGCCCGACTGCTCCACGAGGTGACGGGAGGCGGGGGGCAGTTCGTTCCCCTCAACTGCGCCGCCATCCCCGAGACCCTGTTGGAATCGGAGCTCTTCGGGCACCGCAAGGGGGCCTACACGGGGGCCACGGGGGACCGGCAGGGGCTCATCGAGCTGGCGGACCGGGGAACCCTCTTCCTGGACGAGATCGGGGACCTGCCCCCCTCCCTTCAAGGGAAACTGCTGCGCTTCCTGGACACCCGGGCCCTGCGCCCCCTGGGTGGATCGGGGGAGCGCACCGTGTCCCTCAACGTGGTCTGCGCCACCTGCGTGGACCTGGCAGAGGCGGTGGCCCGGGGGAGCTTCCGCAAGGACCTGTTCTACCGCATCTCCATGTTGCCCCTGACCATCCCTCCCTTGCGGGAGCGGGGGCGGGATGTCCTGGAGCTGGCGGGGTTCTTCCTGGAGTTCTTCGCCGCCAAACGGGGACGGATCCCCAAGCACCTCTCCCCGGAGGTGGAGGACCTCTTCCTGGCCTACCCCTGGCCGGGAAACGTGCGGGAACTGAAGAACCTGATGGAGCGGCTGACCCTCCTGGCGGACCCCTCGGATCCCCTGGTCCGCCTCAAGGACCTGCCGGAGGAGATGTTGGGACGCCTGCCCGAGGATCTCCCCGCCCCGGAGGGGACGGACCTGCCTCTTCCGGAACGCCTGGAGGCCCAGGAACGGCGCTGCCTCCTGGAGGCCCTGGAGGCGGCGGGACAGAACCGCACCCAGGCCGCCCGGATCCTGGGGATCTCCCGTTTCTCCCTGCTCCGCAGGCTCCAGAAGCATGACCTGGCCTGAGCTGCGTCAGGAGCCCCGCCCCCAGCCCTCCCTGACCCAAAGGCCCTACCTCTGGCTTCAGGGAAACTGGCTCTTCCTCTCCCCGGAGGACCTGACGGAGTCCCTTCGTTCCCTGGCCCGAGGCCTCCCGGCGGTGATCCGTCCGCCCCAGGGACGCCCCCTCTCCCTGGATGCCCTGGGAGTGGACCTCCCCGGAGAGGCGGGGCTGGAGGAGGCCCTGCACTCCCAGGTGGCCTCCTGCCCCGGGTTGGGCCAGGACCCCACCCCTCCGGAGCTGTGGGTCCAGCTGTTGGGCCCCCGGGGGCTCCTCAACGTCTCCCCGGCGGAGGGGGCGGCGCTTCTGGGCCTCCCCCCGGCTTCCTTCCTGCGGAATCTGGAGGCCCTCCAGGCCTGGGCGGACCCCCCGGGGCTCTTCGCCCGGGACCTCCAGGAGTGCCTGCTCCTCCAGCTCCGCAGGCTGGGGCGAGACCCCTCCGACGAGGCCACCCTGCTCCGGGAAGGACGGGAGGACCTGGAGGGGGGAACCCTGAAGCACTTCTGTCAGGTACAGGACTGGGACCCGGGGCGCCTGGAGGCGGCACTGGCGGCCCTGCGGCGCCTGGACCCCGCCCCGGGACGGGGCCTCGTCCCCACCCGGACGGTGCGCCCGGAGCTGTCCCTCCTTCCGGGCTCCGACGGCTCCGTGGATTGCCGCCTGCTTCGGGAACACCAGCCCCGGGTGGAATGGGCCAGTGACCTCCCTGCGGGGGAGACGGACCGGCGGCTTCGGGAGCTTCTCCTGCACCTGGGACTGCGCTCCCGGACCCTGGTGCGCCTCGGGCTGGCCCTGGCCCACCGCCAGCGGGCCTTTCTGCTGGACTCGGCGGCCCCCCGGGCCCCCCTGGGGCTTCGGACCTTGAGCGACGACACGGGGATCTCCCCGTCCACCCTCAGCCGCTGCCTGAACCAGACCTGGGCGCAAACCCTCCGGGGCACCCTGCCCCTGGCCTTCCTCCTGGCCCGTTCCCCCCGACGTCGCCCGGACCTGGACTACGACACCCTGGAGGCCCTGCTCCGGGACGCCCAGGAAAAGGGCCTTCCGGACCGAAGGGTCGCCGAAGCTCTGGGTCTGCCCCGCCGGACCGTGACGTACCACCGCCTCCGCCTGGGCCTTGTCCCGTCGAACCGTGCGGGAACCGCACGCCCGGGGGCGCGGGGACCGCACGAAAGCTAATCCCCCTTTCGGAAGACCTGCGTTTTTCCCCCTTTTCCCGGGAATCCGATGATTCCCGATCCCCCGATCCATCTGGCAGTCTTTTTGCATAGAGAGAGGGTGAGGCATTCTCATCCTTTATCGGAGGTGGTCGCACATGTCGGAGAACGGGAAGTTGCTGGGCGGCAAGGAGAACAAGGCGGGGACCCTGAGCGTCCTGATGGGGGCGGCGTTCCTCATGGCCACGTCCGCCATCGGGCCGGGCTTTCTGACCCAGACGGCGGTGTTCACGGAGAAGCTCCAGGCGGCTTTCGGCTTTGCCATCCTGGCCTCGGTGCTCATCGACATGGTGGTGCAGCTCAACATCTGGCGCATCCTGGGGGTCTCGGGCATGAGGGCCCAGGACGTGGGCAACAAGGTCTTCCCCGGGCTGGGGTACTTCCTGGCCTTCGCGGTGGCCCTGGGGGGGCTGGTGTTCAACATCGGCAACGTGGCGGGAGCCGCCATGGGGCTCAACGTGGTGGCGGGGGTGCCCCTGATCCCCGGAGCGGCCCTCTCCGCCGCCCTGGCCATCCTCCTTTTCCTGAATAAGGAGATGGGCAAGGCCATGGACAAATTCGCCCAAATCCTGGGCTTCCTCATGATCGCCCTGGTGTTCATCGTGGTGGTGAAGACCCAGCCCCCCGTGGCTCTGGCCCTGCAGGAAACGGTCCTTCCCTCCAAGATCGACTGGATGATGGTGCTCACCCTGGTGGGAGGAACCGTGGGAGGCTACATCACCTTCGCCGGGGCCCATCGGATCATCGACGCGGGGGTGGTGGGCAAGGACCACCTGAAGCAGATCAGCGCGGGCTCCATCAACGCCATCAGCATCACCGCAGTCATGCGGTACCTCCTCTTTCTGGCCATCCTGGGGGTCGTGGTGATGGGACACCCCCTGGATCCGGAGAATCCCCCCGCCTCCGCCTTCCGCATCGGCGCGGGCGAGCTGGGCTACAAGGCCTTCGGGGTGATCCTGTGGGCCGCCGCGGTGACCTCCGTGGTGGGAGCCTCCTACACCTCCATCTCCTTCCTTCGCACCCTGGCCAAGACCATCGAGGCCAACCAGCGGTACTGGATCATCGGGTTCATCGTGGCCTCCACGGCCATCTTCGTCACCGTGGGCAAGCCCGTGCGTCTGCTCATCTTCGCCGGGGCGGTGAACGGCCTGATCCTCCCCGTGGCCCTGGTGTCCATGCTCCTGGCGGCCCACCGCAAGGACATCGTGGGCGACTACAAGCACCCCCTCTGGATGAGTATCATGGGGTACATCATGGTGGCCTTCACGGGGTGGATGGGGGTCACCTCCCTGACGAAGATCCTGGACATGTTCAAGTAGGACGATCCCGAGGAGGCGCATGGGCTTGGCGATCTACGAGACACCGAAACTCTTGGGCGCCGGGGAAGGATGCCTGGTGGTGGAGTTTGCCGACGAGATCCATCGGCCCTCCAACGCCAGGCTCCAGCTCCTCAGGCGCTCCCTGGAGGACGCTCCCCCGGCGGGACTGCGGGAATGCGTCCCCACCTACCGCTCCCTGGCGGTGTACTTCGACCCCCTGGTCTGCCGCCGGGAGGACCTGGAAGACCGGATCCGCGGCTCCCTGACGGAATTCCGGGACGAGGAGGAAGCGGAACGGTCCGTGGTGGTGCTGCCGGTGTGCTACGGCGGGGAGCACGGTCCGGACCTGGCGAACGTGGCGACCCACACGGGGCTGTCCCAGGAGGAAGTGATCCGCCGACACACGGCTCGGGACTGTTACTGCTTCATGCTGGGCTTCACCCCCGGTTTCCCCTATCTGGGGGGGATGGACGAATCCCTGGCCACCCCGCGCCTGGCCAACCCCCGCACGGTGATCCCCGGGGGCAGCGTGGGCATCGCGGGCAAACAGACCGGGGTGTACCCCATGGACAGCCCCGGGGGATGGCAGCTCATCGGCCGCACCCCCCTGCGGCTCTTCGACCCGAACGGCACCCCCCCCACCCTGGTAGACGCGGGGGACTGGATCCGCTTTCAGCGGGTGGACGAGAAGACCTACGTGGACCTGGAAGCCCAGGTGACCTCGGGGGCCTACCGGGTGACCCGGATCCGGGAAGGGGGAAGCCGGTGATGCGCCTTCTGGTGCACAAACCCGGGATGCTCACCACGGTGCAGGACCTGGGACGCTGGGGGCACCAGTCCCGAGGGGTCTCCGTCTCCGGGGCCATGGACCCCTTCTCCCTGCGCCTGGGGAACGTGTTGCTGGGCAACGGGGAGGGGGCGGCGGCCCTGGAACTCACCGTGATGGGACCGGAGCTGGAGGTCTTGGAGGGGGGAACCCTGATCCTGGCCGGAGGGGACCTGAAGATGCGCCTGGACGGAATCCCGGCGGAGCCCTGGCGGGTCTACCGGGTCTCCCGGGGGTGCCGGATCTCCTTCGGGGGGTTGGGTTCCGGGGGGTGCCGGGCAAACCTGTGCCTTGCCGGGGGGGTGGAGGTGCCCTCGGTGATGGGCAGCCGCTCCACCCACCTGCGTGCCCGTCTGGGAGGTTTTCAGGGCCGGGCGCTGGCGGCGGGGGACGAGATCGTTTCCGGCTCTCCGGACCCCCTGTGGGCTCGGGGAGAAGGGCTACCCTGTCCCGAGGACATGAGACCCCGCTGGGATCCCCTGGCCCCCCTGGAGGTGCTGGAGGGCCCCCAGACGGACGCCTTCACCCCCCAGGGGCTGGAGACGTTTTTCGGAAACGAGTACGCCATCTCCCCCGAGGCGGACCGCATGGGCTACCGCTTCGAGGGACCGGCGGTGGAGCACCTTGCGGGGGCGGACATCGTGTCCGACGCCATCCCCCTGGGGGCGATCCAGGTGCCCGGACACGGCCAGCCCATCGCCATGCTGGCGGATCGGCAGACCACGGGGGGCTACACCAAGATCGGGGTGCTCTCCGCCTGGTCCGTGGCCCAACTGGCCCAGCGCCTCCCGGGACAGGGGGTCCGGTTTCGACGGACCACCCCGGAGGAGGCCACGGCGGTCCTGCGGGACTTCGAGGAACGGCTCCGCCGGGCCGGGAGCGTGCGGGCCTCCTGGCGCAGCCGACAGGAAACCCCCTCCCTCCAGGGGGAGGGCCCCCGTCGTTTCCGCCTGCGCCTGGAGGGACGGGAGTACGACGTACAGGTCAGCCCCGGGGCCTAACCCCGGGAGGAAGGAGGCCCACATGCACCGCATGGACATGAACAGCGATCTGGGGGAAAGCTTCGGAACCTACGTGCTGGGAGACGACGAGGCGGTCCTGAGGGCGGTCAGCTCCGCCAACGTGGCCTGCGGTTTCCACGCCGGGGACCCCCAGGTGATGGAGACCACCGTGAAGCTCTGCGCCCGCCACGGGGTGTCCGTGGGAGCCCACCCGGGACACCCGGACCTCCAGGGTTTCGGACGGAGGACCCTGGCCTGCACCCCCTGGGAGGCCTACACCAACTGTCTGTATCAGATCGGGGCGCTGCGGGCCTTCTGCGACGCCGCAGGGGTGCCCCTGGTCCACGTAAAGCCCCACGGGGCCCTGTACAACCAGGCCGCCAAGGATCCCGCCCTGGCGGAAGCCATCGCCCGGGCGGTGAAGGACGCGGGGAAGGGACTGATCCTCCTGGGCCTGGCGGGGTCCGCCTTTGACAGGGCCGCGGAGGCCGTGGGGGTTCCCTACGGGGCGGAGGCCTTCGCCGATCGGGGCTACCAGGCCGACGGGACCCTGGTGCCCCGCTCCCAGCCCGGAGCCCTGATCCACGACCCCCAGGAGGCCGCAGCCCGGGTGGTGCGCATGGCCACGGAGGGCAAGGTGCGAAGCGTGGAGGGCACGGAGATCGCCTTCCGCCCCCACTCCATCTGCTTCCACGGGGACACCCCCGAGGCGGTGGAGATGGCCCTGGCGGCCCGAAAGGCCCTGGAGGCCGCGGGGGTTCAGGTCTGTTCCCTCAAGGAGGTGCTGGGACTGTGAGCGACCTTCTCTGCGGCGGCACCCTGGCGGAGCGTACCGCCGCCCACGGCGCCACTTCCCCGGAGGAGATGCGGCGGATCATCCGGACGGGGGCCTGGACGGAACCCACGGCGGGGCTGTGCCGGGGACACGTGCAGGCCAACATGGCCATCCTCCCGGCGGATTGGGCCTTCGAATTCCTCCTCTTCTGCCAGCGAAACCCCAAACCCTGCCCGGTGCTGGACGTGACGGAACCCGGATCCCCGGAGCCCCGGCTGGTGGCCCCGGGGGCGGATCTGCGCACCGACCTGCCCCGCTACCGGGTCTACCGGGACGGGGTGCTGACGGAGGAGCCCACGGACATCCGCCACCTGTGGAGGGACGACCTGGTGGCCTTCCTCCTGGGCTGCTCCTTCTCCTTCGAGGGAGCCCTGCTGGAGGCGGGGGTGCCGGTGCGCCACATCGAGGAAGGCACCAACGTGCCCATGTACATCACCAACCGACCCTGCGTCCCCGCAGGGCGCTTCGCCGGTCCCACGGTGGTGAGCATGAGGCCCGTCCCCAACCCCCTGGTGCCCAAGGCGGTTCTCTGCACGGGCCGCTTCCCCTCGGTCCACGGCGCCCCCATCCACATCGGCGACCCCGAAGCCCTCGGCATCGCCGACGTGAACCGGCCGGACTTCGGGGACCCGGTGCCCATCCGCCCCGGAGAGACCCCGGTGTTCTGGGCCTGCGGCGTCACCCCCCAGGCGGTGGTGATGGCCTCCAAGCCCCCCTTCGTGATCACGCACTCGCCAGGCCACATGTTTTTATGCAATCCCCGAGACGCGGACTACGCGGTGTTCTAAAGGGGGAAGACCCCAGGAGAAACGGCGAGGGAGGGCCCCAGGCCCTCCCTCGTGCGTTGCGCTCTCCCCGGGAAAACCACCTGCCCGCTACCACCCACCCACGACCCGTCAGTCTTCCGGGCGATATAATCGTCCCAGAAAGGGGGTGATCCCATGGCCGTCATCACGCGAGACCGCAGGACCCGACGGGACATGTACCGCCTGATCCGGAATCTTCCCCCGGAGGATGTTGAGAAAGTCGCAAGCTACGCGGCCTTTCTGACCTACCAAAGGAACCTCGAAGATGCGGAGGATCTCTGGGTCACCCAGGAGCGCCGGAACGAACCGTCCGTTCCTCTTCGCGACATCCTCAAGGAGATGAGCCTTAACTGACCTTTACCGGGTCGAACTCGCAGTCGGAGCCGCCAAGGAACTCAAAGCGCTCCCCCGAGACGCAGCGGAGCGGGTCGCTCTGGCCCTTCTGTCTCTGGAAGAGTGTCCCCGCCCCCGAGGCAGCCTGAAGCTGACGGGGAGCGAAGCTTATCGGGTTCGCGTGGGGCGATACCGCATTGTCTACGAGATCCGCGACGACGTGCTGTTGGTTCTCTCGTCGTCCGGATCGCCCATCGGAGCGACGTCTACCGCTGAAACCGCTCCTGTTGTCAGAGTGGTCCCTCTCTTTGAAACGACCCCTCTTCAGGATCCACGACGAAGGCGGCGGACCCCTTGAGGGAATCCGCCGCCTTCCGGTTTGTCTCTTGTGTGCAGGAGAAATCCCCTCGGTTCATCCCCGGAAGCGCCGCCGCCCTCTCCAGGAAACGATCAGCCAGGCAGCCCCCACCGCCAGGGCCAGGGCGCCCAGGTATTGCCCCACCCGGAGGCCCAGGATGCGGTCCCCGTCCCGCAGCACGTCCGCGGCCAGGCGATACAGGCCGTAGAGGATCAGGAAGAGGGGCCAAAGGACCGCTCCCCGTTTCGCCTGGGCGGCGTCCCAGCGAAGCCGCCGTTCCAGCCCCATGAGGGTCAGGGCGATGGCAAACGCCCCCAGGGATTCGAAAAGCTGAGAGGGGAAGCGCAGGACCCCTTCGGGATCTCGAAGAAAGTGCACCCCCAAGGGAGAAGAGGTGATCCGCCCCACGCAGCAGCCGTTCAGCAGACACCCCCACCGCCCGATTCCCACCATCCAGGCGGCGGGAACCGCCACGGACTCCGCGAAGGCCCCCAGGGAAAGCCCCTTGCGGCGGACCCGCCAGAGTCCCGCCAGCCCCCCCCCCAGAAACGCGGGTCCCGAGGACATGGCTCCCTCCCAGACGCGAAGGATCTTCTCCGGATGGGCGACGTAGTAGGACCAGTAGTCCCCATAGCCCCCCAGGCGTGCCCCCACGAGACAACCCAGGAAGACCCAGAAAAGCACGTCCGTGACGTCGTCGTAGTCCAACCCGTACCGCGCCACCGCCCGGCGCCGGGAGGTGAGGACGAAGAGGCACAGCGCTGTGGTCCAGAGCACGTAGTAGCTCTGGACCTCCAGCGGCCCCAGGTTGAAGAGGACGGGGAACATCTAGAAGGAAGTGGACAGGCGTCGCTGAGGACGGCGTTCCTTGCGGTGCTTGGGCCAGACGACCACCTTGCGGAGGGGTTCGTCCCCCACCGACCGGGTCTCCACCTCTCCGTCGTCCTTCAGGGCCACGTGGATGATGCGGCGTTCCCAGCTGGACATGGGGTCCAGGCTGATGGGACGTCCCTTGCGCACTGCGTCCCGGGCGGCGGACTCCGCCAGCCGGGTGAGGCTGGCCTCGCGCCGCTCCCGATACCCGCCGCAGTCGAAGCGCACCCGATGCCCCCCCGCCTCCTCGTGGAGCATGAGGTTGGTGAGGAACTCCAGGGCCTTGAGGGTCTCTCCGTAGCGCCCGATGACGATGCCCGCATCGTCGCCCACCAGGTTCAGGAGCCCCTCGGGGGTGATCTCGGGCTGCACCTCCAGCTCCATCCGGGAAAGAAGCTCCCGGGCGTGGCGGCGCACCTTCAGAAGCCCCGGGGCGGCCAGAGGGGCCACCTCCACCCGCAGCTTCCGTCCCAACAGGCCGAAGAGACGTTTTTCCTCATCCAGCACCGAAAACGAGAGGTCCTCGGGTTCCAGTCCCCAGTGCTTCGATCCCTGCTCCTGGGCCTCCTCCAGGGTGGCCACTTCCAGAACCAAGGTCTCCTGTCCTTCCGTCGTCATTCCATCGCCTCCCCTTGCGAACGCCGCTCTTGAGGCCGTCTAGTCGTCCTTGCCCGCTCCGGCTTCCTCGGGCTTGTTCTTGTGGAGCGTGGGCTTGACCTGCATTTCCTGCTCCGCCTTGTGCATCACCCTCCACTGCTGGGCCACGCTGATGAAGGAGGAGGAACCCCAGTAGAGCATGACTCCCCCGGGAAGGCTCAGGCAGATGAAGGACATGAACAGGGGCATGAACCAGTTAAGGAAGGCCATCTGGGGGTTGTTGGCGGAACTCAGGCGCTGCTGGAACCAGGTGAGAAAACCCACCAGGACGATAAGGATCACCACGGGACCGTAGAGGTCCAGGCGCATCAGCCCTTCGGGGTGGGCTGCCAATCCCTGGAGTACCGAACCGAAGCTGGCGTTCTTGACGGGCATCCCCACCGCAGCGGCCAGAGCCCCCAGGGCGCTGGTGTCCAGGCCTACCCCCAGGAAGGTGGCCTTGGCGAAGTCGTATTGCATCAGGACCCGGTACAGGAGGATGAAGATGGGGAGCTGCACCAGCAGGGGCATGCAGCCCGCCGCGGGGTTCACCCCGTTCTCCTTGTAGAGCTTCATCATCTCCTGGTTCAGCTTCTCCTTGTCCCCGGCGTACTTCTCCTGGATCACCTTCAGGCGGGGCTGGATCTTCTGCATGCGCTGCATGCTCATGAGCTGTTTGTGGGAAAGGGGGTGGAGCAGCACCCGCACGGCCAGGGTGAGCAGGATGATGGCCAGGCCGTAGGAGTGGGTCAGTCCGTAGAAGAAATTGAGCGTGCCGAGCATGAGGTTCCCGGCAGCGTTCCAAAGCGAGCCCAAGGGCGTTCACCTTCCTCGTTCATGTCGTGGGCCCGGTGGCCCGCCCCTTCGGGGCCAGACCTCCGGCACCGGATCGTACCCTCCCGGGTGCCAGGGACCGCAGCGCAGGATCCTCGCCGTCCCCAGCCACAGACCCTTCAGGAGGCCAAAACGCCCCAACGCCTCCACCATGTACTGGGAACAGGTGGGGTGGAAGCGACAGTTATCCCCCAGAAGCGGGGAGATCCATCTCTGGTAGAACCGCACCGCCCCCATGGCCATCCGGGCGGGCAGACCGACTTTCTCCACGGTCCACGTCCCAATCCTCTCCGGGCCAATCCTCTCGGAGCAATCCCGCCTGACGGAACAGACGGGCCATCTCCCGATATACGGGCCTCGCCCCCACCGCCAAGCCTCGTTCCCGGAGGGAGGCCACGACCCAGAACCCCGGGCGCACCCAGGGAAGAAGGCGGCGAAAGGATTCCCGCATCCATCGACGACCCCGAACGCGGAAGACCGCCTTGCCCACCTTGCGCCCCACGGTAACCCCCACCTGGGTGGCCTCTCCGGGCCTCTCCACAAAGAACAACCGCACCAGCTCGCCATGGGCTCGACGGCCGGTGCGGAATACGAGGTCGAACTCCCATCCCCGCTTCAGGCGGAGAGCCCGGGAAAATCCGAATCGAGCTTCGCCGTGATCCGCGGCTTCGCCTTGCGGTTCGCTGGGCACGGGAAGCTAGACGGCGAGGCGCTTGCGGCCCTTGCGGCGCCGGTTGCGCAGGATGTTGCGGCCGCTGGGGGAAGCGGAACGCTCCAGAAAGCCCATGGAACGCTTCCGGGGAACGTTGTGCGGCTGATACGTCCGTTTCACTGGTGACACCTCCCGTTTCGACGTGGTGACGCGCATGGACCCTTTCGGAAAAGCCTTGATACTATAGCACAGGCCGCCGAAACGGGGCAACCGCGCGGAGCTCCCTCCGCGGTTGCCCCGCCCCGGTCGGGTATGCTATGATCCAATGCGTTTCGGAAAAAGGAGGTGACGGCAGTGCCGAACAAGAAATCCGCGGCAAAGAGGGTCCTGGTGGCCGAGCGGAACCGCCTGTACAACCGTTTTTGGAAGACCCGCTGCAAGAACGCGGTGAAGAAGGTCCTGGAAGCGGTGGCCCAAGGGGACAAGGATCTGGCAGGCAAGCGCCTGGTGGAAGCCCAGAGCGTCCTGGACAAGGCAGTGGTCAAGGGCGTGATCCACCGCAACACCGCAGCCCGGCGGAAGTCGGGTGTCGCCGCCAAGGTTCACGTTCTCCTGAAGACGGCTCAGGCTTAGTTCTTCCGGGCCTTACCGACGAACGGCTGCCATGGACGAGGGATGCCCGCGGGATCCCTCGTTTTTTCTTGCCCGAAGCAGCCCCTGCACCGCCAGCTCCACCCCCGCCCAACCGGTTCCCTGGCCGGTCTTCTCCTGCAGGTTGAGCCCGATGAGGTCTCCGGTAAAGCGGGTGAGGGCCGCCAGGCCATACCGGGCCCCCGCCTGCTGGGCCAGCTTCCAGGCGTAGGGCCGGGCCTTCAGGAACCGCTCCACCTGGCCGGACCTCCTGGGGAACCGGGCCCCCCACCAGGCCAGGCGAAAGCGGTTGTGCAGAGCCGCCAGCACGGGAATCACCTCGTCCCGGCGCCGAAGCCCCTCCAGACAGGCCAGGGCGGGAACAGCCTGCCCTCGGCAGAGGTGGTCCAGAAACTGCACCAGAAGGCGGCTCCCGTCTCCCAGGCACAGGGCTCGAACCTGTTCCTCCCCCACCGTCTCCCCCAGCAAGGCCAGCTTGCGCACCTCCATGGCCAGCTCCCCCGGGTCCTCGAAGGCCTCGGAGAGCAGGGCCAGTGCCCCCGGCTCCAGGCGCACCCCCTCCTCCCGGGCGATCCCCTCGATCCAGTCCAGCCGCTCCCGGCCGAAACGAGGCAGGGGACGGCTCTCCACCCGGACGATCCGCTCCCGGGCCTCCGGCGGAAGCGCCTTGCCCGGATCCTGTTCGTACAGCAGCACCAGGGTGGTGGAGGCTTCGGGGGGTTCCAGGAGAGCGACGCAGGCGGGGGGCAGGGGGCCCAGTTCCTGGGCCCCGTCCACCACCACGATCCGACGCTCGTCGAAAAGCCCCCCGGAGAGGTTGTCCGCCAAAAGGGAAACCCACGTCTCCCCTTCCCGCGCGGAGAGCACCTCCGAGTCGGGCCCTGCAAGCCTCGCCAGGGTCTCCTCCAGCAGACGGCGACGGCCGCTGCCCGAGGAGACCAGCAACACCACGTGGGGCACTAGGGCTTCACCACCACGTTCACCAACTTGTCCGGCACGGCGATGACCTTGAGGATCTCCTTGCCCGCAAGCCGGGCCGCCACCGCCTCGTGGGCCAGCACCTGCTCCTGCAGGGCCTCCCGGGAAAGCCCCGCGGGCATCTCCAGCTGCTCCCGGACCTTGCCGTTCACCTGAAGCACCACCGTCACCACCTCCGCCGCCAGGGCGGTCCGGTCCACCTGGGGCCAGGGGTGCCGGGCCAGGAGATCCTGGTGTCCCAACATCTGCCACAGCTCCTCGCACAGGTGGGGGGTGAAGGGAGAAAGGCACACCAGCAGGGTCTCCACCCCTTCCCGTAGCACCCTCCAGGCGGTCCCGTCGGCGGGTTTGAAGGCCCCCAGGGCGTTGGAAAGCTCCATAAGCCGGGCCACGGCGGTGTTGAACTGCCGCTCGTCCCGGATGTCCCGGGTGACCCGGTCGATGGTGCCGTGGATCAGGCGCTTGAGGTCCCGGTCCTCCCGACGGGGGAGGTCCGAGGACGCCAGGGGAGCCCCGGCGGCGCGCAACCCCTCCAGGCGGTCCTCCACCAGCCGGTGCACCCGCCCCAGGAAGCGGTGGGCCCCCTCCACTCCCTTGTCGGACCAGTCCAGGTCCTTCTCCGGCGGGGAGGCGAAGAGGATGAACAGGCGCGCCGTGTCCGCCCCGTAGCGCCGGATGATCTCGTCCGGGTCCACCACGTTCCCCTTGGACTTGGACATCTTGGTGCCTTCCTTGAGGACCATTCCCTGGGTGAGGAGGTTGGTGAAGGGCTCCCGGACGGTCTGGGGCAGGAGGCCCAGGTCGGAGCAGACCTTGGTGAAGAACCGGGCGTAGATCAGGTGCAGGCAGGCATGTTCGATGCCCCCGATGTACTGGTCCACGGGCATCCAGTAGGCCGCGTCGTCGTGGGCGAAGGGCTCCGCGTCCGTCCAGGGGGAGGTATAGCGCAGGAAGTACCAGGACGAGCAGATGAAGGTGTCCATGGTGTCCGTCTCCCGCACCGCCGGGCCGCCACAGCGGGGGCAGGTGGTGTGGACCCACTCCGTCGCCCCGGGCAGGGGGGTGCCGCCTCCCTCCAGGACCTTCACGTCCATGGGCAGCAGCACCGGGAGCTGGTCCTCCGGCACCGGGACGATGCCGCACTTCTCGCAGGTCACCACCGGAATGGGGGCTCCCCAGTAGCGCTGCCGGGAGATAAGCCAGTCCCGGAGGCGGTAGTTCACCTCCCGCTTGCCCCAGCCCTGCTCCTCGAACCACCGGCTCATGGCGGACAGGGCCTCGGCGGTGGGCATCCCGTCGAAGGAGCCGGAGTTGCACTGCACCCCGTCGGCCTCGAAGGCCGCCTCCAGGGCGTCTCCGTCGGGCACGGGGCCGTCGGCGGGACGGATCACCGGGATCACCGGGATGGCGTACTTGCGGGCGAACTCGAAGTCCCGCTGGTCGTGGGCAGGGACCCCCATGATGGCGCCGGTGCCGTAGTCCATGAGGATGTAGTTGGCGATCCACAGGGGGATCCGCTCCCCGTTCACCGGATTGAGGACGAAGAAGCCCGTGTCCATCCCCAGCTTCTCCCCTCCCACGGCGGTGCGGTCGATCTCGCTCTGGTGGACCACCTTCCGCACGAAGGCCCGGATCTCCTCGCCCCGGGGAGAGCGCTTCGCCAGCTCCTCCACCAGGGGGTTCTCCGCCGCCAGGGCCGCGAAGGTGACCCCATAGATGGTGTCGATGCGGGTGGTGAAGGCCTCCATGTCCAGATCCGTACCCTCGATGCGGAAGGACAGGCGCACCCCCTCGGACCGGCCGATCCAGTTCTTCTGCATGATTTTGACCCGCTCGGGCCACCCGGGCAGCTCGTCCAGGCAATCCAGCAGCTCCTGGGCATAGTCGGTGGTGCGCAGGAACCACTGCTCCAGACCCCGTTTCTTCACGGCGGTGCCGCAGCGCCAGCAGTGTCCCCCGTCGATGACCTGCTCGTTGGCCAACACGGTCTGGCAGGAATCGCACCAGTTCACCGGGGCGTGCTTGCGGTAGGCCAGGCCCTTCTTGAAGAACTGGAGGAAGAGCCACTGGGTCCAGCGGTAGTAGTCGGGGTTGCAGGTCTCCACCCGACGGCGCCAGTCGTAGCTGCACCCCATACGATGGAGCTGTTCCGTCATGTGGTCGATGTTTTTCCAGGTCCACTCGGAGGGTTGAACCCCGTATTTGAGCGCCGCGTTCTCCGCGGGCAGCCCGAAGGCATCGAACCCGATGGGGTACAGCACGTTGTACCCCTGCATCCGCAGGAACCGGGCCAGGAGGTCCCCGATGGAATAGTTCCGCAGGTGCCCCATGTGCAGGGCGCCGCTGGGGTAGGGGAACATCTCCAGACAGTAGAACTTGGGACCCTTCCCGTCCTTCTCCACGTGGAAGACTCCCTGCTCCGCCCAGGTTCGTTGCCACTTGGGCTCGATGGACCCGAAATCGTACGCCATGGCTAGCTTCGCCTCCGTCCCGTGATGACCCGCTCCAAGTCGAGTTCGCCCCATTATAGCCAGCCTCCCCGGGGGGCGCAAAAAGACGGAAGGGCTCCCACGAAGTGGGAGGAGGCCCGAGGGCCTCCTCCCGGCAGTTCCGCCTCCCCTTGCGGGTTCAGTCCTCCGGACGTTCCGCCTTCTTCAGAAAGGGTCGCAACAGGTCGATGGGCAGGGGGAAGATGGTGGTGGAGTTCTTCTCGCTGGCCACCTCCCGCAGGGTCTGGAGGTACCGAAGCTGCAGCGTCACCGGCGACCGGTCCATCACCTCCGCCGCCTGGAAGAGCTTCTCCGCCGCCTGAAGTTCCCCCTCCGCGGCGATGACCTTGGCCCGCCGCTCCCGCTCCGCCTCCGCCTGCCGCGCCATGGCCCGCTTCATCCCCTCGGGCAGCTCCAGCTCCTTCACCTCCACGGCGCTGACCTTGATCCCCCAGGGATCCGTGCGCTCGTCGATGATCTGCTGCAGCTCCAGGTTGATCTTGTCCCGGGCGGAGAGCACCTCGTCCAGCTCCGACCGACCGATGACGGACCGCAGGGTGGTCTGGGAGAGCTGGCTGGTGGCCATGATGTAGTTCTCCACCTCCACCACCGACCGGGAGGGGTCCATGACCCGGAAATACACCACCGCGTTCACCTTGATGGGCACGTTGTCCCGGGTGATCACCTCCTGCACCGGCACGTCCAGGGTCACCACCCGCAGGTCCACCCGAAGCACCCGGTCCACCACGGGGATCACCAGAATGAGCCCCGGCCCCTTCCCCCCCACCAGACGCCCCAGGCGAAACACCACCGCCCGCTGGTACTCCGGAACCACCTTCACCGCCGCCCCCAGGAACATCAGAACCAGGAGCAGCCCCACCAGGCTGGTCCCCGCCTCCCACAACAGGCTGAACAGATCGAAGATCATGGGCTTCCCTCCTCATCCGAAACCGGGTCCTTCCCCTCCACCGGGGACAAGGACTCCACCTCCAACAGCAGACCCCGAACCTCCACCACCCGAACCTCCTCCCCCACATGGGCAAAACCGCCCTCCCGCAGACGGGCCTTCCACAGCTCCCCCCGGTGCAGCACCATGCCCTCCGGGTCCAGGGCCACTACCACCCGGGCGGAGGCCTGGGTCAGCTCCTCCACCCCCGAGGTGGGGCGCTTCCGCTGGGCACGCCACACCGCCCGGAGGACAACGGCAAAGCACAGTCCCAGCAGGGCCAAGACCACGTACAGGGACGGGGAGGAGGGAGGCAGCAGCTCCCCTCCCGGAGCCCGGAAGGACAGCAGGGCCCCCATTCCCAGCGCGCCGATTCCCAGAAGGCTCAAGACTCCCACCCCTCCCACGAACAGGTCCGCCGCCAGGATGCCCACCCCCGCCAGAAGCAGCGCCACCCCCGCCAGGTTCACCGGGAGCACCTTGAGGCCGTAGGACGCCACCAGCAGGAGCAGCACCCCGGCGGTACCGAACAGATACCCCCCCGGCGCGGAGGCCTCCAGGATCAGGGCGAAGACCCCCGCGGAGAGAGCCAGGGCCGCCACGTCCGGTCGGGATACCGCCTCCAGCAGCTTGAGGCGCAGGGGCAGGGGGACGGAAACGATCCGTTGACCCCGGGGATGCAGCTCCACGGCCCGCCCCCCCTGGAGGACCACCGTGCGTCCCTCCACGTCCCGAAGCAGCGCAGGGACATCCGCCGTCAGAGCATCCACCACTCGCTCTTTCAGGGCCTCCCGGGCGGTGAGGGAAACACTCTCCCCCACCATCCGGGCGGCCATTTCGGGGTTGCGCCCCCGCTCCTGGGCGAGAGCCCGCATCCGGGCGGAAAGGTCGTTTACGATCTTTCGGTCCAGTTCCTTGGACTCCAGGTCCTTGCCCCCCAGACCCACGGGGTGTGCGGCCCCCAGGTGGGTCCCCGGGGCCAGGGCAGCCACGTGGGCTGCCTGGACGAGGAAGGCCCCCGCGGAAGCGGCCCGGGCCCCGGAGGGCCCCACCCACACCGCCACGGGGACGGAGGACCCGGCGATGGCCCGGGCCATGGCGTTCATGGAGGCCACCAGCCCCCCGGGGGTGTCCAGCTCCACCACCAGAAGGTGGACCCGTTCCTCCCGGGCCCGGCGAAGGGTCGTGTCCAGGTGCTCCTCCAGGGCCACCCCCACCACCCCGTCCAGGCGGGTGACCCAGACCTCCCCACCCCAGGCGGGGACGGCCCACAACAGAATCGTCAGGAATCCCGCTCTCAGCCTGCGCTTCAGGGGAACACGGCCCTCACCACCTCCGAAAGGCTCGACACGGGGACCACCTCCAGGGGGTAGGTCTCCCCTCGATCCAGCCCCCGACGGCTCACGAAGGCCCGGCGGAAGCCGAACCGGGCGGCCTCCTTCAGCCGGGCCAGGGTCCGGGCCACGGGGCGCACTTCCCCCGCCAGCCCCACCTCCCCCACGAAACAGGTCTTCCCGTCCAGGGACAGGTCCCGAAGGGCCCCCGCCAGGGCCAGACACACCGCCAGATCCGCCGCAGGGTCCTGCACCACCAGCCCCCCCGCCACGTTGAGGTACACGTCCCCGGTGCGGGAGGAAAGGCCGCAGCGTCGCTCCAACACCGCCAGGAGAAGCTGGAGTCGGTTCATCTCGATGCCCCGGGCGGTGCGCTTGGGGTAGGGGAAGGGAGAGGGACAGCTCAGGGCCTGCACCTCCGTCAGCAGAGGACGCGAGCCCTCCAGGACAACCCCCAGGGCCACCCCAGGCACCCCCGACTCCTCCCCGTTCCAGTAGAGGTGGCTCGGGTCGAGAAGAGGGGAAAGGCCGCGCTCCCCCATCTCGAAGGCCCCCAGCTCGTCGGTGCTGCCGAAGCGGTTCTTCTCCGCCCGGAGCAGCCGGTTCCGGGAGGACTTCTCCCCCCAGAAGAGGAGCACCACGTCCACCAGGTGTTCCAGCAGCTTGGGCCCCGCGATCTGCCCCTGCTTGGTGATGTGTCCCACCAGCACCGTGGGCACTCGTCGCCCCTTGGAGAAGGCCAGCACCCGTTCCGCCACGGAGCGCACCTGGTGGGGGGAGCCGGGCCAGCCGGTGGACTCCGGGTCCTTCAGGGCCTGGACGCTGTCGAACACCACGAAGGCATAGGGGTCCGCCTCCTCCAGGGCCTCCGTCACGTCGTCCGTGCTGAGCAGGGACAGGTTCCGCGTCTCCAGACCGAGGCGACGGGCCCGAAGGGCCAACTGGGAGGCGGACTCCTCCCCGGAGACGTAGAGCACCTTCTCCCCCGTCTCTGCCATGGCGCAGCAGGACTGAAGGAGGAGGGTGGACTTCCCCACCCCAGGCTCTCCCCCCAGCAGCACCACCCCTCCGGCGAGCCAGCCGCCCCCCAGCACCCGGTCCAGCTCCTCCAAGCCGCTGGAAACACGAGTCTCCGGGGGGGCATCGGGAAGGGCTATGGGCTTGGAGCGGCCACGGGAGGGGGAGGGAAGCCGCACCGGAGCGGTCTCCTCCGGTTCCAGGGTGCCCCAGGCCCCGCAGGAGGGACAGCGCCCCACGGGGGTCAGGCTCAGGTAGCTGCAGGCTGCACAGCGATAACGGAGGGTGGGTTGTTTGGCCATGGTCGCTCTCCCAGGTTGGATTGGGCCCCGGGCGCGGCAGCCAAGCCGCAGGCCGGAGGACCTGAACCCATTCTAGCAGTCCACGGCATAAGTTCAGAGGGAAAAAGCGAAGTTCAGGGGAAGGGGCAGGGTTCCAGGATGCGGCGTCCTCCCTCGCCCCGCAGGGCCAGGCGCAGCTCCTCGAAACAGGGAGACTCCAGCAGGAACAGGGAGGTCCGGTCCGCTCTCATGTCCTCCAGACGGTGGGCGTCGGAGGAACGCAGGAGGGGAAGGTGGGGGAGACGACGTCGAAACGCCCGCAGCTCCTCCTCCGGGGCGCGCCAGGAGAACTCCACCCCGTCCGCTCCCACGTCCGGGGGCACGGGGCCCAGCACGGCGGTGTAGGAAAAGGAGGGCCGGTCCACGTGGGCCAGGATGGACAGCCCCCCCCGGGATCGGATCTCCCGGAGGACCTCGTCGATCCCCGCCGCCACCCCCTGCACCAGAAGGGGTTCGATCTGGTCCAGGATTCCTCCGCCTTCGTCCACCACCAGCTGGTAACCGAACACCGCCGGATCGTTGGGCGTGGAGGGAAGGCGCTCCCAAAGCCACCCCTGAAAGGCCAGGGCGGCCTCGTCGTCCGGGAAGAGGGACACCACGTGGATGTCCTCCTCCGTCTGCACCTCCGCCCCGGCGAACACCGCCGGCCCCCCGACGCAGGCACGCCGAAGGGCCGGCACGTTGGCCGACCCGTTGTGGTCCGTAAGGGCCAGACCGTCCAGGCCGATCTCCCGAGCCCTCGCGGCGATCTCCGCCGCCCCCATCTCCAGCTCCGCGCAGGGAGAAAGGACCGAATGGAGGTGCAGGTCCAGCCGGAAGGGGCGAAGGCGCGGTTCCTTCAACCGGGCAATCCCAGGGAAGCCAGTCGGGCGCAGGCGCCGTAGAGGCTGGCGTCGGTCCCCGCCAGACAGATGCCTTCCTCGGCGCACCGAGCCGCCAGGTCCGGGGCGGGCTGCCTCCCCGCCGCCAGGAGGATGAGGGGGATGTCCTTCAGCACCGCCACCGCCGCCACGTTGAGGTGGGTCTGGATGGTGACCCACAGGGCCCCCTCCTGGGCGGTGCCCATGACATAGCTCAGCAGGTCCCCGGCGGAGACCGAGGAGACCTCCTTGTCCCCCTTGCCGGGCACAAAGACCCGAGCCTCCAGGACCGCGCAAATCTGTTCCACCGTCATCGGGATCAGCTCCTCCCCTTGATCGTATGGGGGACGCTCTTCGACAGGGAGACGATCCGAGTGGCCAGGTCGCCGATCTCCTCCCGCAGCTTGAAGATGCAGTCCGTGATCTCCCCTTCTCCCCGGACGATGTCCTCCGCCATGGCCTTGCAGGAGGGCCTGCCGCAGGAACCGCAGTCGATGTGGGGAAGCTCCGCATGGATGGCCTTCATTTCCTTGAGCTTGCTCATGGCCTCGGAGAGGTTGTCCGACAGGGGCAGTCGGGGCCGAGGCAGGATCGGCCGATCCAGGATCCAGCGATCCTCCTCGTAGAGGGTCTTTGCGGTTTCAAGCTCTTCCGGGGTGGGTTCCCAGGGGGTTTCCAGGGCCTGAAGGCGCAGACTGGCCAAAAAGCGGGACTCCGCGGTGGCGATGCCCCCGATGCAGCCCAGATCGCAGATGCGGCACTCCACGAAGTCCACTCCCGCCAGGCGCCCCAGCTCCAGGTCCTGAAGGAGGTCCAGGGTGTTCCGCAGCCCCGAGACCGCCAGGGTGGTGAGATTGCGCTTGGAGAAGGCCCGGACGTGCCGGGACTCCCCCCCCCGGAGGGACCATTTGAGCCACCGGCGGTTCGACGGATCCGGCAGGGTCTCGGCGATCTGGGGCCCCGCAGCCAAAAGCTGCCGGGTGACCCGACGCACCGACACCACGTGGTCGAAGGGGGTGGACGTCCGGCAGATGGGGGTACGGACCATGGTGATCTTGGAGGGACAGGGAGAGAGAAGGGTGATGGGATCCTCCCGTCCCGTCTCCCTCTGCCAGAGATCTCCCAGCATGTTCAAGGGGTTGTCCACCGGAACCAGACGCCCTAACAGCTCCGGAAAGCGCACCTGGATAAGGCGCACCACCGAAGGACAGTACGTGGAGATCAGGGGCAGGTGCTGTCGCGGGGACATCTCCAAGGCCCGGGCCACCGCGTAGGCGGACAGGTCAAAGGCCGTGGCCGCCTGATCCATGATCAACTCCATCCCCCACGCCTTCAGAGCCTCCTGAACCATGGAAGGATGCCAGTAGGCACTGAACTGGGCAAAAAAGGTCGGGTCCGCCGCCAGCACCGCCGGCGGGTGGGAGCGGATCAGTTCCCAGTCGTCCTCCTCCAGCCCCAGAGCCTTCTTTCCGCAGGTACGGAGACACTCGCCGCAGTCGATGCAGAGTTCCGGCAGGATCCGGATGGACCCGTTGACCACGCGGATGGCTTCGGTGGGACAGGATTTGAGGCAGTTGACGCAACCCTTGCAGGCCGCCTCGAACACCTTCACGCTATGGGACATGGCAGCTCACCTCATTGGCTTTCCGTGACCCTATCCGGTTCCTGAGGGAATACGATCACGGACCGGACGGTGGTCCCCCGTCCCACCTCCGTCTCGATCCCGAATTCGTCGGAGTTCCGTTTGATGTTGGGAAGGCCCATGCCCGCCCCGAAACCCATTTCCCGGATGTGGTCCGGAGCGGTGGAGAAGCCCTCCTGGATGGCCAGGGACACGTCGGGAATCCCCGGTCCCTGGTCCTCCGCCTGGATCACCAGTCTCTCCGGAGAGATGGACGCCTTGAGGGTTCCCCCCCCCGCGTGGATGACCAGGTTCATTTCCACTTCGTACGTCACCACCGCCGCGCGGCGGCAAATGCCAGACGGGACCCCCAACATCTTGAGGGTTTCCTTGATGTTGTTGGAGGCCTCGCCCGCTGCCAGGAAGTCGTCCCCCTCCACCTGGTACTCCAGACAGACAGGCCCGTCCATGAAGCCTATTCCTTCTGCTTGTGGCTGATGGCGCAGGCGGGGACGCCCTTGTCGTAGAGGATCCCGCTGGTTTCGTACATGCTCCAGGAAGAAACCAGGATGGGGATCCCAGCGCTCTCCGCCAGACGGATCGTATCCTCCTGGGGCATCTTGCCCCGGACGAAGACGATGGCGGGAAGATCCAGCATCTGGGCGGTGCGGACGATCTGGATGTTCGTCAGGCCCGTGAGAAGCATGGAGCCGGGGGCGCAGAAGGCCAGCACGTCGCTCATCAGGTCCGACGCATAGGCATAGTGCACCTCAATATCGCGGACTTGGTCCTCGCAGCAGAGCACCTTGGCGTCGATCGCCTGGACCGCCTCGCTCAGTTTCATTTCCCTAGTCCCTCCTCGGTAGTCCTACGTGAAGCCTCTTTTCCCGGTACACTTCCTCGGCCAACATGCGCATAGAGTAACAAAATCGTTCAGAAAACTCAAGACATCTCACTCCACCACCCCCTGGGAGGTCACCTTCAGGGAGGTCTCCCGGAGGGGGGGCTGGTTCTTGCGAATCCGCATCACCCCCACCTCCCGCTGGTGGGGACGATGGGTCCCCGGGTTGATGGAGAGGGTCTCCCCCAGAAGGGGCACGTCCCGGTTCCGGGCCAGGGCGGCAGCCACCGGGGCAGGGGCGTTCGTCCCCGCCTCCAGGAAAGCCCCGATGGCCCAGTGTCCCAAAGCGTACGCCTTTCCCGCCAACACCAGGTCCGTCACCCGAACCCGGGTCTTGCGCAGGACGTTCCAGCGCAGGGCGTCCTGGGCCTTCAGCCGTTCCTGAAGGGGGGCGTCCTGCTCCAGGTACAGCACCCCCTCCGCCCCTTGAAGGAGCGGATCGTAGGGCCCTCCATGCCAAACCTTCAGGGACTTACGGTAATAAGCCGCCGTCTTCCAGAGAGAACGGGTCCCCATGCCCCCCAGCCAGCAGATTACCCGCCCGGCTCCGGAGGATTCCATTTCCGCCAGGCGGACCCCCATTTCATCATCCCCCTCCCCGGACATCCAGAAACTCCGGCTGGGGACACCCCGCTTCTCCAAGAACCGGGCGGACAGGCGGGCCGTGCGGGCCAGGTCCACCGCGTAGGGGTCCGACAGAATCCCCATCAGCTCCTTGCCCTGGGACCCCGCCAGGGCGGCGAAGGCGTTGGCCCGGTAGTTCCGGTACAGATCCAGGGCGAAGAGGTAGGGACAGGGCTTCCCCTTGGGATCCCGGATGCGCCGCTCCTCCCCGCCCGCCAGGATCAGGGAGGGCCCCTGGTACGCGCAGGCCTGGATCAATCCGGCCTCCAGGTCCCCGGAGGCGAAGCAGAGGATGGCCCCCGCGCCCATGGCCCGCCACTGGGGCAAACGCTTCAGGGCCTCCTCCTTCGTGTCCACGGGGGCGTAGAGGAACACCACGTCCCTTCCGTGGACCCCCTGATGGGTCAGGGAGACCTCCCTCTCCGCAGTGCGCAGGGCCCACTTCACCGACTGCCCCGCGGGAGAGTTCCATCCCCCTTCCGGCGGCAGGACCACCACGGGCCACCCCCACCCCTCCTTCAGGGCGGAAAGGGGGGCGGCCTCGGCGACGCACCCCCAGAGGACCGCACAACAGAGGGCCAGGACCCCCCAGCCTCGAAATCCCTTCCATCCCACCATGTGATGACGCCCCCTTCCAGGCAGGTTTTCGACCCGCCAGCCCTCAAGCGAAAGGGGCCCCGGGCGCAACGGGGCCCAGAGCCCCAGGAGTATCATACCCGGGTGGAGGGGGGCTCGATAGTGGTCACTTTTACCCTGGCGGTGGCGACGGTGCTGCTGGCTTTTGCGGGTCTGGGAGTCTGGGGAGCCCGGCGCGTCCGCTCCGGGAGCGATTTCACCGTGGCGGGGCGAAGCGCCTCCGCCCCGGCGGTGGTGGGCATCCTCCTGGGAGCTCTGGTGGGAGGGGCCTCCACGGTGGGGACCGCTCAGCTGGCCTACACCTCGGGACTCTCCGCCCTGTGGTTCACCCTGGGAGGCGGGCTCGGATGCCTCCTGCTGGGGTGGGGATTTGCGGCCCCGCTGCGCCGCTTTGGGGTGGAGACCCTGATCCAGCTCCTGGAGGAGCGATACGGGCGCAAGACCGCCCTGACGGCCCTGGCCGCTTCGTTTCTGGGAACCTTCCTCTCCGTGGTGGCCCAGTTTCTCTCCGGGGCGGCGCTGCTGGCCAGCGTGCTGCCCCTGCCTCCCGCCCTTGCGGTGGGGGGCACGGCCCTGCTGGTGCTGGCCTTCATCGCTCTGGGGGGGCTGCGAAGCTACGGCACCCTGGGACAGGCGAAGATCCTCCTCCTCTACGGGGTCCTGGCATTCTGCGCCCTGGCCGCCCACAGCCAGGGCGCCACCCCTACCTTCCTATGGAAGAGCCTTCCCCTCTTCCCCTGGTTTCACCCCCTGGGGCGAGGCCTGGGGGTGGACCTGGGGGCCTGCGTCTCCCTGGTGGTGGGGGTCTTCTGCACCCAGATCTACCTCCAGTCCCTCTTCGCCGCCCGAGACGAGGCCACGGCCCGGCGGGGAGCCCTGTGGTCCGCCCTGCTCATGCCTCCCCTGGGCCTTCTGGGGGTCTGGGTGGGACTCTCCGTGCGGGCATGGGGGGTGGACATCGACCCGGCCCTAGCCCTGCCCTGGTTTCTGCTCCACTCCTTTTCCCCCGGCGTGGCGGGGCTGCTCTGGGGGATCCTGTTCATCACCGTGGTGGGCTGCGCGGCGGGGCTCTCCCTGGGCATGGGAACCAATCTGGCCCGGGACCTCCTCCCCGCCCTGGGGTGGAACGGGAAGGGAGCGGACGGGCGAGGGGAGATTCGGGCCCTGCGCCTCTCCGTTCTGGGGGTGGTGGCCGCCGCCGCCGCCCTGGGGGCGCGAAGCGGAGGCTCCCTGATCCTTCAGTGGAGCTATTTGAGCATGGGTCTCCGGGGGGCGGGGACCTTCTTCCCCCTGGTCCTGGGGGTCCTGGCCCCGGGGCGCCTTCCCCCACCCTGGGCCCTGGCCTCTGCCCTGGCCGGGCTGGGGGGCACCCTCCTCTGGCCCCTGACAGGACAACAGGGCGAGCCCCTCTTCCTGGGGCTCGCCCTGTCGGGAGCGTTCTGCCTTGCGGGGTTCTGGGCGGGGCGTCGGGGTCAGCGCTTGTAGCCGATGATCTCCCGGAGCAGATGTCGGCGTCCCGCCGCATCCTCCTCCGTCTCCACCCCCAGGGTGGGAAACCCGTCCACCACCCCCGCCACGCCCCGGCCCTGCTCCGTCTGGGCCACCAGGACCTGGAGGGGATTGGCGGTGGCGGCGAAGACCCGGCACACCTCTTGAACCCTTTTGATCCGGTCCAGCACGTTGATGGGGTATCCGTTTCGCAGCAGCACCACGAACACGTGCCCCGCGTTCACCCGCCGGGCGTTTTCCACCGCAGCCTGCACCAGGTCCGGCGCGTTGCCGTCCCGGCGGATCAGGCAGTCCCCGGAAGCCTCGCAGAAGGCGATGCCGAACTCCAGGGAAGGGGAAGAGGTGACCAGGGCCTCGTAAAGATCCTCCACGGTCTTGATGAAGTGACTCTGCCCCAGAACCAGGTTGCATCCCTCGGGGATCTCCAGGGATTCCACGGACCAACGCAGCGCTTCCGCCATCGGGACCACCGTCCTTTCGTCCCGATTGTAGCAAAGACCACGGCTGCGGCCTCAAAGGAAACCGGTGATGCAATAGGGTGCGTTCCTTGCCGTTTTGCGAATTTGCATGGCAATTCCTGGAATCAACCCGGTGTTCCCCGGATCCCCCGGGGCAACGCCCCCGTTAATCCCTGCTGCATCGGGCATATGCCTTGATTTTTTCGAATATGGAGAGTCTTCGCCTTCGTTTCCCTGCTTCGCTTCCCCCCGGTTTTCGCCGTGCAAAATAAACTTCCCTTCTGGTACAATTTCCTTTGTGCCTGTCTCCACGGCAGAGCGCATAGTCCGATTCGGAGGTGGTCTTCGGTGCCCGAAACGCGCTTCAACCACAAAGTGAGGTGGCCTGGATGGACACGATAATCCAGCAGGTCATCAACGGTCTCTCCCTCGGTTCCGTCTACGCCCTCATCGCCGTGGGATACTCTCTGGTCTATTCCATCCTTCTGTTCTCCAACTTCGCCCACGGGGGCTTCCTGGTCATCGGCGGATACGCCTGCTACTACGCCCTCAAGGCCATGGGCACCAACATCTGGGTGGCCGCCGTCCTCTCCCTCCTGGCCGGGGGGGTCTCCGCCATCCTGACGGAGCGCCTGGCCTACAAACCCATCCGGGAACGCACCAACGTCACCCTGTACCTCCTCATCGCTTCCATGGGCATGAGCATCGTCATCGAGAACCTCTTCGTGGTCACCGTGGGGGGCCGCTTCCGCGCCCTGCCTCCGGTGATCCCCACGGACCCGGTGAGCCTCTTCGGCCTGGCCACCACCAGCGCCTTCGACCTCCTCTCCCTGGTCACCTCGGTGGTCTGCCTGGTGGGGCTCCAGCTCTTCCTGGTGAAGACCAAGTGGGGCCTGGCCATCCGGGCGGCGTCCTACAACCTCCGCACCGCCGGGCTCATGGGGGTGAACGTGAACCTCCTCATCTCCATCGTCTTCTTCGTGGCGGGGCTTCTGGCAGCGGTGGGGGGCATCTTTCTCTCCGTGCGCTATACCCTGTACCCCCAGCTGGGGATGATCACCATCAAAGCCTTCGTGGCGGCGGTGATCGGGGGCCTGGGTTCCCTTCCCGGGGCGGTGGTGGGAAGCATCATCCTGGGCCTGGCGGAGATGCTCACCGCCGGGTTCATCTCCAGCCAGTTCCGGGACCTGGTGGTCTTCGCCCTCCTCATCGTCACCCTCCTGATCAGCCCCACGGGACTCTTCGGCAAGTCCGTGGGCGAGAAAGTGTAGGTGCCCTGACATGGGAGGTTACGGAGAAGGCATCGTCATCCTGCTGTGCATCAACTGCATCGCCGCCCTGGGGATCTCCCTCCTCACGGGCTTCACGGGGATCTTCAGCCTCGGACACGCGGGGTACATGGCCCTGGGAGCCTACACGGTGGCCATCCTCACGGTGGAGTACGGTCTGCCCTGGTTCGCCGCCCTGATCCTGGCGGGCATCGTGGCCATGGTGCTGGCCTACCTCATCGGCATCCCCACCCTGAAACTCATGGGGGACTACTACGCCATCGCCTCCATCGGCCTGGGGGAAGCCATCCGGCTCATCATCGAAAACTGGCAGTCCGTCACCCGGGGCGCCCGAGGCTATCCGGGCATCGACGCCTTCACCACCCTGCCCGTAGCGGTGGGCTGCCTGGTGGTTATGTCCGCCGCCATGTTCCTGCTCATCAACGGCAACTTCGGCCGGGCCTTCAAGGCCTGCCGGGACGACTACCTGGCCGCGTCCCTCCTGGGCTTCCACACCGCCAACTACCGGGTCTTCTCCCTGGCCATCTCCGCCTTCTACTGCGGCGTGGCGGGGGGCCTGCTGGCGGGGTTCATGTCCTTCATCCAGCCCGTGATGTTCGACATGAACAAGTCCACGGAGCTGACGGCGG
Source organism: Aminomonas paucivorans DSM 12260 (assembly GCF_000165795.1). Lineage (NCBI taxonomy): Bacteria > Thermotogati > Synergistota > Synergistia > Synergistales > Synergistaceae > Aminomonas > Aminomonas paucivorans. The sequence goes on along the minus strand of NZ_CM001022.1, from coordinate 1,185,299 downwards.
TGGTGGTGTTCGGAGGCCTGGGCTCCATGAGCGGATGCCTTCTGGGCACGGTGATCATCACCCTGGTGACGGAGCTGTTCCGTCCCATCTCCCAGTACCGCATGCTGATCTACGGCCTCGTGCTGGTGGTCATCATGGTGGTCCGCCCTGAGGGACTCATGGGGCAGTACGAGCTGAACCGCAAGTTCTTCGCCCACATCTTCGGAGGGCGCAAGAAACAGTCCACGGAACAAACCACTGCAGGAGAGGGGAGGTGAGCGCATGGCTGCGGTGCTGGAACTGACCGGAGTGGGGAAAGCCTTCGGGGGCGTGCAGGCCGTGCGGGACATGACCTTCTCCCTCCAGGAGGGGGAACTGGCGGGGCTCATCGGCCCCAACGGGGCGGGAAAGACCACCATCTTCAACCTCATCACGGGGGTCTACGACGTCTCCGACGGAAAGGTGCACTTCAAGGGGGAGGACATCACCCCCCTGAAGACCTACGAGGTGATCCGCAAGGGCATCGCCCGCACCTTCCAGAACCTGCGCCTCTTCCCCACCTCCTCGGTGCTGGACAACGTCATGACCGCCTGCCAGCAGCACCACCCCTACGGCTTCTTCGAGGCCTGCACCCACCTGGGGCGCTGGGGGAGCCGGGAGAAGGCCAACCGGACCCATAGCATGGAACTCCTGGAGCGGGTGGGCCTGGCGGACCGGGCCGAACAGGCGGCGGGCACCCTGCCCTACGGCCTCCAGCGGCGTCTGGAGATCGCCCGGGCCCTGTCCCTCCAGCCGGAGCTGCTCCTTCTGGACGAACCCGCCGCGGGGATGAACCCGGAGGAAGTGGAACAGCTCAACGACCTGATCCTGGGGATCCACCGGGACTTCAAGCTCACCATCCTGGTGATCGAACACCACATGGAGCTGGTGATGGCCATCTGCCCCCACATCGTCTGCATGAACTTCGGCGCCCTGATCGCCGAGGGGGGCCCGGAGGACATCCAGAGCCACCCGGAGGTCCTCAAGGCCTACCTGGGAGAGGAGGACTAGACCCATGTCGCAGGAAAGAACCCCCCTCCTTTCGGTGCGGAACCTGGTGGTGAACTACGGGGCCATCAAGGCCCTGCAGGGACTGGACCTGGACGTGTACGCCGGAGAGATCGTGGCGGTCATCGGGGCCAACGGAGCGGGAAAGTCCACCCTGATGAACGCGGTGATGGGCAGCGTCCCCCGGGCGGGGGGCGAGGTGTTCCTGGAGGGGCGTCCCCTTCCCACCAAGAGCTTCCAGGTGGTCAATGCGGGGGTATCCATCTCCCCGGAGGGACGAAAGGTCTTCGCCCCCCTGACGACGTACGAGAACCTCCGCATGGGGGCGTTCCCCCAGAAGTCGGAGACGGACATCCAGGGAGACCTGCGGAAGGTCTACGACCTCTTCCCGCGCCTGGAGGAGCGGAAGGACCAGTACGCCGGGACCCTCTCGGGGGGGGAGCAGCAGATGCTGGCCATCGGCCGGGCCCTCATGGCTCGCCCCCGGGTGCTGCTGCTGGACGAACCCTCCCTGGGCCTGGCGCCCATCATCATCAAGGAGATCTTCAAGGAACTCAAACGGGTGAACCAGGAGATGGGCCTCACCATCCTCATCGTGGAGCAGAACGCCAAGCAGGCCCTCATGCTCTCCCACCGGGCCTACGTCATCCAGACGGGGCACCTCCTCATGGAGGGACCCTCCCAGGAACTCCTCCACAACCCGGAGATCGAGGCCGCATACCTGGGGGGAAAGAAGAAGTAGCCCTTAAAACCCCAAGCACGACACCCAAAGAAAAGGGAGAGGGCCGCGGAACCCGCGGCCCTCTCCCTTTTCTTCTCCCACCGGGGAAACCGGGAAACCCGGGCTAATTGCCCGCGTTCTTCTTCTTCAGCTCCTGCACCACGTCGTCGGTGATGTCCAGACCGCCGAAGAACACCGCGTTCTTGTCCACCACCACGGTGACCGCCTTGGCCTTGCAGACCGAGCGGATGGCCATGTCGATGTCCTTGAAGAGGGGATCCATGAGCTTCTTCTCCTCCACCGCCGCTTCCTGCCGCTTCGCCTGGAAGATCTGGGCCTTCTTGTTGTTGTCCTTTTCCTTGTCGATGGCCGCCTTGGCCTCGTTTTGCTTCTTGTCCATCACGGCCTTGATCTGCTTCTGGGTCTGCTCGAACTTCGGGTGCTGGAACATGACCTGCTGAGGGTTGATGACCGCTACCTTCTCGTTCGCGAGGGCGACCCCGGCCAGGGACACCAGGAGAAACACGGAAGCAAGCAGCGCACCGACCACACGACGGGACTTGGACATAATCACGAAAACCTCCTTTGGGTTTGGTTCCTTACGCCGTGCCATTCTAACGTTCTCCCATCCCCGCGTCCACAGGTATAATTGCGGATCGGGAGCCCACCCTCTCCTCTCGTTTCTGCCGGAGCCCCTCATCCACCCACAAGGAGGTCCTGCTTCCCATGGAATGCCTTGCCACCTTCGAGACCACCCACATGGCCCTGCTCTTCGAGAAGACCTGCCGCAAGGAGGGGCTGGCGGTACGCATCGTCCCGGTCCCCCGCAAACTCTCCTCCAGCTGCGGACTGGCCTGCCGCTACCCCTGCGACCGCCGGGGGGACGTGGAACGCCTGGCGGCGGAACACTCCATCGACGTGGCAGGGTACCACGAGCTGACCTAGTCGGGTCCCTCCGGGCCAGGCTTTTCTTCTCCCCCCTCCGCCGTCGGGGAAACCGCCTTGGGCGGCGGGGGCGGGGGAACGGCCCCGGACGGGGTCTTCATGGGAGGCGGAGGCGTCTGGGTAGGGAAGTACTTGTGCCAGAAGGTCCGCTCCAGGAGCCACCAGAGCCCCACCCCCAGGACCACCGCCCCCACCCCCAGGGCCACCATGGCGGGCAGAGGCCCGAAGCGCCCGAAGGAACGCCCCATCCCCGGAGCCATCATCATCCCGGGCCCCCACAGACATCCTCGTCCGCACCCTCCGAAGGCCAGGACGAAAACCAGCCCCCAGAGCCACCAGGGAACGCGCCGCATGAATCATCCTCCTTCATTCTCCCGAGCAACGCGGGAAGCATCCGTGCGACTCCATCCTTTTCTGCAATCTATCCGAGACTCCCTTGACCGAGAGAGCTATCGCACCGATAATGAAGGCGTCGGGTGCTCCTTGTGAGCTCGATATGGACACCCCAGCCCGACATCACGGGCCCTCCCGTACGGGGGGGCTTTTTAGTGGTTTGAAATTCTTCCCCAGGCCCGAGCTTCCCCCACAAGGGGAGATCCTTCTGGCCAAACTTTCAACCCATCCAAAAAATCAGCGCCACGGCGTCGGTAAATGTAGGGTAGCATCTCCGAAAAATAGGGATAGGCGAAATCCTCCTGACGAAAGGCTCGGTAAATATTATACGCCAACAAATCTGCGAGTTGCACGCCATTGGATAATTCGCTTCTTGTAAAAAAGGGATATTCAACAATATGTCTAAACTCAAGATTTTCGTTGCCTTTATGGAGAAAATAAGCATGTTTCATTGCCACTGCTCGATTCAACTCCTTACTCGTGTCATCCATAACGATCAGAGCGTTGTGCTTTGAATGATATTCCTTCATGAACTGTTCTATGCGTTCTAACAAAAATTCATAAGCCTTCTTGTGCAGTAACTCGTGAGTCATATAGTCCCATAGGTATCTTTTATCTATAACACTAGCAAACAAAACCAAGTTACACCTCTTTATTTGTTCATAGTAACACCCTACCAGCCTTTCTCTGTCTTCGTCGTGCAATGCACAGAGGAATGGGCTACTTTCAAGCCTGGCTTTGGGACTTCGGATCCAATTTGACTTCACTTCACATTCTGCGAGCTGGAAATCTTTTTGCTGCGGCTGCTTGCACTTCCTGCCCAATGCAATCTTCAAACTCGAGATGGTTTTATCAAATTTAACCCATTGCGCCTCAAACATGCCCACGGCGCATAACACGTAAATGTGATCCTTGGGGTTTTCCCGAGTCCCAACAGAAGGATCCCTTGATCCTGATTCATCAAAATAGAAAAAGTACATCGATTTATCCCCCCGTCTTCAGCCACATTCTCTTTCTGTCAGCCTGGGCTTCCCTCAACCCCTCCTGAATCCGGCGGATCACGTCGTCCTGTTGCGGGTCCGAAAGGGCGGGGTACAGGGGAATGGAGATCTCCGAAGCGTAGAACCGCTCCGCTTGAGGGAAACTCCCGAGGGCGAGTCCATAGCGCTTCCGGTAGAAGGGGTGAGCGGGCACGGGAATGTAGTGCACCTGCACCCCCAGCTCCCGGCGACGCAGCCCCTCGAAGAGGGCTCGTCTCCAGGCGGGCTCCACCCGAAGGGGGTAGAGGTGGTAGGCATGCCCGGGGTGGCGGGGGGGCAGCTGCACCCCCGGTACGGAGCCGAAAGCCTCGTCGTACCGGGCCGCCAGTTCCCGACGCCGGGCCACGAATCCCTCAAGACGCCCCATCTGGCCCAGCCCCAGGGCGCACTGGAGGTCCGTGAGTCGGTAGTTGTACCCCAGGTCCTGCATCTCGTAGTACCAGGGACCTTCGCAGGGGCCCTCCAACGCTTCCGGAGCCTTTTCGATGCCGTGGGAACGGAAGCGCCGAAGCCGGGCTGCCAGGTCGTCCCGATCCGTGGTCACCATGCCGCCCTCCCCGGTGGTGACGTGCTTCACCGGGTGGAAGCTGAAGACCGTCAGGTCCGCCTCCGCCCCCACGGGGCGCCCGTCCCGGGTTCCCCCCAGGGCATGGCTGGCATCCTCCACCACCAGAGCCCCCACCTCTCGGGCCAGGGACAGGAACTCCCCCATCGGGGCGGGGTAGCCCGCATAGCTCACCGGGGCGATCACTCGTGTCCGAGGCGAAAGGGCCTCTCGAACCTTCCGGGGATCCAGACACCCCGTGGCCGGATCGATGTCCGCGAACCGGGCCTCTCCCCCCAGGTAGAGGGCCGCGTTGGCGGTGGCCACGAAGGTGAGGGGCGAGGTCAGCACCTCGTCCCCAGGCCCCACCCCGGCGGCGAAGTAAGCCCCGTGCAGGGCCGCCGTGCCGCTGGAAAAGGCCACGGCATGTCGCGCCCCCGCAGCCAGGGCTACCGCCGCCTCGAAGGCCTCCACCGCAGGTCCCTGGGTGAGCCAGTCCCCCCTGAGGACCTGCGTCACCGCTCTGATCTCCTCTTCGCTGATCCACTGATGCCCGTAGGGAATGAAGTTGTTCACGCTCTATCTCCTCCTTCGGAGGATAAACAGCGCGATAGGGCTTCCCACTCGGGGAAAAGATCTTTCAGGATATCTTTTCGTTTCCGCGCTTCCTCCAAGAGACATCTCCGCAGACATTTCGGGCTTCCCGCCCATGCCCTTGCGCAGGACTGTTCCTGCGTCATGGCTTTCAGCAGATCCTTTCCCGAAAACCAGAGCAGGATTCCGGACGTCCCATTCAATCCCTCTTTCTTCAACCGCTTCTGGTAGCACTTCCTGTCTTCTTCGATCCGGGTCACGTCCAGAGCTTCAAAGATCCTGCCGGAAAACGTGTTCGTCTGCTCGATCATCCAACCGCGCTGCATCTCCTCAGAGAGGTCTTCTGGGAGATAAAACTCCACTCGCGGGGGAATCGAATCCGGTCTGGTCCGAAACTCATAGGACGGCGGCAGAGAGCGTCGGGCTTTCCCAAGCGCCCATCGGGAAGCTTCGTAGTAAAGGATCCGCTCCGCCGAAGAGAGCAGGAATCTTTCGTAGGTTGGTGCATCCATTCCCAATGAGGCACAGGCCAAAACCGGGTCCAACAAATAATTTTCCATCTCGTGGCGACACCAGCGCCAACCCAACACACGACCGCTGTTATCCTTGCGATCTTCCTGGGGGATGTCGGGAAAATCCGCTGGGGGATCGTAGTCAAAATCCCGGTCACGCAGGTAAAAGACTCGATGTTGCAAGTTCGTTTTTTCTCTCTCTCGAAAGACGACAGGGGCCAACGCATTTTTAGATCCTGCGCTCAAGACGAGAGGGGTCCCATCAAACAACAAAAACAGAAGTTCCGCATCCAGCGTTCCCTCTACATAAAGGATAGTCCTTTGCATTCTCAACTCTCCCCCCCAAAACGCACCTCGCAGGAATCGGGGATCACTTCTTCCAGATAGGGCGAATGGGTGGTCAGGACGAACTGGCAATCCTCGCCTAGACGAGACAGGGCAGCAAGAAGAACCTGTTGTTGGAAGGGATGCAGATGCATCTCCAACTCATCCACGAGAACGATGGATTTGGCGATGCGCAGTCGAACGAATTCATAAAGAATCGGGAACACACCTTGCTCCCCAGAGGACATCTCAGCGATGTCGTACACCCGCTGCTTTTTTCGAAGCAAAAACAAGGAATCCTTGATGCCCCCGCCGCTATCCACATTTCTAGGCTGAACTCCTGCAAACTCCACATCTGGGAAGACGTTCTGAAACGCCTTTTCCAGATCAGGAATGTAATCTACTCCATGGGGAAACGACGAAACGTGATAACTCCACCAGACCACCAAGTACTCACGAAGGCGTTCCACTCCCGCAGACCAACCTCCGGGTTCTGCAGCTCCCCACTCTCCCCCGGAACGAGTCACCAGGTTTCGGAACTGGTCGAACCAGAAAACCCCCCCTACGCGCCGGTAGAAGTTACGAAGCTCCGGATCTTGCTTCTGCATGACTTGAATATAATATCGTCCCAAAAACTGCGCCAGCCCATCCGGCCCCTGGGGAGACTCCAGCTTGCCCTCCCGGAATACCAAGCGAACCTCCTCATGGGAACCGGGGATCTCTTCCCTCGTGAGTCCCGGACGTCCCCTGGTCAGTTCGTACAACTCCCGAACCGCCCGCACCTCGTCTTCGCCAAAGGCCACATCCAACTCCACTTCCGTAGGGCCGAGGCTCGATAAGCGCTCAGGCAAAAAACCATGCCATGGGAAATCCTCCACGCGCAGGATCCTTCCCTTACGGGTAGCTAGAGAAAGGACCAGCGCTATGGCCTGCAGGACCGTGGTTTTACCTGTTCCGTTCTCCCCTAGAAAAGCAGTCAGCGGACGAGGATCCCCTTGGGGATCACCCCGAAACGAGATGGTCTTTTCTCGGATGCCCTTAAAGTTCTTCAGCGAACAGCCAAGTAGTTTCATAGAATCCCCTCCTTAGCCTCCCCCTGGCAACTCATTACAGAACCTTCACCAGCTCCGCCGCCGCCGCCAGAGCCCCTCGGGGGTTCACCACGGCGGGGGGAGGGGGAAGATCGGAACGCAGCCATCCCTCCAGCTCCTCCGGTCCCCAGGTGCCCCAGGGACCCAGGTTCGTTCCCAGCCCCTGGGCCTGCACGGCCTCGCCGATGGGCAGCTGGTTGTCCGCCACCTGGAAGACCCCCAGGGGCTTGCGCAACGCCAGGGCCTCATAGCAGGTGACGCTGGAGGTGCAGAGCACCCGCCCCGCCCGGGCCATGCGCTCCGGCAGATCCGGCGGAGAATCCACCACTTCAAGATTCTCCCTCCCGAGAATCTGGGCATGGCACCGGCTCCGCAGTTCCGCCGCCCATAGGGGTCCCGCCACCGCCAGAAGCCGGGGCCAGGAGGGCTTCCACCAGGACAGGATCGAAGGGGTGATCCCCAGGGGGTCCGCAGCCCCCGCCACCAGGAGGACCCCTTGTCCCGAGAAGCTCTCCTGGTCCCAGAAGGAGGAACGCAAGAGGGCATATCGGGGCCCCAGGAGCCGTGCGCCTCCCGTTTCCTCATAGCCCAGGACGGAGGCATGGAGGTTGTAGTTCAACACCCCCCAGACATGCCGCTCCACCGGGAAGGCTCGGGAATCGTCCACCACCAGGAAGGACAGCCGCCGCTCCGCCCCTTCGAGCCAACCAGGATCGACGCGATAGCTGTCCACCACCCCCAGGGTGCCCGGAGGGTAGGCAGGCCAGACAGACTGGTCCAGCGGGTCCTCCACCCGCTGGACCGTATCAGGCGGGGCGCCGAACTCCTCCGGGGCCTCCCGATTGACCCGAAACCGACAGGGGATCCCCCGACGGGCAAACCCCGCCGCAAGGGCGGCACAGCGGGAAAGGTGCCCCCCCCCAACCCGTGGCCCTCCTTCGCAGAAAAACAAAACACCACACAAACCCTTCAAATCATTCACTCTTTAGGTTCTTCTGATATCACAACTTCGACGTAATACCGGCGTCCGTTCTCTTGAAAATACAGATTCTTATATGGCGGAAAAGTAAAGGCACGTAGTTTCTTAATAAAATCGCCCACCACAACTGTTTTCTTTGTATCTATTTCAAGCATATTTCGAAAATCTTCCCTCGAATGGTATGTCCCCAAGGAGTTATCCATCGACACCAAAGGCTTTAGTTTTCCCAAAAGGATGTTTTCCATCTCGCCGTCGATCAGAATCTTGCAGGCATTTCCGAGCTTTTCATACAAGGATTTTCCCGTATCACATTGGTCTACAGGCACGTCGATCTGAGAATAAATTTCTCCATCATCAATGGACTCAGTCATTCTATGGAGTGTTACCCCTGCCGGTGTTCCCTCGTAAATACTCCAAACATTAGGGTTTGCCCCGCGGTTATAGGGCAACAGGCTTGTGTGCAAATTCAAGGGGAAAGCAAACTTTGATAAAAATTCACCCGAAAACAAATATCCAAAATTTACAGACAACAAAACCTCGCATTTCACACCTGATAGTTCTTCGTAAAAAGCATTCGAACCCGGATGGCTCCAAAACCAGATTTTTACATGATTTGGCAAAATACTCAAAATCTCATCTACATAATTACCCTTGTTGCGCGGATGCAATATGACAGCGTCTGGGCAATAACCTTTATTTAGAATAACTCTTGCGCACTCATATCCAATCTTATTATTCAGAGCAAGAACAAATTTCCTCATTGCAAGTCCACCCAGGTGATCCACTGATCCGCCTCCATGTCCTGCTTCGCCGTGCGGCCTACCACCAGGGGAAGGTGTTTGGGACGGATGCCGTAGCCCGGCCGTTTGGACACCAGCATGTCCTCGGCGATGACGGTTCCCCGGGGGATGGGGACCGCGGCGTGAAGGCTTCGGCGCGCCTTCTCGTAGTATTCCCGCTCCTCCGGGGCGGGGCCCAGCTTGCGCCCGTCCCCCAAAGCGGCCTCCACCTCCCGGACCTGTCGCACCAGCTCCGCCAGCTCCTGAGGCTCGATGGCGAAGGGGTGGTCCGGCCCCTCCAGGGTCCGGTCCAGGGTGAAGTGCTTCTCCAGAATCCGCGCCCCCAGGGCAGCGGCGGCCACGGAGACGTGGATGCCCCGGGTGTGGTCCGACAACCCCACGGGCACCCCGAAGGCCCGCCGCAGGGTCTCCATGGCTCGGAGGTTCATGATGGACGCCGGGGCAGGGTACAGGGAGGCGCACTGGAGAAAGGCCACCTGCTCGTTCCCCGCTTCCCGACAGGCCAGGTAGGCATCCTCGATCTCCTCCAGGTTCGCCAGCCCCGTGGAGAGGATCAGGGGCTTGCCCTTGGAGGCGCAATACCGGATCAGAGGCAGGTCCACCAGCTCAAAGGAGGCGATCTTGAACAGATCGCTCACCTGGTCCAGCTCGTCCACCGCCTGCCGATCGAAGGGGGTGGCGAAGAAGACCAGCCCCTTCGACGCCGCGTAGGCCGAAAGCTCCGGCAGCCACTCCCGAGGGGTTTCGATCTCCCGGATCAGCTCGAAGAGATCCTTGGCATAGTTCGAATGCTTCGGGGTCTTTCGGGAATAGAGCGTCTCGGCGCTGTAGATCTGGAACTTCACCGCGTCGGCCTTGGCCTCCGCCGCCGCGTCCACCAGCTCCTTCGCCAGATTCAGGGACCGGTTGTGGTTCGCCCCCACCTCGGCGACGATGAAGCAGGGGGCTCCTTCGCGAATACCTTCCCATTCCTTCAGACACACCCCGCACACACCTCCCCTGCCCTCAAACGAAAGGACCGGCAGCATGGATTCCGGTGATGCTTCATTCCAGCAGTCCCGTCACTCCATCAGCGACAAGCATCCTCCGCGTCATATTTCTTGATGAGGTTTCCCCTTCTATCTTTCTTCAGATCTCCCTTTGAATCCAGGACAAAGAGCTCCTTATTTGTGTAACGATCACATAGTTCTATAAAATCGCCCACCGTCAGTTCCAGAGGATCAAGAATGGCCTCCAAGGGTTTACCAAGATAACTCCAGGGAAATTTTCCGTCCAGGCGTCGCACGATGGCGCAGGCATCTTCTCGGGTCATGCGTCCTCTTCGAACGTGCAGAGAAGTTAGATCAGAAGTTCGCCCGAACCCAAACTTCAGGAATTTAAAATAATCGTGGACTCCAGTCTGATAGTTGTCCAGGTTCTCATAGTTCACACAAGATCCTTCGATAGCGCTGGGATACGTCGTCAAACCGTGGGCCTGAGAGATGAGGGCATTGGAGTATCCGTCCCAAGGGATGTAATGCCCCAGAAAAATACCCGTCACCCCGACACGGGCCATTTCTTCGTCGCTCGGGTAGGTATAGGGAATCAGGTGTTTGGCCTCCAGCCCCTCCGTGCCGATCAGATCGGAAATCGTAAGCCCCAGCAGTCCGCCAAAGCGCTCCAGCCATTTCCGAGTGAGCACGTTGTTTTCCGATGCTGCGGCGGGACCTCCATACTCGTTTTGCGAGTTCTCTCCCCAGACGATGAGGGGGACACCAAACTGGACCGCCGCCCTTACGGGGATGGTGAAAATCGAGGCATGTTCCGGCCAGGAAATATCCCCCACCCGTAAGAGCCCGATGCGATTTAGGCGACGGCGGATTTCCCTGTTGGTAGTGAATTCCACATAATCCACCCCAAGGTTCTTCAGGTTCTCAATGTTCCGTCGCCCTATGTCTGAGAGATCACAGGTCGTGGCGGTGACACAGAGAGGATTGAGTCCCATCTGAAGCATCCGCACCACCTGGTAGGTGCTGTCCTTCCCGCCGCTTACGGGGACGATGCAATCCCAGGACGTACCGTTGCGGGAACGATAACGCTCCAACAGCTCCTCCAGTTCTTTCCTCCGGGCATCCCAGTCCACTTCCGTGCGCCTCTCGTAGCTACGGCAGGCGCTACACACCCCTTCCTCATCCAGGGACAAGTCCGGGCGCGTGTCCGGCATGACACAACGCTTGCAATACTTCATTGTTTTACCTCTCCTTTCTTTCCATCAAGAACCAATTGATGTCATCCTGTGGGAAAAGAACATCGCGATGATAGACAAATCCATAATCAACCAATCGATACTCTTGGTGGACCTCCAAAAACTCTCCCGCAAAATCCCGTTTAAAGAGAAACCCCTCCTGTCCTCGGTAGGGAATCTCCACCGGACAGGGGTTGTAGTACTCCGCCATGAGGACATACTTCGCCGATGCGGAGGCCATCAGATCGTAAACCCCCCCCAGCACCTGAGGGTTCAGGTGGATCAGAACTCCTCTCGTGAACACCAAATCCCATGTCCGCTGAGGGCGAAAATCGAGAATCGAAAGGGCATGAACCTCTGCCCGTCCCCACTCTTTCAACAGTTCCGCAGCCCGCCCATTGATCTCCACTCCATGGAGGTCCATGCCTGGCACAAGAGCATCCAAAGCCCGCAGATTCAGCCCGATGTTCGCTCCCAGCTCCAGGACGGATCCCAACGGCCCCGTCCCCCTCAGGACTTGGGCCCAAAAAGGAAGCAACCGGGCCAAGTGGAGGGGGTCACAGTTGCGATCCACATAACCATCACCGAAGGTCTCAGCCCAAAACTTTTCCTGTTCCGTACGGTACGCTGCCATCCGTTTCACATCCCTCTCTAGAAAAGTGCTGGGCAACTAGGATTCCAGACCAGAAAAACGATTCCTCAAGCAATACAGCTCCTCTGCAAAAGCCCAGTCTTCCGGTGTATCCAGATCCACCGTTTCATAGACCCCAAGAGGCAGAGGGAGGGCAGCTCGAAAGAGAAGCGGTTCCTCCGCCCCGTCAGATGAAGAAGACACACGCATCCAGTAGGCCTGTCCCGCATCGTGGTATACCAGATGCTCATCCTGAGTCCGCCGCAGGCTATGCTCCGGGAAAAGCCATCGCAGCATTCCCTTCTCCTCCAGCACAAGAGCTCGTTGCACCGGATGGGGATAGGGAGTCACAGTCACCACAGACCTCGCATCGGGATGCTCCTCCAGAAGGGTCTTCCCGCGAACCAGGGTCGCCGGAGTCAGAAAAGGAGTTGCCGGGTAGATACAGCAAAGCATGCGGGGGGTGAAACGCGCTTCCCATCGCAGGTAATGACGGATCACATCCTCCGTGGTGGAAAAATCCCCCGCCAACTCTGTGGGGCGGCGGAAGGGGACCTCCGCCCCACAGGCTTCCGCGATCCGAGCGATGTCCTCATCCTCCGTGGAGACCACGATGTGATCGAAAACCCCGCTCTCCATCGCCGCTCGGATGGGGTAACCGATCATGGGGAGCCCCGCAAAGGTACGGACATTCTTGCGAGGAATTCTCCTGCTGCCTCCTCGAGCAGGGATCAGTGCGACGACGGACATGTTTCCTCCTCGCAGTGCCTTCGGATCAAGGCACGAATCTCCTCCACGCAAAGGATGCAGGGGTTGTTGGCGGAGTTGTACTCGAAACCCTCCGGCACCGGTCGGCCCTCTTCTCCAAGGGGGTTGCGCGCAAAATCCAGGTCCCCTCGGAAGGGCACAGTGGGGCGGATCACATAGTGATCCGCAAACTCCAGGGTATTGTGGGCATCGTCCTTGGGGCACATGATCTCGTGAAGCTTCTCTCCGGGTCGGATGCCGATGTCCCGCAGGGGCATCCCGGGCGCAAGAGCCTCGGCAATGTCCACCACCAGGGCACTGGGGATCTTGGGGATGAACAGCTCCCCTCCCTGCATCCGCATGAAAGCCTTCTCGACGAACTCCACCCCCTGCTGCAGGGTAATCCAAAAGCGGGTCATGGCCCGATGGGTGATGGGCAGTTCCTCTGCCCCTTGGGACAAAAGCCGCTGGAAGAACGGCACCACGGAGCCCCGGGACCCCAGCACATTGCCGTACCGAACGGCGGCAAAGCGGGTACGCCCCTTTCCCACCAGGTTGTTTGCCGCAGTGAAAAGCTTATCGGAGCAGAGCTTCGTGGCCCCGTAGAGATTGATGGGATTGGCCGCCTTGTCGGTGGAAAGGGCCACCACCCCCTGCACATCGTTCTCCAAAGCGGCGGCGATGACGTTATGCGCTCCCTCCACGTTGGTCTTGATACACTCCATGGGGTTGTATTCCGCTGCGGGAACCTGCTTGAGGGCGGCGGCGTGGACCACGTAGTCCACCCCCTTCATGGCCAGGGCCAACCGTTCCCGGTCTCGGACGTCCCCGAGGAAGTAGCGCATACAGGGAGCGTCGAACCGTTGTGCCATTTCGAACTGCTTGAATTCATCTCGAGAGTAGATGATCACCCGCTCCGGCCTATCTTCTGCCAGAAGGTGCCTCACAAAGGCTTTACCGAAGGAACCGGTCCCTCCGGTTATGAGAATGCTTGCATTTTTGTTCATCCTTTTCCATCCCCCTGCAACGGGTATTATACCTTTCTCTGCGGACAAAATAAGACCAGAGAGAGGAGGCACGAAGACCTCCCTCTCTGGTCTAGGGGCTGAGCAAAAACTAAAACTTCTTGTCGAACAGGGCCCCCAGCATCTCGTTGATGTTCTCGATGAGGCTCACGATCTCATCCGGGGGGATCTTGCGGATCACCCTCTGATCCTGCAGGTCGATGACCTCGACTTGGTACAGATCCGCTTCTTTCTTGTAGCGGAACTTGATGTCCCGCCCGAAGATCCGGGACATCTCCTCCGCCTTCTGGAACAGCTCGTCCAGTTCCTTCGCTCCGTAGGATACTTCGGGTTTCGTGGAGCTTTCCCGGGCATCCCGCCTCACGTCTGGGGAGAGCGGGTTGGTTTGGGGTAGGAGGAGTTCAGGGCCCGCTCCCTGGGACGGAGAGGCGGAGGCGAGAGGGCTGGCGTTCATGCGGAAATCCATGCGCATCGGTCCTCACCTTCCCCGCTGGTTTCTCGTCACACGGAGGTCTTCAAAGGGGGGGCGGGGAAACCCCGCCCCCCGAAGAAGCGCCTGTCCCTTCTACCTTTACCGCAGCAGGCTCAGGACGGCCTGAGGCAGCTGGTTCGCCTGGGCCAGCATGGAGTTGCCCGCCTGCATGAGGATGTTCAGCCGCGTGAAGTTCATCATTTCCTTCGCCATGTCGAGGTCCCGGATGCGGCTCTCGGCGGCGGTGAGGTTCTGGCCTGCCACGGTCAGGTTGTTGATGGTGTGCTCCAACCGGTTCTGGTAGGCCCCCAGGCTGCTGCGCTGGGTGGACACCCGGTCGATGGCGTTGTCGATGATGGTGATGGACCGGGCGGCGGACTCGCGGTCCGTCATCAGCACGGAGTGGACTCCCAGGGCGCGGGCTCCCATGTTGCCGATGTTGGCCCCCATGTCTTCCTTCTCGTTGGCACCGATCTGGAAGACCGTGGTGTTGTCCGCCAAGTGAAGGATGGTCTCGTAATTGTTCGTGTCACGGGTGAGACGGAAGCTCTTGGCGCTGTCGCTCCAGGCCACCGCCACGTTCGCCATGGCGTCGAACTCCATGTCCACGTTGGGGTGCACCACGCCGTAGAGCATGTTCCCCGTCACCTTCACGTTGCTGGCGATGGTGTTGCCGCTGTGGGCGTCCTGCACCGTGACCCGGTACTGGCTCTCGCTGGAGTTCTGGATGATGTTCAGGCTGAGGGCCTTGATGACGTCCTCGTCCCCCGCGAAGTTCAGCGTCCCCGCCTTGCCGGCGATGACGGAGCGGATGACGAAGGTGCCCTCCACGGATTCGGGGGAGTTGGTCGTGGCGTTCTCCACGAAGTCCACGAACCGGTCCGTGTTGCCGCTCAGGTACTTCGCCTGGCCGAGGCCGAAGGCGATGGCGTCGTTGAACTTGGTCTCCACATCCCGCAGGGTGTCGGTGGAGTTGAGGGTGACCTTGATCTGATTGCCGTCCCCCTGGGTCAGGACGATCTGCTGGGCGTCCTCCAGGAGGAAACGGCCGTTGGCGTCCCAGAACTTGTCCAGATCCCGAAGCTGCACGTCTCCCTTGGCCACCTGGCCCACGTAGGCCGCCTGGAAGTGGCCCAGGCCAGGAGCCGCGGCGGCCCCGAAGGCGGTACCCAGGGTGAGCACCAGGTCGGATTCGTAGAGGGTGCCGTTGGCGGTGTTCAGGTAGAAGTCCCGGAAATGCACGTCCTTGCCGTGAACTCCAGCGGCATTGAGAGAGAAGGTGCGATCCACCAAGGTCTGTCCCGTAGCGGCACCCCAGGCCCCATCCCAATCGGGGTTCACGGTGCCCGAGATGGTCACGGACGCATCCGCACCAGCCGTCCCCACAAAGGAAACGACGATCTTGTCCCCCAGAGCATACTGGGACGCGCCATTGGTACCATCAGCAGTACCGATGGCGATGGTGTTGCCAACACCCAGCCCCAGGGAGGAGAAGGTGATCGCGGCCGTGCCCACCACCAGGTTCTCGTTGGTGAGGGTGTTGACATCTCCGTCCACTTCCAGGAGGTTGGAGACCCCCCGGAAGGTCACCTGGTTCGTGGAGGTGTTCACCGCCACCACTTCCAGGTAGATGCTGGCACCACCGATACCCGCCGCTGCGCTAGCGGCCAACGCCAGCACAGCCGTCGTCCCGTACTGTTGCGATGCAGCCAG
The DNA here is from genome assembly GCF_000165795.1 of Aminomonas paucivorans DSM 12260. Classification (NCBI taxonomy): domain Bacteria; kingdom Thermotogati; phylum Synergistota; class Synergistia; order Synergistales; family Synergistaceae; genus Aminomonas; species Aminomonas paucivorans. Next base: position 1,169,518 of record NZ_CM001022.1, on the reverse strand, counting down.
CGCTCCAGCAGCCGCCGCCGTCGTCGCGGAGATGTTGTAGGTCCCCGCAGGGAGGTTGTCCACCCGGATGTCCTGGAGTCCGTTGGCCTCGTCCTTGGTGACTTCCATGATCACGTTTTTGTGCTTGATCTTGAAGATGTCCGTCTTCTGGATCTCCGCCTGCCCCGGGTCGGCGATGATGCCGATCTTGTAGTTCCCCTCGGCGGCGTTCTTCTGGCCGAACTGGTCCACCGTGCGCAGGCCGCCCCGGATGAACGCCTTGGTGGTGAGCTTGTCGGAGGACCACAGGGCAGCGGCGGAGCCGTCCAGCAGCTTCTTCTTGTTGAACTGGGTGGTGGAGGCGATGCGGTCCACTTCCTGCTTCAGCTGCTCCACTTCGTCCTGGATGTACCGGCGGTCCTGGCTGGTGAGGGTGTCGTTGGCCGCCTGGACCCCCAGCTCCCGCATGCGCTGCAGGATGGAGTGAGTCTCGTTGAGGGCACCCTCGGCAGTCTGGATCATGGAGATGCCGTCCTGGCTGTTGCGAACCGCCTGGTCCAGCCCGCGGATCTGGGCCCGCATCTTCTCGGAGATGGCCAGCCCCGCAGCGTCGTCGGCGGCGGAGTTGATGCGCAACCCCGTGGAGAGCTTGTTGATGGACTTCTGCAGGGCGTTGTTCGTGCTGCTCAGGGAATTGTAGGCGAACAGGGCAGGGATGTTCTGGTAAACTCTCATGCCTATCGACCTCCTTGTGGTCGTCGTGACGGCTTCCGTGCCGTCAAGGGGTTGGGAAACGGGCGCACCGTGCGTGGGTCCTACTTAGGGCACGTACCTTAGAACTTCTTGTCGAACAGGGCCCCCAGCATCTCGTTGATGTTCTCAATGAGGCTCACGATCTCGTCCGGGGGGATCTTGCGGATCACCTTCTGGTCCTGCAGGTCGATCACCTCGACCTGGTAGAGATCCGCTTCCTTCTTGTAGCGGAACTTGATGTCCCGTCCGAAGATCCGGGACATCTCCTCCGCCTTCTGGAACAGTTCGTCCAGTTCCTTCGCTCCGTAGGATACTTCGGGTTTCGTGGAGCTTCCCCGGGCATCCCGCCTCACGTCTGGGGAGAGCGGGTTGGTTTGGGGTAGGAGGAGTTCAGGACCCGCTCCCTGGGACGGAGAGGCGGAGGCGAGAGGGCTGGCGTTCATGCGGAAATCCATGCGCATCGGTCCTCACCTTCCCCGCTGGTTTCTCGTCACACGGAGGTCTTCAAAGGGGGGGCGGGGAAACCCCGCCCCCCGAAGAAGTGCCTGGTCCTTCTACCTTTACCGCAGCAGGCTCAGGACGGCCTGAGGCAGCTGGTTCGCCTGGGCCAGCATGGAGTTGCCCGCCTGCATGAGGATGTTCAGCCGCGTGAAGTTCATCATTTCCTTCGCCATGTCGAGATCCCGGATGCGGCTCTCGGCGGCGGTGAGGTTCTGACCCGCCACGGTCAGGTTGTTGATGGTGTGCTCCAACCGGTTCTGGTAGGCCCCCAGGCTGCTGCGCTGGGTGGACACCCGGTCGATGGCGTTGTCGATGATGGTGATGGACCGGGCGGCGGACTCGCGGTCCGTCATCAGCACGGAGTGGACTCCCAGGGCGCGGGCTCCCATGTTGCCGATGTTGGCCCCCATGTCTTCCTTCTCGTTCGCGCCGATCTGGAAGACCGTGGTGTTGTCCGCCAAGTGGAGGATGGTCTCGTAATTGTTCGTGTCCCGGGTGAGGCGGAAGCTCTTGGCGCTGTCGCTCCAGGCAACATCAACATTGGCCATGGCGTCGAACTCCATGTCCACGTTGGGGTGTACCACGCCGTAGAGCATGTTCCCCGTCACCTTCACGTTGCTGGCGATGGTGTTGCCGCTGTGGGCGTCCTGCACCGTGACCCGATACTGGCTCTCCGTGGAGTCCTGAATGACATTCAGGCTGAGGGCCTTGATGACGTCCTCATCCCCCGCGAAGTTCAGCGTCCCCGCCTTGCCGGCGATGACGGAGCGGATGACGAAGGTGCCCTCCACGGACTCGGGGGAGTTGGCCGTGGCGTCCTCCACGAAGTCCACGAACCGGTCGGTATTCCCCGCCAGGTACTTCGCCTGGCCGAGACCGAAGGCGATGGCGTCGTTGAACTTGTTCTCCACATCCCGCAGGGTGTCGGTGGAGTTGAGGGTGACCTTCACCTGGTTGCCGTCCCCCTGGGTCAGGACGATCTGCTGGGCGTCCTCCAGGAGGAAGCGGCCGTTGGCGTCCCAGAACTTGTCCAGATCCCGAAGCTGCACGTCCCCCTTGGCCACCTGCCCCACATAGGCCGCCTCGAAATGCCCCAGCCCCTCCGCCGTGGCAACGGCAAAGGACGTGTTGAACGTGAGCACCAAATCGGACTCGTAGAGGGTGCCGTTAGCGGTATTCAGGTAGAAGTCCCGGAAGTGCACGTCCTTGCCCTGCACGGCGGTGGCGTTCAGGCCGAAGTTGCGGTCCACCAGGGTCTGTCCCGCCGTGTTGCCCCAGGTCCCCTCCCACTCGGGGTTCGTGGTGCCGGAGATCAGCACGTTCACCGTGGCGGTCCCTTCAGCAGGACCCGCGTAGCGGAGGACGATCTTGTCTCCCAGGGAGTAGGCGTCGGAACCGTCTGCCCCGGCGGAACCCAACAGCAAAGTGTTGCCGGTGCCCAGGCCCAAGGCGGAGAGGGTGGTGGCCGCAGCAGTACCCACCACCAGGTTCTCGTTGGTGAGGGTGTTCACGTCCCCGTCCACTTCCAAAAGGTTGGAGACCGCCCGGAAGGTCACCTGGTTCGTGGAGGTGTTCACCCCCACCACTTCCAGGTAGACGCTGGCGCCACCGATCGCCGTCACGGCTGCCGCAGCAACCGTCAGCGCAGCGGTGGTCCCGTAGGTCTGCGCCGCCGTAAGGACAGCGGCAGCAGCTGCTCCCGAGACGGTGACGTTGTAGGTCCCGGCGGGGAGGTTGTCCACCCGGATGTCCTGCAGCCCATGGGACTGGTCCGTCGTGACGTTCATGATCACGTTCTTGTGCTTGATCTTGAAGATGTCCGTCTTCTGGATCTCCGCCTGCCCAGGGTCGGCGATGATGCCGATCTTGTAGTTCCCCTCGGCGGCGTTCTTCTGGCCGAACTGGTCGATGGTGCGCAGGCCGCCCCGGATGAACGCCTTGGTGGTGAGCTTGTCGGAGGACCACAGGGCAGCGGCGGAGCCGTCCAGCAGCTTCTTCTTGTTGAACTGGGTGGTGGAGGCGATGCGGTCCACTTCCTGCTTCAGCTGCTCCACTTCGTCCTGGATGTACCGGCGGTCCTGGCTGGTGAGGGTGTCGTTGGCAGCCTGGACCCCCAGCTCCCGCATGCGCTGCAGGATGGAGTGGGTCTCGTTAAGGGCACCTTCGGCGGTCTGGATCATGGAGATGCCGTCCTGGCTGTTGCGCACCGCCTGGTCCAGCCCGCGGATCTGGGCCCGCATCTTCTCGGAGATGGCCAGCCCCGCGGCGTCGTCGGCGGCGGAGTTGATGCGCAGCCCCGTGGAGAGCTTGTTGATGGACTTCTGCAGGGCAGTGTTCGTGCTGCTCAGGGAATTGTAGGCGAACAGGGCGGGAATGTTCTGGTAAACTCTCATGTCTATCGACCTCCTTGTGGTCGTCGTGACGGCTTCCGTGCCGTCAAGGGGTTGGGAAACGGGCGCACACTTCTTGGGTCAATCTCCCGGAACCACCTCGCCTTCCTGAAGATCCACCGGTTGGGTATCGGCGGTCTGGGTGAAGACCTGTAGCCCCTGCTCCTCAAGATAGGCCTGCATTTCCGGGGGCCAGGAAAAGCCCTTCTGCGCCAGCAGGCCGCGCCTGCTCCAAAGATCGTCCAACGCTTCGCGAGAGGCCTTGGCGATGACTGGATCCGCGGCAAAGCGACAGTTCAGGGCAGTGCGCAAAAGCCAGTGGGCCATGGGCACACAGGTACCCGGGTAGGACTCGAGTCCCTCATCCAGCATGCTGCGGACCCACCGCAGGGCTTCCGGAAGGTTCCGTTTCGTCAGAGCCTCCTCCGCACGATTGCGATGCAGCAGGAGACGAAGAGTCCGGTCCTGAAAGGGGGTCACCTTGCGGAAGCGCTTCAGAAAATCCCGTTGCTCTTCCAGGAGGTGACGACGCAGTCGTTCCAGCTCCACCCTTTGGTCCGGGGAATCGGAAAACTCCCCCACGCTTTCCAGAACTTCCAACGCCTCCGCGTACAAAGGGAGCTCGCAGAGGTCGTGGGAGCCCAGCATACGGGCCCAATCCAGGAAGAACGCGGCGATGGACTCCCTCGGAGCCGGCAGGCCTTCCAGGGATTCATAGGCCCGCTTCATGATGCGGCGAGCCTCGAAAGAGCGCCCTTGGCAGGCTAAGAAGCGAGCCGCTTCCCAACGAAGCTGTGGCGGCCAGCAGCCTTCCTCCAGGTCATGGGCGCAAAGATAGCGGGAGAGGAAACAAGCCTCGGGAGATCTGAGATCCGTGACCTCCTGCCCCAGAAAAGCGGAAAAACGGGGCTGTATTTCCGTTGCTTCCGGCCACGCCCCCTCTTCCGAGGATTCCAGTACGGGACGCAGGTACTCCAGCCATTGGCGCAAAAAGGCTACACCCACGCGATGGGCCTCCACCATCTCGCGGTGAAGTTGCACCCACTGGTCCACCTGTTCCACGGTTTCCAGGAAACGCAGCTCCGCAAGGGACGCTCCTGCCATATGGGTATAACTCTGCCCCACGAAAGAAACCACCGGATTGGAACGATGGCACTCGTCCAACAGGTCCGCAACAGCTCCTCCCAGCTCTTGCCTTCGCTTGGCTGTCAGGGCCGGAGCTGCGGCTCGCGAAACCGTCTCCTCGATCTTTTCCAGGAGGGTCTCCACTCTATTGAGGGCGTCCAATTCCTGACCAATTCGGTCCCTGATCTCTTGTATTCGGTCCACTGCAGGAAAAAATCCTTCCAGGGAATCATTTTCCATTAAAAAAATCGGCTCGTTCGAGAGACAAGAACATTCCCTGCGGATGTAATCGTCAAAAGGCTCGATTTTCATGCCTTCGATGTAGGCCCCACCTTCCGTGCAGTCAGAGACGGCGATCCTCGTTCCAAGTGCCGAAAGAAGCCTCTCAAACATTTGCAAAAAACTCAACCAAATGACGTTTGTCTCGACCTCATCTCCAAGGGAACCGGGAACGCAAATACGATCCCTGGTTTTTTCGTCATTCATCAAAGCCTGAGGCAAAATCCCCTTTGCATGGGTATCCCCTTCTTTGGAAAAGGCCAAATCCAGCCCGATAAAGGCTATGGCGGACGCCCGCATAAGCGAAGCAAAGGAGAAAGCCATGTGTGCAACAGACATCCCGGAGATCATGATGGTTCCACCCAGGATTTTGCCCACCAACCACCGGTCTGTGGGGCTCTCCGCCTTGCCCACCACGATACACGGACCCGGCCAACGCCCCGCCATAAGGGGATGGCTGACGGATTGGCAGACCAAGAGGATTTCTCGGGCTTCCTGGGGAAATTCCTTCAGGACCTGAGGGACATACACTTCGTAATTCAAGAAAGGTCTTTCGATGGAGGTCACCACGTGGGGACGAATTCCCCGACGCAGCAGTGGGAGGAGCACCGTGTCGCAGGCCACGATGACGCAGCGGTCCTCCATGCCCACGAGCTGTTCCACGTTCTTGTCCAGAGAAGGACCTGCAGCCACGCAGACGAAGGGCTTGCCCTCGAAGCGGGGCTTGAGGCTCTCCAGGGTGGGATTGGCGAGGATGCGCGGGGTGTTGAGCGCTCCGTGGCGCACCCCCAGCAGGGTGTCCTCCGGGGAGTTCCCCAGCATGGTCAGGCGATAGAGGATTTCCTTTTTGATGGCATCGAAGAGCTGGTGGTCCGAGCGGGTTTCGTCCAGCCCCCGGTGGACCACCAGCTCCGCGTCCCCAAGGGGGAAGATGCCCAGGGGCACCACGTTGTGGGCAAAGGCCTCGTCCAGCAGGGCCCGGTCCTGGTCCACCAGAAAGCTGATGCGGCACCCCCGGGGCAAGGCCTGGTAGACCGACGACTTCGCCAGGGTGTGCAGCAGAAGTTCCCACGACGGCTCCACCACCACCACGGACAGAGCGGAGGGGGGAAGGCTCCGCAGGACCTGGATCAGATAGGGTGGGTATCCCAGCCCGTAGACGAGGAAGACCCCCTTGGTCGACCGAAGCGGGCCGGGGGTGCCTTGGGGTTCGAAGAAGGGCTTTTCCCCAAGCCCTTCCACCCAGCGTCCCTGGGATGTTTCCTTCAGGGTCGGCTCTGGAGGCAGGCCTTTTTCCCTCAGGTACGCAGAAAGACGCGACGCCAACCGGGGCTGCACTTTGGTGAGGATATCCAGGTTCTTCTTCAACTGGGCCGGAAGCTCCACCTCGCGCCCTCCTTTTCCATTCGTGGATTTCGTGGTTGCCGTGCCCCCCGCAGGGTCGAGACAGAAGCGTTTTTGCCACGACCGGGTGCAAGAGGACAAGGCTGAAACAGCTTTCCTAGGGGCTGACCTCGGCAGATGTTATTGCTTCCCACCTCTGAGGTCTGCGGGCAGCTTGCCCAGCAGATCCCCCAGGTCTCCTCGAAACGCTCCCTTCGCCGCGGAGGCGTTCTCTCGCTCCACCGCCTCCAGCAGCTCCTTGCGCCAGATCTTCACGGACTTGGGGGCCACGATGCCGAGGCGCACCACGTCGCCTCGGATTTCCACGCAGTGGATCTCGATGTCCGGACCGATGGAGATGGACTCTCCGGGCTTGCGCGAGAGGACCAGCACTAGGCCCCCTCCTCTTCGCCGTCTACCACGGGATGAAGGATTCCGGATCGCTCTGCCGGGGCCGGTTCCTCTGCCGCCGTCCCCCCAAACCGGGCGCGGGCCTCCGGCGGGAAGACGGGGTGTCGCACCCCGTAGTCCTCGTTTGCCGCGATGACCTGGGTCCCCAGGCGCTTGACGTGGTTCAGGACGATGGGGGCCCGAAGGTTCGCCGTCATGTCCCAAAGCGAGGAGGCAGGGATGGACAGCACCAGGAAGAGGGCCATGTCCTCCTTGCCCGCGCACTCCAGCACCTCCAGCTCCTCCGCGGGGATGCGGGCGTTGTAGTCCCCCCGGACGAAACCGGGGGGGCACACGGGCAGGGCCACATCCCCGTCCGCCAGGCTCTGGAGCCACTTCACGGGGCTTTCGTCCTCCCCCACGAACACCCATTCCCGATGATCCTCGAAGGCCGGGATCCCCAGGGGAAAATGAACCACATCCTCTTCGGCGACCTCCAGGGTTCCGAAGCGGGCTGTTTCCAGCTGTCTCAAAGGACGACACCACCTGTCTGCATCCATGATTTGCCCATAGAAGCCCCTCCCCAAGGGGAGGGAACGCAACGGCTCCTCACCGAGCCTCGCCCTGTTTTCCCGACGAAGCTCCCGGACCGGGGCGCAGCAGCGACACGGGACCACCTGCACCCGGGTCGGGGGGGAAGACGGGGTGTCGAACCCCGTAGTCCTCCTCGGGAAGCAGCACCTGTATGCCCGTCCGGTTCACGTGATCCACCAGGATGGGAGCCTGCAGGTTCGCCGTCATGGACCAGGGGGCATTGGGAGGGATGGTGAGGACCACCACCAAGGTGAAGTCCTCTTCCTTCGCCCCACCGGGGAGGGGGAGGCCCTCCGCGGACACCCGCACCTGGTAGTTCGGGTCTACGAACCGGGGAGAGCACACGGGCAACGCCACTTCGCCGTCGAGCAAGCTCTGAAACCATTTGAAGGGGTTGTCGTCCTCCCCCACGAAGACCCATTCCCGATGCTCTTCGAAGGCCGGAAGCCCTTTGGGGAACCGAATCACCGCATCCTCCTGGATCTCAAGGGAGCCGAAACGAGCGGTTTCCACGGTCCTCACGGGGAAACACCACCTTTCACCGTGCTTGCCTCTATCGCAGGAAATCCACCAGCGTGGGCTGGACGATCTTGGAGATCACCGCGAGGCTGGCCTGGTAGACCGCCTGAGCCATCTGGAACTGGGTAGCCGCCTCCGCCAGGTCCACGTCGGAGATCTTGCTCTGGAGCTCCGTGAGGTTCAGGTTGTTCTCCTTGAGCCGCGACTCGCTGTTCTCGTAGCGATTCACCAGGGCGCCGCATTCGGTGCGGCACTTGAGGAGGTTGTCCCCCCACGCCGTGACCTTTCCCAGGAGGAAATTGGAGATCCCCAGGCGGTCCTCGCCCTTCACCGCCGCGATGAGATCGTCCAGGACGCCGAAGAAGTCCTGTCCCTTCTGGTTGGCGGCGGTGCGCACCTGCACCTGCTGGTTGAAGGGCCCCTCGCCGCCCCGGTTGGGCGACGTGATCCCAGGGGCAATGCCGATGGGGTTGGCCAACGTGGTCCCCGCCGCTTCCACCGTGACCTGGTAGCCCCGGGGGGAGGAAAGCACCAGACGGCGATCGCCTGCTCCCGCGTCCACCACCTGGGCCCGCAGGTCCTGGGCCTGGAAGCGGCTGTTGATGAGAGCCGCCAGCTCGTCGATGTTCGCCGCCACAGAGGCAGGGGGAGGGGGAGGGGGGGTGGCATTCTCGTCGAACAGGTCGATGGTCTGGGTGACCCCGTTCACGGAGAGGGTAAGCTGGTCCCCCGCCGCGGCGGTCCAGCCGGACACGTTGACATTGCTGCGCAGAGCCGTTCTCAGTCTGAAGGTATCGGCGGCGCCCCCGGAGACGTCGTAGATGGACAGGGGGCTTCCATCCTTGGCTGCCAGAGCGAGGCGCACCTCTCCCCCTCCGGGAGGGGTCTGCACGGTCTGATCGAAGTAGGACACGTCCAGCCAGTCCCCGGTGAGGCCGCGGATCCGATCGCTCAGGCTCTGCAGGGTGTCCGTGGCCAACACCGATACGTCCACCGACCGCCCCTGGGTCTGGATCCGCAGGGTTCCCGTGGCTCCCGCCTGGTCGCTGCCCACGGCGACGGTGCTTCGCACTCCCGCCTGGATACCCAGCTGCTGGGCCACGCCCCCGGTGAAGGCCGCATAGGCGGGGTCTCCGTAGCCCCGGTCGACGATCCGCACGGGCTCCCCGGTGAGGGAAAGCAGCGCCACGGAGCCCCCAGGTCCACCCGTGAGGGCGTCCACATCCAACAGCTTGGTCCCCGCCTGCTCGTTCACCTGGGAGGCGATGGCTCCTAATACCAGCTCCGCTGTGTCGGCCTTCCGGCAGACCTTGACGGTGAAGGATCGGTCCCCCACCTGGACGTTCATCAGGGCGGGCATGTTCTCGTCGAAGGCCCCGGCCCCGTCGCTGGGGTAGGTCACCGTTCCCGCTCCCCGAAGGGCCGTCTCCACTCCCATCTGTCGGGCATAGGAGACGGCGGCTCCCGCCTTTTCGCCGTCGTACACCACCAGGGGGGCACCGTCCTTGGTACGAAGCACCAGCCGCTGGGTGGCCGCTTCGAAGTTGGCGCCGCTGTTGCCCAGGGGATCGGGGGTCGGTTTGGTGCCGTCGGGGGCATCGGTTTCCACCACCGCCTCCACCCAGTCCCCCATGACGGCGGTGATTTGGGTGGCCAACTCCTGCAAGGTGAGGTTCGGGTCGCTGTTGATGAAGATCTCGCCCTTGCGGTCGCCGCTTTGGAACTTCCAGTGGAGGGCCCCGTTCGCCGCGGTGGTGTTCACGTTCCACGTCGGGACGAGCTCCGTGGACTTGAGGGCCGTTTCGATACCCAGCAGCCGCCCCAGATCGATGTGGCTGTGATCGGTGTTCTTATCCACGGGATTTGACGAGACCGTGTCTACAGAGCCGAAGAGGTTCCGGACATTACCCGTAAGCTTGATCTGGTACGGGGTTCCTGGAGCTCGGGCCACAACCTCCAGCCATTGGTTTGCCCCGTCGGCGTTGTCGGAGGCCCAGATCCCCGGGACGGACCGCAGTTTGGCGGCGATGTCCGCCAGGGTGTCCCCCGCGGCCACCTTGACGTCGTAGGTGACTCCGTTGAGAAAGTCCACCGTCATGGTGCTGTCCGCATCCGCCACGAAACCGGCGGGCACATGGGTTCCCCCGATCCCCTGGGCCAGCTTCTGCTGGTCCGTCTCGGGCCAGGTGGTGAGACGCACGGGCTGCCCGTTGTGGCTTTTGACCACCAGACGCTGGACCCCCCGGGTTTCATCCTTTTCCACGGTCACGGAGACGAGGCGCTTGACGTTGCCCATCTCCATGCTGTCGTTGATGGCCTTGGCGATGTCGTCCAGGGTGTAGCCTTCCTGTTCCCCCGGGTCCCGGTACCGGTTGAAGTCCGTGGGGTCGTCGATGTTGTCCAACTTCTCGTCCTGCCACTTCTCCGGCAGCCGGGCCTTGACCATCTGGTCCCCCACCTGGAGCTGGAGGATCTCGTCCCGCCCTTTCCAGAGAAAGTCCATGCCCACCTCGACGCTGCGGAGGGTGTACTGGGTGTCGTTCGCAGGGAAGATGTCCCGTCCGTTGAAGGAGACCTTGCCTAGCTCCTGGCGCTCCATCTCGAACTGCACGGAGTCCAGGCTGCCCTGGTAGATCACCTTGCCGCTTGCGTCCCGCACGAAGGGGCGAATCCCCGTGGAGAGTCCGGAAAGGAGGAAGCGTCCCTCCACCTCGTAGTTGGCGGCGCAGCGCATCTCCTCCTGGAGCTGTTCCAGCTGCTCCGCGATGGCCCCCATGTCCACGTCCGCCAGCCCCCCGTCCCCGGCGTAGATGGCCAGCTGACGCACCTGCTGGTAGACGTTGGTGATCTGGTTGAAGGAGGTCTCGGTGTTCTTCAGCCAGGTGACCCCGTCGTCGATGTTGCGCTGGTACTGGACGTTCTCCGTGATGGTGGTCCCCATGGCCAGGGACCGGGTCACGTCGATGGGGTTGTCCGAGGGCTTGGAGAACTTCTTCTGCGTGGCGATCTGATGCTGGATTTCCAGCATCCGGGCCAGGTTGTTCTGCATGTCCGTGAGCATCATCTGTTGCATCATGGGGTTGCTGACGCGCTGCAGCATGGACCACACCTCCTAGAAGAGCCTAGAGTCCTACCCGACCCATGCCGTTGATGATCTTGTCCAGCATTTCGTCGATGGTGGTGATGTACCGGGCCGCGCCGTTGAAAGCCTGTTGGAACTTGATGATGTCCATCATCTCTTCGTCCATGTTGACTCCCATCACCGCCTGCCGCTGGGTCTGGATCTGCCCCACCAGGGCGGTCTGGTTCTTCCCCATGGTGGCGGCGCGCTGCCCCGTGGCCCCCAGCTCGGCGATGAAGCTCTCGTAGAAGGCGTTGAAGTCCGCGGTGCGGTCGTTCAGGACCTTAGTCTGCTTCAGCTGGGCCATGCGCAGGGCGTTGGAACCGTCCCCGGAGGAGGTGCCCCCGGTCCCCTGGGCCTTACCCTTGCCGTCGTCGCTGGCGGCGGCGATGAGCCCCGAATGGTTCTCGATCTCTTCGTTCAGCTCGAAGCTCTTCGCCGCGCCGTACCGGACGGCCACGGTGTCGAAGAACTCCACCCCCGAAGTCATGAGGTAGTCCCCCGTGCCGTGTCCCGCGAAGTGGAGGGCGTTGGTCTCCGAGACCAGGCCGAAGACGATCTCGTCGAAGCTGTCCATCTGGGCCAGGATGAAGTCGTCTCGGGATTCCAGCATGCCCTTGAGTGCCCCCCCCTGGACGTGGTGGCGGCACTGGATCTGGGTCTCTCCCACGGCCCGAAGCTCCAGGCGCAGCCCCGAGTACAGCTCCTCCGCCGTGGAGGCGGACCACCCGTCGTCCGGGGTGAGGAGCCTTGCGTCCCGGAAGGCGTTGCTTACGGAGAGGTATTCCTTGTTCTCGAAGACGAAGTAGGCGTCCTGAGCCTGGGTGATGAAGCTGGTGGTGTCCAGCTCCAGCTCCGGCGTCGCCGGATCCTCCACGTTGACGAAACCCAGCTTGCGGGCCATGTAGAGGCTGCCGCCCTGCCCGGTGCCGCAGTCATCCCCGCCCAGAACGTTGATCCGCTGCCCTTCCCCCGCCAGGTCGCTTTGAAGCTTGAGGTAGTAGGCCCCGTTGGCCCCGTCCCGTTCGATGAGACAGCGCAGCCACTCCTCCGGGCGGTCCGGGGGGTCTCCCGCCGGGTCGGTGGTCAGCTCCGGAGGGGTCTTCTTTGCCAACTCGCTGGCGTAGGCCCCGTTGATCTTGTTGGCGATGGTGGTGAGGGTATCCTCCTCCGTCACGTTGATGGTCACCGCGGGACCGGAGTTCTTGAGGCCCAGCTGGGAGGCCAGGTTGCCCTGAACGTCGGTGATGGAAAGGAGTTCCCGGTTGTCCGACCCCAGGGTCCACTCGTTCCCTGCACCGTTGACGGAGCAGTCCAGGGCCGCGCCGTAGTTTGCGCCGAAGAAGCTGTCCAGGTCCGAGAGGTTCAGGTTGGCCGTGGCGCTGGCGGCGGCATGCCCCTGATTGTCCGTGATGTCCCACTGGTTGGTGACGCTGTTCCAGCGAACCTGCACCAGACTTTCGAACCCTCCCGCAGCGACGCGGAAGCGGTGGGTGACCTCGGTGGTGGCAGGGATGGGGGGCTCCAGCACCGTCCCGACGAGAACCGCGGGGGGGTTTCCCGGAAACGCCGTGGTGGTCTTCTGGACTCCGTTGGTTCCCACCTGGATACCGAAGCTGCCCCGAAGGCCCAGGGCTGCGTTGGCATCCTGGACGGCGAGACGCCCGTTTCCCTTGCCCACCTCCCAGTTGGCCTCGTTGGCCAGCCTCTTGACCTGGAGGGACACCACGGACTCGGTCATGCGCTGTTCCAGCACCGCCACCGCCACCTCGGGGTTGCTGACGTGGTCGAAGGTGTTGTCCTCCACCTGGACGTCGAAAAAACCCTGGTTTCCCACCATGGGGACGGTCTCGAGGTGACGGGTCTTGGTTCCCTGTACCAGCAGCTTGCCGTGCAGGTCGATCTTGAACTCCCCGTCCGCCTCGTCGATGCAGGGGCTGCCCACGGTGCAGTCGATGATCTTGCTGAGCTTCTCCGTCAGCAGGTCCCGGCGGTCCAGAAGGTCGTTGGGGTTGCCCCCCACGCCCTTGATCTCCGAGATGACCTCGTTGAGCCCGGCGATCTGGTCGATGTACTCGTTGGCCTGGTCCACCTTGAGCTTGATTTCCTTGTTGAGGGCCGTGCGGTATTGGTCGTAGTTGGTCTCCAGCTGATGGAGGAACGCCACGGTGGACTTGGTCTTCTGCACCAGGTTCTCCCGGGTGGCGCTGTCGTCGGGGCGCTTGCTCACTTCCTGAAGTGCCTCCCAGTACTGGTCGATGGCGTACTGGAAGCCCTTGCCCGCGGGTTCGTTGACGTAGATCTCCGTCTGGTTCACCGCCTGCTGGACCTGTTCCCAGTACCCCTGGACGGAGATTTCCTCCCGGTACTGGGAATCGAGGAAGAGGTCGCGCAGGCGCTTGATGGCGTCGATCTTGACCCCCGTGCCGATCTGTCCGGGGATGGCGGGACGCGCCAGGCCCGGATCGGTGAAGGGGTCGGTGGAGGAGGCCTCCACCCGCTGGCGGGAGTAGCCTTCCACATCCGCGTTGGCGATGTTGTGCCCCGCCGTCTCCATGCCCCGGCGGAAGTAGTCCATGGCCCGACGTCCCATCTCGAACCCGAAGAAGCTGTTGATCATCCCTATGCCCCCCTAGATGCGGGTATCGAACCCACCGGACCCCATGGGGATCTCCGCAAGGCGCCGCCACTCCCCCAGCATCATTTCGTTGAGGGTGCGGGACTCCTCCATGAGAATCCCCAAAAGCTTCATCTCCGCCCGAAGCAACCCCACAGCCCCCAGCAGGTCCGCCCCCGCTTCCTCAAGGGAGCGGGCCTCCTCCTGGGGAAGGTGGGCACAGATCTCCGTGAGGACCGCGTCGCACCCCAGCTCCTCCGCCAGATCCCGGGAGAGGCGGCCTCGCTTGACCTCCGCAGCCTGGGCCCGCACGGAAAGGTGCTGAAGCTCCCTCATCTGGTCCTGCAACGCAGAAAGGCGCTCTCCTTTGAGCGCCTCCCGCTGACGGATCGTCACTTCCCAAAGCTCCCTGAGGATTCCTTCCTGAACCCGCAGGGTCTCCAAAAGCGCACCGGAGCTCAAGGGTCAATCCTCCGTCTTCAGAATCCCCGCCCAAACCAAACGGGACGCCAGGGATTTGAGGTCCGGGGCATAGGTCCCCGCCTCCACCTGGCGACGGAGGTCGTCCACCCGGTCCTGCCTCGCCTCGGGGAGCTTCTTCAGTTCCCCCGTGGCCTGGGCCAGCTCCCGGGCGAAGGAGCTGACGCTCACCGCGTCGGAACTCCCCCCCTGCACCCCTTCGGAGCGCTTCTTGGGGGCGCTGCGTTCGATGGGTTGGTTTCCGTAGACTCTCTGGATGCGATCGATCATGGCGATCTCCCCTCGTGTTCGACGGCCGCAGATCCCGGCCTTGCTTGTGTATCGGGAACGGAGCCAAGAGGCTTTAGCAGTCTCCCTATGGGGCTGGGGACTCATTTGTGGCTTCCCAAACGATCCGGTGGGGAGGCCTTTAGAGAAAACCCCTGCGGTGAGCGCGGCATTCCTCCCGAAGGGCGCTGCGGCATCGCTCGCAGAGCCCCCCGCCGGTCACCGCGGCCCCGCATCCGGGGCAGACCCCGGCGGTGCGGGGCGACCCGTCCGGAAGGGGTTGCAGCTCCAGCCGTCCCTCCTTCACCAGGGCCTGGACGACCCGCTCCTCGATCCCCAACAGCTCCCCCACCTCCTGGGCCGTGAGCTGCAGGTCCCCGTGGTCCCGAAGCAAGGCCCGGATCGCCCCGTAGAGGGCCTCCGCCTCTCCCTGACAGCGAGGACAGGCCACCCCGCTGCCCCCGGTCCGCACGAAGGCCTTGTGGCAGATGCAGCATTCCACCAGTTCCAGGGGCATGGCTCTCAACCCTCCTTGCAGCCGCCGGGGCTCCAGGTCCAGACCACCGCCCCCGCGACCTTCCATCCCGCAGCCCCGGCGGCCCGAGCCGCGGCCCGCAGGGTCTCTCCTGTGGTGGACACGTCGTCCACCAACACCACCCGCCCCGCGGGGCCGGGACGGGCCCACGCCAGGGCCCCCTCGGGAAGGCGCCGCGCCGCCCCGTCGGAAGCGACCTGGGGCGGCCGCTGCAGGGTCCAGCGCAGGGATTCCGCCACCTCCGTCCCCCAGAGGGAAGCCAGACCCCGGGCCAGCCCCGCCGCCTGGTTGTAAGCTCTGGGGCTGCCCCGGTGCAGGGGCACCGGCACCAGCAGGTCCGTTTCGAGGCGGGGCAGTTTCGACGCCAGGGCGCGTCCCATGGGAACCCCCAGTGCCTTCCACCCTTCATATTTTAACAGGTGGACCAGCTCCCGGGCCTTGCCCTCGTGGAGGACGCCGGGGAACACCCCGGGAGCCCGGGGGTGTCGGGGGCAAGGGAAAGGCCCTTGGCAGAGAAGACAGTGGGGAGCAAGGGGCAGGACCAGGGACTCCAGACAGGGTGGGCAGGCCACCTCCCCCACCCGTCCGCAGACGGGGCAGGAGCAGGGCCACAGGAGGTGCAGCAGGGGGGCGATCCAGGGATGCACGGGGTGAAACGGCAGGGGGCGGGAAACCCGCCCCCTGCGAAGTCTACGCCCGGCTCTGGGCGGCCTTGCGAAGGGCCTCCGCCCGGTCCGTGCGCTCCCAGGCGGGCAGGGGGGACAGATCCCTGCGCCCCATGTGTCCGTAGGCCGCAAGACGCCGGTACTGGGGCTTGCGAAGCTCCAGGTCCCGCAGGATGGCGGCGGGGCGGAAGTCGAAGTGTTCCCGCACCAGGGCCGTGAGGGCCTCGTCGGAGAGGACCCCGGTGCCGAAGGTGTCCACCATGATCGACACGGGATGGGCCACCCCGATGGCGTAGGCCACCTGAATCTGGCAGGAGCGGGCCAGGCCCGCGGCCACCACGTTCACCGCGGCGTAGCGGGTCATGTAGGCGGCAGAGCGGTCCACCTTGGTGGGGTCCTTCCCGGAGAAGGCGCCCCCCCCGTGGGGGATCATGCCGCCGTAGGTGTCCACGATGATCTTGCGCCCCGTGAGGCCCGTGTCCGCCAGGGGACCTCCCAGGACGAAACGCCCCGTGGGGTTCACCAGGATGCGGGGCTTGCGCTCCACCCACTGGGGGGGCACCACGGGACGGACCACGTGCTCGATCACGTCCGCCTCGATCTGCGCCGCATCCACCGCCGGGTGGTGCTGGGTGCTCACCACGATGGTGTCCACCCGCACCGGGCGACCGTCCACGTACTCCAGGGTCACCTGGGTCTTCCCGTCGGGCCGCAGGTAGGGCAGCACCCTCTGGCGCCGCACCTCCGCCAGCCGCCGGGCCAGTTTGTGGGCCAGGGACATGGGGGCGGGCATGAGCTCTTCCGTCTCGTCACAGGCGAAACCGAACATCATCCCCTGGTCCCCCGCGCCGATGGCGTCGATCTGGTCGTCCGTCAGGTGGGACTCCCGCATCTCCAGGGCCTTGTCCACCCCCTGGGCGATGTCCGGGGACTGCTCGTCGATGGCGGTGATCACCGCGCAGGTGTCTCCGTCGAAGCCGTACTTCGCCCGGGTGTAGCCGATGTCCTTGACGATGTTCCGGGCCACCTTGGGGATGTCCACGTAGCAGTTCGTGGTGATCTCCCCCGCCACCACCACCAGACCGGTGCTCACCAGGGTTTCGCAGGCCACGCGGCCCATGGGGTCCTGCTCCAGAATGGCGTCCAGAACGCCATCGGAGATCTGGTCTGCGAGTTTGTCGGGGTGCCCCTCCGTCACGGATTCGGACGTGAAAAGGAACCGTTCTTTGCTCAACAAACACACCTCCACATAAAATGCGCCGCCCCGCCTCGAAAAGGCGAAGCGGCGACCTGTCCCCACTTATACCACAAGGGGTCTCGGCACCCAAGCCCGAAGCTCTTTCACGTGTACTCGATGGGACGGCGCTGGAGCACCAGGGCCCCCTCCCGGGGCTCGAAGCCCTTGCGGGCCAGGAAGGGGACCAAGTCGCTGGTGTAGGTGGAAAGGAGGGGGATGGAGCGCACCGCCGGGTGGTCCAGCACATAATCCAGCAGGGCGCTGCCCACTCCTTTGCCCTGGTGGTCTGGGTGCACCAGGATGTCCCACAGGGAACCCCGGAAGACGAAGTCCGTCATCAGGCGGCAGAAGGCCACCAGCTTCCCCTCCCGGCGCATGGAAAAACACATGCTGGTGCCCGCCAGCATCCGTTCGATCTGCTCCAGGGAACGGCTGCGCCCCCAGCGGGTGAAGCGGTAGAGGTCCTGAAGCTCCTCGGGCCTCACCGCCTCCTTGCTGTCGTAGGTGAGGTAGCCCTCAAGGGAGCCCATGGGGAGACTCCAGGGCAGCGGGAGCGTCGGGGGAAACCGACGGCTCCGTGGGCAGGAGGGCCAGTCCCCCCAGGATCTGCCGCAGGTCCTTCCCCCGGGCATCCGCCGCCAGGGGGAGCTGGAGTACCTGCCCCGCCCCGCAGCGGGGGCAGGTCCAACGGGTCCGGGCCACCCCGTCGGGGTCCGGCGTCCCGGGAAGGATCTCAGTCTTGTCGCAGTGTTGGCAACCAACGATGAGCATGGATTCCTCCGTCTTCTTCAGGGGGCCTTGGTGACGATGCGCACCGCCACGGGCCCCTCGGTGTAGATGTCCTTCTGCGCCAGCACGGAGACCGTCAGGGACGTGCGGCTTTCGGCGATGCGCTCCACCCCGTCGTAGAACTCCGTGGCGCTCAAGTTTCCCACGGTGCCCCGCAGGGGGTCGGGGAGCACCCCCCGACGCACCACCTTCTGGTTCACCTCCCGCAGGAGGACGTGGAGAATCTGTTCCGCCTCCTCCGGGGACGTGCCCGAGGGAACCTCCCGTGCCGCCAGGACCTCCCCCTCCTTCACCACCACCACGCTGCGGAAGGACTGGACCTGGCCGTACACCGTCTCGCCCAGCACCGCGTTGGACCGAGCGATGAGCCGCAGCACCCGCCGATCCGCCGTGCCGGAGAGGAGCGCCAGAGCCTTGGCCCGCTCCTCCTCGTCCAGAGCCACGGACACCTGCTCCGGGCTTTTGGCAAGACGAGCCGCCAGCCCTTGGCTGGCCCGATCCAGCAGCAGGTCCAGGGACCGACGAGGGGTACGCTCTTTGGGCTCCACGGGAAGCTGGGACAGCAGCTCCCCCGCCAGGACGGCGATGCGCCCCTCCCGCACCTGCTGGAGCCCCTCCCGAAGGGCCTTCGCCTCCCCCTGGAGCTTCGCCACGGAGCGGGACAGGTTGGTCTTCTGGGACTGGAGATCCGCAAGCTGCACTTCCAGCAGGGCGCGGCGGTCCTCCAGGTCCTTTGTGTGAGACTGGGCCTCCTCAAGGCGGTCTTTCGCCTCCCGAAGGGCCGCCCCTTCCTGGATCAGGCGCTTTTCCACCTCCCCCAGGGCGCGGGCCTTTTTCTGCAGCTCCTCCTGGCTCTGGAAAAGGCGGAACTCCAGGCTCTCCAGATCCTGCCGGTTCTGCTGAAGCTGACCGGTCAGGTCCGTCACCTGGCGCTGCACGAACTTCATCCCCAACAGGGCGGTGCGCACCGTCTCCGAGGCGGCGGACACGACCATCAGCGTGGCCAGGGTGATCAGCACACCCGTGAGGGCCGTGACCACCGAGGAGGTGTGCCGGGGGCGCAGGCCGAAAAGGGAGATGCGCTTCTTGCCGATGCGCATGCCCACCACGTCACCCACGTAGGCCACCACGGCGCTCACCGCCACCAGCACCGCCAGCAGTTCCCAATTCAGATCGGCCAGGATGGCGGACAGAACACTCCCCCCTTTCGGGGCTACGCTACCACAAAACGGTGGGGTTGGTACCGGGGGAACGGCGGATAGGGAAGGAAGAAAGGCAGTCGGATCGAGCAAGGGACTCTACCTGTATACCTCCCTGCGATGCCCCACCCGGATCACGAGGATCAGCAACACCTCATGGCGAACCTCATAGAGAACCCGGTAGTCCCCAACCCGAATCCGAAACCGCCGCTCTCCCCGAAGAAGTTTGCAGCCCGGAGGACAGGGGTCCTGGGCAAGAGAGAGAATAGCCTGGAGAACCCTACGGTGCATTTCCCGGCTTAAGCTGGATAGTTCCTTCCGCACGGAGGGACGAAACTCAATCGAGTACGCCATACTTGGCTTCGTAGTCCGCCAGGATCACGTCTAGAGTGACGTTCTCCCCATCTTCCGCCAGCGCCTCGTCTGCCAGCCGGTTATCCCTTTCGTCCTCCAGTCGCGCCAACAGCTCCGCATCCTCCAGGGAAACCAGAGCCAGCGCGGGACCCAAGGGAGGTCGAAAGACCACCCGCTCGCCCCGAGCAGCCCTTCGGAGCGCTTCCAAAGGGATGCCATATCGGGGTCTTCGCCGGGAGCACAGATTCTTCATTCTTTTCTCCCCCCTCTTCTCATCGCAGAACCAGACCCAAGAGGTCCACCGCCTCTCGAACCACCCGGTCCCGGAAGAAACGGCTCAGATCCTCCGGGGTGTGGAGATCCACGGTCCGGCCAAAGGCCTCCCCCAGGTCTTCCTGCAGGGCCATGAGGCCCAGAAGCCCCGGCTCCCGGTCCTCCAGGAACGAGACGAGAAGGTCCACATCACTGCCCTCCCGCCCTTCCCCTCGGGCGAAGGAACCGAAAAGGGCCAGACGACGCACGAAGTGTCGGCGACAGAGTTCCTCCACCAGGCGTTTTTGCGCAGGCGTCAGCTCCGGCAGATTCACGACTCACCCCCCTTCCAGACCCCATGGATGGAACCCCGAGCGGAAGGACGGATCCTCGGCTCGGAAGCGGCGGTACAGGGAACCCCCAAGGCAAAAGCCCCCCCAAAAACCCTTTTGGAGGCGGGGGGGCCTGCACCCTCATCAACCCGTCGGCTTCGGAGGATAGCCTTGGGACCGACGACAGATCTCCAGGATCAGGACCACCAGGCGCGCATCCTCCAGGCGGCAGAGGACCCGGTAGTCTCCCACCCGATAGCGCCAGAACCCCGCCAGAGGCCCTGTCAGCCCCCTCCCCCGCCGACGAGGGTCCGGCAAACGGACCGCATCCTCCAGGTACTCCAGAATCCTCCGCGCGGTAGGGGGATCCAGTTTGTGCAGGATCCTCGCACAGAGGGGAGTGAACTCAAGCCTCCAGGCCAAGGCTGGCCTTGACGGCCTCCAGGGAAAGGGTTTCCTCTCCCGAGGCCACATGGACCTCCCATGCCTCCACTGCTCGGGCGTAGTCCTCCAGGTCGTCCAGGTACCGCTCCAGGGCCTCTCGGATGAGGCCGCTTCGTGGGCGGTTCATGCGACGGGCCGTTCGGGCCAGTCGATCCTCCAGAGCTTCTCCCAAACGAACTGCCGTAAGCGCGGACATGGCCATCACCCCCTGTATAACAAATGTATCACCCCTTCCCGCATCGTGCAAGGAACGGCGGGGAGGAACTGACCCTGGTGGCAGCGGGTCATTAGGGAAGATCAAAAAAACCGGGCGGGCCCGAAGGCCCGCCCGGTTCGTGGCGCTAGATGCTAGGTGTTACCAGGATTTCCGGACCTGCTTAGCCGCGCTTGCGAAGAAGAGCCAGCGGGGCGAGAAGCAGGAGGGCCATCGGGGCGAACCCGAAGGCGGAGCAACCGCCGCTGCTGCTGGAGCTGCCCGGAGTCGGGGTGGCCGTGGGGCCAGCCGTGGGGGTCGGTCCAGAGGTGGGCGTCGGGGTCGTGGTGGTGGGCTCGCCAGCGTAGATGGGATCCACCAGCACGTTGTTCTTCTGGCCGTCGTAGACGATGAACATATTGTTCACGGCGACCACGTCGTTCAGACCCGTGGGCTTCGCCATGTCGGCGATGACCATGAAGAAGCTGATGTAGTACTCGGAATCCGTAGCGTTGTTCCGGACCTGGAAGTACTTGGGCAGATCCGCAGCAGGAGCCACGTTCGCAAGGGCATAGGTCTGACCGCCAACCACCTTCTGGGGGCCGATGGCATCAAGGAACGCCTTCAGTCCGCCAGTCGCATTGAGGTTCGCAAACTTGTTCTGGATAGTCCGCCACTTGTTGCTGGTGGTGCCCCACACCCGGTCCACATCCGCCGCGCGGACCCGGAGGGTCACCTGCATCGGATAGACATACACCTCGTCGTCCCGGGCAGGATTGGGCACGGGGATCTCAAAGGCGACGGGAGCCACGTTCTTCGCGGAAATGCTCGGAGCGGAAACATGCCCCGTCACGCCCTGAGCCTGAGCCATGGTCACATTCACATCCATGCTCGGGAAGTAGGTCGTGCGATTAAACACAGCAGCATTGTTGGCCAGAACAGCATTCCGAATCATGACGTTCGCCACATCGGTACGGGCATCGAACGCCATCGTCGCCACGGCAGGAAGGGCCGCAGAAGTCCAGTTATACGTCGTGGTCTCCCAGCCGTTAGCAAGCTTAGGAGCCCAGGTACCGGCAGCGACAGCAATCCGCTCACGGCCAACAAACCCAGTAAACAGATCCGTAGAGACCGTGCCAACGCCAAGAAGGGTACGCATCCGGTAGGCCCGCAGAGTGCCCGCATTGTTGGTCCAGGAGTAAAGGCCATCATACCCAGTGGTCTTCCTCATCGTGGTACGACCATCATTGCGCACAAAGAAATCGATATTCGCCGCAGTGCCATCCAGATTGACGTTAGGAACGAGCCCCATATTCGTCGTCACAGGAGCCGTCTGGGGGGTGGTAAAGTGATGAAGCGCAACTCTCTGCCCCAAGGCATTGTTGAAGTCGCCATCGGCATCGTTATTGACGTTAATAAACGCGGAAGTGGTGAGGTCAGCATCCTGAGCGGCAACCCGATCCACGAGGATGGGATAGGTCATGGTCCGCTTAGCTCCGACTGCGGTCACTCCACCATCCGCCACACCAGCAGCCCAGGAAAGCTCCAACGTATAGGCAACCGGGGCCGCCTCCACAGTGGCAGGCACGTTAAGAGTCACGGGAACATCCACGCTGGTCGCCTTATCGATGTTGACGGCGGGATTCGTGTTGAGATGCACCACGCGCTCAAGAACGTTGTTGCCATTGCTGTCGAGAATGCGGATATCGACAGAGGAGGTAGGCACTGCAGCATTCGGCTGCGCATCAAAACGGAACACAGGCCGAATTGTCGTGGTGGAAATCGTGTTAAAGACAAACTTATCGACGCTCACATAATTTGTAAGCGCGGGAGCCGCAGCTCCGTTATCTCCCGAGGTCACAAGCCCGCGGAAAATACGCGGCGCAGCTGCAGGAAATGCACCGTCCGCCACGCCGAAATCTCCGAAGACAGTCAACGCCCTACGCTGCCCGGCGGCAGTAGTCCCGTCATTCACATTGTCGTCGCTGTTGATACCAAGATTGATGTTAACCCCGGAGAAGGCATACTCTCCAGCTCCAGCAACAGGAACCGCAGCGTCGTAGGACTGATAGATCGACCACGCCGTCGGATCACCTGCCGCGCTGAGGTCAGCAGGACCGACAAACCGAGCAACGGCGAAAGCAATCCCAGTTGCCATGAACACTACCATGGCAACGAGTGCAAACAAAGACTTTTTCTTCAAATCGCACACTCCTTTCAATTTTCAAGGTTCACCATCACCCGCACAAAGGTACAAGCCCCGAGGTCTTTCGTACCCTCTGCCTCACCTCCATTCAGGTCATCGAAAGGATCAGCCACCGCACGAAACCCCGCATGTCTGCGGCCGAAGCCGCCGTACCTCTTGCCGCCGTCCGGCGGCGGGAGCCTCTGCCCTGCGGGGTGGTGGGCGCCGGTTTCCCACTGTTTCCCGACGTGCCGCCCCGGGCAAGGGCTTTAACACATACAACACGGGGTCCGCCCCTTGTCCAGAGCTTTCCTCGCAACTTCGCAGGGATTTTCTACCGGATCAGGCTGGAGAGGTCGAACACCGGCAGAAGCACCGCCACCACGACAAAAGCTACCATCCCACCTAAAACGACAATAATCGCCGGCTCCGCCAGGTCCGCCAAGCGCTGCAGACTCGCCTGGGATCGTTCCCAGCAGGTGGCCCCCAGCCTCTCTAGCGAGTCCGGCAGGTCCCCCCCCAACTCGGCGATGCGCAGCACCGCCAGGAGATCCTCCGGGAAACCGCCCTGCCGTTCCAAACCCTGGGAGAAACGATACCCCATGCGCACCGATTCCGCCACTGCCCGCCAGCGATTTCGGTCCCGATCCATGGGGGCGGTGAGCTCCAGGGCCTGGACCAGGGGGATGCCGGACTTCAGCAGCGTGGACAGGTGGGCGAACACCAGCGCCAGTGCGAGCTGCTGCCGGGTCCCCCGAAAGAAGGGCCAGTTCACGTTCCCTCCGCGACGGCGCAGCCACAGCCACCCCAGAAGGAGCCCCAGGAGGACCGGCCAGGCCAGGGCCTTCACCACCCCCGCCACTCCCAGAAGCACCCGGGTGGGCAGGGGCAGCGCCGCCCCGATCTCCGCGAACAGCCCCGTGAGCCGGGGCACCACGTAGGTCAGCAGGAACCCCACCACCCCCACCCCGATGACCAGCATGGCCAGGGGGTAGGTGACGGCGGACTGGATCTTGCGCCGCAGTTTCAGCTCGTCCCCGAAGAGTCGAGCCGCCCGGTCCAGGATCTCCGGCAGCTTGGAGGAGGCCTCGGCGGATTCCACCAGCCCCAGGAGCACCGGCCGGAAGAGACCGCTCTCCTTGAGGGCCACCGCCAGGGAACGGCCGGACTCCACGGATTCCCGCAAGGTCCGATACAGGTCCCCCAGCCGCTGGTTCTTGGAGGAGGTCCGCTCCAGCAGGCCCAGCACCTGGGCCAGGGGTAAGCCGCTTTTCAGGAACCCCGCCAGGGCGGCGCAGAACTGCTCGTGCTGCTCCAGGTTCAGGGGCCTGGAGCCCCCCCCGGTCCTTCGGGCCGCCTCCTGCCGCACCGAGAGGACCACGTAGCCCTGGTCTCCCAGGGTGCGCAGCAGCACCCCCTCGGAGGGAGCCTCCCGCCGAAGGGTTCGGGTGCGGCCCGTCGGATCGGAGGCGCTGACCCGGTAGAAGGGCACCGTCTAGGCCTCCCCAACCACCCGGAGGACCTCCTCCGGGGAGGTGAGTCCCTCCTGCACCCGCAGGACCCCCAGCTCCAGGAGGGTGCGCAGGCCCCGCTCCCGGGCCAGGTCCCGCAGGACTCCTGCGGGGGCGTTCTCCGCCACCGCCGCCTGGATGGGGCCGTCCACGTCGAACTGTTCGTACAGCCCCAGTCGCCCCCGATAGCCGGACCCCCCACAGGCCTCGCAGCCCCCGGGACCGAAGGCCCCTTTCGCACCCAATCGAGCCAGGAAGGGAGGCACGGGGATCTCCCGACGACAGTGGGGGCAGAGACGGCGCACCAGCCGCTGGGCCACCACCCCCAGGAGGGACCCCGCGATGAGGTAGGGTTCCACCCCCATGTCCGCCAGGCGCCCCACGGCGCTGACCGAGTCGTTGGTGTGCAGGGTGGAGAGCACCAGGTGCCCCGTGAGGGAGGCTTGCACGCCGATGTGGGCGGTCTCGTAGTCTCGCATCTCCCCGATCATGATGATGTCCGGGTCCTGCCGCAGGATGGTGCGCAGGGCGGAGGCGAAGGTGACCCCGGCCTTTTCGTTCACCTGCACCTGCCCGATCCCTGGGAGGTCGTACTCCACCGGGTCCTCCACGGAGAGGAGGTTCACCTCCGGCCGACGCAGGGACTGAAGGATGGCGTAGAGGGTGGTGCTCTTCCCGGAGCCCGTGGGCCCCGTGAAGAGGATCATGCCGTAGGGGTGGGCGATGAGCCGCTCCAGAGCCCGCTGCTCCTCCGCCGCCATGCCCAGGCTCTCCAGGGTGAGCAGTCCCCGGGCCTTGTCCAGGAGGCGCAGGGCCAGCCGCTCTCCGTGGGGGGTGGGCAGGGAGCTGACCCGGATGTCCACCGCCCGGTCCGCCAGGGCGATGCCGATGCGTCCGTCCTGGGGGACGAAGCGCTCCGCGATGTCCATGCGGGCCATGACCTTGACCCGGCTGGTGAGGGGGGCCTGGTGTCCCTTGGGGAGGGAGTAGGCGTCCCGGAGCACCCCGTCCACCCGGTAGCGCACCAGAAAGCGGTCCTCGTAGGGCTCCAGGTGGATGTCCGTGGCCCGCACCTTGAGGGCCTCCAGGATGAGGCCGTTCACCAGCCGGATCACCGGGGCGTCCACGGAGTCGCTCAAGACCTCCAGGCGCACCAGGTCCGAGAGGTCGTCGATGCCCTCCACGGCGCTCACCGTCTCCTCCGCCACCCCGGTCTTCAGGTCGTAGAGGGCCCGGATCAGTTCGCCGATGCGGGGTTCCGGGTGGATCTCCAGCTCCACGGCGCACCCCTGGGCGGCCCCCAGGAGCTGCGCCTGAGCCAGCCGGTCCAGGGAGGGGGCCGCCACCACCAGGACCCCCTCCTCCTGCCGCAGGGGCACCAGCAGCAGCTCCCGCAGCACGTCCAGGCTCACCTGGGGCGGGATGAGGGGCAGGACCCGCTCCGGGGCGGGGAAGGGGGCGCTCACTGCTTCCTCACCGCGTCCTTGAACAGTTTGTCCAGGCGCAGGGTGGTCTCGGCCTCCGCGGCGCTGGGGACCTGGTCCCCCGAGGAGATCTGCACGGACACGTCCACCGCCTGGCGGGGGTTCTCCAGGATGTAGGGGGTGAGGAAGATCATCAGGTCCACCTTCTCCCGCTGCTTCACCGTGGAGGTGAAGAGGTTCCCCAGGAGGGGGATGTAGGAGAGGCCGGGGACCCGGCTCTTCATGGACTTCTCCGCTTCCTTGATGATGCCTCCCAGGATGATGGTCTGGCCGTTCTCCACCAGCACGTTGGTCTTGATCTCCCTCTTGGTGGTGGTGGGGGTGTCCACGGTGGAGGCGGTGAGGACCTCTTCGATGCGCTGTTCGATCTCCAGGGCCACCAGGTTGCCGCTGCGGATGTGGGGGGTCACCTTGAGGATGAGCCCCGTGTCCTTGTACTCGTAGCTGCTCTGGACGGCACTGGGGTTGTTCACCTCCGAGAGCTTGCCCTTGAGCTGGGGGATCACCTGTCCCACCTGGAGGGAGCTTTCCAGGTTGTCGGTGCACATGATCCGGGGCATGGACAGCACGTTGATGGCGTCGAAGCGGTTGAGGAGCTTCACGTAGCCGTACACCAGGGCCTTGCTGTCGTAGACCGTGGTGGTGATGGCGTTGCCGAAGCGGTCGTAGGTGACCGTGTCGTGTTTGGTGAGGTCCCGGAACCACTCCAGGAACATGGGGGGGATGGAGCTGTTGCCCATCTGCACCTGCCCCGCGAAGACCCCGTCCCCGGTGAGACCGCCCCCCCAGGCGGCCCAGTCCACCCCCGCCTGGTCCAGCTTGGTGAGGTTCACCTCCGCCACCAGCCCCCGGAGGAGCACCTGCTTGGGCTGGATGTCCAGCTGTTCCAGAACCCGTTCGATGGCGGCGTACTGCTCCGGCGGGGCGGAGAACACCAGGCTGTTGGTGGGCAGGTCCGGCACCACCGTGGTGGGCATGGTCCCCTTGGCGTCGGGCTGCATCCGGGCCGCCACCGCCAGGATCTGGGAAAGCTGTTCCGCCACCTTCTTGGCGTCGGAGTTCTGGAGTTTGTAGACCCGGAAGTTGGTGGACTGCACGGGCACGTCCAGGGCCTGGATGATGCGCTGGGCCTCCCGGAGGGCCTGACGGGTGCCCACCAGGACGATCTTCTTGCTGGGCTCGTCCGCCACCGCCAGGATGCCCGTCACCTTGGCCCCCGGGTCCTTGGAGAGGGCGTTGAACTGCCCCTCCAGGAGCTTGGGGGAGGCGTACTGGAGGGAGAAGACCTTGGCGGCCCGGATGCTGTCGGAGGCGTCCAGGGCCTGGATGAGGCTCACCGCCCGCTGCACCAGGGTGGCCTTGCCCGTGAGGAGCACCCCCATCTGGGACTGGAGGGGCTGGATGCCGATGCCCTGGACCGCCGCCTTCACGGGTTCCACCACGTACCCCGCCTTGACGTAGTCCAGGGGCACCACCTGGGTGACCACCTGCTCCCCCGGTCCGGGGCCCCGAGGGCTCTTGCGCACCGAGAAGTCCTGGGAAGGGCCCGCGGAGGCGGGGAGCACCTTGGAGTAGCCCCCCATGTTCTGAAGGGTGAGGGAGTTCATCTCCAGGATGGAGAGCATCACCTGCCGAGCCTCCTTGAAGGAGATGGCCCGGGGGGAGACCACGGAGACGTTGCCCTTGAGCCCCGGGTCCACCACCAGGTTCTCCCCCAGAAGCTCGGACATGAACCGGATGAACTTGGCCAGCTCCAGGTCCTTGAAGTTGAGCTGCACCTTGCCGGTGGAACGCATGGCCCGGGCGGCCTGGACGAGGTTGCGTTCGTCCGTGGGATCCGCCGGGGGGTCCTGGGCCCACAGGGGGGCCGCCAGGAGAAGGATCAGGGCCAGGGGGCCCAGGGTACGAAGAAGCCTTGCGCGCATGGGGGAACCTCCTTCAAAGGTACGAACTTTCGGATGAGACCGATCCGGCCCTCCCCGAAGGGGGGCGCTCTTTCGCCTTGCTCCGCCGGAGGTGGTCAGGGAACCACCACCCTCAGGGTCCTTCCGGGCGCTCGGATCTCCACCTCCCGCCACTTCGCGGGGGACGCTTCCCCCGTCTGGCTGGGGGCCTGGGCCTGACGCCATTCCAGGTCGCCGCTGGTGCCGTTGTCGGACAGGGTCTTGTCCCGCAGCCCCATCTGGATCTCCGCCACCTGTTCCAGGAAGGCCCTTCGGGTCCGGGCCTCGTCCAGCGCCCGCTGGGAGACCAGGGCCAACCGCAGGGCCCCCACGGCGCAGAGCCCCAGGATGGCCACCGCCACCAGCACCTCCACGAGGGTGAAGCCTCCGCGCCGCCCTGCGGGAAGGGGGAGACCTCGGCTCATTTCACCGCGTACCCCAGGTTGACGGGCTTGCCCTCCCGCACCACCGTGACGTCCATGCGGGCCCCTCCGAGGAGGGAGTTCACCGCGTTGGACACGTCGCTCAGGTTGCGGATGGGCACCCCGTTGAGAGACTGGATGGTGTCCCCCTCCTGCACCCCCAGCTGCCCCAGCAGGCTGTCGGGCTGGATGGCCGCCACCTGCATTCCCTGCACGTCCCCGGAAGTCTGGGGGATCAGCCGGACCTTGGAGAGTTCGTCGTAGGGGTTCATGAGGAGCTTGTCCAGCAGCTCCCGGGACAGGGAGCCGTCCTTGCCCTCCCCAGGGGCCTGTACGGCCCCGGGGGGCGCAACGGTCCCCCCCGGAGTCCCCGCGGGAGGGGACGGCGTCGCCGCGGCCGTGGAGCCGGACAGGTAGAGGTAGACCTTGTGGACCGTCTCGTCCCGCACCAGGTAGATGCGGTCCGCATCCACCCGCACCAGCTTGAAGCCCCGGAACTCCTGGTTCACCAGGACCAGGGCGGTGGAGCCGTCGGCGCGGATCCACGCCCCCACGCCGGGCAGGGTCCCCGCCAGGGCCAGGGCGTCTGCGGCGGTCTGCGTCCCCGCCTCCCCGGCCTTTTGGGTCAGGGCGAAGGGGTTGGCCTCCTTGAAGACCTCCAGTTTCTGGGCGGGGTCCTGGGCCACCGTGCGGGGCGGATTCTGGGACAGGGCTTCGATCTGGGCTCCCAGGTCGCCGGCGGCCAGGCGGGCCCAGCGGCCCTCCAGGAACCCCGAGGCCCCCCAGGCCAGGGCCAGAGCCCCCAGGGCCGCGGCAAGCCACGGAGCCGCCGCCTCCCCCCAGGCGAGCCAACGGGCGGGGTCCTTGACGCGGTCCTTCCAGGAGGACCCGTCCCCCGAACCGAAGGGCGCAAGGCGCAGGGAGCGAAGTTTCTCCGGCAGCCTCATGGTCCCTGGGTCCTCCAGGCCCCGGGGGCAGTGCGCTTCAGGGGCATCAGGTACTGCACCATGTTCAGGGTCCGGTCCAGGGGGTCGGGCACCTTCAGGGAGACGTCCCAGCCCCGAGGGGTCCCCTGGGGCAGCTCCAGGATCAGGGAGCCGTCGGCGGAGAAGGAACCCCGCAGGCGGAAATCCTCCATGCGCAGCTCCGACGGGGACACCCGGAACCGCGCACCCCCGTCGGTCCACTTGGCCTCCTGCCGATCCGGCAGGACCAGGGCTCCCCGATCCAGGGTCAGGACGGCCCGGGCGGCCCCTCCCAGCAGTCCCGCAGGGGAGAGCTTCAGGGCGGCCTCCCGGCAGAAGCCCTCCACGAAGGAGGTCTTGAGCCGTACCCCCCGGTAGGTCAGGGTGGGGGCGAAGCGGCCCTCCACCTCCTGGGCGGCGGCGGAGACCACGACGCCGGAGCCCGCCGCCTTCAGGGACAGGCGGGCGAAGAGCAGCTCCCCCGCGGCACCCCAGGGGAAGAAGGCCCACAGGCCCAGGAGGAAGACCAGCAGCAGACCCAGGCCCCCCAGGGCGGGGCGGACCCAGGCCCGCAGGTCCACGGACAGGGCGGGCATCCTCATGGCTTGTTCCCCCCCACCACCAGGGTCACGGAGAGGAGGCGGTCTTTCTGGAAAGGCAGGGCCTTCAGCTCCGCGGTGCGCACCGTCAGCCCCCGGCGGATCAGCTCCTGGGCCAGGGCGGTGCACTCCTCCCCGTAGAGACCGTCGAGCTGCACCACCGCCCCCGCGGGGTTGGAGGCGAGCTGCACCATCCGGTCCTTGAGCTTCATGGACTCCACCGTCTGGGTGAGAGCGGAAAGGGGATCCTCCGGCGTCGCCGCAGCTCCTCCCACAGGAAGACACAGGGCCTGGGCCGCCAGGTCCGTCAGCTCCCGCAGGTCTCGCCGGACCTGCAGTGCCTGGGCCTGCTGGGCGGAAGCCTGAAGCCAGATGCCCCCGCCGAAGCACCACAGCAGCACCCCCAACAGCAGGGCCGTGGCGGCCTTGCGCCCCTCCGGATCCTGGCGAAGCTCCTGGAGGGATTCCCTCAGTTCCTTGGCGTTCATGGGCGGTCCTCCTTCAGGGTGAGAACGAATCGGAACCCTCCGCCGGGGATCTGCTGGAGGTCCCCCATGGCGGCGGAAAGGGGGCCGTCGTCCACCCGCTTGCGGAAGGCCTGGACGGCCTCGGTGGTGGAGGCGGAACCCTGGATCTCCGACTTGTCGGGGCCGTAGCGGAGGGATTCCAGGCGAACTCCCTGGCCCTGGTCCTTGAAGGCCTGTCCCATCAGGGCGAGCAGGTCTCCGAAGGAAAGGCCGGAGGAGGAAGCCCCGGCGCGGCGAAGCCTCCGCTTGGCCTCCATCAGGGGATCCCCGGGGGATTCCTCCCCGAAGGCTCCCCGGAAGACCCGGTATTGGGCCTGGGTCGCCGTCTCCTGGGTGCGGAATCCGTCCAGCCACTGGTACCCCGCGGCCAGGCAGAAGAGCCCGCCCCCCAGGCCCAGGATCCAGGAAAGGCGCCGCAGGGTGTGGAGGGAGCGGCTGCGGGATTCGGCGTGGGCGGCCCCGCGGAGGGACAGGTCGAAGTCTCCCAGGAAGGGAAGGGCCCCGTAACCCCGAGGGGCCTCCTGCAGAAAGCGTTCCCGCTGGGAGGGGTCCCGCAGGTCCACCACCCGGCAGGGGCCGGGGCAGCCCAGGGCATCCCCCTGGGCAAGCAGGTTTTCCCGAAGGTCCTCGGGGCTCTGCCCCGAGAGGCGCTGCCACCGGTAGCCTCGGGGGATCCCGCCGGCCACGAAGAGGGCGGCGACCCCGTCGTCTTCCACCACCCCCAGGACCCCGTCGGGCTCCTCCCCCAGAAGGGCCAGGGGGGCTGGCCAGAAACGGGCCTCTCCCACCCGGGCGGAGAGGGATTCCAGCTCGTCCCGGCGGGCGATCCAGGCGACGCCGGAGCACCCCTTGCCCCGGCGTTCCGTCACCAGGGGGACCACCAGGGTCTGGGCAAGCCCCTCTCCCAACAGGGGGAGGAGGCGAAGCCTCAGGGCCTCCCGCACCTTTCCCGGCTGGGAGAAGGGGAAGGCGAAGGGCTGCACCGAGAGGGTCCGGGGAGCGCCCAGCACCACCCGGACCCCCCTTCCCTGCGGGAGTGGATCGTCTACCAACGAAAACTGCGGAGGCGCCGCCCGTCTTTCCATCCGTTCCTCCTTCGTCCGGCCTGTCCTCGCCGGGCTGACTCTACTCCACCCACCGCACCAGGGTGCAGGATGCCTTGGGCCCCGTTCCGGAACGCTCCAGCACCGCCTCGAAGCGCCTCTGCAACCTTCCCTGGCGGACCTGGATCCGCACGGAGACGTACCGGCTCGCCACTCCCACCACGTTGGTGATCCGGGGGAGCACGTCCTCCGGAAAACCGGGAATCCGTTTCAGGTCCTCCACCTTCTTGATGGGAGCCGTCATCCGAAGCGCCGCCAGGGCCTTCGCCTCCCGATCCCCCAGACGCTCGTCCAAAAGGGCCAGCACCCCCGGGTCCACGGTGTTCAGGTTGATCTTCTCCCCGCAGAAGGGGGTGACGAAGCGACGAAGCCCCGCTTTGGCCTTGGTGCCGTACAGCAGCTTCCGGTCCACCCCGGGGCAGTTCAGGAATTGCGAGAGATCCTCGGCGGGACGGTTGAGGTACCCGTCTTCCTCCTTGCCCCCCATGCGAGGCACCGTGTCCCCATCCATGTAGTCCAGCAGCTTCGGCCCCAGCTCCGGCTTGCCCAGGAGCAGGAAAAGGCGCTCCCAGGGGCCTTCGAACTCCTTTTTCACGGTGAAGCCGTCGGGCAGGAAGAGGGACCCCAGGGGAATCCGGTCGTCCAGGGGCACCAGGGAGAGGCGCACCGTCAGCCCCCCTGCGGGGGGAAGGGGTTTCACCGACCCGGGACGGTAGGGGGCCTCGGCGAGGCTGTCGTAATCTTCGCTCCTCGCCGCCAGGAGCGCCTCCGCCGTTTTGAGGGCCCCGAAGGCGGCGCTCCTCGCCCGAAGCTGGAAGGTCCGCTCCTCCGTCATCCGCACCTCCGACCGGGCGAACCAGGCCAGGCCCGTGGCGGCGGAAAGGAGCACCGTGACGGAGAGGAGCACCGAAAGAAGGATGAACCCTCCCTTTGCGGGTTTCCTCATACCCGGAGCCTCACGGCTTGGTCTCCTCCTGGACGGGGAGCCAGTCCTGGTGGCGGTAGCTGCGTCCCCAGCGGGTCACGGTGATCCGTACCCCCTGGGGCAGCTTTCCCGCGGCCTCCTGCACCCAGGCCTTCTCCTGCCGCGCCTCCACCCGGAAGGAGTCCACCCCGGGGAGCACCAGGCGCGCGTCCTCCGTCTTGAGCCCCTCCAGGGAGACGTCCGTCGGGGCCTTGACCTTCAGGTCCCACCGGTACAACCCCGTAGCCACCGGGTGGAGCAGGTCCTGGCGCACCACCGTGTATACCACCGTTCCCAGGATGCCTCCCCGCCGGGTGGGACCCAGGGACCACACCAGGAGGGCATCGTCGGGGCCTCCCGCCAGGGCGTCCCGGCGCACCAGACGAAAGGGGGCGGACGCCTGGGGCAGGCCGTCCCGAAGGTCCTGCACCACCGACTCCAGGGCCGCGACGACCTTCCTCTCCGCGCCGTAGTCGTCCCTTACGGCCCGGAGCTTTTCCACCAGGAAGATCATGGGCCCCAGGGCGGAGGTGGCGATGAGTCCCACCAGGGCCACCACCAGGAGGATCTCCACCAGGGTGAACCCCCGGGAGCCCCCCGGGGCCCTCACGGGGCGGCGCTTCGGGGAGCCCCCGAGGCGGGACCGCCCTTCTGGAGCTGGAAGGTCCCGGGCTTGAGGAACCGGGTCATCTCACGGACCTTGGCCTCCTCCCCCAGGGTGCCGTAGCCCTTCATGAGGTCCATGAGCTTCTTGGCCTCCGCCCGCTGGCGGAAGGCCTGGTAGAGAAGGTCCAGGCCGGGCTTGAGGAACCGTCCGTCCCGGTTGGCCTCCGCCACCATGAGATACAGATAGCCCTTCTGCTCCAGGGCCTCCTCCCGGGACATGAAGTGCTTGCCCGCCTGGTCCAGGGCGCCCATCTTGAAGTTCGGGTCCCGGCTCTGGGTGGCGGCGAAGAGGTACCGGTCCCCCAGCATGCCGTCCCCCAGGAAGAGAAGCCCCCCCAAGGCCACGAGAGCCCACAGCCCCCCGAAGGCCCGGAAGACCGCCGGGTGGCGCACCTCCGTCCAGGAAAGCCGGGAGGGCAGGAAGGAGCGGGCGGAGAGGGCCAGGGCCACGGCGAACCACACGGCGATCTCCACGCGATGGAAAGGACGGCTGAAGACCGCGTCGGTGGCGATGAGGAAGACCATCCCCGCCGCCCAGAGGATCTCCAGGGGAAAGGCCTCCCGCCGGGCCACCGCCCGTCCGAACCCCGCCAGCCAGAAAAGCCCCATACCCGCCAGAAGCAGCCCGCCGAAGACCCCCAGTTCGCAAAGCCACTGGAGGTATTCGCTGTGGGCCCAGTAGGTGAACTGCCACTCCCCGTCGGGGTACTTGTCGAACATGGCCCGCTGGGCGGCGAGGTAGTTCCACTTGAAGTGCCCCAGCCCCACGCCGGTCACGGGGTGCTGGAGGAACATCTGGAAGCTCGTTCGCCAGATGCCGATGCGCAGCCCCACGGAGCCGGGGTTCTGGATCATGTCCAGGGTCTTCTGGGTCATCAGGGTCGCCCGGCCGGTGTTGAGGGCCTTGTCCGCCACGAAGCTGCCCGCCAGGACCACCCCCAGCACCAGGACGATGGCCCCCAGGCGGCGCAGGTGGGACCGGTCGTAGTTCCGCCAGGCCATGAGGGCGAACACGGAGAAGCCCACCAGGAGGGAGAGGATGCCCCCCCGGGCGGTGGAGTTCCACAAGCCCCAGCCGTTGACCGCCAGGAGGACCAGGTTGCCCCAGCGCAGCAGGGCTCCCTGTCGGATGCGCCCCGCCGCCTCCTGCCCCCCGTAGGCCACGTGGAGATACACCCCGTTGAGCACGGCGATGGCCATCCACAGGCCGAACATCTCCTGCTGGGCGGTGTTGCCGATGTAGTACCCCGGGGTGTTCATGATGAACGGAAAGGGGGCGTTGAGGCTGCGCATCTGGAGTTCCGCGAAGAGCACGTTGACCGCGGCGTTGAGGTTCGCCAGCCACAGGGCCACCCGGATCATGTTCCCCGTGGGGAAGAGGTTGTAGGTGAGCAGGTAGAGGGCCACCAGGGACCCCAGGGTGAGCCATTCCTTGAGGAAGGTGACGGATGAGGTCAGGGGCGCCCAGAAGGGCTGGAGGGAGAGAAAGAGGAGCACCCCCACCCAGAGGGTTCCCAGGGGGTCCAGGACGAAACCCGTGCGCTCCGTGCCGTACCGGGCCAGCCGGGCCCCGGCGAGGACGGAGAGAACCCCCACGGGCACCAGGGTGACGAACCACTTCATCAGGTGGAGGGTGTCGTACCAGTGCATGCCCGAGAAGACCAGGTTGGGCAGGGTGAGGGAGAGGGTGACCAGTCCCTCGAAGATCCAGTCCGGAACCAGGGGGTTCGACACCACCTCCCCCGTGAGGGGATGGAGCTGCGGTTCCGGCGCTTCCTTGTGCGCTTCCTTGCTCTTGCGTCCCGCCACGACGGCCTAGTCCCCCTTCGACGAGGCCCCTTGGGCCTTCAGGTCCACGATGATCTCCACCACCAGAGCGTTCTGAGCCAGCTCCCGCACCTTCCACTGGGCGGGGATGCCCCGGGCCCGATGCTTGTTCACCAGGGCGGAGAGATCCTGGAGCAGCTCTCCCGTGGGCCCTCCCGGGCCCGCCAGATGACCGGGCAGCCCCGAGGGCTTGGCCCGGCGTCCCCGTCCCGAGACGGGGCGATCCTCTCGATCCACCTCCACCAGCCGTTCCAGGTCTCGGACGTTCAGGTCCTCCTCGATGGCCCGGTAGGCCAGGCCCCGCTGCTGCTCCGGGGCGAGAGGAAGGAGGGCTCGGGCCTGCCGTTCCCCCAGACGGCCCGCCACCACCAGCTGCTGCACCTCGTCGTCCAGCTTGAGGAGACGGATCTTGTTCGCCAGGGCAGCCTGGGAGCGCCCCAGGCGTCGGGCCAGTTCCGTCTGGCTCCACCCCGTCCGGTTGATCAGATCCTCCAGACACTTGCCTTCCTCGATGGAGGACAGGTTTCGGCGCTGGAGATTCTCCACCAGGGCCAGAAGCTGCTGGGAGAAGGGGTCCACGTCCATGACGAGGGCGGGGACCGTCTCCAGCCCCGCCTCCTTGGCGGCCCGAAGCCGCCGCTCCCCTGCCACCAGCTCGTAGCCGTCCTCCACGGGACGCACCAGAAGGGGCTGAAGCACTCCCACCTCCCGGATGGAGTCCGCCAGCTCCCGGATCTCCTCCTCGTCCATGTGGATGCGAGGCTGGTAGGGATTGGGGCGCACCCGAGTCACGGGGATATCCTTCATGCGCCCTTCCCGGGGAGGTTCGGGAGAACCGGCGTTCTCTCCGGGGGAGGGGAACCGAGAGGCCTCCGGGGGAGGGGTCAGCAGCTGCGTCTCGTCGGGGGTGACCCCCGGGGACGCCGGTTCCTCCTGAAGGATCTTGCGGTCCACCGCCGCCTCGGTGGCCTCCAGGGCTTCCAGGGCCTCCACGAGTCGGGTGTCGATCTGCTGTTTCGCCTTCTTCGACTCCGCAGGGAGTTCCTCGGAGGTCTCGCTCTGAGGACTCTTCAGGAAACGCAGGACGTCCCACATCTTGTCCACCGCCACGGGAGTACCTCCTTTGCCGCCGACGGGAAACCCGCCGACACCACGGCCCATAGATTACCCAAAAGGAATCCGCCTCGAACCCGCCGTTTTCCCGATCTTCGGGACAGGATCTCCTAGGAGACCCCGGCATACCTCCGTTCCATGCCTTCGAAACGAGCGTACTCCCGGAGGAAGATCAGGTCCACCTTCCCCGTGGGACCGTTACGGTGCTTCGCCACGATGGCCTC
Source organism: Aminomonas paucivorans DSM 12260 (assembly GCF_000165795.1). Classification (NCBI taxonomy): domain Bacteria; kingdom Thermotogati; phylum Synergistota; class Synergistia; order Synergistales; family Synergistaceae; genus Aminomonas; species Aminomonas paucivorans. The sequence continues at coordinate 1,133,587 of NZ_CM001022.1, read as the reverse complement.
CGCCTGGGGATTCGCCTCTCCCTGCTCCCGCTCGTAGTACCCCGGCCGATACAGCAGCACCACCAGGTCCGCGTCCTGTTCGATGGCCCCGCTGTCCCGCAGATCCGAGAGCTGAGGGCGCTTGTCGTTGCGCAGTTCCACCGCCCGGGAGAGCTGCGACAGAGCCAGCACGGGGACCCGGAACTCCCGGGCCACCCCCTTGAGGGACTTGGAGATCTCCGCCACCTCCTGCTGCTTGCTGTCCACCCTCTGGGAGAGGCTCATGAGCTGGAGGTAGTCCACCACCACCAACCCCAGGCTGCCCTGCTGGGCCAGGAAACGGCGGCACCGAGCCCGAAGCTCCAGGGTGGAGAGGAGGGAACTGTCGTCGATGAACAGGGGCGCCTCGCTCAGGGTGCCCGCCGCGGCGGCCAGGTTCTCCCAGGCGCTCTCGTGGAACCGGCCGGTGCGGAGGTCGTGGATGTTCACCTTCGCCTCCGAGCCCAGAAGACGCTGGGCCAGCTGTTCCGCCCCCATCTCCAGGCTGAACACCAGCACGGGAAGCCCGCCCCGGACCGCCGCGTTCTGGGCGATGTTCAGGGCCAGGGCGGTTTTCCCCATGGAGGGGCGGGCCGCCAGGATGTTCAGGCTGCCGGGCTGAAGGCCCCCGGTGAGGCGGTCGAAGTCGTCGTACCCCGTGGGAACCCCCGTGACCAGGGCACCCTGGTGGAACCGCTCCTCGATCTCCCGGAAGGTGACTCCCAGGACCTGGCGCAGGGGACGGACGGTGGAGGTGGAGCCGCTGCCGGCGATGTCGAAGACCAGACGCTCCGCCTCGTCCAGGGTCTCCTCCCGGTCCCGCTCCTCCGCGTAGCCCAGCCGGGCGATCTCCGCCCCCACCTGGATGAGGCGACGGTGCACCGCCTTGTCCCGCACCAGTCGGGCGTGGTGCTCCGCGTTGGCGGTGGTGGTCACCGCGTCCACCAGCCCGGCGATGAAGGGCTGCCCCCCCAGGCGCTCCAGGAGCCCCTTGCGTTCCCCCTCGTCCCAGAAGGTAAGGGCGTCCACCGCCCGGTCCTTCCGGGCCATCTCCTGCACCAGCTCGTAGGCCATGCGGTGTCGCTGGTCGTAGAAGTCCCCCGGCGAGAGGAGGTCCGTCACCGCCAGCAGGGCGTCCCGATCCAGCAGACACGCCCCCAGGACGGCCCGCTCCGCCTCCAGGTTGTGAGGGGGAACCCGGTCGAAGGAGGGGTCGGTCAAGCCTGAGCCTCCACGCTCACCGTCAGCTCCGCTTCCACCCCCGGGTGCAGGCGGATCTTCAGGGGGTAGACTCCCACCTGCTTCACCGCCTCCAGGCGGATCTCCCGTTTGTCCACCTTCACCCCCAGCTGGGCGGCCACCGCGTCGGCCACCTGCTGGTTCGTGACGCTTCCGAAGAGGCGTCCCCCCTCCCCCGCGTTGACCGAGAGGGCCACCCGCTTGCCTCCCAGTGCCTTGGCCTGTTCCCGGGCCTGGGCGGCCAAGCGGTCCTCCTTCACCTGGGCGGCCTTGCGGTGATCCTCCAGGGCCCGCACCTTGCCCCCCGTGGCCTCGTCCGCCAGCCCGCGAGGGAAGAGGAAGTTCCTGGCGTACCCGTCGGAGACCTCCAGGAGGTCCCCCTTCTTGCCCAGCTTGCTCACGTCCTGTTTCAGAATGACCTTCACGCTTCCCGCCTCCCGAAACGGGACCGCAGGTCCCACCACATGTCCACGATGCCAAGAAGCAGGGCACCGTGAGAAAGCAGGGGGATCAGCATCCCGAGGATGAAAACCGTCATGCGGCCGGCGATGCGCCAGCCCCGTGCCTCCAGAAGCCCCCAAACCACCGCGCTTCCCTGAAGGAAGAAGAGCATCTGCACCACCAGGCGCAGGTTCACCCCCGTCTGGAGAAAGACCCGGGGGGCATCGGGCCGGGTTCCCAGGAGGGCCAAGAGAAAGGATACCAGGAGAGCCCAGAACACGCTTTTGGGAAACCGCCACTGCCCGAAGGAGGGCAGGGGCGGCAGCTCCACCTTCCCCAGCCGCCGCACCACCGCGGCCGTGACCACGTAGGAGAGCCAGCAGTCCAGGGCGGAGGCCATGGTGAGAAGCGCCGGGAAGAGCAGGGGCATCATCTTCAGGGTGGCGGTCATCTGTTCCTTCATGGCCTCCATCCCCGCGCCCCCCATGCCGTGGGCGGCGTAGAAGGCGAAGACCTTTTCGGTCATGCGCTGCATGGTCTCCGCGTCCAGGGAGAAGGGGTTCACCCCCGTGAGTTTGGTGGCCAGGAGGATCAGCAGCAGCTTGCTTCCCAGGGAGACCAGAACCCCGTAGAGGAGGATGTCCACCGCCCGGTTCTGCTTGCGGGCCAGGTAGCCCAGCCCCACCCCCAGGACGCCGAAGCCCAGGGAGAAGAAGAGAGCCCCGGGAAGCCCCATGAGGGCCGCCACCAGGAGGGTGGCCACCCCCATGCCCAAGACGGCGGTGCGCAGGTTCTGCCGCAGCCCCAGCACCACCAGGGGGGCAGGGCAGAGAAGGGCGATCCCCAGTCCCACCACGGGCAGGAAGTTGCTGGCCAGGAAGAACACCACCGCCAGGGCCACCAGCAGGGCCGACTCGACGAGGGAACGGGTTGGGGTCATGGGTCGCCTCCCTTGGGGATCCGCGTCGTCGCGGTCCCCGCATACTGCAAAGGGGGAGCCGTCCGGCTCCCCCTTGGTTCGTCCACTGGGGTGGTGCTAATCGGCGGTGAAGGGAAGCAGAGCCAGGATGCGAGCCCGCTTGATGGCCCGGGTGAGCTGCCGCTGGTGCTTGGCGCAGGTCCCGGTCACGCGACGGGGAACGATCTTGCCCCGCTCGGTGACGTACTTGCGGAGCTTCTCGAACTCCTTGTAGTCCACCCGCTGCACCTTGTCCACGCAGAAATGGCATACCTTCGGCCGCCGCTTCCGGCGCTTCCGGTTGTTGTATTGGTTTTCCACCTTCCGGTCCACTCCTTTCTAGAAGGGGATGTCCACGTCCCCGGGAGTTCCCTCGTCGGGGATTTCGGAGAAATCCAAGGGAAATTCGTCGCCGAAGCCCTTCTCATCCCGAAGGCTTCCCAGGTCCTCCTGGGGCGCCGCAGCCCGGGGCGCTCCGTAGGAAGGGGCGGAGGCGCGGAAGGGTTCCCCCTCCTCGTCCCGCTTCCCTCCGGGAAGCAGGGTGAGGGAGTCGGCCACCACTTCCGTGACCCAACGATGCTGCCCCGTCCGGGCGTCGTCGAAGTCCCGCACGGACAGGCGACCCTCCACCAGGACCGGACGGCCCTTGCGCAGGTACTTCTCGCAGATGTCCGCGCTGAAGGACCAGGCCACCACCTGGATGAAGTCGGTGTGGTTCTGGATCTCCCCGGTCTTGCTCTTCCACTGGCGGCCCACCGCCACGGTGATGCGGGCCACCTTCTGCTTGCTGGGGGTATAGCGCACGTCCGGGTCCTTGGCCAGGTTGCCCATCAGGATGACCTTGTTGAACCCACGGGACACGTCGACCCCTCCTCGGACTACTTCTCGTCCCGGCTGATCACCAGATGCCGCAGGATCTGGGGCTTCAGGCTCAAGACCCGCTCCATCTCCCGAATCTGGGCCGGATCGTGTTTGAAGGTGTACAACACGTAGACGCCTTCGTTCTGCTTCGCGATGGGGTAGGCAAGACGACGCTTGCCCCAGAGATCGAACTTCTCGACCTCCGCCCCCAAGCCGCGCAGCACCTCCACATACTCCTCCGCCACGGTCTTCGGATCTTCCAGATCCGCCGTGAGGATGGTCACCAACTCGTAAGGTCGCACGACATTCACCTCCTCCCCTCGGACTTAGGCCTCTCCTCGATGGAAGAGGCAGGGACGTACGGCAAGGCATTATAGGGTTTCGTCACCGTTTCCGCAAGGGATCGGCGGAGACCACCTCGATGCGGTAGACCTTCTCCCAGGGCAGGAAGAGGTTGAACTCTTCCCGGGCGAGGCGTCCCACCCCCTCGGGGGTGCGGTAGTAGCGGATGCGCTCCTCCAGGATCTGGGTCTGCCGGGTGATGCGGATCAGCTCGTCCATCCTCCGGTCCAGGGTCGCGGTGAGCCGTTCCACCCGACGCATCTCCAGGAGGAAGGACGTGGCCGTGATGGCCAGCAGCAGTGTCGCGGCGGCACAGAGAAAGACCCAGCGCAGCCGCGGCACGGGGGATCACATCCTCTCGGGAGCCCGGACACCCAGCAGGCGCAGGGCGTTCACCAGGGTGATGCGGGTCGCCTCCAGGAGGAGCATCCGGGCCTTGCGGAGAGGTTCCTCCACCCCCAGGATGCGGGCGGCGTTGTAGAAGCCGTGGAAGGCCTCCGCCAGCTCCTGGGCGTAGTAGGCCACCCGGTGGGGCTCCAGGCCCTCCGCAGCCTTGCGGATCTCCTCGGGGAAGCGCGCCAGCACCGTGGCCAGGGCCAGCTCCTCCGGGGTGGACAGGAGGTTCGGGTCCAGGTCCTCCGGCGTCGGGGAGGGCAAACCTCGGGCCTCGGTCTCCCGGAGGATGCTGCAGATCCGGGCGTGGGCATACTGGACGTAGAACACCGGGTTGTCGGAGGAGGACTTCTTCGCCAGCTCCAGGTCGAAGTCCAGGTGGCTGTCGCAGCGCCGCATGACGAAGAAGAACCGGGTGGCGTCCACCCCCACCTCGTCCATCACGTCCTGGAGGGTGATGAAGGTTCCCGCCCTCTTGGACATGGACACGGGCTCGCCCCCCCGGAGCAGGTTCACCAGCTGGATGAGCATCACCTGGAGGTCCTCCGGATCCCGCCCCATGGCGGACACGGCGGACTTCATCCGGGGGATGTAACCGTGGTGGTCCGCCCCCCAGACGTTCACCACCAGGTCAAAGCCCCGGTCGTACTTGTTCTTGTGGTACACCACGTCGGAGGTGAAGTAGGTGGGGGCCCCGTTGGACCGGATCATCACCCGGTCCTTGTCGTCCCCGAAGGCGGTGGAGCGGAACCACACCGCCCCGTCGGCGTCGTAGGCGTAGCCCCGTCCCTTCAGAGCCTCGATGGCTCGCTGGACCTGATCGTCCTGGTAGAGGCTCTTCTCGGAGAACCACACGTCGAAGACCACCCCGAAGGCCTCCAGGTCCCGGCGGATCCAGTCCAGAACCCGCTTGGCCGTGGCGTCGGAGAACCGAGGCAGGGCCTCCTCCTCCGGCAGGTCCGCCCAGCCGGGCCCCTCTTCCTCCAGGATCTGCCGCGCCAGGTCCGTCATGTACTCCCCGTGGTAGCCGTCCTCCGGCAGGGGCGCCTCGTCTCCCCTGCCCAGCAGTTCGAAGTAGCGGCTCCGGGCGGAGCGGCCCAGAAGTTCCATCTGGAGCCCCGCGTCGTTGATGTAGTATTCCCGCTCCACCTTCCACCCCGCGAAGGCCAGGACGGAGGCGGCGATGTCCCCCACCGCGGCCCCCCGGCCATGGCCCATGTGCAGAGGCCCCGTGGGGTTGGCGCTGACGAACTCCACCTGCACCTTCCGGCCCCGGCCCACGTCCACCCGGCCGTAGTCCTCCTTCTGGTCCAGGATGCGCCCCACCAGCTCCTTCACCCAGACCGGGGAAAGGGTGAGGTTCAGGAACCCGGGACCCGCCACCTCCGCTCCTGCCAGGAGGTCGTCCTTCCCCAGGCGTTCCGCCAGCTGGGTCGCCAGGTCCCGAGGGGACAGGGAAAAGGTCTTCGCAAGCTGCATGGCGGCGTTGCAGGCCCAGTCCCCCTGCCCGCTTCGTCGGGGACGCTCCAGGAGCACCCGGAACCCTTCGGGAAGGGCGGTTCCCTTCTCCTGGGCCAGGGAGGCCAGGACGGCCTCCACCTTCTTCTGCAGCGCCTCGCGCATGTCTTCCATCACAGTGAACCCCCTCAAACAGGAATCTCGCCTTGGACCCGCGTCTCGGGCCCGCCACCCGCCCTTAGGGCCGGGTCATCGTCTTCGCAGGGGGATGCCCTGCTCCAGGGTGCGCAGGACCTGAACCAGCTGCTCTCCCAGGGACCGGGCACGGGAGGCGTCCACGCTTCCGCCCTTCACGGTCCAGCGGTTCTCCGCTTCCAGGGCCCCCTTCTTGGGCCACACCAGCAGCTTCTGCTGCAGGGGACCTTCCCCCTTGGCCAGAGGCGGGGAGGACAGCATCTCGTACCCCGGGGGAAGGGTCAGGCTCACGTTCTGCTCCAGCACGAAGGGAAACCGAAGGTGGTAGGGCGCCGGGGTCTTCAGCAGGTTCTCCAGGGCCGCGGGAACCGCCGTAGGCAGCCGAAGGAGCTGGTCCGCCCCCTGCACGATGCCCAGGGCACCCCGGACCTGGGAGCGGACCCGAAAGCCCGTCGCCAGGGTCTCCACGGAGGAGTTCTTGAAGCTCAGCCGAGGACCGGAGAGGAGAAGCCTCCGGGCGATCCACCCGTCCAGGTCGTCCCTGCCCGGAATCCCCTCCGGGGCCAGCAGGTCCACCCAGGCTCCCCGGACGGTCATCTCCAGGGTTCCCTCCCCCACCCCCAGTTCGGAGAGGACGTAGTCCCACCGGACGGAGAGACGATGGTCCTTGGCGTCCCCCCGGGGCAGCTCCCGGGAGAGGACCTTCGTCCCCTCCAGGCGGTAGAGGGTCTGGCCGTAGAGATTCGGGGCCAACTGCCCCAGGGCCGCCGCCTGTCCGGGGAAGAAGAAGGTCTCCTTGACTCCCGGAGCGGAAAGTTCCAGCACCGGCCTCCTCCAGAGGCGGTCCGTGGCGGGGCCGTCCTCCTTCACCGGGAGGAGGGGCTGCCACCACACCGCGACGTTCCAGCCCAGTTTGCGCAGCCAAGAGGCAGCCAGGAGGGTCCGTTCCCCCTCCGTCCAGGGCCCCAGCTCCGGCGGACCGGGTCGGATCAGGTCCCAGGGAAGACCGGGCAGGGCGGGGACCCCCGCCAGGTGCTGGATCAGCTTGTCCCCCCTCTGGGCGACGTTGGGGGAACGCCCCACGGAACTCCAGGAGGAGGGCAGGGGGATCGTCCGAAACCCCGCCTCCACGTCTCCCAGGGAGGCCAGTGCCCCCACCAGCCCCTTGCGCAGGCTGAAGGCCAGGGTGGGCCTTCGGTCCTCCACCAGGGAGCCCACCTGCCAGGGGGCCTGGTTGCGCACCGTCCACTCGTAGCGGTCCGCTCCCCGGTCTGAGGTCTTCTGAGGTTCCCCCACCCCCTTGCCGGACCAGTGGAGGAGCTTGTCCCCCGGGACGTCCACCCGAATGACCTGCTCCCACACGGGCAGATCCAGGGCCAGGAAAAGCACCCCCTCCACGTTGGTGCGGCCGGGAAAGCGCTGCACCGTGGACAGGGCCACCACCCGCCCCGCCGCCTCGGGGGGAATGCGGACCTCCAGGAGGTCCACCCCCGAGCCGGAAACCCGGCGGGGGGAGAGGGCCCCCTCCTTCTGTCCCGTCATGGGGTTATACCAGGCCGCCTCCTCCACCAGGGCGGACCCGCCCTGGGGCACGGGTACCCGCCAGAGACTCCAGGACTCGGGGAGCTTCTCCCCCGCCAGGATCAGCCAGCGTTCCCCCCGCTCCAGGGTGCCGTCCGCCAGGAGGCTGTACCGGGCCTCCCGAAGCCAGACCACCCCGGGGGATTCGGGGAACGCCGCCAGGGAAGGGGCTTCGGAGGCAAGGCGCCCCAGGTCCCGGGGGACGTTCCAGCGTTCCTCCCCCCGGGCGGAGCCCGGCCCCGCCAGAAAGGCCAGGAGGAGAAGCGCCCCCGCTGCCCAGCGGATCCGTCCCATCTTCCGCGTTCCCTCCGTCCTCACCATGACCGGCCGCTCCTTTCGGTCACTGGCCCCGGCCGCAGCAGTGCTTGTACTTCTTGCCGCTGCCGCAGGGACAGGGGTCGTTGCGTCCCACCTTGGGCCCCTTGTGGATCGGGGCGGTGCGGGTGGCCGTGGCCAGCTCCCCGGGGTTCTCCAGGTCCCCCGGAGCCCCCGCCGCCTGGGGCGGAAGGAGGAGATCCCGGCTCTCCCGGAGGTTCCGGTTGCGGCTTCGGGGCCGATCCTCCACCACCGAGACCCGGAGGGCGAACTCCGAGAAACCCTCCCGGACCCGTCCCAGCATCTCCTTGAAGAGGTTGAAGGACTCGAACTGGTACTCCACCAGGGGGTCTTTCTGCCCGATGGCCCGAAGGCCGATGCCCCGGCGCAGTTCGTCCATGGCCAGGAGGTGTTCCTTCCAGTGGGTATCCAGCACCTGGAGGATGAGGAACCGGAAGAGGGCGTTGGCCGTGTCCGTCCCCAGCTCCTGCACCTTGGCGTCGAAGCGCCGCCGCACCTCCCGAAGGACCTGTTCCTTCGCCTGCTCCATGCCCTCCCGGGTGGTGGCCCCCTCCAGGGGTCCCTCGATGCCCGGGCCGAAGAGGGACTTCAGGTGCAACGCCGCCGGGGCGGGGTCCAGGACCCCTTCCTCGTCGGGAGCCCGATCCAGGACGGAGGTGACCGTGTCCGCCAGGAGGGACCAGGCCCGTTCGATCAGGTCTTCCGCCTCCAGGATCTCTCCCCGTTCCTTGTACACCGCTTCGCGCTGCTGGTTCATCACGTTGTCGTAGGACAGGAGCTGCTTTCGGATGTCGAAGTGCATCTCCTCGACCTTTTTCTGGGCGTTCTCGATGGCCTTGGAGAGGAAGGAGTGTTCCACCGACTCCCCCTCCTCCATGCCCAGCTTGGTCATGAGGCCCTGGACCCGGTCGGAGCCGAAGAGGCGCAGCAGGTCGTCTTCCAGGGACACCAGGAAGCGGCTCTCCCCCGGGTCTCCCTGACGGCCGGAGCGGCCCCGGAGCTGGTTGTCGATGCGCCGGGACTCGTGGCGCTCCGTGCCCAGGATGCGCAGCCCCCCCGCCTGGATCACCCGGTCCCGCTCCTGGGCACAGAGGGTCCTTTGGCTTTCCAGAAGGGCCTCGAAGCCCCGGGGATCCTGGACAGGGTCCAGCCCCTGGCGGGTCGCCTCCTCCCGGGCCAGGAAGGAGGGGTTGCCCCCCAACAGGATGTCCGTGCCCCGGCCGGCCATGTTGGTGGCCACGGTGATGGCGCCGAAGCGCCCCGCCTGGGCCACGATGGCCGCTTCCTTGTCGTGCACCTTGGCGTTGAGGACGTGGTGGGGGACCTTGCGGGCCTTCAGGAGCTTGCTCACCCGCTCGGAGTGTTCGATGGAGGCGGTTCCCACCAGGACAGGCTGGCCCCGTTTGAAGCACTCCTCCACCTCCTCCGCCGCGGCGTTGTACTTCTCCCGCTGGGTCCGGTAGATCACGTCGGGGTGGTCGGTACGGATCATGGGGTTGTGGGTGGGGACCACCACCACCTCCATGCCGTAGATCTCCTTGAACTCCTCCGCCTCCGTGGCGGCGGTGCCGGTCATGCCCGCCAGCTTGTGGTACATGCGGAAGTAGTTCTGCAGGGTGATGGTGGCCAGGGTCTGGTTCTCCCGCCCCACCTGGACGCGCTCCTTGGCCTCGATGGCCTGGTGGAGCCCGTCGGAGTAGCGCCTCCCGAACATGAGCCGCCCCGTGAACTCGTCCACGATGACGATCTCTCCGTCCTTCACCACGTAGTGCACGTCCCGCTGGAAGAGATGGTGGGCCTTCAGGGACTGCACCACCTTGTGGGCCAGCTCGGAGTGGCCGTAGTCCGTGAAGAGGTTGGGGAGCTTGAGGATCTGCTCGCACCGGGCGATGCCCCCCTCAGTGAGGGCCACGTTGCGTTCCTTCTCGTCCACCTCGAAATCCGTCCCCGCCGTCAGGGAACGGGCGCAGGCGTCGGCGGTGCGGTAGGGCTCGGTGCTTTCCTCGGAAGGACCGGAGATGATGAGGGGGGTCCGGGCCTCGTCCACCAGGATGGAGTCCACTTCGTCCACCAGGCAGAACCGATGGCCCCTCTGGACCTGCTGCTCCCGGGAGAGGGCCATGTTGTCCCGCAGGTAGTCGAAACCGAACTCGCTGTTGGTGCCGTAGGTGATGTCCTGGCGGTAGGCGGCGAAGCGGTCCTCCGACTCCATGAAGGGCTCGATGACCCCCACGGAAAGTCCCAGCCCCCGGTAGACGGGGCCCATCCATTCCGCGTCGCGCTTGGCCAGGTAGTCGTTCACCGTCACCACGTGGACGCCCTTGCCTTCCAGGGCGTTCAAGACCACCGCCAGGGTGGCCACCAGGGTCTTGCCTTCCCCGGTCTTCATCTCCGCGATCTTGCCCTCGTGGAGGGCCATGCCTCCCATGAGCTGGACGTCGAAGTGCCGCAGCCCCAGGGTACGAACCGACACCTCCCGAACCCGGGCGAAGGCCTCGGGCAGCAGATCGTCCAGGGTCTCTCCTCCGTCCAGGCGCTCCCGGAAGACCGTCGTCGTGGCAGCCAGCTCCTCGTCGGAGAGGGCGGACACCTGCGCCTCCAGCGCGTCCACGGCCTCGGCGGCTCGGCGGTACCGCGCCAGGGCCCGATCGTTGGGGTCCAGCCCCAGGACGCGCAAAACTCCTTTGAGCATCGTTCTTCCACCTTTCCCAGGTCCCTCTTGCACAACCAAGGCCAAACGCCTCGGGGAGGGGCCTTTTCTTCCCCTCGTGGGACGGGGGACGGCCCCCATTATAGCTTGGTCCCCAGAGGGGTCAAAACAACGAGGCCGACCCCCCGGGGAGGTCGGCCTCGCGGACCCGTCGAAGGGTCGGAGGATCTAGAACTGCACGGGGTGCAGGTGCGCCAGGAAGTGGTGCAGCCCCTTGGCCGCCGGGGCGAAGCCCACTTCCAGGCCGTAGCGGATGCGGTCCCGACGCTTGTACACGTCCACGATGGACTGGGCCACGTACTCCATGTGGCTGTTGGTGTAGGTGCGCCGGTTGATGGCCAGGCGGAACAGCTCCAGCTTGGGGTAGACCGTCTCGCCGGTGGCCTCGTCCTTGGTGGCGAAGGCCAGGGCTCCCAGGCCGATGCCCCGGATGGCTCCCTCCCGGTAGACTTCCACCGCCAGCACATCCGCGGGGTAGTACTTCTGGGGGATGTGGGGCAGGAAGGCGGCGGCGTCGATGAAGATGGCGTGCCCCCCCGCGGGCTTCACGAAGGGCACCCCGCCCTCCTCCAGCAGGTCGCCGAGGTAGGCCACCTGGGCCACCCGGTGGGCCAGATACTGCTCGTCCACCATCTCCCTCAAGCCCTGGGCGAGGCACTCCAGGTCCCGACCCGCCAGACCGCCGTAGGTGGCGAAACCCTCGCAGAGGATGACCCGGGGGAGGATGCGGTAGTACAGGTCCTCGGTGCGGGTGCAGACCAGCCCGCCGATGTTCACCAGGGGGTCCTTCTTGGCGGAGACGGTGATGGCGTCGGCGCAGTCCATGCAGGCCCGGAGAATCTGGCCCACGGACAGGGACTTGCAGGCCTCTTCCCGCACCTTGATGAAGTAGGCGTTCTCCGCCATGCGGGCGGCATCCAGGAAGAGGGGGATCTTGTGCTTCCTCGCCACGGCGCTGACCTGACGCAGGTTCTCCAGGCTCACGGGCTGACCGCCGCCGGAGTTGTTGGTGATGGTGACCATGATGAGGGGGATCTTGTCCCCGTAGGTGGCGATGGCCTTCTCCAGCTTGGGGATGTCCACGTTGCCCTTGAAGGGATGGCGGCACTCCGGGTCGAAGGCCTCGTCGATGACGCAGTCCACCGGTTCGGCCCCCACGTTGAAGATGTGAGCCCGAGTGGTGTCGAAGGGCATGTTGAAGGGGATCTTGTCTCCCGGCTTCGCCAGGGAGCCGAAGGTGACGTTCTCCGCCGCCCGGCCCTGATGGCAGGGGATGACGTAGTCGAAGCCCAGGACGTCCTTCACCGCTTCCTTGAGGGCGTAGAAACTGGTGGCTCCGGCGTAGGCCTCGTCCCCCTTCATGAGGGCGGCCCACTGGTACTTGCTCATGGCTCCGGTCCCGGAATCGGTGAGAAGGTCGATGTACACGTCCTCTCCCCGGAGACCGAACATGTTGAAGTGCCCCGTCTTCAGGGCCTCTTCCCTCTGCGCCGCGTCGGGGATCGACACGGGCTCCACCATCTTGATGCGGAACGGTTCGGGTTGGATGCGTCGGACCATTGCGAAAACCTCCATGGGCTGGTCTTCAGCTCGCCTTACAACCGCCTCGTCTCGGCTGGGTTGCCTAAGGCAAGCCTAGCAGTTTGTCCCCGGGCGCGCAAGAGAAACGGGGGACGGCACGTCGCCGCCCCCCGCAGGGTACCGATCCTGGATCAGACTCTTCCGAAGGTGCTACAGGTCTCGCATCATCCGGGCGAAGACCCGAGCCTCGTGGACCAGGTGGGAGATGTCGGTGTACTCCTCGGGCATGTGGGCGGTGTCGCTTTCCTGGGCCCACACCGCCGCCGGGATGCCCTGGACGCGGAAGAAGGCGGCGCAGGTCCCCCCGCCGATCCCCCCGACCCGGGGGGTCTTTCCCAGCACGTCCTTCACGGCGCGGCTCAGGCGCTCCACCACAGGAGCCACCGCGTCCGTGGGAGGCGCGGGGTCTCCCTTCTGGACGAAGCGGTAGGTGACCCGCAGCCCCGTGGTCTCTTCCAGGCGGCGGATCTCCTCCCGCACCACCCCCTCCACCGCGTCGGGATGGACCGAGGGAAGCAGGCGGCAGTCGAAGCAGAAGACCTCCCGCCCGGGGATGGTGTTCACGTTGGCCACGTTGGGCAGCCTCCGGGTGGGTTCAAAGGTGGACACGGGGGGCTCGAAGAGGGGGTCCGTCTCCGGAAAGGCCCGGTGCAGCGCCCGATCCAGGGCCACGGAGAGTTCGTTGGCCCCCCGGCAGGCGTTCTTTCCCAGATCGGGGCGACTGCCGTGGACCTGCTTGCCCTCCACGGTGACCTCCAGCCAGAAGGGGGTCTTCTCGGCAATCTCGATGAAGCTGCCCTCCTCGTTCCCCCCGTCGGGCACCAGGACCAGGTCCTGGGGGGAGAACAGCTCCGGGTGGCGGTCCAGGAGGTGGCAGATGCCGTACCGGCTTCCCAGTTCCTCGTCCGCCACGAAGGCCAGGCAGATTTCGAAGGCCGGGGGGAGGTCCAGATCCCTCAGGGCCTTCAGGGCGTAGAGGGACGCCACCAGTTCCTGGCCGTTGTCGTTGGCTCCTCGGCCATACACCCGCCCGTCCCGGACCTGGGCGACGAAGGGGTCCTGAGTCCAGAGGCTCCGGTCTCCCTCCGGGACCACATCCATGTGGGAAAAGAACCAGAGCCGCCCGGCCCCGGTCCCGGGAACCCGGACCACCAGGTTGGGGCGCACCCCTCCGGGGGCCTCCGGATCCGGGGCGTCGTAGCGCTCGCAGGGAGGCAGCCCCAGGTCGAGGACCTTCTTCTCCAGGTAGGCAGCCTTCGCTCCCTCTCCCAGCCCTCCGTCTTGAGGGGAGACGGCAGGCAGGGCCACCAGGTCGCAGAGGGTCCCCACCATCTCCGGTTCCAGTTCCGCGATGCGCCGATCCAGCCGTTCGCGCACTTCCAAGAAAAGACCTCCTTCGAGGGGGGTGAACCCCCTACTTGCTGAGCAGATCCTTCCCCTTGACGAGGTAGTCCATGCCGGACCACACTGTGAGGATCATGGCCACCCACATGGCGAGCAGCCCCCCGGGAAGGTTGAAGATCATCATGCAGATGGCCACGATCTGGCTCACCGTCTTGGCCTTGCCCCCCTTGCTCGCGGCGATGACCACCCCTTCCGCCGCCGCCACCATGCGCAGCCCCGTGACGATGAACTCCCGGGCCACGATGACCATGACGATCCAGGCGGGAAGGCGCTGCAGCTCCACCAGGGAGACCAGGGCGGCGGTGACCAGGATCTTGTCCGCCAGGGGGTCGATGAACTTCCCCAGGTTGGTGACGATGCCCCGCTTGCGGGCGATGTACCCGTCCGCCGCGTCGGTGAGGGAGGCCCCGATGAACACCAGCCCCGCCAGCAGGTCCCCCAGAGGGACCCCGAAGAAGCTGCCGAACTGGGTGCGCAGGGTCAGGATCACCATGACCAGGGGGGCCAGGAAGACTCGGGACAGGCTCAGCAGGTTCGGAAGGTTCAGGGACGACATGGCTTTCGCCTCCAAAGGATAGTCTCGTTTCTCTAAAGCCGTTTATAACACATCCCTCCGGGGGGGCAAGGGAGGGAACGGAAACGGCGGCGTCGCCCCGAAGGACGACGCCGCCGCGGATGCTTCGGGGTGTCGAGTCTCACCCCCCCAGGTAGGCTTCCTTCACCCGGGGATCGTCCAGAAGCTGCCGTCCCGGGCCTTCCAGGACGATCTGCCCCACCTCCAGCACGTAGGCGTAGTGGGCCACCTTGAGGGCGGCGAAGGCGTTCTGCTCCACCAGGAGCACCGTCTTCCCCTGCCCATTGATGGTCTCGATGATGTCGAAGACCTCCTTCACCAACAGGGGCGCCAGCCCCAGGGAGGGTTCGTCCATCATGATCACGTCGGGCTTGCTCATGAGGGCTCGCCCCAGGGCGAGCATCTGCTGCTCCCCCCCCGAGAGGGTCCCCCCCTTCTGCCAGGACCGCTCCTTGAGCCGGGGGAAGAGCTCGTATACCCAGTCCAGGGTGGTCTGGATCCCCGGGACATCGCAGCGGATGTAGGCCCCCAACATCAGGTTCTCCTGCACCGTGAGCTGCGGGAAGATGCGCCGTCCCTCGGGGCAGAGGGCCACCCCCGCCCGGACGATGCGCTCCGGGGTCCACCCGATGAGATCCGCCTCCCCCCATCGGATCTGCCCCTTGCGATCCTTCACCAGCCCCGCCACGGACCGGAGGGTGCTGGATTTGCCCGCCCCGTTGGCCCCGATGAGGGTGACGATCTTCCCCCGGGGGACCTGGAGGGAGATGCCCTTGATGGCGTGGATGCCCCCGTAGTGGACGTGGAGGTCCCGGATCTCAAGCATGCTGGAGCGCCTCCTCTCCCAGGTAGGCCTCGATGACCTTGGGGTTGGACCGGATCTCCTGGGGGTTCCCCTGGGCGATGAGCACCCCGTAGTCCAGCACCCAGATGTGCTCCGAGATCCCCATGACCACCTTCATGTCGTGCTCGATGAGCAGGATGGTGAGGCGGAACCGGTCCCGGATCTGTCGGATGAAGTCCATGAGCTCGCTGGACTCCTGGGGGTTCATCCCCGCCGCGGGCTCGTCCAGAAGCAGGAACGAGGGCTCCGTGGCCAGGGCCCGGGCGATCTCCAGCCGCCGTTGCGCCCCGTAGGGCAGGGAGGTGGCGTCTTCCCCCGCCAGCTTGTCCAGTCCCACCGCCGCCAGCAGGTCCAGGGCCTTCTCCCGGATCTGCCGCTCCTCCCGGACGTACAGGGGGAAGGGGAAGGGGGCCATCCACCAGGGAGCCTTCTGGCGCACCCGACACCCCACCAGCACGTTCTCCAGCACGGAACCCCCGGCGAAGAGGCGGATGTTCTGGAAGGTGCGGGAGATGCCCGCAGCGCAGACGTGGTGGGGCTTCATCCCCGTGATGTCCTTGCCGTGGAAGAGCACCTGTCCCTCCGTGGGGCGATAGAACCCCGTGACGATGTTGAAGCAGGTGGTCTTGCCCGCCCCGTTGGGGCCGATGAGGCTCACGATGCGCCCCTGCTCCACGGCGATGTCGAATCCGTTCACCGCCGCGAGGCCTCCGAAACGCATCACCACGTTCTTCGTCTCCAGCACCACCGGACGATCGCTCATCGGGCATCCCCTCCGTCCGCGGAACCCCGGCCCCGGGACAGAAGCCGCCCCAGGCCGCTCCAGGTCCATTCCCTCTGGCCCATGATGCCCTCCCGCCGGAAGAGGATGATGAGCAGGAGGGCCAGGGAGAAGATCACCATGCGCATCCCGGGGATGCCGGGGATGTGGAGGGAACCCAGGTCGATGGGGTTCTCCACGAAGCGCAGCCACTCCAGGAGCACCGTGATGACCACGCTGCCCAGCACGCTGCCGGTGATGGAGCCCAGCCCTCCCGCCACCACGATCATGAGGACGTTGAAGGTGAGGAGGAAGGTGAACATCTTGGGGTCGATGGTGGTGATGAGGCTGCCCATGAGGGCTCCCCCCACCCCGGCGAAGAAGGCCCCCACCACGAAGGAGATCACCCGGTAGCGGAAGGTGTCGATGCCCATGGCCCGGGCAGCCACCTCGTCGTCCCGGATGGCCTTGAGGCAGTTGCCGAAGTTGCTCTTCAGGAGCCGCACGATGACGTACAGGGTGAGGACGCACCACCCCCAGTTCCACCAGAGGTTGGCGTAGTCCGGGATGCCCTTGATCCCCAGGGCCCCGTTGGTGATGGGAGTGGCGTTGGTGAACACCACCCGGATGATCTCCGCGAAGCCCAGGGAGGCGATGCCCAGATAGTCCCCCCCCAGTCGGAGCACCGGCATGGCGATGAAGAGGCTGAACACCCCCGCCATGATCCCCCCCGCCAGCACCGCCACGAAGAAGGGAGCGTGGAGGGCCGAGAAGGGCCAGATGAGGGGTTCCAGGATGTAGATCATTTCCTTCTGGATGGGGGGCAGGATCAGGAGGGCGCAGGTGTAGGCCCCCACGGCCATGAACCCCGCGTGTCCCAGGGAGAACATCCCCGTGAAGCCGTAGATGAGGTTCAGGCTCACCGCCAGGATGGCGTTGATGGCGATGAGGTTCAGCACCTGGATCTTGTACCCGTCCAGGTTTCCTTCGGCCCACCAGAGGAAGGCTCCCAGCGCGGAAAGCAGCAGGAGGTTGAGGGTGAGATCCCTATGCTTGCCCATCAGACCTTCTCCTCCAGTTTTTCTCCCATGAGCCCCGTGGGCTTCAGGAGCAGGATGACGATCAGCAGGACGAAGGCGAAGGCGTCCCGGTAGCCCGACAGGGCGGGGAAGAACGCCACCACCATGATTTCGATGAAGCCCAGGAGCAACCCGCCGATCATGGCCCCCTGGATGGAACCGATACCCCCCAGGACCGCGGCGATGAAGGCCTTGAAGCCCGGGAAGATGCCCATGAGGGGGTGGATCTGGGGGTACCGGAGGGCCCACATGATCCCCGCCGCCGCCGCCAGGGCGGACCCCAGGCCGAAGGTGAGGGCGATGATGTGGTCCACGCTCACCCCCATGAGGCGGGTGGTCTCGATGTCCTTGGAGATGGCCCGCATGGCCAGCCCCGGCTTGGTGCGGTACACCACCCAGAAGAGCCCCGCCACCAGGACCAGGGAGATGGCGGGCACCACCAGGGCCAGGGGAAGGATGCGGATGTTTCCGAACTCCAGGACGTTCACCAGCCACTCCGGCCGCTCCACGGGCCGGGGGATGCCGGAGAAGACCACGATGCACAGGTTTTCGATGAAGAAGGAGACGCCGATGGCGCTGATGAGGGCGGAGATCCGGGGAGCGCTTCGCAGGGGCCGGTAGGCGATCCGGTCCACCAGGATGCCCAGTCCCGCCGTGAGGACCACAGAGAGCACCACCGCCACGGACCAGGGAAGGCTGTACAGGGTCAGGGCCCAGAAGACCCCGTAGGCCCCCAGCATGAAGATGTCCCCATGGGCGAAGTTGATGAGCCGCAGGATGCCGTAGACCATGGTGTAGCCGATGGCGATGAGGCCGTAGAGACTGCCCAGGGTGAGGGCGTTGAAGAAGTGCTGGATGAACATATCCAGGCTCAAGAGGAACCCCCCTCGTTCAGGGAAAGGGGGGGGAGGACATCGCCTCCCCCCCTCGGGGTGCTGCGCCGCCCGCGGCCGTCCCGTTGCAGACGGCGGAAGATCGATCTGGCGCTAGAGCTTCGGCTCCACGGTGGTCAGGAAAACCCGCTTGCCGTTTTGGATCTGCATGATCCCCACGGGCTTCTCCGCGTCGTGGGTGGCGTTGATGGTGGTGGCACCGGTGACTCCCAGGAAGCCCTTGGTGGAGGCCAGGGCCTTGGTGATGGCCTCGGGCTCCGCCTTGCCCGCCCGCTTGATGGCGTCCATGATCAGCATGTAGCTGTCGTAGCCCAGGGCGGAGTTGACGTTGGGGTCCTTCTTGGGGAAGACCTTTTTCCAGTTGGCGGTGAACTTCTTGGCCACCGGGTTCATGTCCTTCATGGTGGGATCGTAGGGGAAGGTGGTGTAGGAGAAGCCCTCCACCGCCGCGCCGCCGATCTTCACGATGTCCGGGTTGTCCATGGCGTCGCCGCCCATGATCTTGAACTTGCCCCCCAGCTCCTTGGCCTGCTTCATGATGATGGCCCCTTCGGCGAAGTAGGAGGGGATGAAGAGAACGTCGGGCTTCTTGCTGATGATCTCCGTGAGCTGGGCGGTGAAGTCCTGATCCCCGGAGTTGTAGCTCAGCTTGGCCACGATCTTGCCGCCGCCCTTGACGAAGGCCTTCTCGAAGAAGGTGGCGAGACCCACGCTGTAGTCCTGGGACACGTCGATGAGGAGGGCGCCGTTCTTGGCCTTCAGGTCCTTCAGGGCGAAGGTGGCGGCACCGGCTCCCTGGAAGGGATCGATGAAGCAGGCGCGGAAGTAGTACTTCTTGCCCTGGGTCACCAGGGGGTTGGTGCAGGAGGTTCCCACCGCGGGGATCTTGGCCTTCTCGGAAATCTCCCCGCCCGCCATGGCGAGGGAGGAGCCGTAGGTGCCGATGATGGCCACGACCTTCTCCTTTTCGATGAGGCGCTTCACCGCGTTGGCCGCCTCCACCTTGTCGGACTTGTTGTCCACCACGATGAGGTCCACCTTCTTGCCCAGGATTTTGGACATCTCCTGGTGGGCCATCTTCACGCCGTCCAGCTCCAGCTGGCCGCCGAAGGCGTTCTGCCCCGTCAGCGGAAGGAAGACGCCGATCCGCACCGTGTCCGCCGCCAGGGCCATCCCCGCGACGACCATCACCATGACGCACGCCAATCCGAAACTCCTGAAGAAACGCATCCACACACCCCTCCTCCGAAATCGATCGGGCCTTGCGGCTTACGGGTTATTATACCCAAGGAAGGGACAAGGGAAAGACTGTCTTAAGAAAAAACCCCCCTTTTGCGCAAAATCCCTTGGTCCGCAAAGAGCACGGCGGCCCTTGCGGGCCGCCGTCGGTTTCTTTGTGTCCCTCAACCCCGAAGGGTCACTCCCGGAAGAAGGACCACCATTCGATCCAGGGAGGCCGGGGCAGTCTCGTCCAGGGCGGGATCGAGGCAACGCCCGGGGCGAAAGGCCTGAACCACCCAGCGGGGTTCTCCCTCCAGTTGGTCTCGAAGCTCCAGCAGGTCCGCCTCGGAAAGAAGCGCCGGAACCCAGGTGGTCCGCAGCTCGTAGTCCACGCCGCTGCGGTGCAGCAGGGCCAGGGAGGCCTTCACCTTTTCCGCCGCCCCCTCCACCCCGCTGAGACGGTCGTAAAGCCCCCAGGGGGCCTTGACGTCCAGGGCCACCTGGTCCACCAGCCCCTCCTCCAGCAAAGGTTCCAGGACCTGGGGCAGGGTTCCGTTGGTGTCCAGCTTCACCCCCAGGCCCAGGTCGACGACCCGGCGGAGGAAGGAAGCCAGGCCAGACTGGAGACAGGGTTCGCCTCCGCTCACCGCCACTCCGTCCAGAAAGTCCCGCCGACGCCGGAGGTCGCCCAGGATCTCCTCCGGGTCCAGGGACTCGGAGCGCCCCAGAACCAGCTCGGGGTTGTGGCAGAAGGGGCACCGCAGGTTGCATCCCCGGGTGAACACCGCCGCCGCCACGCGACCATCCCAGTCCAAAAAAGAGGTGGGCAGGTACCCGCCCACCTCGAAAGAAGTCACCGTGCCCACGAAGCGTCCCTCAGGAGACCTTCACCCGGGCCCGATCCCGCAGTTCCCCCCTCTTGCCCCCGTTCCAGGAGGAGGTCCGGGTGAAGTAGCCCGTGATCCGGGTGATGCCGTCCACGTCGGGAGAGCCGCAGGCCCCGCAGGAATCCTGCAACCCCCGGGTCACGCGACCGCAGACGTTGCACACCGTGAACTCCGGGCTGAAGGCCACCTGGGCGTTCTCGGAGTGCCGGAAAACCTTCTGGACGAAGGAGGCCAGGGAAAGGGGGTTGGGGCGATGCTCCCCCATCCACACGTGGGTGAGGGCTCCCGCCTTGATCATGGGGTGGTACTTGCCCTCCTCCACCACCCGCTGCACCGGGTCCAGGCCCTCCCGGTAGTTGAAGTGGGTGCTGTTGGTGTAGTAGATCTCCCCGTTCTTGGGTTCCCCCTTCACCACCCGGGGAGCCTGGTCGGGGAAGGCCTTCACGTCCAGCTTGGCGAACCGGTAGGCGGTGCTCTCCGCGGGGGTCTGCTCCAGCACCATCTTGAGGCCGTGGCGCTCCGCCAGCTGCTGGCACTTGAGATCCATGTACTGCACCACCGCCAGCCCCAGCTTCATGGCCTCCTCGCTCTCGTGAAGTTCCTTGCCCGTGGCCACCTGGACCATCTCGTTGAGCCCCAGGATGCCGATGAGGTGGCTGGCCTTGCGAAGGCGCAGGTACCCCTCTCCGTCGTGATCCACGCACAACGCCGCCAGGGGACCTTTTTTGCCCAGAGAGAGGATCTCCTCGATGAAGCGCCGCTTCTGCAGGTGCGCCTTGGCGGCCAGCTCCATGTCCTGGTCCAGCAGGTCGAAGAGCAGTTCCTGGTCCCCGCCGCAGCGATAGGCGATGCGGGGCAGGTTGAGGGTCACGTTCTGGAGGGCGCAGTAGCGCATCTTCCAGGGATGCTTGGCCTCTTCCAGGTCCTCCGGGGTCAGCTCGAAGGAGAGACGGCAGCACTCCGAAAGCTTCGCCACCCCTCCCCGATCGAAGACGAAGTAGGTGTTCCCCTTCTCCGCCGCCACCAGGCAGGCCAGCTCCAGGAACTCCTCCCATCCAGGCTCCTGGAAGAAGTAGTCCGTGATGTGCAGGAGGGGCTTGGGGAAGAAGAAGGGATGCCCCCGGCTGTCCCCTTCCAGATACACTTTGAAGAGGGCCCGGAGGAACCGCTTGGACTCCTCCGCATAGTCCCCGTAGGTCTTGCCCGTGAACTTGCCCCCCGGGCCGATGGCAGGCACGTCCCGGAAGTGGTTGGGCACTTCATAGTAGAGGTTGATGTCCGTGAAGGCCACCTGTCCTCCCCGCCCCCCCGCCAGCTGGTTGAACTCGAAGATGAGCTGCTGGGCCAGCTGGCGGCACTGGGCGTCCGAAGCTCCTTCCAGGAAGGGGGCGAAGAAGGTGTTCACCGCGTCCCAGCCGATGGCCCCGGCGAAGTTGTTCTGGAGCACCGAGGTCATCTTGAGGATGTGGGCCAGCAGCACGTCGGCGTGCTGCGCCGGGGCGGAAACGCTGGTGATGGAGGGCATGTTGAGGCCGTAGCGGGCCACGTAGGCCATGCTCTGGCCGGAGCAGTAGGGACGGTTCACCATCCCCAGGTCGTGGAGGTGCAGATCCCCCCGCAGGTGCGCCGCCGCCACGTCGGGGGAGAAAACCTTGGTGAGGGCGTACTCCTTGAGGACCCGCTCCGCGATGGAGAGGTTGATGGACTCGGGGTTGTGGGTGGTGTTGCTGTTCTCGTGGTTGGGCTGGAGGAGCATGGACTCCAGATCGTGGAGGGGCAATCCGATCTGGCTGTGGTCCGCCAGCTTGGCGTCCAGTCCCCGCTGGAAGAGCTTGACGTTCACCAGCTCCCGGATCAGGCGGGTGGTGACGTGCTCCCGTCCGTAGCGGATCAGGTCGTCCTCCACCTCCGCGGCGATTTCCCCCGCCGTGGCGGGGTCCACCCCCGCCTCCAGGACGAGGGCGTTGCGGATCCGTTCCGCGTCCCAGGGAGAGCGCTCCTCCTGGGCCAGGGCGTCCACCATGAGGGCCAGGTCCGTGGATTCCCCCTGGGGACCGAACAGGTGCTGCTGTCTTCCTGAGCGGGGGCGATCTTCCAGCAGAAGATCCGGATTATTCGTGTCCATGCCTCTCCTCCCTTTCCTCGATCAGCCGGGCGATCTCCGTAGCGAAATTGGACAGATCGGTAAACTCCCGGTACACCGACGCGAAGCGCACGTAGGCCACCTTGTGCAGCTTGCGAAGTTCCTCCATGGCCAGATCCCCCACCTGCAGGCTCGAAACCTCTCCCTGTTCGGACTCCCGCAGTTTGCCCTCGATGCGGGCGGCGGCGTCCTCCAGGCGGTCCAGGGGCACGGGGAGCTTCTCGCAGGCCCGCACCAGCCCCTTGAGGAGCTTGGTGCGGTCGAAGCTCTCCCGGCGTCCGTCCTTCTTCACCACCCAGAGAAGCTGCCGTTCCTCCGGTCTCTCGTAGGTGGTGAACCGGTAACCGCACCCCGGGCACTCCCTCCGGCGCCGGACCACCCGACCTCCGTCGGCGGTTCGAGTCTCCAGGACCCGGGTCTCCAAGAGCTCGCAGCGAGGACAGAGCATCGCAGACCTCCTACATATAGGGATCACAGAGGGAATCATACACCAGATTTAGGGGTTAATGGCAGGAAGAGGGGAAAAAGGGGGGAGAAAAGATGATCCCGGGAGCCCGATTTTTCGGAGGTCTCTGGTCCCGTGGGTTCGCACAAACAATAACGTTTCCAAAGAAGAGAAGGACCACGGGGACAGCAAAAGACCCCGGGAACGGAGAAGCTCCCGGGGACACTCCAGGTCGTCGGGGTCGGGGGGTCAGGAACCGAGGACCTTCAGGGCTGCAGCCCGCACCCGGTTGCCCTCCGCCCGTCCCTTCACCAGGGGCATGACCCGTCCCATGACCTTTCCCAGGTCCTTGGGGGACGCGGCCCCGGTATCCTGGGCAACCCGACGGGTCAGAGACTCCAGTTCCTCGTCGGAAAGCTGCTCCGGGAGGTAACCCTGGAGGAAGCGGGCTTCCTCCAGCTCCCGATCCGCCCGGTCCGCGGCACCGCCCGCCCGGTACTGCTCCGCCGCCTCTTGGCGCTGTTTGACCAGCCGCTGCACCAGGGTCACCACTTCCTCGTCCGTCAGGACCGCATCGCGGCCCTTTTCCACCTGAGCCAGCTGGATGGCGGACTTCAACATGCGCAGGACAGACAAGGAAAGCTCGTCGCGGCGCTTCATGGCCGCGACGAGTTCGGACTGGACACGCTCCACCAGGGGGTCGCTCATCACACCGGCCTCTTGTTCCTGTTCCTGGCCGTGGCGGCCTTCTTCTTCTTCTTGATTTCGCTCGGCTTCTCGTAATGCTCGTGCTTCCGAGCCTCCCGAAGCACACCCACCTTGCGGAGTTCGCGCTTGAAACGCTTCAGCGCGTCCTCAATGGATTCGTTCTCTCGACGAACGACGGTGGTCATCCCTGTTCCCCCCTTTCTCTGCCACCTGCGCTATCCCGGCGGCCAATGGAACCGTCGGCCCGCAAGCACGTGAACGTGCAGGTGGGGGATCGTCTGCCCGGCTCCTTCTCCGCTGTTGATCACCAGCCGGTAGCCGTCCTGGTCCAACCCCAATCGAGCGGCAACCCGAACGGCTCCCGCCATGAGGCCTCCCCAGAGTTCCGGGGAGGGAGCCTCAGCGGCCCCGGACACATGCTGCTTAGGGATCACCAGCACGTGCACCGGCGCCTGGGGTCGGAGATCGTGGAACGCGAGGACGTCGTCGTCCTCGTAAACCCGCTCCGCCGGGAGTTCCCCCGCGAGGATGCGGCAAAACAAGCACGTACCGCTCACGAAGACCCCCCCTGAAGTCGGACGTCCTCGTATTTTATCCGACTGCCCGGTCTCGCACAATAGCCGCAGCCCACACCCGAACGGGGGCGGCGGGATGGGTCCGGCTCAGCCGCTCCAGGTGGGGGAGCATCCAGGGGGACACCCCCTCCCGCCGGATCAGGCGAAGCAGGGCCACCCAAAGGGCCGCATCCTCCTGGCGGAAGAGGCGGATCAGGTCGGAGACGTCGGGGAGCCCCGTTCCGGCGGGCCAGTTCTGGAGGGCCAAAGCCGCCACCTCCGGGCTGGGGTTAGTGAGGAAGGGGCGAAGCCACTCCCTCCGTTCTCCCCCCGTGGAGGCCCCCGTGACCCGCCCCCGGAGCCACCGGATCACCGAGAGGGCCTCCGAGGGGGCGTAGGCCCCGCCCCAACGGGACAGGGCCCGGGCAAGCCCCCCCTCGGGGTCCGCTCCGGGGAAAAGGGAAAGCACCCGGCGGAGGGACTCCGGATCGGGCCTCTCTCTGTTCAGGTGCTCCACCAGGGCCTTGCGGGCATAACCCGGGTCGGGGCTGCGGGCCAGCTCATCCAGGGCCAGGAGGACCACACCGGGGTGGCGGCTCTCCAGGCGCCGCTTCAGAGAGGCCCGAAGGGCCTCCTCCCGAGCGGCGACGCGGCGCCCCAGGATCTGGCGGAAGTGCATCTCCGCCCGGTCCAGGGCCTCCTCCACGAACCGATCCCGGGCGGGAGACCTCTGGGTGTCCTCCGCGGGCCGCCTTCGGGCAAAGGAGGCTCTTCCGGAGCGCCAGAGGCGCTGCAATCTCCCCACGAACCTTCCGGGATCCCACCAGGGGGTTCCGGAGGTCCCCCGGCGCCCTCGGGACGTCCGAGGCCTCTCGACGGGTCGGGAGGGCACCCCTACAGAGGGGGCTTGGATGGATTCCTTCAGGGACATGTAGGCTCGGGTGATCTCCGCGAACCTTCGGGAGTGCTCCGGCCCCGCCACGTCGGGGTGGTAGGTCCGGGCCAGACGGCGGAAGGCGGATTTGACGTCCTCCCAGTCGGAACCGGGGGGCAGCCCCAGGGTGCGGAAATCCATCTCCAGGCTCACGATCCCACCACCCGCTCCAGGTCCAGGATCAACCGATCCAGCACGTCCAGGGCCTCCTGGCTCAGCCCCTCCTCCTCCCCGCGAAAGAGGCGGAACTGCCCCCACAGAGAGGAAAGGCGCTCCTGGTGGGCCGGATCCAGGGCCAGGCTCAGCCGGACGATGCGATCCTGCCGAAGACGCAGTTCCGCCTCCAGGTCCACGGAACCCACATCCCCCCGCCCCTCCAGGGCCACCACCCGGCGGCTGGTGCCGCTGCGCTGGAAGACCTCCACGGTGAGCAGGCCGCTGCCGTCCACCTTGAAGAGGATCTCCACCCTCTCTCCCTGGCAGGCGAAGGGCAGGTCGATGCGCTGAAGGATCCGCCCCGCGTCCCGCAAGGGACCCTCTCCCTGGACCACCGTGAGGACCAGGGGGCCCGCTTCTCGGGCCCAAAGCTCCTGCCGCGCCTCTGCGGGAAGAGGGGTTCCCCGCGCCAGGAGAAGGCTCACCGAACCGTCCGCCTGGGCCAACCCCAAGGGCTGGCTCAACACGTCCAGGAGGAGCCGTTCCCGT
Organism: Aminomonas paucivorans DSM 12260; assembly: GCF_000165795.1. Classification (NCBI taxonomy): domain Bacteria; kingdom Thermotogati; phylum Synergistota; class Synergistia; order Synergistales; family Synergistaceae; genus Aminomonas; species Aminomonas paucivorans. Next base: position 1,108,323 of record NZ_CM001022.1, on the reverse strand, counting down.
CCCTGTCGGGCGAAGAGGGCGGCCCCCAGGGCCACCGCCTCGTCGGGACAGGCCCGCAGGTGTTCCGGCTCCGCCACCCGTTCCGCCAGGCGCTGTCGCAGGAGGGGGATGCGGCTGCTCCCCCCCACGAGGAGAAGTCGATGGGGACGGTGCCGCCGGAAGAGGCGCTCCACCAGCCGAAGGATTTCGTCCAGCACCGGGGAAATGAGGCGTTCCAGGTCCTCCCGCTGCACCGTCACGGGCTCGTCGGAACCCCATCCCTTGGGGGGAACCCAGAGGAAGGTTCGGGCGTCGGAGAGGGCAATCTTCACCTGTTCCGCCTCCCGAAGCAGGTGGAACCACCGGGGGTCCTCGAAGCTGGGAGCCCCCCCTCCCAGGCGCCTCCAGAGCCACTGGGCCAACCGACGGTCCAGATCGTACCCCCCCAGGTCGCTGCGCCCCAGACTGTCCAGGACCTGGAAGACCCCGTTTTCCCCCTCCACCACCGAGAGGTCCAGGGTGCCCCCCCCGAAGTCCAGTACCAGGAAACGCCCCTGGGGACCCACGGACAGGGTGGCGGCGGTGGGCTCGTTGACGATGCGGATCTCCTCGAACCCCGCCTTTCGGGCAGCCCGGGCCAGGGCGCCCCGTTCCGGGAAGCCGAAGTGGGCGGGCACCGCCAACACGCCGGAGCGGACGAAGCTGCCCAGGGAGGCCTCCGCGTCCTCCCGCACCAGGGAGAGGAGGGGGACCAGGAGGTCTTCCGCCCCGTAGGCGTGGCCGCCGCTTCGGGCCACCCAGTCGGTGCCCAGCTTGCGCTTCACGTCCCACCAGGCCCGGCCCGGAGAGGTCAGGGCGACGCGGGCCGCCTCCTCTCCCGCCACCAGGTCGCGCCCCACCAGGGCGACGTAGGAGGGAGTCCTCCAGCGCCCCCACCGGTTGGGCAACACCCGAGGAGAGCCGCCGGGGGGACAGTGGGCGGCCAAGGCGTACCGAGTTCCCAGATCGATGCCGATGACAGGTTCCTTCAGGTCGCTACCCTCCTCATGCCGTTTCGGACCTCATGGTAGCACGTCCTCTTCCGGTCCAGGACGGGGTTCGTCCCCCTCCTCCGGAGACCGGTCCCGAAGGACCCCGTCCCGCACGGACCGGGGGACCAGGCACCCCAGGGACCCGGCGGAAACACTCATCCGCCCCCGAACCCGGACGAAGGCGGGGCAGAGACCATCCCCCTCCCCCTCCGACGCCCGCTCCACCAGGACCTCCACCTCCCGTCCCAGGAACCGGGAGGCGAACCGGTCCAGCAGGGTCCGTCCCAGCCCCAGGGCCCGCTGCACCCGCTCCCGAAGGGCAGCGGGGTCGGGGCGGGGCCAGGCGGCGGCGGGGGTTCCGGCCCGGGGGGAATAGGGGAAGACGTGAAGCCTCCCCAGCTCCAGGGTCTCCACCAGGTCCAGGGTGTTCCGGAAGGGCACCTCCTCCTCCCCGGGGAAGCCCACCAGGAGATCCGTGCTGACGTGCAGGTCTTCCCCCAGGCGTCTGCGGGCCGCTTCCACCAGTCGAGCAAAGGCCGCGGCGGTGTAGCCCCGGCCCATGCGGTCCAGGACCCCGTCGTCCCCGCTCTGTAGGGGCAGGTGCAGGTGAGGGCAGAAGATCTCCGTCTCCCCCAGAACATCCAGGAGGGATTCTCCCAGACCGAAGGGCTCCAGAGAACCGAAGCGGAGGCGCACAAGCCCCTCCACCCGGGCAAGCCGCTTCACCAGCTCCCCCAGATCCGTGCCCCGATCCCTTCCGTAGAGCCCCAGGTGGACCCCCGTGAGGACCACCTCCCGGCACCCCGAGCCCACCAGCCCCCGCACCTCCTCCAGCACGTCCTCGGGGGGGCGGGAGACGGAACGTCCCCGAACCCGGGGGACGATGCAGTATCGGCACCCGTGGGAGCACCCGTCCTGGACCTTCACGAAGGCCCGGGTGTGACGACAGGTCCGGGAGAGACGCAGATCGTCCCAATCCTCACAAACCCCCACGTCCCGGCGGTTCAGGAAGGGGACCTCCTCCCCGGCCCGGAGGCGGCTCAGGAGGTCCGGGATCGCCGCCTTCAGACGGTTGCCCACCAGGTGGTCCGCCCCCAGACGTCGGGCTTCCCGGGGGTCCGCCTCTTGGGCCCAGCAGCCCGCCGCCACCAGGATCGCCCGGGGATGGCGACGACGCAGGCGGCGCAGCTCCTGCCGCACCTTCCGGTCCGCCACGGCGGTGACGGTGCAGGTGAGCAGCACCACCCCGTCCAGGTCCTCCGACGAAGGGTCCACCAGGATCGCCCCCCGCTCCGCCAGCTCCGAGGCCAGGGCGTCCCCTTCGTACTGATTGGTGCGACATCCCAGCACCACGAACCCCACCCGGTAGCCCGCCAGGGAAAGGGAGGAAGTCATGGGGTCTTTCGGGCCTCCCAGGAGAGGCGCAGGGCCCCGCAGGCCGCCGCGGCGGCAGTGGAGGCCCGAAGGATCCGGGGCCCCAGACCCACCGGGACGAATCCCTTCGCCCTCAGGGTCTCCACTTCCTGGTCCGACCAGTCCCCCTCGGGACCCACGGCCACGGCGGCGGCCTCCACGGGAAGACACCGTCCCAGGGGGACCGTTCCGGGGGCCAGAAAGGCCCCGAAGCGGGAGGGAGGCAGCGTCGCCTCCTCCAGCTCCCGGACCAGTACGGGGGGATGGAGCGTCGGGGGACGGAGGGAGCCGGACTGGCGGGTGGACTCGTCCAGGATCCGCCGCCAGCGGGAGAGCTTTCCCTCCTCCCGGCAGGATTCCAGGCGAGGGACGGAGCGCTCGCAGGCCAGCAGGCGGATCTCCGCCACCCCGAACTCCGCGGCCATGCGCAGCAGAGGTTCGAACTGGTCCGCCTTCAGGAGGGCCACGACCAACACCACCCGAAGGAGATCCGGGGACTCCGGCACCCGCTCCACCTCCTCCGCCTCCACCCGTCCCGCTCCCAGGCGCAGGCGCAGGAGGACCCGCCCCTCCCCGGACAGGCCTTCCAGCAGGGCTCCTTCGTACCGGCGGAGCACCCGGGTCAGGTGGTGGGCCTGGGCCTCGTCCAGGAGGTAGCGCCCCTCCCCGAGGAGGGTGCAGGCCTCAAGCCGGATTCTGGGCTGCAACACCCCACCACTCCCCCCGGGCACGGTCCTCTGCGGGATGAAGCCCCGCCTCCTCCAGTGCGGCGAGGAAGGTCTGCTTCTCCGTCCCCAGCAGCCCGGAGAAGAGGGCCCACCCCCCGGGCTTCAGGACCCGGCGCACATCGGGCAACAGCTGCAGGAGGGGTTCCAGGACGATGTTGGCGGTGAGCAGATCCACGGGCCCCGCAAAGCCCCGGAGCAGGTCTCCCTCCTCCAGACGCACCGCCCCCCGGAGATCGTTGAGGTCCAGGTTCTCCTCCACCTCCGCCAGCACCGCTCCGTCCAGGTCCCGAGCCACCACCGAGGCCGCCCCCAACTTGAGGGCCCCCAGAGAGAGGATCCCCGAGCCCGTGCCCACGTCCACCACCGAGTCTCCGGACTTCACCCGGGTCTCCATCAGCTCCAGGACGATCTGGGTGCTCTCGTGGTACCCCGTGCCGAAGGCGCTTCCGGGCTTCACCACCAGGGGGATGCGCCCCGGGGACTCCTTGCCCCGATGCCAGGGGGCCAGGACCACGAAGCGGCTTCCCACCTCCAGGGGGGGGAAGGCCTCCTCGCACTCCCGGTACCAGGGCTGGTTCTCGATGCGCCCCGTGTCCTCCACCTTCACCTCCGGCCAGGGCTCCAGGGCCTGACGAAGGCGCATCTGCCAGGTCCCCAGGTCTTCGTTGGAGCGAAAGTACGCCCGGACCCGAACCCCCTCGGGGAACTCCTGCACCTCCGAACCGATGCTCCCCGCCAGATCCACCGCCGTGGACAGGATCTCCTCCTGCCCGTTGCCCCCACGAAGGGTGATGTACCACCAGAAGCTGTCCATCCCGCAGGCCTCCCTTGAGCTTCCCACCCAAAATGAAGGGGGGAAGCGCTCTTGCGCTTCCCCCCGATTCTACACGCGGCGGCTCCGGCCACCTACCCGCCGAACCACCCTTTCAGCTTCTCCAGGATGCCCTCCTCCTGGCGCACCGAGACCTTCATCTCCTGGGCCAGGGCCTCCAGGAGCCCCCGCTGGCGCTCCGTCAGGTTCTTGGGCACCTCCACCCGGACGTGGACCAGCAGGTCCCCCCGCCCGCCGCCCCGAAGGCGGGGCATTCCCTTGCCCCGAACCCGGAGCACCGACCCGGGCTGGGTGCCCGAGGGCACCTCCAGGGTCTGGGGGCCGTCGAAGGTGGGAACCTGGACCTCGCACCCCAGGGCCACCTGGGGAAACGCCAGGTTCACCCGAACGTGCAGGTCTGCCCCTTGGCGCTCGAAGCGCGGGTCCGGGGTCACCTCCACCAGCAGGAAGAGGTCCCCGGGAGGCCCGCCCTGGAACCCCGCCTCCCCCTCTCCGGTCATGCGCAGCCGGGTTCCCGTGTCGATGCCCGGGGGGATGCGCACCTCCACCTTGTGGGGCACCCGGACCCGCCCCTGGCCCTTGCACTCCTTGCAGGGGCTGGAGATCACCTTCCCCTGCCCCTTGCATCGGACGCAGGGCGTCACCTGGACGAACTGGCCGAAGGGGGTCCGCACCGCCTGTTCCACCTGCCCCCGGCCGCCACAGGCGGGACACGTCTCCACCTTGGTCCCCGGTTCCGCTCCGGTGCCCCCGCAGCGGGCGCAGGCCTCCCAACGGGGGATGCGCAGCTCCCGCGACGCCCCCCGGTAGGCCTCCTCCAGGGTGACCGTGAGGGTGGTCTCCACGTCTGCCCCCCGACGGGGGGCGTTGGCCTGCTGGGCCCGGGTCCGCCCCCCGCCGCCACCGCCGAAGAGATCCCCGAAGAGGTCCCCGAAGAGGTCTCCGAAGGGGTCTCCCCCGGCGCCTCCGAACCCTTCGAAGGGGTTGCCCCCCGGAGGAGCGTCCCCCACATAGCCGAACTGGTCGTACTGGGCCCGTTTGGAGGGATCGTTCAGGACCTCGTAGGCCTCGTTGATCTCTTTGAACTTCTTCTCCGCATCCCCGTTCCCCGGGTTGGCGTCGGGGTGGTACTTGCGGGCCATCTTGCGGTAGGCCTTCTTGATGTCCTCCGGCGTGGCCTCCCGGGTCACCCCCAGGATGTCGTAGTAGTCCTTCTTACCGGGAGTCGCCACGAATCCTCACTCCCTAGGCCTGCCCCGCGTCGTGGAACTCCGCGTCCACCGTGGGACCGGCGGCCTCGTCCGAGGCACCCCCTCCGGGGGGCGGGGTCTCGCCCTGCTCCGCCTGGGCCTTTTCCTGGGCGTGGGCGTAGATCTTCTCGGAGATGCCGTGCAGAGCCTGGGTCAGCTCCTCCAGGGCCTTTCGGATGGCTTCTGCGTCTTCCTTCGCCAGGGTCTCCCGCAGGGCGGCGATCTTCTCCTCCACGGGGGTCCGCTCCTCTGGGGTGAGCTTGTCCCCCAGGTCCTTCAGGGTCTTCTCGGCGTTGTAGGCGAAGCTCTCCCCCTCGTTGCGGGCCTCCGCCAGCTCCTTTTTCTTGTTGTCCTCGTCCTCATGGCTCTCCGCGTCCTTGCGGAGCTTGTCGATCTCCGCCTCCGAGAGCCGGGAGGACTGGATGGTGATGTGCTGGGCCTTGCCGGTGCCCTTGTCCTTGGCGGTGACGTTGACGATGCCGTTGGCGTCCACCTCGAAGGTCACCTCGATCTGGGGGATCCCCCGAGGGGCGGCGGGGATGCCGTCCAGGAAGAACTTGCCCAGCTCCACGTTGTCGTTGGCCATGGGCCGCTCCCCCTGGAGCACCCGGACCTCCACCTGGGGCTGGCTGTCCGCTGCGGTGGTGAAGACCTGACTCTTGGAGCAGGGGATGGCGGTGTTGCGCTCGATGATCTTGGTGAACACGCCTCCCAGGGTCTCCAGACCCAGGGAAAGGGGCGTCACGTCCACCAGCACGATGCCGCTCTTCTCCCCGGAGAGCACCGCCCCCTGGATGGCCGCCCCCACGGCGACGCACTCGTCCGGGTTGATGCCCTTGGTAGGCTCCTTGCCCAGCAGCTCCTTCACCTTCCGCTGTACCGAGGGCATGCGGGTGGAGCCTCCCACCAGGAGGATCTTGTCCACCTGGGAAGCCTCCAGGCCCGCGTCCGCCAGAGCCCGCTTGGTGGGACCCACGGTGCGCTCCAGCAGGTCCTGGGTCATGTCCTCGAACTTCGCCCGGGTGAGGGTCAGCTCCAGGTGCTTGGGGCCGTTCTGGTCCGCGGTGATGAAGGGCAGGGAGATGGTGGTCTCCGTCATGGAGGACAGCTCCACCTTGGCCTTCTCTGCCGCCTCCCGGAGGCGCTGGAAGGCCATGCGGTCCTTCTTCAGGTCGATGCCCTCGGCCTTGCGGAACTCCTCCGCCATCCAGTCCACCACCCGGAGGTCCCAGTCGTCCCCACCCAGCAGGTTGTCTCCGGAGGTGGCCAGCACCTCGAAGACCCCCTCGCCCACGTCCAGGATGGACACGTCGAAGGTTCCCCCGCCGAGGTCGAACACCAGGATCTTGTGGTCCCCCTCCTTGTTCACCCCGTAGGCCAGGCAGGCGGCGGTGGGCTCATTGATGACCCGAAGCACCTCCAACCCCGCGATGGTGCCCGCGTCTTTGGTGGCCTGGCGCTGGGCGTCGGTAAAGTAGGCGGGACAGGTGACCACCGCCTGGGTGACCGTCTCCCCCAGGTACTCCTCCGCATCCCGCTTCATCTTCTGCAGGATCATGGAGGAGATCTCCTGAGGGCTGTAGTTCTTGCCGTCGATGAGGGTCTTGTGGTCCGACCCCATCTTGCGCTTGATGGAGATGATGGTGCGGTCCGCGTTCACGATGGCCTGACGTTTGGCCAGCTGCCCCACCAGCCGCTCCCCTTCCTTGGTGAAGGCCACCACGGAGGGGGTGGTGCGGTTGCCCTCCGCGTTGGGGATGACGGTGATGTTGTCCCCTTCCTTGACGGCGACGCAGCTGTTGGTGGTTCCCAAGTCGATGCCGATGACCTTTGCCATGGACAATCCCTTCTTTCCTCTCGCGAAAGAGATGAGTTTCTTCGATGTGGTTCCGTTTTTCACAGATCCGGCCGGCCCCCCTCAGGCGGCTGCGCCTCCCGGGCCGACCCGTGGCTCCTTCACGGTTTCCCGAGGTCAGGCTCCCCCCTCGTGCCGGGCCACCCGGACCCGGGCGGGGCGGATCACCTTCCCCCCCAGGAGGTACCCCCCCTGAAGCTCCTGGACGATGGTCCCGTCCCGGTCCGGGTCGGAGGTGGGCTCCACCCCCACTGCCTCGTGGAGGTTCGGGTCGAAGGCCCCTGCAGCGTCGATGCGCGCCAGGCCCAGGGATTCCAGGGCTCCCACGAACTGCCTTTCCACCATGGAGATGCCCTTGAGGAGGGAGGCGTCCGCCCCCTCCAGGGCCTGCAGGGTCCGACCCAGGTTGTCCAGCACCGGCAGGAGCAGCTCCACCGCCCCCTCCGCCGCCAGCTTGCGGTCCCGGGATCGGTCCCGTTCCACCCGGTTGCGGTAGTTGACGAAATCCGCCTTGTTCCGGGACGCCTCCTGCAGAAGGTCCTCGTAGTCCTGCTTCAGCTTGTCATGGGCCTCCTCCAGTTCCCTGAGGCGTCCTTCCAGCTCCGCCTTGCCGTGCCCCCTGCTGTGCCCCTTGACGGGCTCCTGCTCCGGGGCCGGATGCTGCCCCGAGGTTTCCGGGTTCTGTCCCTTCATGTCACTCCTCCTGAAACGAAAGGGCCGTCAGGGCCTCTTCGAGGACCGAGATGACCCGTTCGTAGTCCATCCTTCGGGGACCGATGATCCCCAAGATGGCGCGGTTGTCCCGGTGCACGCTGGAAGCCAGCACCAGGGAGCATTCCTTCATCTCCGGCACGTCGCTCTCCTCGCCGATGACCACCTTGACCCCCTGCTCCAGGGAGCAGCGGGCCACCATATCCGCCAGGCCCGATTCCTGTTCCAGGAGGGACACCAGAGCCTGGAGTCGCCCCAGATCCTGAAAGTCCGGCAGGTTGAGCATCTGGCTCACTGTTCCCGTGAAGACCCGGGGAGACGCGGCGGCGAGGATCTCCTCCAACGCCCCCAGGGCCACCCGACAGGAGCGGGAGAACTCCTCCAGTTCGTGGAGGAGGTACTGCTGGAGCACCGTGCGGACCTCCTCCCAGGTGCGACCGGAGGTGGCCAGGTTGATGCGCCGAGAAAGCTCGTCCAGGGCGTCCTGGGACAGATCGCAGGGAAGGGTCACGGTGCGATGGTGGATCAGTCCCCCCTGGAGCACTACGATGACCAGGGCATGGGCGGTGTCCAGGCGCAGGAAATCCACCCGCTGGAGGCTCATCTCCCGAAGGGGCGCCAGGGCCGCCACTCCCACATATTGGGTCAGGCGGCTCAACAGGTCCGAGGCGACGCTCAAGGAACCCTCCAGGTCGTTCCGGTGGTCCCGCAGGGATGCGGGCCACTCGAAGCCCCCCGCCCCGGCGATGCGTCTACGCTGAAGCACCGAGTCCACGTAGAGGCGGTAGGCCCGGGTGGTGGGGATCCGCCCCGCGGAGGCGTGGGGCTGGGAGAGAAAACCCAGGTCCTCCAGGTCGGACATCTCGTTGCGGATGGTGGCGGCGCTGTGGCCGGTCAGGTAGCGCTTGGAGACCGTCCGGGAACCGACGCTCTCGCCGCTTCGGATGTACTCGTACACCACCGAGAGGACCACTTCCAGCTGCCGTTCCGTCAGCATCCCCGCCACCCCCTCCGGGTCGCTAGCACTCTTTGCGGTCGAGTGCTAACACCTCATGGGACGAGGTAAGGGTACCAGCCTCCCCCCTCCATTGTCAACACAGGTCAAAGATCCCCCAAAACCGAGGGTAGTAGAATGAGCCAAACGATTGCCCACTGCGCAAGGAGGACTGGATGTTGATCGAGATGGAACGAACGGAACGAGCGGAGTCGCCCCCCACCCGGATCCTGCTGGTGCGACACGGGGAGTGCGCGGGCAACAGGGAAGGGCGCTTCCGCGGGCGGGTGGACTTCCCCCTCAACGAGACGGGACTCGCCCAGGCCCGTGCCCTGGCGGGTGCCCTGAAGTCCGTCCCCCTGGACCGGATCTTCACCAGCCCCCTCCTTCGAGCGAGACAGACAGCGGACTGCCTGGCGGAGGGGCGAGACCTACCCGTGGAGGTGCGGGAGGGGTTCACCAACGTAGCCCTGGGCCCCTGGGAGGGTCGACTGAAGGAGGAGATCGCCCAGGAATGCCCCGTGGAGTGGTCCCTGTGGCTGCACCACCCCGAGCGACTTCGCCTGCCCCAAGGGGAGACCCTGGGGGACGTGGCGCGCCGGGCCCTCTCCAATCTGGAGCACCTGGTCCGGACCTACCCGGGGTCGACCTTCGCCGTGGTCACCCACCGCACGGTGCTCAAGCCTCTTCTGGCGGCGTGTCTGGGCATGGCGGAACCCAGCTTCTGGAGGACCCACGTGGAAACCGCTTCCATCAGCCGCCTGCGCCACACACCCCGGCAGGGCTACTGCCTGACGGGTCTCAACGACACCCACCACCTGGAGTCGTTCCAGAGCGAATGGATCTGAAGGCGCTGAGGGATTAGGTCTATCGGCCTGTTTTTGTTGCGCAACTCTCCAAACCCCTTCTCGGGAAGGACAAGGCCTTCCCTCCCCCCTTCCCAAAGAGATTCATCAGGTATACCTTAGCCCCACCAAAGCGCGAAGCAGTTTGGACCCTCCCTGTGATCCCTTGTCGGAAACCCCCTCGCCCCCCTTCGGGGGGCGAGGGGGCCGAAGAAAGGAGGGTAGCCTTCGGGGCCACAGACCGGGTCGCTCCTTCCCGTTTTCCTCTCACGAAAGGGGTGTTCGTCCATGTCCTCGGAACCCTGCGAATGCAAGAAATGGTACATGAAAGTCCCCCACACCTTCACCATCCTGTTCCTTCTCATCGTCCTCTGCGCCGTGGCCACCCATTTCCTTCCGGCAGGAGAGTTCCAGCGAGTGGAAAACCCCGCCACCGGAAAGATGGCCGTGGTGGCGGGCACCTACCACCACGTGGATCCTTCTCCCGTGAGCTTCTTCAATACCTTCATCGCCGTCCAGAAGGGCATGGTGGATGCAGCAGCCATCTCCTTCTTCGTCTTCCTCTCCTACGCCTCCTTCTACACGGTCCTGAAGACAGGGGGGCTCCACGCCTTCATCGGCTGGCTGCTCCGGGTCATGAAAGGCAAGGAGATCGTCATCATCCCGGTGTTCATGTACGTCTTCGGACTGGCCGGGGCCATCTTCGGCATGTTCGAGGAGACCTTCGGGTTCATACCCCTCTTCGTGGGCTTGGCCATCGCCATGGGATACGACGCCATCGTGGGGATGTGCATGGTGGTGGTGGGGGTGGGCATCGGCTTCTCCGCCGCCTTCCTCAACCCCTTCACGGTGGGGCTGGCCCAGAAATTCGCGGAGATTCCGCTATTTTCGGGCATGGGATTCCGCATCGCCTCCTGGTTCGTCTTCATGACCTTCTCGGTGATCTGGGTCCTCCTCTACGCGCGAAAGGTCAAGAAGGACCCCACAAAGAGTTACGTCTACGGGGTGGATATGGGGGCCCTGAAACTGGACAACGAAGAACTGATGAACTCCAAGTTCCACCCCCGGGACATTTCCATCATGCTCCTGGTGGTCCTCTTCGTGGCCCTGCTGGTCTGGGGGGTCATCAAGAGGGGCTGGTACTTCGACGAACTGGCGGGGCTCTTCGTCATCATGGGCATCCTCTGCGCCGCCGTGGCGGGCTGGGGCCCCGACAAGATCGCCGAATCCTACGTGGAGGGCTTCCGGGACATCGTCTTCGGCGCTATGGTCATCGGCCTCTCCCGAGGCATCCTCATCGTCATGCGGGAGGGCAACATCATCGATACGGTGATCTACGGCCTGTCTCTACCCCTGGCCAGCTTCCCCGCCTGGTTCTCCGCCCAGGGGATGCTCTTCGTACAGACCATCGTCAGCTTCTTCATCCCCTCGGGATCCGGCATGGCGGCCACCACCATGCCCATCATGGCCCCCCTGGCGGACCTACTCGGCTTCACCCGCCAGACTGCGGTGCTGGCTTTCCAGTACGGGGACGGGTTCTCCAACATCTTCTTCCCCACCACCCTGTGCCCGGTCATCTGCTCCATCGCCAAGGTCCCCCTGGAGAAGTGGTGGAAGTTCTTCACCCCCCTGTTCCTGGCCCTGTACCTTCTTCAGATGATTTTCATCGGCCTTGCGGTCTCCATGGGGTACCAATAGGTCTCTTTACGGAAGGCGACAAACCGGGACGACGGTTCCACGGCGGGGCGGGGATTCCCCGTCCCGCTTTTCCCGAAAGGAGGCGTCTGCTTTGGAACGACTTGATCTGTTGCTCCTCGGGGGAACCCTGGTAGACCCTCGAGGAGGGACCTGCCGTTTGGGTTCCTTGGGCGTCCGGGGAGGGCGCATCGTCTTTCCGAAAGGGGAAAAGCCGGAGGCGACCCGGGTCCTGGACGCCTCCGGCCTCCTGGTGGCACCGGGCTTTGTGGATCTGCACATGCACGACGAGGAAAGGGAGGACCCCCACACGGTGGAGCGAGCGCTGCTCCTCCAGGGGGTCACCACCGCCCTGGCGGGAAACTGCGGCTCCGGCCCCCTGCTGAAACGGATCCGCCCCCATCGCACCTCCCCCTGGCTCCACCTGGGGTACCTGACGGGACACCGGGCCCTGCGGGAGGAGGTGGGCCTGACGGACGTGTACCTCCCCGCCTCGCCGGGACAGATCGACGCCATGAAGGCCCTGCTCCGAGAGGAGCTGCGCCAGGGCTCCTTCGGCCTCTCCTTCGGCCTGGAGTACGCCCCCCACACCTCCTCCGAGGAGATCCGAGCCCTGGCGGAGGAGCTGCGCCCCTTCCCCCACCGCTGGATCCCCGTGCACATCCGCTACGACGGCCCCCGCTGCCTGGAGGCGGTGCAGGAGGTGCTGGATCTGGCCCTGGAGACGGGGCTGCGCTTCGACCTCTCCCACTTCGGCAGCATGACCGCCTTCGGCTTCACCCGCCAGGCCCTGGAGCTGGTGGAGGCGGCCTGGGAGAAGGGAGCGGACGTGACCCTGGACTGCTACCCCTACGACGCCTTCTGCACCCACGTGGGCTCCGCGGTGTTCGACCCGGGATTCGAGGAGCGTTGGGGCAAGGGGGTGGAGGCTCTGGAGGCGGGAAGCGGCAGGTACCGGGGACGGAGGCTCACCCCGGAGACCTTCGCGGAGCTGCGGCGGGACGACCCGGAGGCTCTGGTGATCGCCCACGTGCTGAACGGTTCGGAGGTCCGGGAATGCCTGCGCCATCCCCGGTGCGCCCTGGCCTCCGACGCGGTGCTCCACCAGGGGCAGGGACACCCCCGTGCGGCGGGGACCTTCCCGCGGGGCCTTCGGCTTCTGCGGGAAGAGGGACTCTCCTGGCCCGAGGCGATCCGCCATGCCACCTCCCTCCCCGCGGAGATGGGCTGGCTCGACGCGGGAAGGCTGGAAGAGGGGGCCCCGGCGGACCTGGTGGTCTTCGACCCGGAGCGTCTTGTGGACCGGGCCACCTTCCAGGACCAGCTTCTCCCCCCGGAGGGCATTGCCTACGTGGTCCTCCGGGGCCAGGTGGCGGTGGACCACGGGACCATCGACCCCGTACCCCGGGGCTCCTTTCTCCTGCGCTGACCCTCGGGGCCGCCCGGCGGGCGGCCCCTTTCTTGACCCTTCTCCGAAGCAGGACCTATGATGGCGGCGTTTGCGACAAATCCAGAAGGAACAGGAGAACCCGCCATGCCCTTGGTACAGATTCGCTTCGTGGACGATAGGGAACTTTCCGGCGCCCTGGAGGCGCTGGGAGCGGACCCGCGGTGCCACAGCTTCTTCCATAGAAAACGAGAGACCCTTTGCCTGCAGTGCCTCCACGTGGACACCCGAGCGGCCAACGCCCTGAAGCAGGAACTCCTGGCCCGGGGTGGGGACGCGGCGGTACACGCCCATGCCATCGACCGGGGGGTGGGGGAGTCCTCGGTGCTCCTCTTCGGAACCCTTTCCCAGCTCCGCAGCCTGGAGGACAAGCTGGCCGCCATGCCCTACTGGGGGCTGGACGCCCTGCGCCGGAAACTGACGGAAGCCCTGACGGGACTGAGCCAGCGTCGATGGTCCCTTCCCCTCCCCGGGGGGCGTGCCCTCCCCCTGGGCGACCGGACCCGGATCATGGGCATCCTCAACCTCACCCCCGACTCCTTCCACCAGGAAAGCCGCCTGGACTCCCCGGACTCCTGCCTCGTCCGGGGGGAGGCCATGCTGGCCCAGGGGGCGGACGTGCTGGACCTGGGGGGGGAATCCACCCGTCCCGGGGCCGCTGCGGTGGACCCGGAGGAGGAGATCCGAAGGGTGGCCCCTGCGGTGAGGGCCCTGCGGTCCCGCTTTCCCGAGGCGGTCCTCTCCGTGGACACCACCAAGGCCGCCGTGGCCCGGGCCTGCCTGGAAGAGGGGGCGGACCTGATCAACGACATCTCCGGCCTCACCTTCGACCCGGACCTGGCCTCGACGGTGGCCCGAGGAGGGGCCTCCCTGGTGCTCATGCACATCCAGGGCGTCCCCCGGACCATGCAGCAGGCTCCGCACTACGAGAACCTTCTGGGAGAGGTGGCGGCTTTCTTCGGGGAGCAGATGGCCCGGGCAGCCCAGGCGGGTCTGGAACCGGAGCGGGTGGTCCTGGACCCGGGATTCGGCTTCGGGAAGACGGCGGAGCATAACTTGGAGCTTCTGCGACACCTGGAGGCCTTTTGTCCCCTGGGACGCCCCCTGTTGGTCGGGGCCTCCCGCAAGAGCACCCTGGGGACGGTCCTGGGACTGCCGGACCCGGCGAACCGGCTGGAGGCCACGCTGGCGGTCACCTCCCTCTGCGCCTGGCAGGGGGTGTCCCTGGTGCGGGTCCACGACGTGGCGGAAAACGTCCGGGCGGCCCGGATGGTGGACGCGGTGAGGGGGGTGGCAAGATGAGTCGGGTCGCCTTGGCCCTGGGGACCAACCTGGGGGACCGTCTGGGAAACCTGCGCCGGGCGGTGCGGGAGCTGACCGCGGCGGGCTGGACCGTGGAACGGGCCAGCGACGTCTTCGAGACCCCCCCCTTCGGGGACGAGGATCAACCTCCCTTCCTGAACGCCTGCCTGGTGGCCTCGGTGCCGGAGGAAGACCCGGAGGCGGCCTTAAGGTTTCTCAAGGACCTGGAGGGGCGGATGGGGCGGATCTCTCGGCACCGCAACGGCCCCCGGGAGATCGACCTGGACCTGCTCTTTTGGGACGACCGGGTCCTCCAGACCCCCGCGCTGACCCTCCCCCACCCGGGCATCCCCCAGCGCCCCTTCGTCCTGGTGCCCCTGCTCCAGGTGGCGGCGGACTGGGTACATCCGGCACTGCGCAAAACGGTGGCGGAGCTGGCCCGGGACGTCTCGTCGGAGAGGATCGTCCGGATCGTGTCCTTGAGCTGAGGGGAGGAGGAGTGGGGATGCGTCGTCCCGGTCTGATCCCGGTGGGTCTCGCCCTGGTGGCTGCCCTGGCCCTGACCCTGTGGTCCGCGTACCCTGCGGCGGCGGAGCTTCGAGTCCTTCGCCCCAAGGGAGCCTACCCCTTCTTCCTGGTACTTCGGGAAGAGGGAGACGAAGTCGCCCAGGCCTTCCTGCGTACCCCCACGGGGACCTATCCCCTCCGGGAGGTGGAGGGGCTGCGCCTGGCGGCGATGAGCCAGGCCCAATCCCGGGAGGACCAGGACAGGAAGGACGACCTGCTCTGGAAGCTCACCTTTCTGCCCGCCTCGGAGAAGGAACAGGGCGTGCAGATCTGGTTCGGGCACCTCACCGCCCTCCCCAAGCTCTGGGTGGTGGCGGCCCCCGTGGGCCCCACCCAATGGGACACCATGACCACCACCCTGCGGGTGCCCCGAGGCACGGCGGTGTACGTCTCCCCCCAGGTCCCCTCCTACGGGAAGCTGCCCGTGTACGAGGGGAAATCCGCCCTGACCTTCGTGTACTCCATCCGCCTCACCCCCCAGGGGCCCGCCTTCGTGCCAGTCCGGGAGGTCTACAGGCAGCTGGCGGAACACCAGGACACCCTCCGCAGGGGGGAGTACGAACCCCTCAAGAGACTGGCCTACCAACGGCAGATGGAGGACTATCTGGGCATCGCCCAAGGCAAGACCCCTTCCCTGGACGCCCTCAGGAGCTTCACCTGGAAGAAGCTCCTCTCCGTGGAGTGGCGCCCCTGAAGGAGTCCTCCAGCGAGAGGTGCGGCGAGACAAGCGAGGAGGGGATGGGCTCAACACGCCCATCCCCTCCTCAGTCATTTCCGTTCCTGTTCCATCGCCCCGCCCGTTCAGGGGGCGATCAGCTCTCCCGTGGCGGATCCCATGATGTTGCAGGTCGCCTCTGCCCGGATCACCGTCCCCTTGGGCACCGACCCGACGGAGAAGGTATCCGTCATCCCGTTGACGTCGGTCTGGGACGGGTACTCCTTCTGGGCCGCCAGCTTGCCCCCCACGAAGACGGAGATTCTCTGGACGTGGTGCTTCGCCGGATCGTTCACCCCGTGGGCCACCTGGACGGTCAACCGCCCCGAAGGGGCATCCAGCGAGAGGGTCACGGACTTGGGAGGATGCGCCCAAGCGCTTCCCCCCAGAAACACGCCTCCGAGAACCCACGCCAGAACCCAAACCTTTCCTAGCCTCATGTACCCCACCTCCTTCCTCCCCCGAAGGGGACCTTCCCTATCTTCTCAGGACGGACAACACCTCGTCCAGGTCGGGAAGGGTCTTGATCTCGTACACCTTGAGCCAGGCGGCCTTGCCCTCCTGATCCACCAGCAGGTTGGCCCGCTCGGAGAAACCCTGTCGTTCCCGGAAGAGCCCCAGGGACTGAGCAAACCCTCCGTGGGGCCAGAAATCCGCCAGAACGCGAAGCCGTTTCAGCCCCATGGAGTCCGCCCAGGCCTTCTTGCAGGGCACGGAGTCCACGCTCAGTCCCAAGGGGACCACCCCCGAAGCCTCAATGGCGTCGTAGGCATTTTCCAGTCCTTGCATCTGGTCTCGGCAGATCGGGGTCCAAGCTAGAGGGTGGAAGGACAGCAGCACCTTCTTCCCCCGCAGGGCGGACAGGGTCACGTCGTTTCCGTCCTGATCCTTCAGGGTCACGTCGGGGAGCAGGGTCCCCAGGGCGATGGGTTGGGTCATGGCGTTCTCCTCCTTCAATTTAGGCTGTGCGATGGTCCGGCTTCCTCGAAACCGGGGGCAGATCTAACGATAACGCTCCAAGAAGGCCCGCAGCTTTCCCGGGTCCCGACGCCGGGCATGCAGGGGTTCCTCGTTCTCTTCATAGGGGGCCAGGGCGCGGTGGAACACCCGCCGGGTCTCCCGGTAGAAGATCCCCACGGGGCAGGGATCGGTCTCCAGGGCCCTCAGCAGGGCCTGTTTGCGGTCCGAAGGGTCGTGGTCCTCCGGAAGGGGAACGGTGTGCTCCCGGAACCACCGGTAGGTGTGGATCCGGTTGAAGGAGACGCAGGGCTGAAGGAGATCCACCAGGGCGTAGCCCTCGTGGCGGATCGCCTCCACCAGGACGCGGTTCATCATCTCCCCGTCGCCGCAGAAGACCCGGGCCACGAAGGAGGCCCCCAGCGACAGGGCCACCGCCAGGGGATTGAAGGGTTCCGCCTGCACCCCCTCCACCTGGATGGGGGTGACGAACCCCACGGGGCTGGTGGGGGAGGCCTGTCCCTTGGTAAGGCCGTAGACCATGTTGTTGTGTACCAGGTGGGTCAATCGGGGGTTCCGCCGCACGGCGTGGAGGAAGTGGTTGCCCCCTTCGCCGTACATGTCCCCGTCCCCGCCGATGCACAGGACCCGCAGTCCCGGGTTGGCGGCCTGGATGGCCGTAGCCACGGGCAGGGCCCGCCCGTGCAGACCGTTGAAGAAATGGCTTCGGAAGTAGTGGGGCGTCTTGGCGGCCTGCCCGATCCCCGAGACCAGCACCAGGTCCTTCGGGTCCGTCTCCAGCTCCGCCAGGGCTCTCTTGAGGGCCTCCAGGATGGGGAAGTTCCCGCAGCCGGGGCACCAGGAGTTGTCGCCGGGGACGTCGTAGATCCGCGGATCCATGGTCATCCCTCCCGTCCTTCCAGGACCGCTTCCAGACGCGCCGCCGCGGTCTCCACGCCCATCTGGAGGCCCGAGTAGTGCAACACCCGGCGTTGCACCGAAACCCCCTCATGGCGCTCCAGGAGCCGGGCGAACTGTCCCGTGGCATTCCCCTCCACCGCCACGACGCGCTTCGCCCGCCGCAGCAGGGGAAGGGCCCGGGGAGGCACGGGGTAGACCTGGGGGAAGTGCAGGTGCGCCACGTCCCGCCGACCCAGCAGGTCCAGGGCCTCGTCCAGGATGGGGCCCGTGGAGCCCCAGCCCACCACCAGGGTGCTGGCGTTCTCCGGACCGGTCCACACCGGGTCCAAGGAGTCCTCCTCCACCCCCGCCAGCTTGGCCAGACGCTTGTCGTTCATCCGCACCCGCAGGGCGAAGTCTTCCTTGATGTGCCCCGCCTCGTCGTGCTCGTGGCTGTCCACGCCCACCAGACCTTCCCCCCATCCGGGGATGCCCCGGGGGGACAGGGGCGCGTCCAGGAGGCGATAGCGCCGGTAGTCCGCCTCCGTGGGCACCACGTACCTCGTGGGCTCCCGGTCCAAGCCCTCGAAGGGAGGCAGGTCGTACAGGGTGTCCAGGAAGTACTGGTCCGTCAGGAGGAACACGGGGATCTGGTGCTTGTCCGCCTGATCGAAGGCCCTTCGGGCGCACTGGAAAGCCTCTTCCAAGGTCCCCGGGGCCAGGATCAGTCGAGGGAACTCCCCGTGTCCCGCGTAAAGGGCCAGGTCCAGGTCCCCCTGCTCCGTCCGCGTCGCCATTCCCGTGGCGGGACCGGGACGCTGGGCCAGGTGGACCACCAGGGGCAGCTCCGCGATCCCCGCCAGGCTGATCCCCTCGGTCATGAGGGCGAACCCGCCCCCGGAGGTGGTGGCGAGGGCTCTGGCCCCAGCGTACCAGGCCCCCAGGGCCATGTTCACCGCCGCCAGCTCGTCCTCCACCTGCTCCACCGCCACGCCGAACTCCGCGGCGTTCTGGGCCATGAACTGCAGCACCCCCGTGCCCGGGGACATGGGGTAGGCGGTGACGAAGTCGCACCCCCCCGCCAGGGCTCCCAGGGAAACCGCGTCGTTGCCGCTCAGGAGAATCCGCCCCTCCAGCCCGGTTCCCCGGCGAAGGGAGATGGAAACGCCCTGTTCTTCCGCCACCCGGGCCCCCAGGTCGTACCCCCTGCGCAGGGCTGCCCCGTTGGCCTGGGAGACCGAGGCCCCCTTGTCCCGGAATCGGGCCTCCACAAAGGTGAGGGCCCGTTCCTGCTGGATCCCCAGAAGCCTCGCCACCAGCCCCACCGCCACGATCCCCGCATACACCGGCCCCCCCAGCTCTCGAGCCGTGGCAAGAAGGGGGGCATGGACGAACCGGTCCCCCGCGAAGGAGAACTCCTCCCCCAGCTCCTCGAGGTCCCCCAGGATCAGGGTGTGGGGCCCGATCCGATCCCGCACGTTGGAGCGCACACCCTTGTTGAAACAGACCAGGAGGTCCATCCGATCCAACAGGCCCCGAACGGGACGGGGGGCAAGGCGGATCTCCGTGGAGTTGCTGCCTCCCCGGACTCGGGACATGGCCTCCTTGCTGGCGTACACGTGGAACCCTTCCTGCTTGGTGAGGCGGACCAACAGGGACTCCACCGTCTGGACCCCCTGACCTGCGGCGCCACATAGAACCAGGGAAAGATCCTCCTGGCCGGGAAGCGGAAAGCGGTACACGGCATCCCCTCCTTGGCGGCGTGCGCCCGGAAACTATATTCTATAACTATTTTAGTTTATAGCCTTCCCGAGAACCGTCAAGCGGGAATCTCTTCCGAGGGATACCCCGTCTCGTCCAGCACCTCCAGGACCTTCCGGGGATCGCCGGTCTCCAGGGTCACCCGACGGGTCAGCAGATCCACCTCGAAGGCCTCGATCCCCATACCCCGCAGGGCGGCGGAAATCCGGTTCACGCAGTGCTGGCAGGACATGTCCGGCACGTGGAACACTCTCTTCATGATTCCATCTCCCCTTTCTCTCTCCCTCGAATCCTCAGGGAGTTGAGGATCACCGTGATGGAGCTGGCCCCCATGGCCACCTCCGCCAGGGCGGGGTGCAGCAGCCCCAGCATCGCCAGGGGCAGGGCCACCAGGTTATAGAAGAAGGCCCCCACAAGATTCTGGGCCACCACCCGCACCAGCTTTCGGGAAAGGAGCACCGCGTCGGCCAGGCCCGCCAGCTCCCCCCGGACCAGGATGAGGTCCGCGCTGTCCAGGGCCAGGTCCAGACCGCTTCCCATGGCCACCCCCACGTCCGCTCCCTTGAGGGCCCCCGCGTCGTTGAGCCCGTCTCCCACCATGAGGACCCGCTCGCCCCCCGCCTGGAAACGACGCACCAGGTCCAGCTTGTCTCCGGGATGCACCCCCGCGTGGACCTCCCGGATGCCCGTCTCCCGGGCCACCCGCTCCGCCACGGCGGGGTGATCCCCCGTGGCCATGACCACCCGGATCCCCAGCTCCTCCAGACGCCGCACCGCCTCCACGCTCCCCGTCCGCAGGGGGTCCGTCACCCCCAGGACTCCCTGGACCTCCCCGTCCCGGCGCACCTCCACCAGAGTACAGCCCTGATCCAGCAGGTCCCGGTACTTTCCGGAATCCAAGGGGCGTCCCACAAACCAGGACCGCCCTTTCAGGACGCCCCCGATGCCCTCCCCAGGGGTTTCTTCGACCTCCTCAAGCCCCACGACGGGAGAAACCCCCTCTGCGTTCCGAAGAAACGTCGTCACCGCCCGGGCCAGGGGGTGATTCGACCGCTCCTCCAGGGCCAGGGCCGCCGCGGAGGCCTCCGGTTCCAGACGGGAAACCGCCACCCGGGGTTCCCCCTGGGTGAGGGTGCCCGTCTTGTCCAGAAGGGCCACCCGGACGGCCCGAAGGGTCTGGAAGGCCTCGGCGTTGCGCAGCAGCATCCCCCGCCGGGAGGCCTCTCCGGCCCCCACGGCCAGGGCCATGGGGGTGGCCAGGCCCAAGGCGCAGGGGCAGGCGATCACCAGGGTGGCGATGGCGGCGTAGAGGGCCGTGACGCCAGCGTCACCGTCCGTTCTCCCCGCCAAGGGGACCAGGCGCCTCAGGACCTCCATGGCGTCCGGGACCAGCAGCCACCCCAGGGCGGCGGCGGCAGCCAGAAAGGCCACCAGGGGCACGAAGACCAGGGTGGTCCGGTCCGCCAGGGCCTGGAGGGGGACCTTGCTTCCCTGGGCCTCCCGGACCATGCGGAGCATCTGGGCCAGGAAGGCGTCCTCCCCCACCCTCACCGTCTCCAGAAGCAGCACCCCCGAGAGGTTCAGGGAGCCCCCGGTCACTTCGTCCCCCTCCCGGCGGAGCACGGGCACGGACTCCCCGGTCACCAGGGATTCATCCACCGATGAGAGCCCTTCCACGACCCGCCCGTCCACGGGAATCCGCTCTCCCGGGAGCACCTGCACCCGGTCTCCCCCCAAAACCGCCTCCAGGGGAATCAGAAACGCCTCCTCCTGACGGATCACCCGGGCCTCCGCAGCCTGGAGACGCATAAGGGCCTTCACCTCCCGGGTGGCCCGATCCCGCAGGTGGGATTCGATGAAGCGGCCCAGGACGTGGAGCGCCAGGATCATGGCTCCGATGGCCCCGAAGGAGGGGATGGCAACCCCCGCCAGGCGCAGCAAGGCGGTGCTCCAGGACGAAAGGGCCCCCAGGGTCACCAGGGTGTCCATGTTGGCGTGCCGGTGAATCAGGGCGATCCAGGCCCCCCGCAGGGTGGCCAGCCCGCCCCAGAACACCACCAGCCCTCCCAGGACCAGCTCCAGGAAGGGGTAGAAGGGCACGTGACGGCCTCCCATGTGGGCCAGCATGGCCAGAGAGAGGGGGATCGTCAGGGCCAGGACGAAGACCAGGTTGCGCACCGCCTGGGCGTAGCGGCGGGCCTCCAGATCTTCCGGGACCTGGGAAAGGAGATCGTATCCGGCTCCCATCACGGCCTCCCGAAGCGTCTCCTCCCCCACGGAGGGGTCCGTCAGGACGAAGGCCGTCTCCGTGGCCAGGTTCACCGAAGCGTACTGCACTCCCGGGACCCGGGCCAAGGCCCGTTGGGCCATGCGGGAGCAGGTGGCGCAGGTCATGCCGGTGACGCGATAGGTGTGCTTTCGGGGTTCCGTCATGGGAGCCTCTCCCTTCGGTTCGTCAGGGCCCTTGCCGGACCACCGAGACCCGGCAGGCCGGGGAGATCACGATGAAAGCGACGGCGGCAGGGCTGGACTCTCGGTCCGAAAAGACGTAAAGAACCATCCCGGGGGACAGGGTGTGCCACTTGGTGCTGTAGAAGGCCCAACGGGCCGGTCCTTCCCCGCGAAACCAAGCGTTCTCCCCGGAATCGTACCGTTCCCAGAGCCCCGTGTCCTCCCAGCGGATCTCCAGATACGGAAGCCGGTCCGCCAGGGAAACGCGGAACCGGAAGTTCCGCCCCTCCTCCCGGGCCTGAAGCAGGCGTCCCTGGAGCCACTGCGCCCCACGCAGCGCCGCCTCCCGGGCTCGCTCCCTTCCCGCCCCCGCAAATCGCGGGGGACCCGCCACGATCCAGATCAGTCCGGAGAGAGCGGATAAAAGGGAGAAGACCACCAGAACCTCCAGGAGGGTGTACCCGCCCCGCCCTCCGAGGGGGCGGGAAACGCCTAGGGGTTCCGCTCCTCCATCCATCGATAGAAGGGGTTGTCCCCCCGGACGAGCCTTCCCTGAGCGTCGCAGATGCCGTGCTTCGTCCATCCCTCCGCCAGGAGGAGGTCCTCCCGCAGCACCCGGTAGGAAAACACCAGGCTGTGGGGTTTCAGCTCCGAAACCCAGCAGAGGACGTTCAGAGCGTCGTCGTACCGGGCAGGCTTCTTGTAGCGGCAGTGCGCCTCCACCACGGGAAGGAAGATCCCCTGCTTCTCCCAGTCCACGTAGGGCATCCCCAGGGCCCGGCAGTAGTCCGTCCGGGCCACCTCGAACCAGACCAGGTAGTTGGCGTGGTAGGCGATGCCCATCTGGTCCGTCTCGCTGTATCGGACCCGCAGGGTCAGCGGGTGCTCGAAGGGGGCCATGGGCTCAGGCCTTCCCGCAAAGGCGCTTGTGGGTCGCCAGGATGCAGTCCTCCACCACCTCGACCCCCTCCCGCCGCAGATTCTCCGCCCCCAGGGGGTTTTCCGCCCCGGGCTGAAACCAGACCACCGGGGTCGGGGACAGGCGACGCACTTGATGCAGCGCCTCGGCCTGCTTCTCCGGAGAGAGAAAGAGGACCACCAGGTCCACAGGACCGGGCAGGTCCTCCAGCCCCCCCAGGCAGGGCACCCCTCCCAGGGAGGCGCCCCGGTAGGCGGGATTCACCGGGTAGACCGTAAAGCCTCGGGCCTGCAGATACGCCTGAATCCCCGACACGGGGCGATCCTCCCGAGGGGAAGCCCCCACCAACGCCACCCGGGAGGGGACGCACACCCATTTCCTCACGATGTCCTCGAAGGTCATACAGAGCTCCTTTCCGTACGGGGCTTTCCCGCGTTTTCCGCAATCCATCCCGGGCACCACGCACCCGGGAGCTTCAGTTTCAGGTGCCTCCCAGTTCCTCCAGGGTGGTGGCCTTGACCCCGTCGGGAAGTCGGGAGAGGCGCATCACCAGCACCAGGGCCTCCGAAGCCCCGGGCTTGAGGGACGAGGCCTTGATGCGTCCCCAGACCTGGTTCAGCTCCTTGCCCGCGGAGTCGTAGGCCAGCACCATCGCCCCGGGGGTCTTGACGGCCCTTCTGCCCAGGTTGGTGAGCACCACCTCCGCCCGGCCGGTCAGGGTCCGGGCGTCGAAGGACCAGGAAAACCGGGTCACCGCCAATCCGGAATCCGTCGGGGACGGGCAGGGAGTGGAAGCAGAGGCCTCGCCTCCCAGCGCCAGGAAAAGAAACAGTCCCCCGAGAATCCGACCCAGACGTCCGAGGATCCGCTTTCTTTCTTTCATCGCCATTCCTCCCCTTTCGGGAGCGTGCTAGAATGAGGCCCGTTTCATGCGGAGGGCTGGCCGAGCGGTCGAAGGCGGCTGACTTGAAATCAGTTGTGGGTCACCCCACCGCGGGTTCGAATCCTGCGCCCTCCGCCAACCCTTTCCTCCATCCTACCCCATCCCCCCAAGGAACGGAACACCGTGATCCCAAGGCTTCGCGGCCCCAAGGGACTTCCGCGAGGCCAAACGTCTCTGCTCCATGAGGCGGGATGCCCATGTAGGAAAGGCATCCCGGATCATCTCTCCTCGCCCTGTCGCTCTACAATTGAAAAGTGGGCAGTTTTCGGACGCGAGGCCCTGGAGGTGGGAACGATGCGGAAAAGGGAGCGTTTTGCCCGGTGGCTCATCGCTCGGCTGCAGAGCTGGGGATGCTACTCCGAAGCGGTTTCCGTGGCGCAGCGGTTCTTCAAGAATTCCTGGAGGGTGGAGGTGTGAGGCAAACGGGGGAAGAAAAAACGACGAAGACAAGGCGCTGAGGGCCTCGGACGCGACGGCGACCGAGGCCCTCCGTATGTCCTCATGCCAGCCAGAAACGCGACTTGTTCCAGTCCTGGCTCTGGTAGACCACCACGCTCTGGGAGTAGGACCGGGTGGCCACCAGGTAGGTGAGGGAGAGGGGGATCTCCCCCTGCCACCCCTCCAGCACCCGGTACTGATAGACCACGTCCATCTCCCTCGGCCCGGGAATCTCGATCCGCTCGACCGGCAGCGCCGGAGCGGCGGCTCTCTGAGGAGTCGTCCCGTAGAGATAGCTCGATCCGCCCGGGACGGCATAGCCCTCCATCCGAACCACCGTCTGGATGTTCATCCTCGTTCCCTCCTTCCCTGGACAGAACACGGCTTTCCCATGCTGTTATCGTAGCAGGGTCCCGGGGGCTCATGTCGTCCCCAGGCCCAGAGGAAATGGGCCGCAAGTCCCGGAATTGCACGACCCGAAAAACCGTGGTAGGGGCAGCCCGAAGGCCGCCCCTACCACGGTGAGGACAGGGTGAGGATGCAAAGAGGGAACCCGGAGGATCAGCCCCGGAAGGCCCGGTTCACCAAGTCTTCCACGAAACCCTCCTTGGGCAGGTAGGGCAGGGTGATGTGGTCCCGCCCGTCGGAGTTTCGGTTGTGCTCCAGGGACACCTCCATGGCGTGGGGGTTCCGGGCCCAGGCGCGCCTCGCCACCCCCCCCATGACGTCCCAGGACAGAGCGGACCGGATGATCTCGTCCACCCGGGCGGAACCGTCCAACACGAGGCCGAAGCCCCCGTTGATGGCCTTGCTGATGCCCACGCCGCCGCCGTTGTGCAGCGCCACGAGGCTCATCCCCCGGGCTGCGTTGCCCGCATAGCAGTGGGTGGCCATCTCCGCCATCATGTTGCTGCCGTCCTTGATGTTGGCGGTTTCCCGGAAGGGACTGTCCGTGCCGGACACGTCGTGGTGGTCCCGTCCCAGCATGATGGGCCCCACCTCACCCTTGCGGACCATCTCGTTGAACTTCAGGGCGATGCGCACCCGCCCCTCCGCGTCCTGATAGAGGATGCGGGCCTGGGTGCCCACCACGAGGCGGTTCTTCTCCGCGTCCCGGATCCAGACCCAGTTGTCCCGGTCCTGGCCCCGGCGGTTGGGGTCAATGCAGTCCATGGCGGCCTGGTCGGTCTTCTTCAGATCCTCGGGGAGGCCGGAGAGGCAGACCCACCGGAAGGGGCCGTAACCGTAGTCGAAGAGCATGGGCCCCATGATGTCCTCCACGTAGGAGGGGAAGACGAAGCCGTCCTTGTCGTCCACTCCGTTCTTGGAGACCTCCAGCACCCCCGCGTCGTACACCGCCTTGAGGAAGGAGTTGCCGTAGTCGAAGAAGTAGGTCCCCCGCTCCGTGAGGGTCTTGATGAGTTCGTAATGCTTCTTCAGGGTGCGGTCCACCTGCTGGCAGAACCGGGTCCGATCCTCCTTGAGCAGCGCCGTGCGCTCCTCGAAGGAAAGGCCCTGGGGGCAGTAGCCCCCGTCATAGGCGGCGTGGCAGGAGGTCTGGTCGGAGAGAAGCTCCACCTCCACCCGGTGGTCCACGCAGTGCTGGAGCAGGTCCACGATGTTGCCGTGGTAGGCGATGGAGAGGGGCTGCTTCTTGTCCATGGCGTCCCGGGCCCAGCGGAAGACCTCCGCCAGGTCGGAGGAGGCCTTGCTCACCCACCCCTGGTCCAGTCGGGTCTGGATGCGGCTGTAGTCCACCTCCGCCACGACCCCCACCGCCCCGGCGATCTCCGCTGCCTTGGGCTGGGCGCCGCTCATCCCCCCGAGGCCGGAGGAGACGAACAGGTGCCCCTTGAGGTCCTGGTCTCCCGCAAGCCCCAGCCGAAGCCGCCCGGCGTTGAGCAGGGTGTTGAAGGTACCGTGGACGATGCCCTGGGGGCCGATGTACATCCAGCCGCCCGCGGTCATCTGGCCGTAGTTGGCCACCCCCAGCTGCGTGGCCAGGTGCCAGTCCTGGGGGTTGTCGTAGAGCCCCACCATGAGGCCGTTGGAGAGGATCACCCGAGGGGCATCGGGGCGGGACTTGAAGAGGCCCAGGGGGTGCCCGGACTGGATCACCAGGGTCTGGTCCTGGGTCATCACCTGGAGGTACTTCATGATGAGCCGGTATTGCATCCAGTTCTGGCACACCTGTCCCGTCTCCCCGTAGGTAACCAGCTCGTAGGGATACAGGGCCACGTCGAAGTCCAGGTTGTTGTCGATCATCACCTGAAAGGCCCTGCCCTCCACGCAGTTCCCCTGGTACTGGTCGAGGGGTTTGCCCCGGAGGCGTCCCGCGGGGCGGAACCGGTAGCCGTAGATGCGGCCCCGGGTACGCAGCTCCTCCAGGAACTCCGGCGCCAGCTGGGCATGGAACTTCTCCGGCACGTACCGAAGGGCGTTCTTCAGGGCCACCACGGTCTGGGCCTCCGTGAGGGTGAAGCCGCGATCCGGGGCGCGACGGATGCCCGGCTCGAAGGCGGGCATCTCCGGCAATCCGTCGTCGAGACGAACGATCATGGCCTGGGCGATCTGCTCGTTGGAAAGGCTCATGGACATCTCCTCCTCTTGAGAAGAATCGGGTTCTCCACATCCTGGGGGCCAAGTCTCCCCAGGGCGATTCTACCCCGCGCAGGATATATCGTCAACGATACGTCTATGAAAAAAATATTTATCGACGCTCTCCCACGGGGAATCCGCAGGGAATTTTCCCTCAAATCCATCGCCTTGAGCCCCTGCTTGTGGTACACTTCCCACTTGCCCGCCCCAGGCGGGCCCCATCCGACGAAAGAAGAAGGACGAAAACCATGACCGCACCGGAAATGATCCGCAACGTGGCCATCGTGGCCCACATCGACCACGGCAAGACCACCCTCATCGATTCCATCTTCCGCGCCGCCCACACCTTCCGAGAGAACGCCCGGGTCGCCGAACGGGTGATGGACAGCCGCGACCTGGAGAGGGAGCGGGGCATCACCATCAAGGCCAAGCACTGCACGGTGAACTGGCAGGGATACCGCATCAACATCGTGGATACCCCGGGACACGCGGACTTCTCGGGAGAGGTGGAACGGGTCCTCTCCCTGGTGGATTCGGTGATCCTCCTGGTGGACGCGGCGGAGGGCCCCATGCCCCAGACCCGCTACGTCCTCATGCGGGCCCTGCGCCTGGGGCTGCGCCCCATCGTGGTGGTGAACAAGGTGGACCGGTCCCACGCGAACCCCGCCCAGGCCCTGGACAAGACCTTCGACCTCTTCGTGGAGCTGGGAGCCACGGACGAGCAGTGCGACTTCCCGGTGCTCTACGGCTCCGGCCTGGAGGGCTGGCTGGTGGAAGACCTGGACGCCGGGGCGGACCAAGACCTGGAGGCCCTCTTCCGCACCCTGGTGGACTACGTCCCCGCCCCGAAGGCCAACTCCGAGGCCCCCTTCCTGATGCAGGTGAGCACCCTGGCCTGGAGCGACTATCTGGGGCAGATCGGCTGCGGCAAGATCCTTCAGGGGACCCTCCGCAAAGGAGATTCCCTGACCCAGACCCGGGTCCGCTGGACCGACCCGGAACGGTCGGGACACGAGACCCTCTGGAGCCGCCCCGCCTCCTGCGTCCACCTGTTCACCACCCAGGGGCTGGACCGGGAAGAGGCGGAGGAGGCGGGAGCGGGGGACATCGTGTGGTTCTCCGGCCCCGACGAGATCTCCCTGGGGGACCTCTTCTCCTCTCCTCAGCTGGAGAATCCCTCCCTCCCCCCCCTGGACATCGAGGAGCCCACGGTGTCCATGTTCTTCCTGGTGAACACCGGGCCCTTCGCGGGCAAGGAGGGACAGGCGGTGACCCTGCGGCAGCTGAAGGCCCGTCTGGAGCGGGAGACCAAGACCGACGTGGCCCTGCGGGTGGAGGACCTGGGCCGCCCCGACGGGGTGAAGGTGTCCGGTCGCGGGGAGCTGCACCTGGCCATCCTGGTGGAGGAGATGCGCCGGGAGGGCATGGAGTTCTGCGTGTCCCGGCCGGAGATCATCACCCACCGGGACGACGCGGGGAAGCTGCTGGAGCCGGTGGAGGAACTCCTCATCGACGTGCCCGAGGACTACCAGGGAGTGGTGATCCAGAAACTGGCCCTGCGCAAGGGGGAGCTGCTCTCCATGGCCAACTCCGGCACGGGGCTGCTGCGCCTGGAGTACCGCATCCCCACCCGGGGGCTCATCGGCTACCGCAACGAGTTCCTCACGGACACCCGTGGGCTGGGGGTACTCACCAGCCGGTTCGTGGGCTACGCCCCCTGGTTCGGGGAGATGACGGGACGCAGCCGGGGCTCGCTGGTGAGCCTCGACGGAGGACTGGCCACCAGCTACTCCCTGGAGAACCTCCAGACCCGAGGGACCCTCTTCCTCTCCCCCGGAGACCCGGTGTACTGCGGCATGGTGGTGGGAGAATGCTCCCGCCCCAAGGATCTGCCCTGCAACCCCGCCAAACGGAAGCAGCTCACCAACCACCGCTCCGCCACCAAGGACGCCATGATCATCCTGGACGTCCCCCGGAAGCTGAACGTGGACAGCGCCCTGGAGTGGATCGGGGAGGACGAGCTGGTGGAGGTGACTCCCCCCTCCGTGCGGGTGCGCAAGATCATCCTGGACCCCACGGAGCGCAAGCGCGCCGCCATGAAGGCGGGGGCGGGGACCACGGAAGCGGAAGAGGACGAAGAATAGAACGGGGGCCCCGCAGGACGCGGGGCCCCTTCGTTTAGTCCCTCCTCGGGCCGAACCGGGCCGGACTGCCGAAGGCCCGGGAAGCCGCCCCCTCCCGGTAGGCTCGAACTCCTTCGGGACTCTCCTCCAGGGCCAGCCCCGAGGGGGTTCCGTCGGGGCGACGGGCCTTGTCCCACCAGGCCACCGCCCGAAGACGAGGGTGCTCCCCGGAGGTGAAGGCCTCGAAGGCATTTCGGATCCACCCTCCCTTGTCCACCCCCGGACCCGCGGCGATCCCCCACTCCAACACCGCCAGGGGGCGCCGGGACGACAGGGCCTCCAGCCGGGGCAGGGCCCCCGCCAGCAGGTCCCCCATCTCCCGCACCGGTCCGGAGCGCAGCCACCCGTAGAGGCTCACGCCGATCCAGTCGGCGAACCCGTCCCCGGGGTAGTAACCCTGCGTCCCGTTCCAGGGCAGGTCCGGCCCGGGACGCTCCGCAGCGTGGAAGACCCACGTGACGTCCACCGCCCCTTCCTCCCGGAAGAGACGCACCACCCTCCGGAAGGCGTCCCGGAAGCGCTCCGGTCCGTCGGGCAGGTCGGGGCTGCCGTAGCCGTCCCTGCGGCTTCCCCCGTTGAAGCGGCCGGACCAGGGGAACCAGCCCCCGTCCGCCTCGGGGCCGAAGCACAGCATCACGGGAAACCCCAGGCCCCGTACCTGCCGGGCCGCCGCCCGAAGGGGTCGGTCGTAGCGCCCCGCCAGGAGGGCTTTCAGGGTGACCCGGGGCTCCGGACGATTCTGCTCCCCCGTGGACCAGGGGAGGATCCCCACCAGAGGCACCACCCCTTCCCGGTGGAGGACCCGACAGGCCTCCGCGGGGAAGGGAAACCTCCCATCCCAGTGCCAGCTCAGGTAGCTCCACACCAGGGGGCGCCCCGTGAGGGCCACGAAGTCCCGGACCCCCTTTGAGGTGACCGTCTCGTCCCGGAGGCCGCAGTCCGGGTGTCCTGATAGGTAGAGCCCCTCCTGCGGAGGCAGGAGCACTTCCCCCCGGGCTGGAGCGACAAGCAGGACCGCCGCCCCCAGGGCCAGGAGGACCGCCCGAAGCCTAGGCACCCCCGGGCGCCGTCCCGCGCCTGCGCCGCTGCCACCAGACGTAGGCCCCCACCAGGAGGACGCACCCTCCCACCAGGAGGAAGGTGATCCGGTGAAGGGCCTGGTGCACCAGTTCCTGGTTGTTGCCGATCCAGTACCCCACCAGGGCCAGCACCACCACCCAGATTCCCGACCCCAGGGCGGTGAAGAAGCAGAAGGAGCCCAGGGGCATCCGGGCGATCCCCGCGGGAAGGGACACGTACTGACGGATCACCGGAAGCAGACGCCCCGTGAAGGTGCTGATGTGGCCGTGCCGGGCGAAGAAACGGTCCGCCTTGTCCAGGGACGAGGGACTCACCAGGAAGTACTTCCCGTATCGCTCGAAGAAGGGACGCCCCCAATGCACGGCGATCCAGTAGTTGAACAGGGCCCCCAGGAGGCTGCCCAGGATGCCCGAGGCGATGACCGCCCACAGGTTCATCTCCCCGACGCTGGCCAGGTATCCCGCCGGGGGCACCACCACCTCGCTGGGAAAGGGAAAGAACGACGATTCCAGGAACATCAGGGCCACCACGCCGGGATACCCCATGTGGCCGATGGTGGCCACGATCCAGCCGATCAGATCCTGCAGCAGAGACATGCCCTCAGAGAACCTCCTTCAACGCTTTCGCCCACTTCTCCGGGTCCCGCTCCTGGGTCACCCCGGAGATCCAGTCCGGGGAGCCGCCCCCCCGGGCCGCCAGCTCCGGGTGCCCCTTGAGCCAGCCCTTCAGGTCCCCCGTCAGCCCCGCCCCCCGACAGACCAGGAAGGGGCTCCGCTCCCCCTCGTCGGGAAGCAGGGCCAGCACCAGCCGCTTCGGATCCTCCTGGATCGTCTCCTTGCAGGGTCCCGTGATCAGGTCCAGGGGCAGGCCCGGGAGCACCAGCCGGAGGAAGGATGCCTCCCCCCGGGGTTCCTCCCGGAAGGGCAGAGCCAGGAAGGGGCGCAGCCGGTCCAGGAGTCGCCGGGCTTCGGAGCGCTCCTCCTGAAGCCTTCCGTAGACCTTCTCCAGCTCCTCCGGAGGACTTCCCACCTGGCGGACCAGGCGGCGCAGGGGTCGGCTCCAGGCTTCCAACAGTTCGTCCCGGTGCACCGTGTAACGCACCTCCCACTGGGGGGCGGTCCCCTTGAAACCCGTGATCAGGACCCCGCCGATCTGCCCGGTGCGCTCCACGTGGGAACCGCAGCAGGCTACCTTGTCGTAGTCCCCCAGGCTCACCACCCGCAGGGACTCCGGGGCCTCTTTTCCCCCCTCCAGACGATCCCAGTTGGCCTTCAGGTCCGGGTCCACCCGGGCCTCCTCCCGGGAGAACACCCGGGTGGTCACGGGCAGGTCCGCCCGGATCACCCCGTTCGCCTCCGCCTCAGCGGCGAAGAGGACCTCCCAGGTCAGCTCCCCCTCCCAGCGGAGGGTGATGAGGCTCTCCTTCGTGTCCACGTTCACCTTGAAGACCCGAAGTCCCGGCACGTTCTTCTCCAGGGCCCGGGAAAGGGCGTGCTCCCCGGAATGCATCCGGGCCAGGAGGTGGTGGCGCTCCTCGTCCACCCGGGCCTCCACCTCCGCCCCCGGGACGGGGGTCCCCTCCAGGACCTCCCCCAGGAGGACGGGGGCTCCCTCCTCCATCCGGCAATCCAGGATCCGACACCGAAGCCCCGGAGCCTCCACCCAGCCGCTGTCCCCGGGCTGGCCGCCCCCTGCGGGGTGGAAGGGGTTTTCCCCCAGGACCAGTTTCACCCGGTTGCCCTTCCCCGCCTCCACGCCTTCAAGCCTCTGGGTGCTCATCCGTCTTCCTCCTCCACCGAGGGGAGGATGCAAAACCCCGAGGGAACGGGGTGCTCCTCCCACGTCTTCACACAACCCACCCGAGCCCAGGGAGGCCCCTGGGCCAACCAGCGGGCGAAGGCACCCACCGCCTCCGGGGCTCCCTGGACCAGGACCTCCACCCGATCCCCCCGGTTGCGGATCCATCCGTCCAGCCCCAGCCCCCGGGCCATCTCCGCCCCGGCCCGACGAAACCCCACTCCCTGCACTCGCCCCTCCACCAGAAACCGGCGGCAGAGGAGCTGCGGCTCCGGTCTTTTCCTGTCCATGCCTGTCCTCCTCGGGTACCAAGAGCTAGGATAGGGCATCTTTCCATTTCCTCCAAAGGGGTGGTGTTCCCATGTCCCGGGTCTTCTTCACGA
Organism: Aminomonas paucivorans DSM 12260; assembly: GCF_000165795.1. NCBI lineage: Bacteria > Thermotogati > Synergistota > Synergistia > Synergistales > Synergistaceae > Aminomonas > Aminomonas paucivorans. The sequence goes on along the minus strand of NZ_CM001022.1, from coordinate 1,076,549 downwards.
ACCTGCGTACCCGTCCCAACCAGGGACTCCTGCAGAAGCTGGAGGCCCTGGTCCTGGCGGCGGGGCTCGACGACCTACCTCTGAAGGGCAGCCTGGTGGCCCTGAAGGTCCATTTCGGGGAACCGGGAAACCTGGCCTTCCTGAGGCCCAATTATGTGGCCGCCGTGGCCCGCCTCGTCAAGGAAAGGGGGGGCCTCCCCTTCGCTACCGACGCCAACACCCTCTACCGGGGGCGGCGTTCCCAGGCGGCGGACCACCTGGCCGCGGCGGCGGAGAACGGCTTCTCCCTCCTCCCCCTGGGATGCCCGGTGGTGATCGCCGACGGTCTGCGGGGACAGGACTACCGGGAAATTCCCGTACCCGGCGGGGTCCACTGCCGGAGCGCCCGGATCGCCTCCGCCGTGGCGGAGGCGGACGTGCTGATCTCCCTGAGCCACGTGAAGGGACACGAACAGACGGGCTTCGGCGGAGCCCTGAAGAACCTGGGCATGGGATGCGGCTCCCGGGAGGGGAAGCTCTTCATGCACTCCGACTCCAAACCCGTCATCCGGGACAAGCACTGCGTGGGGTGCGGGGCCTGCGTGGCCCACTGCGCTCACGGGGCGGTGACCCTGGGGCCCGATCGGATCGCCCGGATCGACGAGGAGCGGTGCGTGGGGTGCGGGCAGTGCATCGTCTCCTGCGCCTTCGGCGCCGCCCAGGTGGTGTGGGAACACAGCGGCGCCGCCCTGGGAGAACGCATCGCCGAGTACGCCGTAGCTGCGGTCTCCGGCAAACCGCACCTGCATGCGGCCTTCCTCCTGGACATCTCCCCCAACTGCGACTGCTGGCCCTTCAACGACGCCCCGGTGACCCCGAACCTGGGGATGATGGCCTCCCGGGACCCCGTGGCCCTGGACCAGGCCTGCATGGAGCGCATCGCCCAGGCCCCCTGTCTGGCGGACTCCGCCGTGGGATCCCTTCCCGGAGAGGGACGGGGGATGGATCCTTTCCACCTGGTGCACCCGGAGGTGGACTGGCGACCCTGCCTGGCTCACGCCGAGCGACTGGGCCTGGGGTCCCGAATGCACGAGACCGTCGTCCTGGACGGCCCGGCGAAGGTATAATGCGGGCGAGTTCGAGAACCCCCTTCCCAAGGGGAAAGGAGACGACATGAACCCCTTCGAGGCACCCCGCACCGCCTCGCGCCTGACGTTGGCCGAGACGACCCGCAAACACCTCCAGGCCAAGGGCTACACCGCCTGGGTGGCCCCCGGCCACGACGAGGCCCGCAGGGTCGTCCTGGACCTGATCCCCCCGGGGTCCACCGTGGGCATCCCCGGAACCGTCACCATCCGGGAGCTGGACCTCCCGCGGCTCCTGGAGGAACGGGGCTGCAAGGTGACCCACCACTGGACTCCGAACCTTTCCCCGGAGGAGCGAAGGGCAAGGCTCCAGGAAGAACTGAGCGCGGAGGTCTTCCTCACCGGCACCAACGCCCTGACCCGGGACGGGATGCTGGTGAACATCGACGGCACGGGAAACCGGGTGGCGGGGATCTCCTTCTCCCCCGGCAAACTGGTGGTGGTGGCCTCGGTGGACAAGATCTGCCCGAACCTGGAGTCCGCCCTGCGACGGGCCCGGGACGCCGCCTCCCCCCCCAACGCGGCGAGGTTGGGCATCGACGTGCCCTGCATCGCCACGGGGCACTGCGTGGACTGCAACTCTCCCCACCGCATCTGCCGGGTGGTCTCCATCCTGGAACGGGCCCCCCTGGGCCGGGAGGCCCACGTGGTGCTGGTGGACTCCCCCTTGGGATACTGACGTGGAACCCACGGGCAAGATCGCCCTGGTCATCGCCGGCAGCACCCTGGGACAGTTCGAGGCGTCTCCGCAGGAGGCGATTCGGGCGCTCCTCCCGGAGGCGCTGGCTCCCCTTTGCGACGTGGTGGAATGGAGCCGCCAGCCCAGCAGCCACTACACCATCCGCCTCACCACGGACCTGCTGGAGATGCTCCGCTCCCTGGTCCGGGACGGCTACGGGGGCATCGTGGTGGCCAGCGGCACCGACGTGATGGAGGAGATGGCCTACCTGACGGACCTCCTCTGGCCCTACCCCCAGCCGGTGGTGTTCACCGGCGCCAGCTCCCCGGCGAGACGGAGCAGCAACGAGGGGATCGTGAACCTCCAGCAGTCCCTTATCGCTGCGGCGTCCCGCCCCGCCTGGGGGTTGGGGGTGCTGGTGTGCTCGCGAGGAGAGCTCTTCGCCGCCTCGGAGGTGGCCAAGGTCTACAGCCACCGGGGACAGGACTTCATGGCTCCCGGCACGGGGCCGGTGGGAGAGGTGGTGCTGGAGGACCTCTACATCGGGCGGACCCCCCGGCGTCCCGCCGCCCTGAGCGACCTGGTGATCCCGGCCAAGGACGTGGAACTCCTCTGGGCCAGCCTGGGGGGTGGGGAACTGATCCTGGCCTCCCTGGCCCGGACGGAGGGGCTCAACGGCCTGGTACTGGGAGGCTTCGGCACGGGAAACGTCCCGCCGCCCTGGATCCCCCACCTCAAGACCCTGATCCGCCGCCACGTATCCGTGGTGGTGGCCTCCCGCTGCCAGATGGGACGGGTCCTCCCCCTCTACGACTTCGAAGCCTCCGCCAAGAGGCTCTTCGAGATGGGGGTCCTGGACGGAGGGAACCTGCGCCCCCTCCAGGCCCGGCTTCGCCTGGCCGTGGGGCTGGGGGCGGGGATGGATCCCCGGGAGCTTCAATCCTATCTGCAGGGATAGGTGTGAACCGATTGCCCGTTTACTTTCCTAACGTGGTACACTTTGGGTGGAACCCATCACGATCAGGGAGGTGGCGCCATGCGGTACAGCCTGACGGATGAACTGTTCGCCCTGCGTCTGACGGAGGGGGAGGAGCTCCACGCCTCCATCGCCAAGGCCTGTCAGGAATACCACTGCGATTCCGCGGTGGTCCTGGGGGGACTCGGAATGGTGCGGAATGTGACCTTCGGGTGGTTCACGGGCACCGAATACCTGACGGAGGTCCACGACGAGATCTTCGAGCTGTCCGCCCTGAGCGGAGACGTGAGCTACAAGGACGACACCCTCTACCCCCATCTCCACATGGTGGTGAACCGCCGGGACCACTCCGTCCTGGGGGGACACTGTCTCCGGGCGGTGGTGGACCACAACATGGAGGTGTTCCTCAAGCCGGTGCACTCCATCCAGTTCCGACGGGAGTTCGACGGCTGGTTCGCCGCCCTGGCTCCGGCGAAGCGCTGAGCCCCGCTGATCCCACCCCCTCGGGGGACCGATGAGAAAGGGGGAGGCCTTCAGGCCTCCCCCTCTTGCTGTCTATGCCTTCCGGACGTCCGCCCTCGCCCCTCCCGTGTACTCCCGGAGGGTCTCCGGGGCCACGGGGAAGAAGGTGTGGTCGTCCCCCGCCGCCGCCCAGACCACGGGGTAGGCGAACAGGTCCTGGTCCAGGAGGGTGGGGGGCTGCTCCTCGTAACCCAGGGGAGGCACCCCTCCGGGACGAAAGCCCGTGAGGGCCACCACCGTCTCCGGGTCCGCCAGGGTCACCGTGCGCGCCCCCAGGAGAGCCTTGGCCTTCTTGAGGTCCACCCGGTTCGGTCCCGACAGGAGGACCAGGGCCAGGGGCCCCCGGTCCACCCGGACCAGCAGGCTCTTGAGGATGTGTTCCGCCGGGGCTCCCACGGAACGGGAAGCGTCCTCCACCGTAAAGATCGTGTCCTCCGTTCGGTGCAGGGGACCCTCGTAGCCCAACTGCCTCAGCCGCGCCTCCACCCGCCCCACCGGACCCGCCGGATGCTCTTCCATGACCTTTCTGCCTCCTCTGGTCGTGTCTGTCCCTCCTCGGATCCCTTGCATCCCCCCCTCCGGTCCGCTATGGTCGGGGGGCTGTTCGGATCACCGGGAGGTTGTTTCATGAACGCTTCACCCCATGGCGGGATGACCGCTCCTCAAAACCGGACTATGACCCCCGATCCGCGGAGCGTCAAGACCGGCGTGACCCTGGAGACCCTCCTGGGTGCCCTGGCCTCGGAAGCCACCGCGGCGGAAATCCTGGTCTCCCCGAAGCCGGGGCTCGTGGACCCTCGGGACTCGGGGTGCCACAAGGACATGGACTGGACCACCTTCCTGCTGAGCGCCGCCGCCCTGGCCCCCCACTGGGGACCCCAGGCCCGCCCGGGTCTGGAGGGGGACCCCCCTTCCTCGGCCTTCCCTCTCCTGCGAGAGAGGGGGCGCCTCATGGAGCGGGACATGTTCGCCGCCACGGGAGGGGTGAACACCCACAAAGGACTGATCTTCGCCCTGTCCCTGTGGCTCTACGCCGCGGGGCACACCCTCCGCCGGGGACAGCTCGGGACGCCGGAAACCCTGGGGGCCCTGGCGGGGTCCCCCGTGGCGGGCTGCGTGGAGCGGGAACTGCACCCTCTGCGGGAGACCCTGCCCCCTCGGCCCCTCACCCACGGGGAACGGCTCTTCCTGGAACATGGGGTCACGGGCATCCGGGGGGAAGCGGAGCGGGGCTTTCCCGGCGTCGTCCACCGGGGCCTTCCGGCCCTTCGGGAGGCCCGAAGCGCGGGGGCCTCCCGCAACGATGCGGCCCTGGCGGCCCTTCTGGCCCTCATGTCCTCCTGCGAGGACAGCAACGTGATCCACCGGGGAGGGTATCCCTTCTGGGTGGGTCCCTACCTCCAGGAGGTGGCGCGAGCCCGGGAGGCCTTCGACCCCCCTCGAGGCAACCACGAAGCCCTCCTCCCCCTGGACCGCCTCCTGCGCGCCCATCGGGTCAGCCCGGGGGGCGCGGCGGATCTTTTGGCCTGCACCCTCTTCGTGGATCCCCTCCTCTCCCCCTTGGCAGCAAACCCTTTTCGTTGTATCTTCAAAGGCAACATTCTCACCGAGAAGGGGGGCTGTTCCCCATGAGTCTGGGAAGGCGCATCAAATCCCTGCGGCGGGCCCTGGACCTGACCCAACAGAATTTGGCGGACAAGGTCGAGGTGAGCCGCATCTACATCCAAGCCCTGGAGAGCAACCGCAGGCTGCCCTCCATGAAGCTCCTGAACCGCCTGGCCCCTGCCCTGGGAGTGGAGGTGGCGGACCTGGTGCAGGACCTTTCCTCCGAGCGTCCCGGGAGGATGCAGCTGGAGGAGGTCCTGGCCTCGGGTGAGTTGGAGGTCTGGTATCGCAGCCACAAGCTCAGCGGGCAGGAGCTTCGGAGGGTGCATCGGATCATCGAGGCGGCCCTGGAAGAATGGGACGAGGAGGCGGAGGGCGACGCCCCGAACCACCCCTGAGGTCCCCCCCTTCGACTTTCCCACCCCCCCGGAGGTCCTGCCGGACTGGGCTCTCCGGGAGGCGCAGCCCTGGAGCGCCCTGGACACCTTCGCCATCCTCGCCCTTGCGGAGGAGCGGTGCGGGAAGGTGCTGGACCTGCGGCACGAAGACCTCCCCATGGACCTATGGGGACTCCATCTGGTCCGGGGAAACCGGGGGCGCATCCTGATCAACTGCCACCTCCCCCCCCTGTGGCGACGCTTCACCCTGTTTCACGAACTCTTCCACCTCCTCTACCACCGCAAGGGAGAGCGTTTCTGGAGCCGTACCTTCCAGCCCCTGAGCCGCTTCGAACACGAGGCGGACTGCTTCGCCTGGGCCGCCATCTGGCCCGAGTGGTCCGGGGGCGATTACGCCCAATGGGACTGACCCGCTGAAAGGAGACTTCATGAACCTGCCGATCCACGATCTGTTCCGCCCCGCCGTCCTGGGCACCTTGGAGGTGCCCAATCGCTTCGTCGCCTCCGCGGTCCACCTGGGAGGGGCCTCCGCTAAAGGAACCCTCCCTCCCCTTTTGGCCGCCCGGTGGGAAGCCCTGGCCGCCGGAGGAGCAGGGACGGTGATCCCCGGGGCGGCCTTCGTGGAACCCCGGGGGCGCTTTTTTCCTGGACAGTGGAACCTGGGGGAGGATGCCCGGGAGGGGGACGTTCAAGACCTCTCTCGACGGATCCACCGCCAGGGAGCCCGCCTGGTGGTGCAGCTGGCCCACGGGGGGTTCCTGGGGCATCCGGAACTGCGGGATGGAAGGACCTGGGGCCCCTCGGAGGGGACGGCCCCGACCTCCCCCCTTCCCGTCCAGGCCCTGGAGGAACGGGACCTGGAGGACATCCTGGACACCTTCGCCGCCTCCGCCCTCCGTGCCCTTCGGGGAGGCGCCGACGGGGTCCAGATCCACGCCGCCCACGGGACCCTGCCCATGCAGTTTCTGTCCCCCCGGCACAACCGACGCTCCGACCGCTTCGGAGGTTCCCCCGAGAACCGGCGGCTCTTCCTGCAGTCCCTGGTTCGCCGGGTTCGCGAGGCCCTGGGCCCCACCCTTCCGCTCTGGGTGAAGCTGAGCTTCCGGGAGGAAGTCCCGGGAGGGTACGACGAGCCCGAGGGGATCGCCGCAGCCCTCTGTTGCCTCGACGCGGGGGCGGACGCCCTGGAACTCTCCTCCGGCTCCCACTACTCCCTTCCGCCTCTTCGGCCCACCCGGGTGGGGATCGCCGCGGGGTCCTCCGAGGCTCCCTTTGCCCCCTTCGCCCGGGAACTGCGCCGTCTGCGCCCCCACGCACCCCTGATCCTCACGGGGGGGCTTCGGAGCCTGGAGGTCATGGCCTCCCTGCTGCAGGAGGGGGTCTGCGACGCCTTCGGGCTGGGCCGTCCCCTGTTGGCCGAACCGGACCTGGTAAACCGCTGGAGGGAGGACGACGCGCGCCCCGCAGCCTGCATTTCCTGCAACGCCTGTCTGAAGGGCTCGGACGAAGAACTGCGGGACTGCCCCGTCATGAGGGACAAGACGGAGGTCTTCTGGGGGGCTCAAGACCTGGACTGAAACCATCGGATAAACTTTTTTATCTTTTCTCTCAATCAAGTTGACACATCTCCACCGTCCGGGTTAGACTCCGATGCGAGCGAAAACTTCTGTTCATGGACGGAAAAGGGGTGACAGGATGGACAGTGCCCAGCTGCAGGCGCTGATGATGGGAAAGATCGGCGACATGCCGAACAAGGCCCGTCGAGTGGCGGAATACCTGCTTGCCAACATGAGGGAGGCGGCCTTCCGGTCCATCGGCGAGGTGGCGGACGAGCTGCGGGTCTCCAAGGCCCAGTTGGTCCGCGTGGCCCGGATGCTGGGCTTCTCGGGCTATTCGGAGCTGAAGGACTGCCTCCAGAAGGCCATCCTGGAGCAGGTGAACCCTGCGGCCATGCTCGCCAAGGCGGTGAATTCCCAGGAGGACCTTCCGGAGACCATCCACAGGATGGAGCACGCCAACCTGGACGATACGTGGACCCAGCTCTCTCCCCAGAACCTGACAGCCTTCTGCGACCTGGTGGAAAACGCCCGGAACCTCTACTGCCTGGGGTGGGGCATCTCCTCCCTGGTGGCGGAATCCTTCCAGGCACGGCTCCGGGTCATGGGGCTCAACGCCTTCCTCCTCAAGAGGGGCACCTTGACCCTTCAGGAGCAGGTGCGGTCCGCGGGGGAACAGGACGTGCTCCTGGTGTGCGAACTCCCCAGCTACGTGGTGGAGGTCACGGAGTCCGTGGAGGCGGCTCACCGGCAGGGGACCCGGGTCATCTCCATCACCGACAGTCCCGCCGCACCGGTCTGCCGGTTCGCGGACCTCTCCCTCTTCGTCTCCGCCGCGTCCCCCACCTTCGGGAGCAGCATCATCGGCCCCCTGTTCCTCATGCACGTGCTGACCTCCGTCCTGGCGGTCCAGCTGGGGGACCGATCCAAGACCGCCCTGGAGGAACAGGCCCGGTTCCTCCACGACGAGCGGATCTTCCACCCCGTATTCGGCCTCCGCTACTGAGGCCCCAAGAACCCGACGAAACGAGGGAGGCCCGGGGAACCATCTGCCCGGGCCTCCCTGCTTTTGTCTTCCCTTTGCGCTCGGCCCTTCCCCTAGGGAAAGGTGGACACCTCCACCAGGAGGGGGCTTCGGCTCAGGGCGTAGGGCAGCAGCACCCGCCCCCGGATGATGGGGTTGCGCAAGGAAATCCACCGGTCCCCCGCCAGGTCCACCCCCGCAGCCCCGAAGGCCCGCCAGATGGCCTCGGTACAGTAGAGTCGGTCCCCCTCGGCCGCGTCGTACCGGTCGTCAAAGGGGACTCCCCTTCGGGCGTAGGCCTCCATCCGCCGGCTGGCCTCCTCCGCCGCCCCGGGGTTGTCCGCCAGTCGGCAAACTCGGGCGAAGTCCACCCCTTCGAAGGCGAAGAACTCCTCCAAGGACTGGATCGCCATCCGCCCCAACTCGGGGGAGGCATGCACCACCCGGGGCACCCCGTCGAGAACCCGCACCACTCCCACGTGAGAGGCCCCGGGGGGGCTCTTCTCCGCCAGGCGCACCAGCTTGGTCCGCCACGCCTTGCCGTTGACGAACAGCAGGTCTCCGTCGCGAAGGCGTTCCCGAAAAACCGCCCCGATCTCGGGACGCCGCGGCACCGGGGAGGGAGATCGTTCGTACCGGTAGACCCGCCCTTCCGCCCGTCCGGGAAGGGTTCGGGTGGAGAGGGCCAGCTTCTCCCCGTCCACGCACAGATCCGTCAGGGCTGCGGGGAACCCGAAATCCCCCAGGTCCGCGAAGGGCTGCACCCGCAGGAACTCCTCCCGGAAGGCATCGGTCCGGTCCTGCCCGTTCAGGGTGATGCGGGACTCCTCCAGCCAGAGCTCCCGTCCCCCTCGGAGAGCCGGCCTCGCCACCACCTCCGCCACGCTGGGAAAGGGCAAGGGATGGGGTGTGAAGCGGACCCGCAGGGAGACTTTCCCGGGAAGCAGGTCCGGGAGAAGACGGTAGTTCTCGCAGGGGTACGGGGTCAGGGCCTCTCTCAGATCCTTCTCCAGGAGGACCACTTCCATCCGGGTGCAGAGGGCCCCCCGGACGTCGAGGAAGCGCCGCCCCCCCTTCCCCCAGGCGGAAGGGGGGGACAGTTCCAGGAAGAAGGCCTCCAGCGCCACTTTCTCCACCCGGAATCCCGTGAAGGTCCCTCCGGTCAAGACACAGGAGAGGTGGCGCACCCTCCCCTTCTCGTCGGGCGGATCGTCCAGGCACAGTTCCAGGGACTCCGGGTCCGTCAGGGACACCAGGTGGGCCAAAAGCCGATCCCCGTTGTCCCGGGCCCCGGCGGGCAGGGCGAACAGGAGGACGAGCAGAGCCGACCACAGGACCCTTCTCCCCCTCATGGAACACCCCCCCTTCGTCCTCCCTTGGGGAGCCCCGGCGTCGTCCCGTCGGCGGTCCATCCGGGAAATCAGGGCAGGTCCAGGGCCTCCCCGGGCTTCAGGATCCGCACCTCCGCGTCGTTCCCCACCAGGGCGCGGAAGGCCTCCGGATCCGCCTGGATGGGCGGGAAGGTGTCGTAGTGCATGGGCACCACCATCCGGGGCCGGATCAGGCGCACCGCCCGGGCGGCGTCCTCCCCGTCCATGACGTAGTACCCTCCGATGGGCAGGAGGGCCAGGTCCACCTTCTCCTCCCCCAGGAGCTGCATCTCCACGGTGAGCCCCGTGTCCCCGGCGTGGTAGATCCGGGCGCCCTCCACCTCCAGGAGAAAGCCGCAGGCCACCCCTCCGTAGACCCGCTCGTTCCCCCGGCTGAACCCCGATCCGTGCCAGGCGGGGACCATCTTCACCCAGCCGAAGGGCATCTTCGTGCGCCCGGCGAAGTACATCCCCCGGGTCGAGACCCCCTCCCGCTCCAGGAGCTGGGCCAGATCGAAGTTGCACACCACCGTGGCCCCCGTCCGCTTCGCCAGGGCCACCCCATCCCCCACGTGGTCCCCGTGGCCGTGGGTCAGGAAGATCCAGTCCAGCTCCCGAAAGGAATCCGCCGAGGCGGACGCCACGGGGTTCCCGGTGAGGAACGGATCGATGAGCCCCCGAAACCCCGGGGCCTCCAAGGAGAACGCCGCGTGTCCCAGAAAACGAACCTGCACCATGCTGATCCCTCCCGTCAGGTAACAGTCGGGGTCGGAGGAGAAGGACTCTCCCCCGGCCCCGGTCCGGCTTTCGATCTAGTCGTCCTGCGAGACGTCCTGAACGGTGCTGGCCACCTGAAGCTCCGCCAGCTGGGCCTCGTCCACCACCCCGGGGGCCCCGGAGAGAAGGCACTGGGCCCGCTGGGTCTTGGGGAAGGCCATCACTTCCCGGATGGACTTGGCGCCGCAGAGGAGCATGGCCAGTCGGTCGAAGCCCAGGGCCAGCCCGCCGTGGGGCGGGGTCCCGTAGGAGAGGGCCTCCAGGAGGAAGCCGAAGCGCTCCCGGGCCGCCTCGGGGGTGAAGGCCAGGGCCTGGAAGACCCGCTCCTGCATCTGGGGGTTGTGGATCCGGATGGAGCCGCCTCCCACCTCGTTGCCGTTGAGCACCAGGTCGTAGGCCCGGGAACGCACCGCCCCCGGGTCCGTATCCAGGAGGGGCAGATCCTCGTCCTTGGGGGCGGTGAAGGGGTGGTGCACCGCCGTGTAGCGTCCCTGCTCCTCGTCCCACTCCAGCAGGGGGAAGTCCACCACCCAGAGGAACCGCCAGCCCTCCTCCACCAGGTTTCGGGCCCGGGCCAGCTCCAGGCGGAGCTGCCCCAGCACCTCGCAGACCCGCTTCCACTCCTTGTCCGCCACCACCAGCAGGGCGTCCCCGTCGGCCAGGTCGCCCCGTTCCGCCAGGCGGCCCCGGGTCGCCTCGTCCAGAGCCTTCACGAAGGGCCCCTTGAGTTCCCCGTTCTTGCGCTGGATGCAGGCCAATCCCCCCGCCCCCAGCTCCACCGCCCGGGCCTCCAGGTCCGCCACTTCCTTGCGGGACAGGGAAGCCCCTCCGGGGAGGGGAAGGCCGCGCACGGCGCCCCCTGCGGCCACCGTCGACTCCAGGGGCCCGCCGGGGGCACCCAGCAGATCCCCCAGGTCCACCAGGGCGGTGGGGATCCGCAGGTCCGGCTTGTCGCTGCCGTAGCGGTCCATGGCCTCCTTCCAGGTCATGCGGGGGAAGGGGGTGGGGATCTCCAGGTCCAGAACCTCCCGGAAGAGCCCCGCCATGTAGCCCTCCAGAAGCTCGTAGAGGTCCTCCTCGGTGACGAAACTCATCTCCAGGTCCACCTGGGAGAACTCGGGCTGCCGGTCCGCCCGAAGGTCCTCGTCCCGGAAGCACTTCACGATCTGGAAGTACCGGTCGCACCCGGAGACCATGAGGATCTGCTTGAAGATCTGGGGCGACTGGGGCAGGGCGAAGAACCGCCCCGGGTTCACCCGGCTGGGCACCAGAAAGTCCCGGGCCCCCTCGGGGGTGGATTTGGTGAGCATGGGGGTCTCCACCTCCATGAAGCCCCGCTCCCCCAGGTAGTTCCGGGTGTAGGCCCCCACGGCGTGGCGCACCCGCAGGTTCTGCTGCATCCTCTCCCGCCGCAGGTCCAGGAAGCGGTAGCGAAGCCGGAGGTTCTCGTCCACCTTCTCCGCCTCCCCGATCTCGAAGGGAAGGGGCTTGGAGGGGGACAGGAGGAGGAAATCCTCCACCAGCACCTCCACCTCCCCCGTGGGCATGCCGGGGTTCTCCGTGCCCTCGGGACGCACCGAGACCCGTCCTTTCACCGCCAGGACGTACTCGCTGCGGAGGTCCTTGGCCCGCTCGTGCACCTCCGGGGCCCGCTCCGGGTTCAGCACCACCTGGGTGGTGCCCGTGTGGTCCCACAGCTCCAGGAAGATGATGCCCCCCAGGTCCCGGCGCCGGCGAAGCCACCCGTTGAGCACCACGCTCCGTCCCTGGTCCCCCAGCCTCAGGTCGCCGCACCGGTCGGTGCGTTTCCACGTCTTGTCGTACACCTGCCCGCTCATGCCTCGTCCTCCCTGTCCCGGTCCCGGCGGCGCACCGCTCGGGGCCGGCTCCTCATTCCTTCGCCTTCCGCCGGGGCGCCCCAGGGGGCTCCTCCGAAGGGAAAGCCGTTGGTCGCCCTTCCCGGTTCAGGAACGTCCGAAGCGGGACTTCAGGTCCTCCCGGGACAGGTCCTCCTGCTCCCCCGTGCCCAGGTCCTTGCAGGCCACCACACCCCGAGCCAGTTCCTTGCCTCCCAGGATGCAGGCATACCGCGCCCCGGACTGCCCCGCCGCCTTCATCTGGCCCTTGAAGCTCCGGGCGGCGTAGTCCATGTCCACCGCGGCACCGGCAGCGCGGAGCTGGTGGGCCAACCGGGACGCCTCCCCCCGAGCCTCGTCCTCCGCCGCCACCACGAAGGCGTCCAGCCTAGGGGCCTCCCCGAAGGAACGGCCCTGGCTCTCCATGGTGAGGACGATGCGCTCGATCCCCGAAGCGAAGCCCACCCCGGGGACGTGGGGACCCCCGATGGCCTCCGCCAGGTTGTCGTAGCGCCCCCCGCCACACACCGCGTTCTGGGCCCCCAGATCTCCGGAGAGGATCTCGTAGGCCGTCTTGGTGTAGTAGTCCAGGCCGCGGACCAGACGCTTGTCCCGCTGCACCGCCGCACCCAGGCGATCCAGACCCGCCAGCAGGGCGGCGAAGTGCTCCCGACATTCCGGGCAGAGGGACCCCTCGATCTCCGGGGCGTCCTCCGTCTGGGCCTTGCACTCCGGGTTCTTGCAGTCCAGGATGCGCAAGGGGTTGCGGTCGTACCGGCTCCGGCAGCTCTCGCACAGATGGGGCAGTCGAGGTTCCAGGTAGCCCCGCAGGGCCTGGCGGTATACGGGCCTGCAGGCCGGACACCCCACGGAGTTGACCACCACCTCCAGATTCGCCAGTCCGAGGCGGCGGTACAGCTCCAGGGAGAATCCGATCACCTCCACGTCCACCAGGGGATCGGCGGCCCCCAGGGCCTCCACGTCCACCTGCCAGAACTGGCGATACCGCCCCTTCTGGGGGCGCTCGTAGCGGAACATGGGGCCGGCGCTCCAGAGCTTGGCGGGTTGAGACTGGTTGCGCAGGTCGTGCTCCAGGTAGCTGCGCACCATGGAGGCGGTGAGTTCCGGACGAAGGGTGATGCTGCGTCCTCCTCGGTCCTCGAAGGTGTACATCTCCTTCTCCACCACGTCGGTGGTGTCCCCGATGCCCCGACAGAACAGCTCCGTGTGTTCGAACACGGGCAGGTGGACCTCCCGATAGCCGAAGCAGTCCGCCACGTCCCGGCAGACCTTCAGGACGTAGGCCCACTTCCAGGACTCGTCGCCGAGGATGTCCCGGGTCCCCCGGGGCGCCTTGATGCTTTCCATAGGATGATTCCCTCCCGGAGAGAATGGAATGGCACGCCAGCGGCGAACCCATCGGGTCCGTCGCATGGCACGCATCTTACCTAATGGAACCCTGAGGACGCAAGAAAAGACGGCCCGGACGGGACGTCCGGACCGTCGGGGGAAAGCACGGGGAGGGAGAGGGGTCAGCGAGGCTCCAGGAGAAACCGGATGGCCGTGCGCTCCTCCTGGTCGATCTCGATGCGGGCGAAGGCGGGGATGCAGATCAGGTCGATCCCGTTGGGGGCCACGTAGCCCCGGGCGATGGCGATGGACTTCACCGCCTGGTTCACCGCCCCGGCCCCCACGGCCTGCACCTCCACGGAGCCCGACTCCCGGAGCACCGCAGCGATGGCTCCCGCAACGGATTTTGGCTGGGAATTGCCCGAGACCTTGAGAATTTCCATGGAGCTTCCCTCCTCAGGTGTGGCGAGATCGCGGCAAGCGGGTCGTCGATGGGTCCGGAAGAAGTCCGTATGGCCGCCCATTCTTTTATAACCACGGGATCACCGTTTTGACAAGGATGCGCAAAAAAGAAAGAGCAGTTTCCTGTGTCAGCGGGGTAAGGGCAGACAATCCAAGGTTAAAAACCCCATAGCCGTCCTCTAGCGTTTTGTCCTCATGCTATACTGTGCCCATCATCCTCGGAGGTGACGATCCCTTGTCCCTGTCCCGTTTTGCCCTGCTTCTCCTGGTCCTGGGAGTCCTCCTGCCTCTGGGAACGGCCCAGGCCGCCCCCTTCGTTCCCGGTCCGGAGGAGTACTGGATCAAGGTCGACAAATCCCGGCTTCGCCTCTACCTCTTCCAGGGGAAGGACACCCTGGTGAAGTCCTACCCCGTGGCAGTCGGCAGGGGGGTAGGAGACGTGAAGAAGGACCGCCTCGACCTCATCACCCCGGAAGGGGTCTTCAAGGTGCGGAGGGTCCTTCAGGATGCGTCCCAGCTGGTGTACGACCCGGCCTGGTTCGACGAACCTGGGGAACCCCAGAAAGGGGTCTACGGGAGCAAGCTGATCTCCTTCTACAACCCCTGGCAGATCGCCATCCACGGCACCAACAGCCCCCGGTCCGTGGGACGCCGGGCCACCCACGGGTGCATCCGCATGAAGAACCGGGACATCAACACCCTGGTGGCCTACGTGAAACCGGGCATGAAGATCTGGATCGTGGGCAAGGACGGAAAAGCTCCTCCGGGAGGGAAAACCGCCCCTCCGGGAACACCGAACCTGGAGCCGGGCGTGGAGCGGGACACCCTCTAGCGGATCCTTCAGGACAACGGTCAGACACAGGAAGGGGGAGGGCCGACGGCCCTCCCCCTTCCTGTGCTCCTGCCTCTTGAGTCACGACTCCTCCAGTCCCAGCTCCTCACGGGTCTTTCGGATGTCCTCCTCCGTGTCCCGAAGCCATCGTTGCCGCGTCTCGGGGTCGAGGGTCGCCGCCTTGGGATCCTTCAGGAGAAAGTCCCGTTTCTTCTCCTGGATCCGCAGCCAGTCCTCCCGCTTCCTTCTGTATTCCGCACCATAGCGGAGGTTCGACAGATCCTCGTCCTCTTCCCTGACGAAAGCCCGACTCACCGCTGATTCCCTCCTCCAGGGGCCTTGCGCCCCGATATTCCGGGCATCGTACCCCATCCTCCCTCTTTCGTCACGCAAACGTCATCCCGGAAGGATTGCCCCCCCCGGGGGAAACGCTTAAACTTCTTCGCGGACCCGCCCCAGGCGGGCGCATCCGGAAGGGAGGAGAGACCGAGTTGAAAACACCGATCTACGCCTTCGACCTCGATCGCTATTACGACACCAGGCGTTTCGAGGCCCTCAAGGCCTTTGCGGCGACGAAGCAGACGCCCTTTCTGCTGATCGATCTGGGGCGAATCGCCGAACGCTACGATGAACTCGTCAGGGAGATGAGCTTCGCCCGACCCTTTTACGCGGTGAAGGCGAACCCCCACGAGTCCATCCTGAAGCTGCTCGCCGCAAGAGGCAGTTCCTTCGACGTCGCATCGGTCTACGAGTTGGACCAGATGCTGGCCTTGGGCGTGGAACCGGAACGGATCAGCTACGGCAACACCATCAAGAAAGCCCGAGACATCGCCTACGCCTACCACAAGGGCATTCGTCTCTTTGCCACGGACTCCGAATCGGACCTGCGCAAGATCGCCGAAAACGCTCCGGGATCCAAGGTCTTCTACCGCATCCTTTCGGACTGCAGCGGCGCGGACTGGCCCCTTTCCCGCAAGTTCGGCACCCATCCCGATTCCATCTATCGGCTCATCGGCCTGTCCACCCGGCTGCCCGTGCAGCCCTACGGGGTCTCCTTCCACGTGGGCTCCCAGCAGAGGGACATCGGCCAGTGGGGCTACCTCATCTCTACCTGCCGCTACCTATTCGACTCCGCCCGGGAGTTCAACGTGGAGCTGAAGATGATCAACCTGGGAGGCGGCCTCCCGGCGCAGTACTTCGACCCCACCCCCCCCATCGCCCTGTACGCCTCGGAGATCCGGCGCTTCCTGGAGGAGGACTTCGGCAAGGACCTCCCGGAGATCTTCATCGAGCCCGGTCGCGGCATGGTGGGAGATGCGGGGATCCTGGTGACGGAGGTGGTGCTCATCTCCAAGAAATCCCAGGTGAACCCCTACAGCTGGGTCTATCTGGACACGGGGAAGTTCGGCGGCCTCATCGAGACCCTGGACGAGGCCATCAAGTACCCCGTCTACGTGGACAAGAAAGGCCCCAGCCAGAAGGTCATCCTGGCGGGCCCCACCTGCGACAGCGTGGACGTGCTGTACGAGCAGTTCAAGTACGAGCTGCCCGTCACCCTGGCGGAGGGGGACCGGGTCTACTTCCTCTCCACGGGGGCGTACACCGCCAGCTACTGTTCCGTCAACTTCAACGGGTTTCCCCCGCTGACCACCCACATCTTCGAAGACTAGGGACGTGGACGCCTCGCTCGCATTTCGGCGCGGAGGTCCTCGGGACGTCTCCCCCCTTCCCAGGGCGGGGGGCGTCCTTGTGCTGCCCGCCCCCTGGGGACGCGGCAGGGCCCGGATCCGTAGAGGGGGATGGACATGAACCGGACGGCGGAACCCCTGGTGGTGGTGGACCACCTCTGCAAGAGCTTCGAGGACGGAGAGGTCCTGAACAACGTGAGCCTCACCATCCGGGAGGGAGACCTGGTCTCCGTCATCGGCCCCTCGGGATGCGGCAAATCCACCTTCCTGCGCTGCCTCAACTGCCTGGAGATCATGGACTCCGGCAGCCTCACGGTGTGCGGCCTCACCCTGACCCGGACAGGCCAGGAGAAGGGCTACGACCGCCGGACCCTGGACACGGCCCACGAGATCCGCAAGGAGGTGGGCATGGTGTTCCAGTCCTTCACCCTGTTCCCCCACAAGACGGTGCTGGAGAACGTGATGCTCGCCCCCCGGGTGGTGAAGGGGGAACCCCCGGAGCAGGCGGAGGACAACGCGGTACGGCTCCTCAAGAAGGTGGGGCTGGGAGACTTCATCCGCCGTTACCCCTCCACCCTCTCGGGCGGCCAGACCCAGAGGGCCGCCATCGCCCGGGCCCTGGCCATGAACCCCCGGGTGATGCTCTACGACGAACCCACCTCCGCCCTGGACCCGGAGCTGGTGGGGGAAGTCCTCCAGGTCATGAGGGACCTGGATGGGGAGGGGATGACCCAGATCATCGTGACCCACGAAATGCGCTTCGCCCGGGACGCTTCGGACTACATCGTCTTCATGGACCGGGGGGAGATCGTGGAGCTGGACGACGGGGACGTGCTGTTCACCTCCCCGAAGAACGATCGCACCCGGGAGTTTCTGCGACACCTGGTGGGAACGGGGGTGGCGTGATGGGCCGTCGCCTGCTCTGGGGCGCCCTGTTTCTGCTCCTCCTGGCCCTCCCCGCAGGGGGAGAGGAAAAGGTCCTCCGCTGGGCGGGGGACTCGGAGGGCGGGGTGCCCTTCATGTTCAACGACCCCAAGGACGTGAAGCGCCTCATCGGCTTCGAGGTGGACATCGTGGAGGCGGTGGCCAAGATCCTGGGCCGTCGGCCCGTGTTCGTGAACAACAGCTGGGACAACCTGATCCCGGGGCTGGAGCGCAAGCTCTACGACGTGGCCATCAACGGCCTGGAGGTGACCCCGGAGCACGAGCAGGAGGTGGCCTTCTCCATCCCCTACTACCACACCTTCCTCCAGATCGCCGTGCGCCGGGACAACCAGGACATCCAGAAGCTGGAGGACCTGCGGGGCAAGGTGGCGGGGACCCTGAAGCAGTCCTACTCCTACTTCGTGCTGAAGGACCTGGGGAAGGTGGACATCCGCACCTACATCGTGGAAGCCAACGCCTACGAGGACCTGGCCAACGGACGGCTGGACGGAACCCTCTTCGACGCCCCCATCGCCCTGTACTCCGCGGGCTTCAACCCGGAGGTGAAGTTCGTGGGGCCCCCGGTGGGGGAGATCCGCTACGCCATGGCCCTGCGCAAGGAGGACAAGGCCCTCCTGGGGGAGGTCAACGCCGCCCTGGTACAGCTTCGGGACTCCGGAGAGCTGCGGCGGATCTACGACAAGTGGAACCTCTGGAACCCCCTCATGGCCAAGGAGTGGAACGATTTCTCTCCCCGGAAGGTGGCCACCTCCGCCTACGACGACTGGGCGGAGGCCCATCGGCCCCACCTGACCCTGCAGAAACGCCTGGAGCGCTACGCGGGCTTCCTGCCCATCTTCGGCGAGGCGGCGGTGGTGACCCTGAAGGTCTCCGTCACCGCCATGCTGCTGGCCATGGCCCTGGGCTTCCTCCTGGCGGTGATCCGGGTCTTCGGCCCCAAGTGGGCATCCGCCCTGGCGGTGGCCTACATCGAGGCCATCCGGGGCACCCCGGTGCTCATCCAGCTCTTCTTCATCTTCTACGGCCTGCCCAACGTGGGCATCAAGCTCTCCCCCTTCCTGGCGGGGGCGCTGGGGCTGGGGCTGAACTACGCGGCCTACGAGGCGGAGAACTACCGGGCGGGACTCCTTGCGGTGCCCCGGGGACAGATGGAGGCGGCCCTGGGCCTCTCCATGACCCGCTGGCAGGCCCTGCGCCACGTGGTGATCCCCCAGGCCTTCCGGGTGGTGATCCCCCCGGTGACCAACGATTTCATCTCCCTGCTGAAGGACTCCTCCCTGGTGTCCATCATCACCATGGTGGACCTCACCAAGGCCTACGGGCAGATCGCCGCCACCTATTACGACTACTTCGGCACGGGCATCATGGTGGCGGCCATCTACCTGCTCCTGGGGCTGCCCTTCGTGCGCCTCTCCCGCTGGGCGGAACGGCGCTTCTCCGTGCAGGACCGGGAGAAGCAGCGGCACCACGAGAACCTCATGCGCGGGGGATGGCGTTAGCTCCCGGATCGGCACACAAGACGAAAGAGGCCCCCGCCTTCGGAAGGGCGGGGGCCTCTTTCTATCTCTGCGGCGTCCCCTGGCGGGAAGGGGGGACCACCCGCTCGAAGCGTCCCATCCCCGTGTCGTCCAGGGCTTCCAGGTACAGGGCGGAAAGCCCCTCCTCCCCGAAGAGGAACTGGGCCGCCCCCAAGGGTTCGGTGCCCCCCATCTCCAGGGCGAAGGTGTCCCCTCCTGCGGGGTGGAAGGCCAAGGGGGTGCGCCGGGGTCCCCAGATCCCCCGGAGGCTCCCGTCCCGATGGGTCACCACGATCCGGCCGTAGACGGGATTCTCGAAGGTCCCCTGGTAGGCCGAAAGGGGGCGGCCCGGCCGCGCGGAGGGAACCGGAGCCTCCCGAGGCTTCTCCTCCAGGGCCTTGCGCGCCTCCCCGAACCAGTCGCGATCCGGATTGCCGAACCACAGGTCCGCGAACCGCCGCCCCAGGGCCTCGGGGAAGTCCGTGCCCTCCAGGTTGGTGAGCACCACCAGCCCCAACCCCGCCTCCGGAACCAGCTGCACCAGGGTGTGACACCCCGAGGTCCCCCCGTTGTGCCACACCAGGGGATAGGGCTTCGCCTCGGTTTTCACCCACCCCAGGCAATAGAAGACGCTGCCGTCCCCCGCCACGGTCTGGGGACGGTGGAGGGCCGCCAGGGTCTCGGGCTTCAGGAGGGAACGGTCCCCCGCCTTGCCCGAGAGCTGAAAGACCGTCCACTTCGCCATGTCCCGCACCGAGGCGTTGAGACCCCCTGCGGGGCCGTAGAGGTACGCCCAGTCCAGGAAGGGCCAGTCCTCGGGGATCGTCTCCAGTCGCCCGTTCCGCAGACGGTGGAGGCCCACCCGGTTCTCCGTCTCCAGGAATCCCTTCCGGTCCAGGGTGCTGTCCCCCATCCCCAGGGGTTCCAGAAGACGCCGCTTCATACCCTCCTCCCAGCTTTCCCCCGCCACGGCCTCGTAGAGCGCCGCCGCCACGAGCCACAGGTGGTTCACGTAGGCGAAGGTGCTGCGGAAGCTGGTGACGGGGCGATAGAACTCCAGGGCTCGGATCATGGCGGCCCGGTCAAAGCCCAACAGGGACAGGAGATCCCCGGAGTAGGCGGGCAGGCCGCTGTGCTGGGCCATGAGATCTCGGACCTGGAACTCCCGGGTCACCCAGGGGTCGTACATCCGAAAGGCCGGAAGGTGGTCCGTCACCCGATCCTCCCAACCCAGGGCGCCCTTCTCCACCAGCAGGGCCACCAGGGCGCTGGTGAAGGCCTTGGTGGTGGAACCCACCTGAAAGACCGTCTCGGGGGTCACGGGCTCCGCTCCTCCCCGGCGGCGCACCCCGTACCCCTTGGCGAACAGGATCTTTCCGTCCTGCACCACCGCCACCGCCATCCCGGGGATGCGGAAGGCCTTTCTCTGGGCCTCCATCTCCCCCTCCAGCCGACCCAGGACCCGGTCCATCGACGCGACAGGGTCTTGCGCTCCCCACGCCGCCGCAACTGTCCAGAGCAACCCCGCCAGGGCCCAAACCAGGCGTCTCAAGCCTCTCCCCCCTTCCGAAAGGAAACGGGCCGCCCGCAGGCGGCCCGGATTCCCTCACCCCTCGGTCCCTCAGAGGACCTCCTTCGTCCGCTTCTCCGCCCTCTCCGCAAGGAGAGCCGCGCTCACCACCGCCCGCTCGTGGTTTCCCGTGGCGATGGTGCCGTGACGATCGCTCACCCGGAGGGAGAAGCCCAGGCGGTTTCCCTCCACCCGGTCCAGGGAGAGATGGAAGATCACCTCGTTGCCCAGAAGGGCGGGGGCCTGCTGGAGGATCTCCGAACGAACCCCCACGGAGATGACCCCCTCGGGCAACCCGGGGTCCACCATCTCCACCGCCAGCCGCACCATGGTCTCCAGGCACGCGGAGGTGGAAAGGAACTCGTCCAGGGCCACGGACTTGTTCCCCACCGTGTCCTCCACCCCCACCTGGTGGACCAGACGCTTGATGGTTCCCAGCTTGAAGCGCTTCTGCAGGTCCAACATGATGGTTCCTCCTTCCCGTTCGGCCTCGTTTCTTTCGGATTCATTCTCCCCTTGATCACTTTAGCACACTCCTCCTCCGGGAGCACCCCCCTTCGCCCACCCCTCCCCGGATACGATGGGAAGGCAGGTTCGCCCGGTCCATGAACGTCCGGGCTTCCGTCCCGCAAACCTGCGGTACAATGGAAGACCAGGAAGGAGGCTCGCCATGTCCCTCACCGCTGCGTTGGTCCAGATCTCCCCGACCCTTCTGGATCTGGGGGGGAACCTTCTCCGCCACGTCCAGGGATTGGAGGAGGCCCGAAGGCGGGGCGCCCGCCTCGCGGTCTTTCCGGAAATGAGCCTCACGGGCTACCGCATCGGGGACGTCTCTCTCGACGCTTCCGCCCGGTCCGCCCTGGACCGGGACCTTCGCACTTCCCTGGAGAGCCTCCGAAAGGCTCTGGAAACCTTGGACATGGACGGGGTGGTGAGCTACCCCCTCTTCGAGGGCGGGAGAACCTTCATCGCCGCGGAGTACGTGGAGCGGGGTCGCACCCTGGGGGTACACCGAAAGGTGAATCTCTGCAACTACGGCCACTACCGGGAGGACCGGACCTTCACCCCCGGGGAGGACCTCACGGTGCTGCGTCCCCGTTGGGGGGCCGCAGGGCTCTTGGTGTGCGAGGACCTCTGGCATCCCGTCAACGGGATCCTCTGCACCCAGATGGGCGCCCAGGCCCTGCTGGTCCCCAGCGCCCCCAGCGCCCCTTCCCGGGAGGAGATCGGGGCGAACCTGGCCCGCTGGCGCCTCCTGGCGGGGGCTCAGGCTCTCGCCCAGACCTGCTACGTCCTCTGCTGCTGCGGTTCCGGCCCCGAGGGAGCCTTCCACGGCGACGGAGGCTCCTTCGCCTTCGGACCTCGGGGAGACCTGCTCCTCTCCCTGAGGGAGGGAGACCCGGACCTGGGGGTGGTGGACCTGGACCTGGAGGGACTGGCCCGGGTCCGGGAGGAGACCCCCCTGCTGCGCAACGAGCGGAACGACCTGATCCTGCGGACCTATGGGCGCCTGGAATCGGGGAATCCCTGATCCCGACGCACCCCACCCATCACGAGGAGGAGATGCCATGGAAACCCGCACCCCGCAATCAGGCGCCCCCACCCCGACGGAGCGGTTCGCCGCCTGCCGCCGGGACTTTCCGTCCCTGAGCCGCACCCACCACGGCCTGCCCCTGGCCTACTTCGATGGCCCGGGGGGCACCCAGGTGCCCCAGAGGGTGCTGGACGCCATGATGCACTATTACCGGACCTGCAACGCCAACACCCACGGGTATTTCGTCACCACCCTGGAGTCCGACGAGGCGCAGGAAGAAGCCCGAGCGAGGCTGGCCCTCTTCCTGGGGGCTTCCTCGTCCCGGTGCATCTCCTTCGGCCACAACATGACCAGCCTCAACTTCGCCCTGGCCCGGGCGGTGGGACGCGCCCTGCGTCCGGGGGACGAGGTGCTGGTCACCCAGCTGGACCACGAGGCCAACCGGGGGCCCTGGCTGGGGCTTCGGGAACTGGGGGTGACGGTGCGGGAAATCCGCCTCCTCCCCACCGGCGCCCTGGACATGGAGGACGCCCGGGAAAAGATCGGGGAGCACACCCGGCTGGTGGCGGCGGGGTACTCCTCCAACTTCATCGGCACGGTGAACGACATCCCGACCCTCCGCAAGTGGACCTACGAGGTGGGGGCCTGGCTCTCCGTGGACGCGGTGCACTACGCCCCCCACTTCCCCCTGGACGTGACGGCCCTGGGGGTGGACTTTCTCCTCTGCTCCGCCTACAAGTTCTACGGCCCCCACGTGGGGGTGCTCTACGCCCGGGAGGACCTGCTGGACCAGCTCCCCACGGACCGACTGCGCACCCAGGACCCTCGAGCGCCCCACCGCATCGAGACGGGCACCCTGAACCCCGCGGCCATCGTGGGGGCGGGGGCGGCGGTGGACTACCTGGCCTCCCTGGGACGGGGAGAGTCCCCCCGGGAGAGGGTCGTCACGGCCATGGAGGAGGTCGCCTCCTTCGAGCACGTCCTGGCGGCGCACCTCTGGGAGGAGCTGGGGAGGATTCCCGGGGTGACCCCCATAGGGTTGCCCTTCTCGAGCCCCCGACGGGCTCCCACCGTCTCCTTCACCGTGGAGGGGAAAGACCCGGCGGAGGTGTGCCGGGCCCTGGACGAACGGGCGATCTGCGCCTGGGACGGGCACTTCTACGGGATCCGCCCCTGCGAGGTGATGGGGCTTCTGGAGCGGGGAGGGGTCACCCGGGTCGGGCTCTCCCTGTACAACACGGAGGA
Organism: Aminomonas paucivorans DSM 12260; assembly: GCF_000165795.1. Classification (NCBI taxonomy): domain Bacteria; kingdom Thermotogati; phylum Synergistota; class Synergistia; order Synergistales; family Synergistaceae; genus Aminomonas; species Aminomonas paucivorans. The sequence continues at coordinate 1,053,519 of NZ_CM001022.1, read as the reverse complement.
AGAGGTGGAACGGCTCCTGGCGGCGGTGCGGGAGATCGCCTCCCGAGGCTGATCCACCCGGGAGGGGAACCGTGGCCGGGGGGTGCCCCCGGGCCACGGCTTTTCCTAATCCCTCCAGGAGGCGGTCCGCTCCCGGAGGGGGGCCTCCACGTCCCGCTGCAGGTCCAGAGACAGGAGGCGTCCCCGGTGCACCACCCGACGCCCCGCCACGTACACGTCCTCCACCGCCCCGTCCCGCAGCACCTGGAAGTCCGCCCCGAAGCCCGGCTCCGCAAGTCCCACGGGGGTTCCGGGGAAAGGAAAGGCCCGCCGCCCCAGGGAGGCGACGGGGACCTCCGGGTAGGCTTCCCGGGCGAAGCACCGTTCGTGAGCCACGCTCAGGTCGTCGTTGCTGGCCTCCCCGTCGGTGCCCAGGAACAGGGGGATCTTCCGGTCCAGGTACCCCTTCAGGTCCGCCCGCCCCGCCCCCACCCGGCGGTTCATCCGGGGGTTGGCCACCAGGGACAGCCGGTGCTCCGCCATCCGGTCCTTCTCGAGGTCCTCCACCCAGATGCCGTCGGAGACCAGCAGGTGATCCAGTCCCGGAACCTCTCCCCGGCGGACCAGGTCGTCCAGCACCTCCACGGGGCGGCGGCCGTAGAGACGGAGGCAGAGGTCCACGTCCCCCCGGTCTTCGGAAAGGTGGAACTGCACCGGCAGCCCCAGGAGGGCTCCCCGCCGGATCCCCCGGACGATGCCCTCCAGGGTGTTGGCGTGAAAACTGTGCAGCGCCGGAGCCACGGCCACGAGGGGGTCGTCCTGCACCTCCCGGATCAGTTCCTCCAGGGCCCGTTCGTAGGCCTCCGGAGTCTCGAAGTAGGACTCCTGGGAGGCCTTCTTGGCGGGGTAGGCGTCCTGGGCCACCCAGTCGTAGTGCATCCGACCGAAGAAGAGGCGGATCCCCGTCGCCCGGGCCGCCCGGATCACCTCCCGGTCCAGATCGTTGCCCCGTCGGTTGTGGCAGTAGAAGGACACCGCCACGGCCGTGACCCCCGCCAGGAGCATGCGCCCGAAGGCCCGGCAGCACCCCAGGTAGACCAGCTCCGGGGTCATCTCCACGCTGTGCCGATAGATGGTGTGGCGACACCAGGTGGCCAGGTCCCAGGAAGGGTCCACCAGATCCGCGTACACCGACTGTTCCGGGTGGCTGTGGGCGTTCACGTCCCCGGGGAGGATGAGGAAGTCGGGACCGTACTCCCCCGTCTCCCCGCAGGAGGGTCCTTCCGCCTCCCCGGTCACCCGTCCCTCCGGGTCCACTGCCAATTCCTTGAACACGGGCCCTTCGGCCCCCTCGAACCAGCCCCGCAGGGCGGCAATGCGCTCCGTCATGGCTTCGACCTCCGAATCCCCTTGCAGAAGATGGGACCTCCTCCCGGGAGACCCTCTCCTTCCAGGATACTCCAGGAAGGAGGCGGTTGCAGGGTCGAACCCTCTGGCCTAGGATGGGAACCGGTGACGCCTGAGGGCGGACGCTCCAAGGCAGAAGGGAGAACCCGATCCGTGGACATGACCCTCTGGAACCTGTTCGAGATCCTGGGGACGGGGGCCTTCGCCGCCTCCGGAGCCCTCATGGGGATCCGCAAGCGCTTCGACTTCTTCGGGGTCCTCATGCTGGCCCTGATCACCGCCGTGGGGGGAGGCATCCTCCGGGACGGCCTCATGGGCAACCTGCCCCCCCTGGCCCTGCGCTTCCCCCGGTACTCCCTCCTGGCCCTGGTCACCGCCGCGGCGGTGTTCCTGAGCCCCCGCCCGGTGCAACGTCTGGAGCGCCTGATCCAGGTGCTGGACGCGGTGGGGCTGGGAGCCTTCACCGCCGGGGGAGGCCTGTTGGCCATCCAGCGAGGTTTCGGGGAACCTTTCATGGTGGTGGCCTTCGGCCTGCTTACGGGCGTGGGCGGGGGCATCCTACGGGACGTCCTGGCAGGGGAACCGCCCCTGGTGTTCCGCCGGGAGATCTACGCCCTGGCCTCCATCGCCGGGGCGCTGCTGCTCCTTCCTCTGAACCGCCGCATGGGGGTGGAGGCGGCCCTGTATGCCTGCTTCGCCCTGGTGGTCTCCCTGCGCCTCTTCTGCGTCCTCCGGGGGATCCACCTGCCCGTGGCCCGGAAGGGATGAACCTCCCCCCGGGATGCCCTCCCCGCTGCCGGGGGTGCGCCCACCGCGGCCTGACGGAGGAGGCCAGCTCCGCCCAGAAGGAGGGGTGGATCCGCACCGCCCTCGCCCCCTGGGAGGACCGGATCGCCCCCCTTCGCTCCCCCGACCCCCAGCGCCGCCTGGGCTACCGGGAGCGGGTGCGCCTGGCCACCCGATGGGACGGAAAGGGATGGCGCTTCGGCATGCTCCTCCGGGACGAGCTGGTCCCCCTGGAGGACTGTCCCCTCCACGCCCCCCGGGTGCGGGCGGCCCTGAACCTGTTCCGCCCCCTGCCCCCTCCCCCCGCCTTTCCCCTGGCCTTCGTCACCCTCACGGGGGCCCAGGCGACCCTGGTGGTGAAGGCGTCCCACCCCCTGGAGCCGCCGGCCCTGGACTTTTCGGGTCTGGAGGCGGCGGGGGTGGAGGGCCTCTGGCTCCACCACCACCCCACGGCGGGACGCCGGATCTTCGGACGGGGAGCGTGGTGCCTTCTGTGGGGGATCCCGGAGTCCCGCAACCCCCTGGGGCTCCTGTACGGCCCCGCCTCCTTCCAGCAGGCCCTGCCGGAGCTGTACGCCCTCTCCCTGGACCAGGCGGAAGCCCACCTGGCCCCGGGCCCCGGAGACGGGACGGGGGATCTCTACTGCGGCGACGGGGCCAGCCTGGCTCGCTGGCGGGCTCGGGGCTCGGAGGCCCTGGGGGTGGAGATCTCCGGAAGCGCCCTGGATCGGGCGGCCCGAAACGCTCCCGGGTGCATCCTGCTTCAGGGGACCTGCGGGCAGAGAGCGCCCCAGATCCGGGGGTGGCTCGCTTCCTTTCCCCAGGGGATGCGCCGGGCCTACCTGAACCCGCCCCGCACGGGCCTGGAGACAGAGGTAGCGGCGATGCTGACGGATTGTCCCGCAGGACGGCTCGCCTACCTCTCCTGTGCCGCCCGCACCCTCCGACGGGACCTGGAGCTTCTGGAGGCGGGAGGCTACGAGGTGGTTTCCCTCACCCCCTACGATTTCTTTCCCCGGACGGACCACGTGGAGACCCTGGCCCTGCTGGAGGGCCCCTGAAAAGAGGGAGGCGGAGCCCTCAGGCCCCGCCTCGTCACGCCTTTCCGTCATGCCGCCGCTTGCTCCTGCGGCGTCGGTCCCGGAAGCGCCGCTGCCGCTCCTCCTCCGCCCCCCGGGAACGCTCTTTCCGACGGTGGAGGAGGCCCAGCTCTCTCTGGGCCTGCAGGGCCGCCTGGGATCGCCCTCCCCGGGTGGAGCGCTCCGCCCGGGCCTCCCGAAGGCGTCGCTTGAAACCCCCAACCAGGGGACGCTCCGGCGCCTCCACGGGAGGGCAGGAGTCCAGTCCCTCCCGGATCGCCCAGGTCGCGAAGCCGCGCACCTCCGGCTCTCCGGGCTCTTCGGCGCAGAGTCGCCGCACCGCCCGCAGAAACCCCGCTTCCTCCCGTTCCCCCAGGAGCACCCAGAACCGGCCGTCATGGAAGACCGTCACCCGCACCATCCCCATCCCTCCTCGGACAAAACCCCAACAGAGGGACGACGGACAACCTCCCGGGGGAGGCAGGTTACGGGTGCCGGGTTTCCGGCACGCCCCGACTACCTACGGGGCCGTGTTTTTTCGTCCTTACCGATTCCGGAGGGCTTCCCCTCCGTCATTCTGTGCCCCGGTTATAGCGCCCCCGGATCGGCCCGTCCAGCCTCCGGTCCCGTCAGGGTCTCGAACCAGGCGTGCAGGGTCTCCCGGAAGAGGGCGCCCAAGCCCAGGGCCCCCTCCGGAACCCCCAGGATCCGCTCCATGGAACGGGAGATCGCGGAGAACTTGCGGACCACCTCCTCCGCCCCGGCGAGGGAAGGAGACTCCAGGACCGTCGCGACCCGGGGGCCCAGGCCGCGCAGCATCCACAGGATCTGTTCCGCCGCCTCCTCGGGGTCGGAAAGGGAGAAGACCCCTTCCCGGGCTCCCTGGCGGAACAGTTCCCCCGTCAGGGGAACCATCCGTTTTCCCATGACCCCCATCAGCCGCTGTTGCAGCAGGAGGTTCTCCTCCCGGTACGCCGCCAGAGCCAGGTTGCGAAAGAACGCCCGGCGGCGCAGCTTCCAGGCCGCCAATCCCCGAAAGAGCCTCCGCAGCTTCTCCACGGCATCCAGGGAGGGGTCCTCCAGAACGCCGGACTGGGCCTCCAGAGCCTCCTCCAGCATGGCCTCCGCCAGCGTCTCCATCAGGTCCTCCGGGGAGGGGAACTCCCGGCGGAACGCCTCCTCGGAGATCCCACCCCTTTCCCGGACGCCCCGGAACCATCCCTCGCCGTAGCCTTGGGCCGCGAAGAGCTCCTCCGCGGTGCGAAGGAGGGGACGTCTGCGATCCTGCGCCCTTTCCGCTTCTCCTGCCATGATTTGCACCTCCTCCGCCGCTTTGCAGACGACGCGAAGGGGCCCGGTCGCCCGAGCCCCTTCGGTCAATGATTCTCCAGAGAATAGGAAATGGTGGTCACCACGCGCACCTTCTTGTGGTCCGGCGACCCCTTGTCCCGGTCCTCGATGCTGAAGTATCCCTGCTCCGCCCGCTGGATGCCCCCCACCCGGCTTCCCGAATCCTTGGCGAACTGCTCCGCCGCCGCCCGGGCGCTCCGGGTGGCCTCCGCCACCATCTCCGGTTTGATCTCGTCCAGCTTGGTGAACAGGAACTCCGGCACCAGGGAGTAGTCCTGGGCCAGAACGATCCCCTTGCGCACCAGCTCGCCGGACTTCCGCATGGCCACCTTGACCTCCCCCATCTTGGAGGAGCGAAGGGTGATGGCCGTCTGGGCCATGTAGCGTTCGTCCAGCTTGACCCCCGGATCCATGCCCGGCTGGGTCTTGCGGTCGGTGATCTGGGGGGGCATGGAGGAGATCTCCCCGTCCTCGAACCCCTGGGCCTTGAGGAACCCGCGAATCTGCGCGTCGTGCAGGTCCACCAGGCGCTGGAGTTCCGTCAGGTCGTTGGCGGTGTTCTGGAAGACGATGGGCCAGATGGCCAGATCCGCCTCCACGTTGCGCTCCGCAAATCCCCGGACCACCACGTTGCGGTCCGCCATCTTGAACCGCACCAGGGCCCCTCCCATGAGGAAGCTCCCCGCCACCACTCCCAGGGCCAACAGAGCCCCCAGCACGCCCGCAGCCACCACGGTCCGGTTCTGCATCCGGCCACCTCCTTCGTACACGTTCCCCTTGGGGAACGGAACCATTGTCCCCCGGAACCCCTCCCGAGACAACGGCCTACCCCACCCGCTGGAGGGACCGGACCCGACACTCCTCCGCCTGAAGGCACGCGGCCTCCGCCAGCTCCGTGGCCTTGGCGGAGGCCGCGCAGACGGCCTTCATGAAAGCCGTCCGGACCCGCCCCTCCTCCAGCTCGTAGATCCCCTCGATGGTGACCCCTCCCGGGGTGGTCACCTGATCCCGCAGCTCCGCGGGGTGCTCCCCCGACTCCAGGAGCAGGTGCGCCGCCCCGATGGCCGTGTGGGCCGCCGCCTGGAGGGCCAGGTCCCGGGGCAGCCCCACGCGCAGGGCTCCCAGGATGAGGGCTTCCAGCACCGTGTAGATGTAGGCGGGGCCGCTGCCTGCCATGGCGGTGAGCACGTCCAGGTGGGTCTCCTCCACCTGCTGCCAGTCCCCCAGGCGGGCAAAGAGACCTTCCGCCGCCCGAAGGTCCCCCTCCTCCATCCCCCGTCCCGGGGCGAAGACCGTGAAGGCTTGGCCGATCCGGGCGGCAGTGTTGGTCATGGCACGGAAGAACCGGGCCTGCGGGGCAGATCGTTGGAGGATCTCCAGGGAGATGGCCGCGGCGAAGGAGACCACGGGCTTGCCCGCGCAGGCATGCCCCACCTCCAGGAGCACCGGCACCACCTGCCGGGGCTTCACCGCCAGGACCACCAGATCCGCCCACCCCGCTGCCTCCCCATTGTCCCCCAGGAGGCGCACCCCCGCTGCCTCCAGCCGAGGGTTGGGCTCCGCCCGCTTCCGGGTGGCCACCACCGGCCCGTGGGGCGCCAGGGCCTCCGCCACGGCTCCCCCGATGGTCCCCGCTCCCAGGACCGCCACCTTCAGCTCATTCCTTCCCTTCATTTTCCTTCCCCCTCTCACAAAAAAAGGCCGCCGACTTCCGTCGGCGGCCCCCGTAGCGTCCCGCAAAGCGAACCCGTTCCCTCTCGGACGTCAGGACAGCACCGACCACCCCCGGGCGAAGATCGCCTGAGGTCGAGGGAGGCACGGGCTGGGAAGGCGACGGAGGTGCTGCGCCATGTGGGTTCCCCCTGACTTCGAAAAGTTGGGGTGCATGTTACTCCCCGGAAGGACATCTGTCAAAAACGCCCCCTGCGTCACCGCAAGGTGGCTCGGCACGGGGGAAAGAGCCGGAACGCATATCCGCTTGTAAGAAGGAACAGGTGACCCGACGGGAAAGGAACGGGGCAAATCGGGGACCGAGAAACAGACCTCCCCCTTGCAGGATTTTCTGGAGGGAGTATCCTTCCTGAGGTCCAGGGCACGGTGGATTCCCGGCCGTTCATTTGCCCTTCGGGAATCGGTCTGGTAGAATACCGCAACGGTTCAGGGTGGCTTCGATGAAAGGGTTCCCATTTTCTGCGGAAGGCGGTCGAAACATGGCTGTACAACGTTCAGCGGAAGAACAGGTCATGATGACTCGGGAGGGCTACGAAAAGCTCAAGCAGGAACTCATCTCCCTCCGGGGCGACGGCAGATCGGAGATCGCTGCCAAACTGGAGGAGGCACGGGCCTTCGGCGATCTGAGCGAGAACGCGGAGTACCACGCCGCCAAAGAGGAGCAGGAAAAGCTGGAGAGCCGGATCCTCTGGCTGGAGTACCAGCTCAGCAAGACGCGGATCGTGGAAGTGGGGGATCTGGACACCAGCTCCGTGAGCCTGGGCACCACCGTGAGCCTCCGGGATCTGGACGCCCAGACCCAATACACCTACACCCTGGTGGGTTCGGAAGAGGCGGACCCCAAGACGAACCGCATTTCCTCCCAGAGCCCCGTGGGGAAGGCCATCCTGGGGAAGACGGTGGGAGAAGAGGTCATGGTTCGGGTTCCCAAAGGAGTCCGGCACCTCAAGGTCCTGGAGATCCGCATCGCGTAGACGGCCCGGCACCTTTCGGGAAGGCACGAGCGGCCGGGGGGACCCCACGGCCGCTCTTTTGCTGGCTGGCTTTTTATCGTCATCGAGGTGAATACTTATGGATACAACGCAGTGGATTGCCCTGGGAGTCTTCGTCGCCACCTACGCCCTCATCATATCGGAGCGCCTTCATCGCCTCACCGCCGCCCTGGCGGGGCTTTCGGGGGTGCTGCTTCTCCAGCTAGTGGAGCAGAGCAAGGCCTTCTCCTTCATCGATTTCAACACCATCGGCCTGCTCCTGGGGATGATGATCCTGGTGGGGGTGGTCAAGAAGACCGGCCTCATTGAGCTGGCCGCGATCCGCACCATCCGGATGAGCGGAGGGAAACCCTGGCGGCTTCTGGTGCTCCTCTCGGTGCTTACGGCGCTCATCTCCGCCCTCCTGGACAACGTCACCACCATCCTCCTCATCGGTCCGGTGGCCCTGGCGGTCTGCGAGAGCCTGGACCTGGACCCCATCCCCTTCTGCATCTCCCTGACCTTCGCCTCCAACCTCGGCGGCACGGCGACCCTCATCGGAGACCCCCCCAACATCCTGATCGGATCCGCGGCAGGGCTGTCCTTCAACGCCTTCCTCCTGAACCTCGGCCCGGCGGTGCTGTTGGCCCTGGGGGTGACCTTCGGGCTTTTGTACCTCTTCTACCGCAAGGACCTGGAGCCCGACGAGAGCACCGCCGCCGCCCTGCAGCGGTTTCGGGACAGCCGCCAGAGGGTGGACCCGGTGCTGACCCCCCGGGTGCTGGCGATCCTGGGGCTGGTTCTGGGGGCCTTCCTGCTCCACCGGGTGCTGCACCTGGAGGCGGCCACCATCGCCCTGGCGGGAGCCACCCTGGCCCTGGTCCTTTGCCCGGTGAACGTGGAGGAGATGGTGGCGGAGGTGGACTGGGTGACCCTGCTCTTCTTCTCCGCCCTGTTCATGCTGGTGGGAACTCTGGAACATCTGGGGCTCATCGAGGCGGCGGCCACCCTCATGGTGCACCAGGTGGGGGACAGCCCCAAGCTGCTGGCCCTGTTGCTGGTGTGGGGGTCCGGCATCCTCTCCGCGGTGGTGGACAACGTGCCCTACACGGCGGCGGTGATCCCCCTGGTCCGGGACGTGGCGCACCTGTCCGGCATGGACCCCACGCCCCTCTGGTGGTCCCTGGCTCTGGGGGCCTGCTTCGGCGGCAACGGCACCCTGGTGGGGGCTTCGGCCAACCTGGTCATGGCGGGACTGGCGGAAAAGGGAGGCATCTCCCTGCGTTTCGGCTACTTCCTCAAGGTGGGGATCCCCGTCACCGCCGCCACGCTCCTGGTCTCCACGGTCTACGTCTACCTGCGCTACCTGATCTGACCGGAAGGAAGCAGGCTGGGGGCAGAGCGCCCCGAAGACGCACGAGGGGAGGCGGCCACTCCGGGCCCCTCCCCTCGTCTTCACTGCCCTCTCCCGCAGGGAGGCCCTAACGCCTTCCCCGGCAGACCTCCAAGGAGGCCCGGACGATCCGGTCCGTGACCTGAGGGAAGCTCCAGCCCACCGCGGCTCCCGCCTTGGGGACCAGGCTGGTGCCGGTCATCCCCGGGGCGGTGTTCACCTCCAGCAGGAACGGCTCCCCCTCCTCGGAGAGGCGGAAATCCACCCGGCTGTAGACCCGGCACCCCAGGGCCCGATGGGCTGCCTCCGCCAACGAACCCACCCGAGCCGCCAGCGCCTCCTCCAGGGGGGCCGGGCAGAGGTATTCCGTGGCGCCGCTGGTGTACTTGTTCCGGTAGTCGTAGAACCCCTCGTGGGGGCGGATCTCGATGGCCGGGAGGGCCCGGGGGCGTCCCCCCTCCTCGAAGACCGCCACGGTGAGTTCTCGTCCCGGGATGAACCGCTCCGCCACCAGGCGGTCGTCATATTTCAGGGCCAGATCTCGAGCCTCCCGGAGGTCCTCCGGCCGGTGCACCAGGCTCACCCCCACGGTGCTGCCGCAGCAGCAGGGCTTGAGGGCCAGATGCCCCCCCTCCCGGGCCATCAGGGATTCCAGGTCCGGCAGGGCCGCGTCCTCCCGCTCGTAGACCTTTCCCGGGGGAACGGGCAATCCCCGGTCGAGGAACACCGCCCGGGTCAGCTCCTTGTCCATGGCGGCCATGCACGATTCGGGGCCCGAACCGGTGTAGGGAATCCCATGAGCCTCCAGGACCGCCTGAAGCCGTCCGTCTTCTCCCCAGCCTCCGTGGAGGGCCACGAAGACCAGGTCAGCCCCCCGATCCCGGGCGGCTTCCACCACCCCCAGACAGGTGGGAAGGTCCTCCAGGAAGACCTGGTGCCCCGCCACGGCCAACGCTTCCGCCACGGCCTTTCCGGAACGCAGGGACACCGCCCTTTCCGGACTGTCCCCCCCGCAAGCCACCAAGACCTTCATCGTCTTCATTTCCCTTCTTTCGCTCCGTCCGGAAGATCCTCCGGCCTGGCTCCCGGTTCGAACAGCTCGCTGGTCCCGAAGGCAGCCACCGCATGGGGGTAGGCCTTCACGATCAGGCGAAGCCCGAACCAGTCGTCGTTTCCCCGCATGTCGTCGCGGGCCACCAGTTCCCAGACCAGGCAGTGCCGGTCGTAGGAGAGCTTGTAGACCATCTCTCCCAGCTCGCTGGACAGGAGGTCGTACCCTCCCCGGACGGTCAGGCTCCACAGGTCGTCGGGAGACGCCTTGGCCACCAGGAAGGAGACCTCCTGGTACAGGTCCTCCCGACTCTCCCAGGCATCCCAGCCCATGGGAGACGCCCCGTCCACCCACCGTCTCACGTAGGTGGTCTGGAGCTTCACGTCCCCCAACTTCCACCGGAAGCCCAGCTCCGCGTCGGTGACCCTCTGGAAGGTGTCCGTGTCCGGGTAGTCGTAGTACCAGTGCAGGACGTGGGCGAAGGGGCTCAAGATCCCCCAGCGGGGCGCCTCACCGTAGAGTTCCAGGGACGCCCCGCGTCGGGTCACCCAGGGGCTGCCGGAGCCCCCCGTGGCGTCCTGGTAGTCCCCGTAGCTCGCCCGAGCCCGCCAATAGGCCCCCGAAGCGGGATCGCGCTTCCAGGGACTACGGATCTCCAGTTCCGGGCTGCGCCAGACGGAAAAGCGCTGGGTCACCCCAGTGCGACGCTCCTGGGTCACCAGCTCCCTCTCGGACCAGCGAAGCCGCGTGTACCAGTCCGACGCGGTCGTCTCCAGACCCCACTGGGGCCGCCAGAGAAGCTCCTTTGCGTCCTTGTCGTAGAGTCGGTCCACCCGGCCGAACAGGTTGATCCCCGAGGCGACCTGCTGGGTCAGGTACGCCCAGCCCTCCGGGTCCTGGTTCGTCCAGCCGAGGAGCCCCAGATCCAGCTCCCCTGTTTCCCAGGAGAGGGGCCCGCGAAGCCCCAGGCCCAAGCCCTTGTCCCCGTCGTACTGCACCAGAGGAAAGAAGGTTGTCCCGTCCTTCTGCCCGCTCTTCTTGTCCCGGATGACGTAGTCGAAGGGATAGGTGAACAGGAGGTGTTCCCCCAGATAGACCTTGGGGCTCTTCACCACCACCCGATCCCCCGGGATCACCACCACTTCCCGGGCCTGGAGGCGGTAGTGGGGATGGGCCCTGTCGCAGGTGGTCACGGAGACCTGGGACCAACGGGCGGCCATGTCCTCCTCCGCCCCCTGGGAGGTCCGCTTCGCCCCCCACCCTTCCAGGCGGGCCCGCTCCGCCGGGGCAAACTCGATGGTCTTTCCCCGCAGGTACAGCTTGTCCACTTGGCCGCTGGGGCCTTGAAGGGTTCCCTGACGGGTGACCAGGTCGTAATCCAGCCGTTTGCCCGCCAGGCGTTTGCCCCCCGCCAGGAGGGTCACCTCGCCCCCCGGGTCCGCCGTGGCCCGGACCTTCTGCCCCTCCGTGTCATACTCCAGATAGGGGGAGAAGAGGCGGAAGTCCTTGTGGGTCAACTTCACGTTTCCCGAGGCGGAAGCGCTGCCCGAAGCTTCGTCGAACTCCACCCGGTCGGCGTTCAGGCGGACCTTCTCCGGCTCCTGTCCTTCCCCCGCCGCCGCTCCTGCCCAGCACAGCAGCAAACCCAGGACAAGGGGAAACAACCCCTTCCGGGATAGGCGTTTCATGGCCGCACCGCCCAACGGGCCTTCACCCCATCGTCCAGTCGAATGTCCCCCTTGGGGAGCAATCGCCCCGTTCCCGCCACAAGAAACAGGGAATCCCTCCGGAAGGTGACCCCTCCCGGAAAACGCCACTCCCGACTTTTTCCGTCATAGCGGGCCTCCGCAGCCTTCCAGCTCAGGGTCTTCCCCTTCTCGCGAAGGCTTCCCTCCACCTGCCAAAGGGTCATGTCCTCCTTTGCCTCCTCAAAAAGCCCCTTTTGGGCCCGCACTCGGGTGACCCGGTCCCCGGGGCCCTGAATTTCCAGATCCATGGACGCCGCCTGGGCGACCCCCTCGGAACGTTCCGCCCGGGAAGCCCGGATGGTCCAGTCCTGTCCCCCCACCTGACGGCGCAGGTCAAACTGCTCCACCCGAACGTCCGGCAGGCCGGAGGGGACCCCCGCCTGCTGGGGAAGATGAAGATCCCGCCACAGAAACCCTCCGATCAGGAGTCCTCCCCCCAGGCCCAGAAACAGGGCGATGTGCCTACCAGACCACACGGTATCCGCCCTCCTCCTCCACCAGACGGAACTGCTCCTCCCGAAGCATCCGGACCACCAGGAACTTCGGGGCCACGGAGACCTTGGCGGTGTTCCCCGACCAGGAGAGTTTGTACCCCTCCTTGAGGGCCCAGCGGAAGGGGTGGTTCTTCGTCCGTTCCGCGAACTCCGAGGCGCTGAAGCGTCCCTTGGTCTCCTTGCCGGTCACGGCGTACAGGCCGTCCCAGTCGCCTTTCTGCCACAGCTCCAGAAACCGCCGCAGCACCTCCTCCCGCGAGGCGGGACCGGACTTCGGGGAAGAGGGGGAAAGGGACGGTCGCACTTCCCCGGAAGCTGCGGGAGGTGGAGACGGCACCGTTCGGGGAGGAGGGGACGTCGAGACCGGGGGAGACACGGCCCTCTTGGGCGGTCGCGTCGCCTCCGGAGCCTTCGTGGGGACCGCAGGGCGCGTCGGCCGGGGGATCTCCGTCCGGGTCACCTGGGGAGCCTCGGGCTTCTTCGGGGGCACCACCAGATCCACCCCCTGGGGAGCGGAGATCTTCCCCGCTCCGAGACGGCGCGGGGAAGGGGTGGGTGCGACGCGGGGAGCCGTGTCCGCTTCTCCGAAGGCGGGAAAGGCAAACGCCGTGGCCTCCCCCGGGATCAGCCCCTTGACCACCAGTCGAAACGGAGGTTTCACTCCCTTGGGAAAAAACACGAACCCCTGGACCAGCCCGCTCAGGGGCTGGTCCAGGCGTTTTTCATAGCGCACCGGAGGGATGGATTTCCCCCGGCCGTCCACCAGGAAGACGTTCTTGGAAAGGGGTGCCAGGCTCAGGGGGGTCCTTCCGAAGGCCTGCACGTTCAGGAGAAACGCCACGGACCGATCGAACTGAAGCTCCTGACGGAAGGATTTCCGGTAGGACTCCGTCTCCTCCGGCCCCAGTCCCCGCCGCTGCGCCTCCAGCTTCACCCAGGGGGCAGCCAGGGCCTCGGGATAGTGAACCACCCAGACCAGGTTGTCCTGTCCCCAGCGGAAAGCGGTCCAGCGGTCCAACACCCCCCCCACCTGACTTTGCAGGCTACGGGGTTCCCCGAAGGCAGGAAGGACCAGTGCGCCGAGAAGCGCCAAGGAAAGAAGGAACGTCCCGGAGATTCGGCGCACCGTTCTCCTCACTCCCTACAGGCGCAGGTCGATGACCGCGGAAACCCCCACTCCCTGCACCCTCCGGAACCGCTGGATGGGGTTCTCTGAGTCGATGGGGATCAGGACCTTCACCCGGAGGCGATCCTGGAAGCTTGTCTCCAGCTGGGCCACCGCCTTGGTCCGATCCACCGCCTGCTTGGGACCGGAGACCTGAGCGGCCCCGATATGGGTTCCGTCCCCCAGGGAGACGATGGGGACCACCTTGGTGGCGGACTGGTTCCCCGCCCCCTTGTTGAAGGTGACCGTGTTGATGAAGTCGTTGAGGGGCCCCGCCACGGCGGAGACCAGGAATCCGCCTCCCACCACACCGATCAGGTCCCCCAGGTCCACCGCCCAGGCGGGACAGGCCAGAGAGGCCAGGAGGGCCAGGGAAAGGGCACCCTTGCGCCAGAACCGACTCATGGGTTGATCGCTCCCGTGGACGTGACCGCGGGCGTGGGCGCCGCGCCGCCTCCCAGGGTGGCGGGCACCGTATAGGCCAGAACGCTCACGGCCTGCCCCGTCTCCAGGTAGAACTGGGTCCCCGCCGGGACCGTCTTGTCGTCTCCCCGCACGAGGAACCCTCCCGCCAGCCCCACAGGGCCCAGAAGCACCATGCCCAGGGCGCTGGCGCCGGCGGCTCCCACCAGGCTCTTGTCCAGCTTCGTGGCGTTCTTGGCCGCCTCCCCCACCAGCACGGGGATCTGCTCCATCCCCAGGGTCTCCAGATACTCGAAGGTCACCTTCACCTCCGAGGGACGCCCGAAGCTCCTAGGGCCCTCCACGCTCTGCACGTGGGCCGCCACCCGGCTCCCCCGGGGGGCGACCAGGGTTCCCTGCACCCGCAGGTCGTCCACCAGCTCCAACCCCACCTTGTCGCCGGTCTTGCAGAACCGGGCGGCCAGGGGCTGCAGGAGGCGCACCTTCACCAGGGTCGCCGCGGGGACGGACACGCCGGTTCCCTGGATGCCCGAGGGAAGCAGCTTGGTCACCAGCCGCTCCAGGCGCATGGCCAGGGGGCCCGTCTGGGTGTGCCCTTCCAGGAGCTGCTCCAACCCCTCAAGCCGGGCCGCGGCGAACTTGGTGGGGTACACCTGCTGGGCCACCGCCCACTCCGCCACCCCCAGCTTGAAGAGGAAACCGGGCTGCCCCGCCGTCCCCTTCTCCAGGAACTGGAGAAGGGCGGTCTGCCGCTCCGTGAGGCTCCCGGGGAGTTCCCGTCCGAAAAGGTCCTTCTCCGCCCGGGCCAGACGCTCCAACAGACCGCCGGGCTGAGGCCCCCCGTAGAGCACCGTCTCCACCCGCTCCAGGTTCTGAAACGCCCCGGGGGCGGGAGCAATCTCGTCCGCCCAGGCCACCGTCGCCGCAAGAACCAGGCAAACCGCCACCGTCAGGAATCCTCGGGTCTTCCTCATGGGGAATCCTCCTCTCAACCTTGTTTCGTCCTCGTCGCCGCGGCGACGAACTCCCGGAACAGGGGGTGGGGTCGAACGGGGCGGGAGAGGAACTCCGGGTGGAACTGCACCCCCACGAACCAGGGATGTCCCTCCATCTCCAGGATCTCCACCAGGTCCTTCTCCGGGTATACCCCTGCCACGCGGAATCCCGCCTCGGAGAACCGCTTCCGGTAGTCGTTGTTGAACTCGTACCGGTGGCGATGCCGCTCCTGCACCGCCTCGGCCCCGTAGGCCCCCTGAGCCAGGGTCCCCGGGACGAGGGCACAGGGGTAGGTTCCCAGGCGCATGGTACCTCCCAGGTGGGAGACGTGGCGCTGCTCCTCCATCAGGTGGATCACCGGGTTCGGCGTCCCCGGGTCGATCTCCGAGCTGTGGGCCGCCGCGATGCCCAGCACGTTGCGGGCGAACTCCACCGCCGCCACGTGCATCCCCAGGCAAAGCCCCAGGTAGGGGATGCCGTTGCGCCGGGCGTATCCCGCCGCGGCGATCTTCCCCTCGATGCCCCGGGAGCCGAAGCCCCCCGGGACCAGGACGCCCTGGACCCCCGCCAGGGTGGCTTCGACGCCCTTCTCCTCCACGTCCTCCGCCTCCACGGAGCGAAGGTTCACCCGCACGTGGTTCATGGTCCCCGCGTGGGTGAGGGCCTCCATGACGCTGAGGTAGGAATCCTTGAGGCTGGTGTACTTGCCCACCATGGCGATCTCCACCTCCCCCGCGGGGTTAGTGAAGCGATCCAGGAAACGGATCCAGGCCTCCATGTCCGGGGCCTCCCCCACGGGCAGGCCGAGGCGCCGGAGCACCAGCCGATCAAAGCCCTGCTCCAGAAGCTGAAGGGGCACCCGGTAGATGGTGTCCGCGTCCATGGCCTCCATCACCGAGTCCTTGGGGACGTTGCAGAACAGGGCGATCTTGTCCCGGATGTCGCTCTCCAGGTGGTACTGGCTGCGACAGACGATCACGTCGGGCTGGATGCCGATGCGCCGCAGCTCGTTGACGCTGTGCTGGGTGGGCTTGGTCTTCAGTTCCCCCGCTGCGGCGATGTAAGGCACCAGGGTGACGTGGCAGTAGAGCACGTTCTCCCGCCCCACCCGGCTCACCAGCTGCCGGATGGCCTCCAGGAAGGGAAGCCCCTCGATGTCCCCCACGGTGCCGCCGATCTCCGCGATCACCACGTCGTTCCCGTCCGCCACCTTGAGGATCCGCTCCTGGATCTCGTTGGTGATGTGGGGGATCACCTGCACCGTGGCTCCCAGGTAGCGTCCTTCCCGCTCCTTGGAGATGACGGAGGAATAGATCTTCCCGGTGGTCACGTTGTTGCAGGACCGGAGGGACTCGTCGACGAACCGCTCGTAGTGCCCCAGATCCAGGTCCGTCTCCGCCCCGTCGTCGGTGACGAAGACCTCCCCGTGCTGGAAGGGGTTCATGGTCCCCGCATCCACGTTGATGTAGGGATCCAGCTTGATGATGGACACCCGGAAACCCCGGTGCTTGAGCAGGGCTCCAAGGGAAGCGGCGGTGATGCCCTTGCCCAGGGAGGACACCACCCCCCCCGTCACGAAGACGAACTTGGTCATGGTCGCTCGACTCTCCTTCTCGTTTCTGTTCGGCCCTTGGTTCCGGGCGCCTATCGAAGCAGCTTCAGGGGGTTCACGGGACTGCCCCCGATGCGGATCTCGAAGTGCAGGTGGGAGCCCGTGGAGCGCCCCGTGTTGCCCACCCGGGCGATGGCTTCTCCCTGGCGAACCCGCTCCCCCACCCGGACGTCCAGGCGGCTGCAGTGGGCATAGAGGCTGGCCGATCCGTCCCGGTGCTCCAGGACCACCGTCTTGCCGTAGCCGCTCATCCACCCGCAGTAGACCACCTGCCCCGCGGCGGCGGCCAGGACGGGCCGTCCCGTGGGGGCCTTGATATCGAGCCCCGTGTGGAAGTCCCGGCGCCCGCCGAAGGGATCCCGCCTCCAGCCGAAGGGGCTGTTGATGCGCCCCACCACGGGCCAGATCAGCCCCCGAACGCTTCCCACCCGCCGGGGGACCGCACCCTCCCCGTCCTTGCCCTCCACGAAGGCCAGGGGCTTGCCTCCGGGGATGAACAGCTCCGCTCCCGCCTTCAAGGATTCTCCCGCTTCCAGCCCGTTTGCGGCTCGGATGGCCTCCGCAAAGACGCCGTACTGGTTCGCCAGGCTCGCCAGGCTCTCCCCATCCTTCGGCTTTACGAACACCCCGTCCTGGTTGGGAACCCGAAGGGTGCTCCCGGGCTTGAGGACGTTGACGTTCCGGAACCGGTTGGCTCCGAAGAGGGAGTTGACGTCCAGGTTGAACGTGTTGGCGATGGACCAGAGGGTGTCCCCTTCCTTGACCACATAGTAGGTCACCGAGACGGGATCGGCGGTCTTGCGGGCCGTCTCTTCCTCGTGTCGGAGCCTGCGGACGTGGGCCAGGGTGGCCAGAACGTCCGAAGAGGTCTTGGGAAGGTAGAGCACCTGTCCCTCCTGCAGGGCGTCGGGGTTCTTGAGTTCGTTGGCCCGGGCGATGTCCGCGGCGGGAACACCGCACCGCGCCGCCAGGTTGGAGAGGGTCTCCCCTTCCTGGACGGTGATCTCCGTCCACACGGGAGGCGGCGGCGTGGGCTCCGCGGAAGCGCCCTCATGAGGGGGGACTTCCTGGATCACCAGATCTTCCTCCTCCAGGGAGGGAGCCCAGGGAACGGGTCCGATCCCGAAGCGCTGGTCGCCGGAACGGGCGCCTTTGGCAGAGGAAAGCGAACCGGTTACGTCCACCACCAGAAAGCCCGAGGCGTTGGGGTTCACCCACTCTCCCGAGGCATCGCGGAAATCCGCCCAGTAGGCTCCCGAGCGGCGGCTTGCCGCCGCCACCAGGACCACCGAAGCCAAAGCTCCGATGGCCAGGAACACCCAAAAACCCAATCGTCGCGGAGTCGGCATGACTCGTCCTCCCTTTTCCCTTCCCGGATCGGGTTACGCGATCTTGATGGTCCCCAGGAAGTCCTTGTTGGTGGCGGTGTTCCGCAGCTTGTCCAGGATGAGGTTCAGCACTTCGCCCTCATCCATGTTTGCGATGCGGCGGCGCAGCAGCCAGAGCCGCTGGAGCTCCTCCTCCGGCATGAGCAGGTCCTCCCGCCGGGTCCCCGACCGGGTGATGTCCACGGCGGGGAAAATCCGCTGCTCCGAGATCTTCCGGGAGAGGTGGATCTCCATGTTTCCCGTGCCCTTGAACTCCTCGTAGATCACGTCGTCCATGCGGCTGCCCGTCTCCACCAGGGAGGTGCCGATGACTGTGAGGCTCCCCCCCTCTTCGATGTTCCGGGCGGCGCCGAAGAACCGCTTGGGGAAGTACAGGGCCGCCGGGTCCATGCCTCCGGAAAGGGTGCGTCCCGAAGGGGGGACCACCAGGTTCGAGGCCCGGGCCAGTCGGGTGATGGAGTCCAGGAGCAGCACCACGTCCTTGCCCACCTCCACCAGCCGCTTGGCCTTCTCCAGGGCCAGGGCGGCCACCCGCATGTGTTCCTCCGCGGGGCGGTCGAAGGTGGAGGCGATGATCTCCCCGTCCACGGACCGCATCATGTCCGTGACCTCCTCGGGGCGCTCGTCGATGAGCAGCACCAGCAGGATGGTCTCGGGGTGATTGGTGGTCACGGCGTTGGCGATGCGCTTGAGGAGGGTGGTCTTCCCCGCCTTGGGGGGGGAGACGATGAGAGCCCGCTGCCCCTTCCCGATGGGGGCGAAGAGGTCCACCAGGCGGGTGGCGATCTCCTTGGAGGTGGTCTCCAGGTGGAGCTTTTCGTCCGGGAAGACCGGGGTGAGGGCCTCGAAGTTGGGGCGACGCCGGGCCTCCTCGGGGTCGGAGAAGTTCACCGTCTCCACCCGAAGGAGCGCCTCGAAGTGCTCCTGATCCTTGGGAGGACGGATGACCCCCCACACCACGTCGCCGTTGCGCAGGCCGAAGCGCCGGATCTGGGAGGCGGACACGTAGATGTCGTGGTTGCTGGGCAGAAGCCCTGCAGGACGGAGGAAACCGTACCCTTCCACGAGGCACTCCAGGGTCCCCCCGCCGAAGCGGTAGCCCTGCTTTTCCGCCTGGGCCTTGAGGACCTCCACCACCAGGTCGTCTTTGCGCCGCGAGGAGATCCCCGCGACCCCCAGCTCCTTCGCCAGCTTGCGCAGCTCCGCCACGCTCATCCCGGCGAGGTGGGAGAAGGAGATCTTCTGACGGTGGGATTGCTTGCGATCTGGGGTTTCCGGGGAAAGGTCCTGGCCTTCGGCCTCCGCAGGCGGGACGGACAGGTTCTCGACGGGTAGGGTTTCCGGAGGGGAGAGGGCTTCGTGATCAACCATGGTGTCTTGCGGTAGCCTCCCAATCCTCGAGAAATCGCCGGATTCCCGCTTCCGTCAGGGGATGGACCGACAGCTGCTTCAACACCTTGTAGGGCAGCGTGGCGATGTGGGCTCCCGCCGCGGCCGCCTCCGCCACGTGCCGGGGATGGCGCACGCTGGCGGCGATGATCTGGGTCCCGATGCTCTGAACCCGAAAGGTCGAGGCGATGTCCCGCACCAGCCCCGAGCCGTCCTCCCCCACGTCGTCCAGACGCCCCACGAAGGGGCTCACGTAGGTGGCTCCCGCCGCGGCCGCCAGAAGGGCCTGCTGGGGGGAGAAGACCAGGGTGACGTTGGTGCGGATGCCCTCGCGGCTCAGCACCCGAACCGCTCCCAGTCCCTCGCAGGTCAGGGGAACCTTCACCACCACCTGGGGATGAAGCGCCGCCAGGGGCCGAGCCTCTTCCACCATGCCCTCCAGGTCCAGGGCCAGGACCTCCGCGCTCACCGGTCCCTCCACCAATTCCGCGATGGTCCGCACGTGGCCGTGGAAATCCGCCACGCCCTCCCGGGCCACCAGGGTGGGGTTGGTGGTCACCCCGGAAACCACTCCCATCCGCAAGCCAGCGCGGATTTCCTCCAGGTTCGCCGTGTCCAGGAAAAACCGCAGCGTCCTCGCCTCCTCGGGTCCTCTCGAATTCGTGTTGCCCATTCAGGGAAGGATTCGAAACATCAATACGGAAAGGCTTCTCCCGTTTCCCTCCAGGCGGACCTGATAGGTCCCTTGGGGGAGCGGGGAACCGTCCTCCCGAAGCAGATAGAACGCCTTGGTCCCCCTTCCCGGGGCAAGGCGCATGGTTTCCCGCTGGATGAGCCCTCCTTCGTGGAACCACCTCACCGAAAGGCCGTCCCCCTCCCGGGCGGAGGCATAGCGAAACCACAGGCAAACCTGCCGGGTACCACGGGGAAAGCGGTCGGATACGCGAAGGGGCTTGAGATCGTCGTCCAGCTCCAGGCAGACGACGGCTTGTTCCAAGCGAAAGGGATCGCTTGCGGCGCGGGATCGCAGGCTCCACCCCGCAAGCAGGACCAGAAGAGCCACAAGACCGACGAGAAGCAACAGTGGAGCCCTCTTGACCCGGGCCATTATAAACCCGCCCCCCCTCGAAGACGCAAGCCCCGGGAACGAACCGCCCATGGGACCAGTTCCCCGTACCATGCGGGACGATCTGGACCTAGCTGGGTTCCCGGGGATGGGGCACAATCCGTACAAACCGAAGTCCCTCCCCCCGAGGGGGACTTCGCAAGGAGGAATCGCCATGAACCCACTGAAGACCTCCCCCCGCGCCCTCGCTCTCGGCGCCCTCTTCGCCGCCCTCGTCACGGGGGCGACCATGCTGTCCATTCCGGTCCCCGGGTTCCGGCTCTACTTCAACCTGGGGGAGGGGATCCTCTACACCGTGGCGCTCCTCTTCGGCCCCCGGTACGGCGCGGTCGCCGGAAGCCTGGGCGCGGCCCTGGGAGACATCCTCCTCGGCTACCCCCAATGGGCCCCCTTCTCGCTGGTCATCAAGGGCCTGGAGGGATTCGTGGTGGGCTTCCTGGCCCGCCGGGCGCCCCGCTGGATCGCCCTGGCGGCGGGAGCTCTGGTCATGATGGGAGGCTACACGTCCGCGGCGGCGACCCTCTACGGTCCAGCGGCGGCTCCCCTGGAAGCCCTCACGGACCTGATCCAGACGGGCATCGGCGCCGCCCTCGCCTGGATCCTGGTCCCCTTTCTGGAAAAACACCTCCGAAAGTCGCGCTAGCCCCTCGGCCCTCGGGTCAGAGCCCGCAGCTCCCGCACCAGAGCCACCTGATCGTCCATCCCGAACCCATCCACGGAGAGGGCCGGGGTGCGGGTCGTTCCGTCCACCCCCCCGGCTCTTTTCATGGCGTGAAGCATCTCCCGCTCCTCCTCCGGGGTGTGCAGCAGATCCGCTCCCGAAGAGGCTTCCAGGGCTGCCGTCAGAGCGTAGCCTCCCCAGTTGGAGACATCCACGGGAATCGGCACGTCCGAAGGGATGCAGGAAAGAGCCGAAGCGAAATCTCCCACCAGAGAGCCCAACCTCTCCCGCAGAGGGCCCATGCCCGCCTCGTTGCCCCCGTCCCCCACCGCCGCCACGGGAATCCCCCGAGACGGCGCATCCAGAGCCCACAGGTCCAGGGGAGCCACCCAGGGGGAGACGTCCTGCCCCCTCATGTTCCGGCAGACCCCCTCAGGAGTGCGCCCCAATCTCTCCAGGTAGACCAGCCCACCCGGAGCCTCCCTTCTCAGGAACGCCCGCAGGTCCTCCTCGGGGACGTCGAAGGGAAAGCCCCGGAACCGATCCGGGGGAAGCCCCAGGACCGCCCCGGTCTCCCGAAGGACCCCCAGACAGGCGTCGTCGGAGAACACCCGGACAGAGGTTCCCAGACGCGACAGGGCGCGGGCAAGGACGCAGGCCCCGGGAGGACCGTCGGTCTCCGCGGCCTGGGCCTCGGGCACGAAGAACCCCGTGACGATCCAGAGGGAAGGGCGGGACAGGACCTCCAGCGCCTCCTCCCAGCAGCGAGGATCATGGAGCAGGGAGGCGCTGCGGCCCGGACGATCGGAGGCCGTCAGGGTCGCCAGGGCTTCGGGCAGCGCATCGGGAAGGCGAGCCATGGGGTCAGATGCTCAGGGCCTCGACCAGGGCCATCATCTCGTGGTTCAGGGGCTTCTTGGACTCCCAGGCCGTGGGCAGGGGACAGGAGGTGAGCTGCTGGTTCACGTACCCCACCATGAAGCCCCGCTGCCCCTCCAGAAGCATCTCCACCGCCGAAGCCCCCATGCGGGAGGCCAACACGGCGTCGAAGGACGAGGGGCTCCCCCCTCGCTGCACATGCCCCAGGACGGTGATGCGGGCCTCGTAGCCCCCCGTGTCCTTGAGCCGGGAGGCCAACTGGTTGGCGGACATGACCCCCTCCGCCAGGATGATCATGGAATGGGTCTTCCCCCGCTGTTTGGCGTAGTGGAGTTTTTCGCAGAGGTGCTCCAGGTGGAAGGGCACCTCCGGCACCAGGACGCACTCCGCCCCGGAGGCCACCGCCACCTCCAGGGCCAGAAACCCGGCGGATCGCCCCATGACCTCCACGATGAACAGGCGATCATGGCTGGAGGCGGTGTCCCGAAGCTTCTCCACCGACTGGAGGGCGGTGTTGCAGGCCGTGTCGAAGCCGATGGTGGAGTCCGTCCCGGCAATGTCGTTGTCGATGGTGCCGGGAATCCCCGCCACGGGGAACCCCTGCTCGTGGAGGGCCCAGGCCCCCCGGAAGGAACCGTCCCCCCCCACCACCACGAGGCCGTCGATGTCGTATTCCCGAAGGCGCGAAATGGCCTCGTTGATCCCCTCGGGGCGCCGGAAACGATCGCTTCTGGCGGTGCGGAGCATGGTGCCCCCCCGGTGGATGATCCCCCCCACGGAACTCTTGGTCAGGGGGACGCCGTCCCCGTCCAGCAGACCCTCGTACCCCCTGCGGAATCCGATCACGTCCAGGCCCCGGTAGATGGCGGACCGGGTCACCGCCCGGATAGCGGCGTTCATCCCCGGGGAATCCCCCCCGCTGGTCAACACGGCAATGCGCTTCATGGGCGCCCTCCCCCCAAACCGGACCGTGACAAGCGCGGGACTCGGACCACCGAGATCCCGCGCTCGTTGCCTACTTCGACAGCTCGTCCATCCTCTTGCGGATCGTCTCCAGCTCCGACAGGGTGGCCGCCAACTGCCCCTCCAGGTCCTTCCTCTGCTGGGTCAGCTTTTCCATGCGCTTGATGAGACGGTCCAGCTCCAGGCGTTCCGCCGCCTTGCCTTTATAGAGCTTCTCGGGATGGTCGTTGGCCACATCCCAGACGAAGTCGATCTTCTTGTTGTCCGTGATGGGGCTCACGCCCCCGTTGATCTGCAGGCGGACGCTCTTGACCCCCGTCAGGAGGGACTTGCCCGTCTTGTCGTCGTAGCGCTTGAAGAAGAGCATCCCGTCCCGCTTGCCCTGGAGCTTGAAGTTGAACCGGGGATCGTACTCCACGGGTTTGTAGCTCTTCCCGCCGATCCACAGCACCACCTGCTCGTCGAAGGGGGCCATGTGCATGGAAGGGCCGCGGTTGTCGAACTCCAGGCGGACGGCGATCATCTCGTCCAGGCGAAGGCCTTTGAGGAAGGTGTACTTGTAGGTCTCCAGCTCGCTCCCCGTCCAGAGGTTCTTTTCCGCCTCCGCCTGTACCTGGGCCTCCACGTACTCCCCGGCGAAGTAGGTGGCCGTCACGTCCAGCTTGCCGTCCAGATCGTTCTTGAAGGCCTGGGTTCGGGACCAGCGCGCCAGAATGGGGGACACGTCCAGGGCCGCGGCGACCCCCGCCGCCAGAAGAATCCCCAACAGGGCCAGCGCCACGGGACGCCCCCAACGGAGTGAAACCTTTGCAGAACGCATGGCGTTCCTCCTCTCGAAAAAACTGGGAACATCTTACCACAGCGCCTTCCAGGCTTCCTTCCGCCATCCCCACAAAAAGGCGGGGGGCCGGCTTGCGCCGACCCCCCGCCGCCTGTCGGGAATGGGGTCTACCACTTCAGCCCCTTGACGAAGATCCAGGCGATGGCAAGGGGAGCCACCACCCGGCACACCCAGATCCAAGCGACCTCCAGAGCAAAGGAATGAGACCCCTGGTTGGTGACCTCCTTACGGGCACTGTCCAACCAGACCCAACCCGCAAAGAGGGAGATGAAGATCCCCCCCAGGGGAAGGAGCACGTTGGAGGAGAAAAAGTCCACCGCGTCCAGGAAGTCCTTCCCGGCGATCTTGGGGAAATGCCCCCCCAGGGAAAGGGCCGAGGGCACCCCCAGGACGAAGATCACCAGACCCAGGACCCAGGAGGCCTTGGCGCGGCTCCAGCCCAGCTCGTCTTTGAAGTAGGCCACACAGACCTCCAGCAGGGAGATGGAGGAGGTGATGGCGGCGAAGAACAGGAGCAGGAAGAACAGGAAGGAGAACACAGCACCCATGGGCATCTTGGCGAACACCGAGGGCAAGGTGATGAAGGTGAGCCCCGGCCCTGAGGCGGGCTCCATGCCGAAGGCAAACACCGCCGGGAAGATGGCCAGTCCGGACAGGAAGGCCGCGGAGGTGTCCAGGCTCACCACGGTGATGGCTGCGGAGGGCAGCACTTCTTTCTTGCTCAGGTAACTGCCGTAGGTGATCATGCAGCCCATGCCCAGGGAGAGGGAAAAGAAACCCTGCCCCAGGGCTGCCAGGACGGTACCCCCCGTGACCTTGGAAAAGTCCGGCTTCAGGTAGAACTCCAGTCCCTTACCGGCCCCGTCCAGGGTCACCGCCCGGGCGATAAGGATCAGCAGGATGATGAAGAGGGCAGGCATCATGAGCTTGCAGTACTTCTCGATGCCCCCTCCGATGCCCCGGTAGACAATCCAGATGGTCGCAAACATGAAAAGGGCCTGGTAGGCCACCACCTGCCCAGGATTGGAGACGAAGGCTCCAAAGAGGTCCCCCGCCTTGCCTGCGGCTGCGGCCTCCAGGAATCCGGGGGTGAAGGACTTGATCATGTAGGCGATGGTCCAACCCGCCACCACTCCGTAGAAGGAGAGGATCAGAAAGCCCGCGATGACCCCCATCCAACCCACCAGGGGCCAGGCGCCTCCCTTGAGTTTTTTGAAGGCCCCCACCGCATTGAGTCCTGCGGACCGTCCGATGGCCATCTCCGCCAACATCACCGCCACTCCGATGGAAAGAACCAAAAGAAGATAGATGACGACAAAGGCACCCCCGCCGTTCATGCCAGCCAGGTAGGGAAAACGCCAGATATTGCCCAGGCCGATGGCGGAACCCGCCGCGGCCATGATGAATCCGAACCTGCTACCCCACTGTTCCCGATCCGCGCCGTTCTCGCTCACCCTGGGTTCACTCCTTTTTCCCATCACCTCGGGGAGCATCCCGGCAGCATCCCGCCGGTGTCCCCATGAACCGCCCGATTTCCCGCAATGCCCACTGCCGCAAGGTTACCTCGCATTCAATACCCAGGCCCATGGGGGCACGACCACCTCCCTTCCTCACCCGCGCCGAGGTTTCCTTTTCCCCGGCGAAAGCACACACAAAACCACCAAAAGCGAAAAATTACCGGAATCATACCATTGTCATGCCGCCTCCTGTCAAGGGAAACCGTCTCGGGGCCGCTTGCCTCCCTGCCCCTCCCCGGTACAATGGGGAACGCCCGGGGGGACATGCCCCGGAGCCTGCCTTCATCCCCGGCATAAGGAAAGGAACGACCCCCATGTGCCTTGCGGTACCCCATGAACTGACGGAGCTGTTGCCGGACCATCGGGCCCGAGCCACGGCGGGAACCGCCCAGGTGACGATCCGTACGGACCTGCTTTCGGAGCCTCGGGTGGGAGACGTGGTGCTGGTCCACGGTGGCTTCGCCATCGAGCGGGTCCACCAGGAGGACCAGGAGGAGCTGGCTTCCCTCTGGGAAGAGGTGCACCGCCTTGCGGGACGCTGAACCCTCCCTCCGGGAACGGGGCGCGCTGCTGCGCGCCGCCCTGGAGAACCTGGTGGGGGAGACTCCTCTGCGGTTCATGGAGGTCTGCGGCACCCACACCATGGCCCTGTACAGGACGGGCCTCCGAGCCCTCCTGCCTTGGAAGCTGGAGCTGGTTTCCGGCCCCGGCTGTCCCGTGTGCGTCACCCCCCAGGAGGACCTGGATCAGGCCATCGCCCTGGCTTCCAGGCCCGAAGTCACCCTGGCCACCTTCGGAGACCTGGTGCGGGTGCCCGGATCCGTGGGCTCCCTGGCCCAGGCCAGAGCCGGGGGAGCGGACGTTCGGGTGGTGACGGGAGCGTCGGAGGCCCTTGACCTGGCCCGGCATCTGCCCCAGCGACGGGTGGTCTTCCTAGCGGTGGGGTTCGAGACCACCGCCCCAGGCACTGCAGCGGTCCTGGAGGAGGCCCGGGGGGAGGACGTGCCGAATTTCCTGGTGCTGAACCTCCACAAGACCGTCCCTCCCGCCCTGGAAGCCCTGGCAGCGGCCCCGGACATCGCCCTGGACGGCTTCCTGCTGCCCGGTCACGTCTGCTCGGTCCTGGGGGTGGAACCCTTCCGCTTCCTTCCTCAAGCCCACGGCCTGGCCTGCTGCGCCGCAGGTTTCGAGGCGGAGGACCTGCTGCTGGCCCTGGTGGACTTGGCCCGACAGGCCCGAAAGGGACATCCGGAGGTCACCTCCGCCTACCCGAGGGGGGTTCGCCCGGGGGGCAACCCTCGGGCCCGCGCCCTCCTGGAGCGGGTCTTCCGGCCCTGCGACGCCTCCTGGCGGGGGCTGGGGGTACTGCCTCGATCCGGCCTCGCCCTCCGGGACCCCTTCCGGCGTTTCGACGCCCGGGAATCCTTGGAACTGCCCCTCCCCGCCCCTGCCCCCCCGAACGGGTGCCGGTGCGGCGACGTCCTCGCCGGGAGGCTGGCCCCGAGGGGGTGCCCCCTCTTCGGGGGGACCTGCACTCCCCGAACCCCCCAGGGCCCCTGCATGGTGAGCTCGGAGGGAAGCTGCGCCGCCGCGTACCGATACGGCGGGAAGGAGGTCACGACGTGGAACGTCTGAATCTGGGACAGGGCAGCGGGGGACGGGAAACCCAAGAGCTGGTTCGGCGCCTCCTGGCTCCCTTCGGCGACGGGACCCCGGAATGGGAGGACTGCGCCCTCCTCCCCGGGGGATGGGGGGTCACCACCGACGGCTTCACCGTCTCCCCCCTGACGTTTCCCGGGGGCGACCTGGGCAAGCTCTGCGTTTGCGGCAGCGCCAACGACCTGGCGGTGCGGGGGGTGCGCCCGGAGTTCCTCACCCTCTCGGTGATCGCCGAGGAGGGACTACCGGAGGAAGTGCTGGTCCGGCACATGGGTAGCGCCGCCCGAACCTGTGCCCTCGGGGGGCTCGCCCTGGTGGCGGGGGACACCAAAGTGGTCCCCCGGGGACAGGCGGACGGGCTCTTCCTGGTGACCACCGCCCTGGGGAGGACGGTCCGTCCCGAAGCGCCCCTGGGGATGGGAAACCTCCGACCGGGGGACGCCCTGATCCTCACGGGCCCCCCGGGGTTGCACGGCGCCACCATCGCGGCCTGCCGGTACGAGATGGACGTCCCGGGGCTTCAGAGCGACTGCGCCCTCCTCTGGCCCCTCCTGGAACCCCTGAACGGGCTTTCGGGGCTTCGCTGCATGAGGGACTGCACCAGGGGCGGGGTGGCGGCGGTGCTCTGCGAGTGGGCGGAGGGAACCGGGACGGGCCTCCTGGTGGAAGAGAACTCCCTGCCAGCAGACCCGGGAGTGCTCTCCGTGGCGGACCTTCTGGGCTTCGACCCCTTGGCCCTGGCCTGCGAGGGGACCGCCCTGATCGGGGTTGCCCCGGAAGAGGCGGATCGGGCGCTGGAGCTGCTGCGCCGCCACCCTCTGGGTGCCCGAGCCGCCCGGGTGGGAACGGTGGAGACGGAGCACCCGGGATGGGTGGGGTTGCATACCCCCATCGGGGGGGTGCGCCTCCTGGACATGCCCACAGGGGAGCTTCTGCCCCGAATCTGCTGACCCCCCGTCGAACCCGCAGAAAAAAAAGGAGAGGAGCTCGGGGATGGACCCCGGGCTCCTCTCGTCTTGTCACGTTTCGGGGGGCGTTACTCCGGTCGCAGGTTCAGGCGCTCGATGGAGAGCGCCCGCCCCGTCTCGTCGTCCAGTTCTAGCACCACGGCGCAAAGCCGCAGATCGTCCTCGCAGACCTCGAACTTGTTCGGCACTCCCGTGAGCAGCTTGGGGATCACGGAAGCGTAGGTCATGCCGATGACCCCTCCGTGCCCTCCCGTCATGCCCACGTCGTTCAGGTAGGCCGTGCCCCCGGGAAGCACCTCTTCGTCCGCGGTCTGCACGTGGGTGTGGGTTCCCAGCACCGCAGAGACCCGCCCATCCAGGTACAGAGCCAAGGCCCGCTTTTCCGAGGTGGCCTCCGCATGGACGTCCACCAGGATGCAGGGCGCGTCGATCCCCCCCAGCCGTTCGTCGGCGGTGCGGAAGGGACAGTCGATGGGGGTCTGAAAGGCCCTCCCCTGGAGGTTCAGAACCCCCAGGCGACGCCCGTTTTTCTCGTAGACCCCCAGGCCCCGCCCCGGAACCCCCGGAGGGTAGTTGGCGGGACGCAAAAGACGCGGGTCCCGATCCAGCAGGGGCAGCGCCTCCTTCTTGTCGAAGGTGTGGTTTCCCCCGGTGACCACGTCCACCCCGCAGCGGAAGAGCTCCTCCGCCACCGGCGCGGTGAGGCCGAACCCCGCCGCCGCGTTCTCCCCGTTGGCCACCACGAAATCCAGAGGACCCCATTGGGAGCGGATCCGTCCCATCATGGAGGCCAGCAGCTTTCGGCCGGGGCGCCCCATGACGTCTCCCACGAAGAGAACGCGCATGACCGCCCTACTTCGCGTAGTCCACGGCCCGGGTCTCCCGGATGAGGGTGACCTTGATCTGACCGGGATACTTCATTTCCTGTTCGATCTTTCGGGCGATGTCGTAGGCCAGCTTCTGCATGGCCCCGTCGTCCGCCACCTGGGGCGCCACGGCCACGCGGATCTCCCGACCCGCCTGGATGGCGAAGGCCTTGCTGACCCCGCCGAACTCCTTGGCCAGGGACTCCAGCTTCTCCAGACGCTTCACGTAGGCCTCCAGGCTCTCCCGCCTGGCCCCGGGACGGGCGGCGCTCACCGCATCCGCCGCCGCCACCAGGACGGCGTAGATGGTGGTGGGCTCCTCGTCCTCGTGGTGCGCCGCGATGGCGTTCACGATGTCCGGGTTCTCCCCGTAGCGTTTCGCCAGGTCCGCCCCGATGCGGGCGTGGGGACCCTCCACCTGATGGTCCACCGCCTTACCGATGTCGTGGAGCAGTCCGGCCCGTTTCGCCATGGACTCTTCGAGACCCAACTCCGAAGCCATGATCCCCGCCAGGTGGGCCACCTCCAGGCTGTGGTTCAGGGCGTTCTGCCCGTAGCTGGAGCGGAACCGCAGCTGCCCGATGACCTTCACCAGTTCGGGGCTCATGGTCTTGATGCCCGTTTCAAGGAGGGCGTTCTCCCCTGCTTCGAGGATCTGCTCCTCCACGTCCCGCTGCGCCTTCTCGATGATCTCCTCGATCCGCGCCGGGTGGATGCGTCCGTCCGTCACCAGCCGTTCCAGGGAAAGCCTGGCCACCTCGCGGCGCACCGGGTCAAAGCTGCTGATGGTGACCGCCTCCGGGGTGTCGTCCACGATGAGGTCCACCCCCGTGAGGGTCTCGAAGGTGCGGATGTTCCGCCCCTCCCGGCCGATAATCCGGCCCTTCATCTCGTCGGTGGGCAGGTTCACCACGCTCACCGCCACCTCGGCGGTGTGCTCCACCCCGCAACGCTGGATGGCCGTGGCCACGATCTCCCGGGCCTTGCGGTCCCCTTCGCGACGGGCCTTTTCCTCCAATTCCTTGAGCCGCAGACCGATGAGGTGGTTCGCTTCCTCTTCCACCTGAGCCAACAGAAAGCCCTTGGCCTCTTCCCGGGTCATCTGGGCGATCTCCTCCAGACGCACCACCAGGGCCTGCTCCTTGCGCCCCAGTTCCGCCAGCTTTTCCTGAGCCTCGTCGTGACGGGCCCGAAGCTCGTCCTCCTTCTGGCCCAGGGCCTCCAGCTTGCGGTCCAGGTTCTCCTCCTTCTGCTCCAGACGGCGCTCCGCCCGCTGGAGTTCGTTGCGTCGCTCCTTCGTTTCCTTCTCCACTTCCTGGCGAAGCCGCAGGATCTCTTCCTTGGCCTCCGTGAGCATCTCCCTCTTGGAGCGTTCCGCGGACGCCGCCGCCTCCTTGAGGACCCGTTCCGCATCGCTCACGGCTCCCTCTTGACGCTTGGTCTCCCTATGTCGGAGAACCAGAAACCCAGCGAGCGCCCCCAGGGCGACGCCCGCCACCAACATCACAAAAGACATTTCGTTGTTCCCCCCTATTCCCTTGTCAAGGTGCGGATTACCCGCATTTCATCCTTTGGAGTCGTCGGACCGACGGTCCGACACGCCCATTTTACAGGATCGTGAACCGCTCCCTCAAGGGCAGCGGAGAACCTCACGCCCCCGCAAGGAGACGAAACACGTCGGGATACCGTTCCTCCAGACGTTTTCGGAAGAGGGGACAGGAATCCAAGGCCGGTTCCGCATCCACCCAGTCCTGGGCATCCTGTCGCGCCTGCTCCAGCAGCGCGGCGTCGACCCGAAGGTCCGCCACTTTGAAGCCCGAGTCTCCGTGTTGCCGCACCCCTCCCATTTCTCCGCCCCCCCGGAGGGCACAATCCGCCTCGGCGATCCGAAACCCGTCGCCGATCCTTTCCAGGATCCGTAGCCGTCGCAGGGAGTCTTCCTCCTCTGTGCCCGAAAGGAGGAGACAGACCCCCCGACTGCTGCCCCGCCCTACCCGACCTCGAAGCTGGTGCAGCTGGGAGAGGCCAAAACGCTCTCCGTGCTCCACCACCATCACCGTGGCCTCGGGCACGTCGATCCCCACCTCCAGCACCGTGGTGCCCACCAGCAGGCGGGACTCCCCGGAGCGAAAACGCTCCAGTGCCGCCGCCTTGGCCGCCCCGTCCAGCCGCCCGTGCACCACCTCGGGACAGGACTCCGGAAGGGCCCGGGCCAGGGCTTCCCGGCGCTGCATCGCCCCGGGAAGGCCCGTTCCCTCCGACTCCTCCACCAGGGGGCAGACCCAGAAGGCCCGCCCCCCACGGGCCAGCTCCTGCCGCAGGAAGGCCAGGACCCGCCGCAGGTCTTTCTGCCCCAGCACCCGGGTGACCACGGGGGACCTCCCCGGGGGGAGGTCCCGGAGGGCCAGGGAGGAAAGGTCCCCGAAGAGGGCAAGGCTCAGGGTCCGGGGAATGGGGGTAGCGGTCATGACCAGGAGGTGGGGCGACCGCCCCTTGGCCGCCAGGGCGGCTCTCTGGGCCACCCCGAAACGGTGCTGCTCGTCGATCACCGCCAGGCCTAAGCGGGAGAACCGCACCGAATCCTCCAGGAGGGCGTGGGTCCCCACTACCAGTCGAGGTTCCGGACGCTCCAGGGCCTCCGCCTGCTCCTCCCTCTCCCGGAGGGAGCGCCCCCCCAGGACCAGGTCCACCGGAAAAGGGGCCAGGGCGGGGAGCCTCCGGGCCACCTCCCAGACCTGTCGGGCCAGGATCTCCGTGGGGGCTAGGTAGGCTCCCTGGGCACCCCCACGAAGGACCAGGTGAAGGGCCCCCAGGGCCACCAGAGTCTTCCCGGACCCCACGTCTCCCTGGAGGAGACGGTTCATGGGATGCCGCCCCCCCAGGTCCGCCTCCAGTGCCCGGAGGGCCTCCCGTTGCCCCGGGGTGGGGTCGAAGGGCAAATCGGCCCAAAACCGTTCCGAAACTCCCTTTTCGCAGCGCAGTACCGGGGGGGGCAGGGAGGCGGCGGCCCGACGGCGCAAGGCAAAGGGGACCTGAAGTTCCAGAAGTTCCTGGTAGGCCAGGCGACGACGGGCCTCCCGCCACCGGACCTCGTCGTCCGGGGCGTGGAGCTGCCGCACCGCCTCCTTCAGGGGAAGGAGGCCCCGGCGGCGGATCAGGGACTCGGGCAGTTCCTCGGGGATCTGGGGGGCGCAGCGTTCCACCTGGGAAAGGAGGAAGGAACGGAGCCACCGGGGAGGGAGTCCCTCCGTGCCGGGGTAGACGGGCACGATGCGGCCCCACTCTTCCCCTTGGGGAACCGATCCCGTCCAGAACTCCGGGTTCACGCACACCAGGGCGTCCCCGAATCGGGCGGGCCGCCCCCAGAAGACCGCCTCCGTCCCCGGGGGAAGCTGGGCGGCCACCCCCGGCCGGTGGAACCAGAGCAGCCGCAGACACCCCGTGGGGTCCGAGAGAAGGCCCCGGACCCGGTGCTTGCCCTGAGAGCGCTGGGAAGAAAGTTCCCCCACCCGTCCCCGGAAAAGGGCGGGCCTGCCCTCCTGAAGCTCCTCCAGGGGAGTGAGACGACGTCGATCCTCGTACCGCCTAGGGAAAAGAAACAGGGCGTCCCGGAGGGTACGGACGCCCAGACGACTCAACCCCGCCTCCCGGCGAGGACCCACCCCGGGAAGGCGGCTGACGGGAAGCTCCGGGTCGAAGGGTTCCCTCACGGCTCCTCCTCGGGAACGGTGAGTGCCGCCACCGCCTGGGGAGCGCGATCCCGGGAGATCTCCCGGGGCTCGTCCTCCTCCGGGATGGGCGCGGGGGCCTGGTGCCCCAGGAGGGAATCGAACTTCAGGAGCAGGGCCTTGAACTCCGCCACGTACTGGGAGCGTACCTGACGAAGACGCCCCATCTCCCGGCGCATCTCCGCCACCTGCCCCTCCGCCTCCTGCAGGAGGCGCTCCGACTTGGCCTGAGCCTCCGCCAGGATCGCGTCGGCCTGGGCCGTGGCGGAGC
Source organism: Aminomonas paucivorans DSM 12260 (assembly GCF_000165795.1). Lineage (NCBI taxonomy): Bacteria > Thermotogati > Synergistota > Synergistia > Synergistales > Synergistaceae > Aminomonas > Aminomonas paucivorans. Next base: position 1,021,078 of record NZ_CM001022.1, on the reverse strand, counting down.
GGACCCGCTCCTCCGCGCTGCGCTGAGCCAGGATCAGGGCCTCCTGCAGGGATTCCTTCAGCCCGCGATACTCCTTGAGCTGGTCCTCCGCCACCTGCACTGATCGCTCCAGGTCCTTGGCCTTCTGGATGTACCCCTGGAGACTCTCCGCCACCTGATCGAGGAACTCGTCCACCTCGCCGGGCTCGTAACCCCGAAACCCCTTCCGGAAGGACTGATTCACCACGTCCAGCGGACTCAGCAGCTCGCTCACTCTTCACCGACCTCCTCGTTCCCGTCCTCAGGGATCCAGGTCTCCACCCAACCCCGCCGAGGCGAGGCCAGGAAAAGCCCCGGAGCCGCGCGCACCACCGAGCCCCTCAGGGCAAAGGCCACCCCGCAGAGAAAATCCAGAAGACCCTGGCCGGACTCCCGGTCGAAGGACCGGAGATCCACCAGGACCATGCGCCCCTGGTGAAGCGCCCCGGCAAGCTCCTCCCGCATCTGTCGATCCGGGGAGGGACGGCAGAGCACCATGCGGGCCACGGCGGGGGCCTCCCGAAGCAGCCGGGCCCGTCGTTCCTCCCGGTCCTCCGTCTGGGGATCTCCCCCCGCCTCTTCCGGTTCCTCCGAAAGCCCCAGAAGCACCCCGATGCGGCGCAGCACGTCGCCCCTCCTAAACCGGAAGCCTCGGGCCGAACAGGGCCGTGCCCAGGCGAACCAGGGTGCTGCCCTCCTCCACGGCGATCTCGAAATCGTCGCTCATCCCCATGGAAAGGGTCGCCAGGGGAAGCCCCAGCTGCCGCCGCAGATCTCCGGCGATCCGCCCCAACAGGCGGAAGGCCCCCCGGATGGCCTCGGGATCGTCCACCAGAGGCCCCACCGCCAGAAGCCCCTCCAGACGGAGGCGGGAGCACCGGGAGACCACCGTCTCCGCCAAGGCCTCCGCACCCTCCGGGCTCACCCCGGACTTGGCCGCCTCCCCGGAGACGTTCACCTCCAGCAGCACCGGGACCCCCGTGCGCTGCCCTTCCTCCAGGACCCTCTCCATGGACACCGCCAGCTCCTGACTGTCCACGGTGTGGATGGCATCGAAGACCTCCAGGGCCTTGCGAACCTTGTTGCGCTGCAGATGCCCCACCAGACACCAGGGGACGGTCACGCCGGGGCAGTTCTCCCGCTTCCCCTGGGCTTCCTGCACCCGGTTCTCGGCGATCCAGTCCACCCCGCAGGCCGCCGCCTGGAGCACCGCCTCTGCGGGGTGGCGTTTCGTCACCGCCGCCAGGCGGATCTCCGACGGATCTCGCCCCGCTCGCAGCGCCGCCCGGGCAATCCGTTCCCGGACCCTCTCCACGTTCTCCCGAACCGAGGTCACCACAGTTGAACCCTTCCTTCCCGGGCGTGGGCCCCCTCCACGATCACCGCATCCCCCAAGGAGAGCCCCTGGTTCACCAGAAACCGTCCGCCCCCGATGGGTTTGCCCTCCACCTTCTGGAACACCGCCTGGGCCCCCCGGACCGAGAAGACCCCCCGGCGGCCCTGTCGGGTGGTGAGGGCCGTCTCGGGCACCGCCACCCCTTCCATCTGCCCGGCCTCCACCTGCAGGACGATGCCCCGGCTCCGCACCAGATCCGGGGTGATCCAGGGCAGCCCCAGGTAGAGTTTCGACCGTGCCCCGAGGTTTTCGTAGACCCGGACCTCCCCCATCGACCCCGTGTCGTCGGGGTCCCTTCGGATGGCCAGACGACGGTCCTCCAGTCCCTTGGGGATGGTCCCCACCAGGTCCAGGTATCCCAGCAGGCGGATCTCCTGGGGTTGAAGCACCACCTTCCCCAGGGGAGCCCGCCCCTTCAGGGTCTGGCCGTCTCGAAACCAGCGCACCGGAGGCGCGGGGGGAAGTTCGTCCTGCCCCGGCCAGAGGAGGGGGTAGCGCCAGCGTCCCTCCTTGCCGTCCACCGCGGCGAGGAAGATCCCCTGAGAGGGAGCCCGCACCGCCACCCCGTTCACCGTGGCCACCACCGCGCCCCGGGCGACCTTCACGGGCCCCGCGGATAGAGGATAGCGCACCACGCCGGTTCCCGGAGCTACCAGCACCGTCTCGTTCCACAGGAGAACCCCCTTGAGGGGCACCAGGTCCCGGTGCACCCAGGGGACCACCCAGGCGATCTCCGGGTTCATCTCCCGGTAGTGGCGCATGTAGGCCCCGTAGGCCCAGATCCAGCCCGCCACGATGAGAAGCACCGTCGTCCCGTAGACCACCGCCCGCCCCGCAGAGAAGAGGCTCCCGGGGCGACGCCGAAGCCGAGGGGTCATCCTCCCACCTTCTCTCCTCGGGGGAAGCGGCCCGGGCTTACAGGCACTTGGAGTAATCGCAGGAGACACAGCGCAGACACCCCTCCGCATGGACCAGCGGGGCCCCGCAGGAGGGACACATGTCCCCGGAGGAAACCTCCACCGTCTCCCCCAGAACCCGTTCGATCCCCTGAGCGATGGCGTCGGGAAGGCTCAGGACCATCCCGTCCCCCTCGAAGACCGGCTGGCTGCCCCCGATGCCCTTGAGCTGCCCCACCACGTCCCGCACCGGGACCCCGCTCCGCAGGGCCAGGGAGACCAGCCGTCCCAGGGCCTCCGTGTGGGCCTGGGTGTCCCGGCCTGACTTGCCCAGGGTGGCGAAGAGCTCGAAGGGTTTCCCCTCCAGGCGGTTCAGGGTCAGGTACAGGTTCCCGAAACTGGTGCGCACCTTCACGGTGCTCCCCGTCAGGGCGGCGGGACGCCGCTTCGGCTTCGTCGGGACCCCGGGAGAGGGGACCTCCCCCGTGCCCTGGTAAAGCACCTGCGTCTCCTTGCACCGGTCCCGGTAGACCGTGATCCCCTTGCACCCCGTCTCGTGGGCCAGGAGAAACGCCCTCTCCACCTGATCCGCCCCCGCCTCGTGGGGCAGGTTCACCGTCTTGCTCACGCCGTTGTCCGTGTGGGCCTGGAAGGCCGCCTGGGTGCGCACGTGGTCCTCCAGGGACACCTCGTGAGCGGTGACGTAGGTCTGCTTCATCCACAGGGGAACATCCGTCCCCTCCAGGCTCCCGGACTCCAACACCCGGGCCAGGATGTCCTTCCCCGGTTCCCCCAGGATCGCCAGGTCCCGTTGGAACACGGGGTTCAGCAGCACCAGGGTGTCGCTCTCGAAGGCCCGGCGGCGCAGGGCCAGGGAGAAGGCCGGCTCGATGCCGCTGGAGCACCCCGCCAGGAGGGAGATGGTCCCCGTGGGGGCCAGGGTGGTCACGGTGGCGTTGCGCAGCCGCCGCCCCTGCCGCTGGTGCAGGCTCCCCTCCCAGGCGGGGAAGGCCCCCCGCTCCTCCCCCAGGGCCTCGCTGGCCTCGTGACCCACGGCGCGGATGAACCCCATCAGTTCCCCCGCCAGGACCAGGGACTCCGGGGAACCGTAGCGCAGCCGCCGCAGAAACAGCAGGTCCGCCCACCCCATGATGCCCAGACCGATCTTGCGGCTGGCCCGGGTCCGTTGGGCGATCTCCGGCAGGGGGTAGCAGTTGGCGTCGATGACGTCGTCCAGGAAGCGCACCGCGTGGCGCACCGTGCGGTCCAGCTTCTCCCAGTCCAGCTCCCCCGCCTCGTCGGCCATGCGCACCAGGTTGATGGATCCCAGGTTGCAGCTCTCGTAGGGGAGCAGGGGCTGTTCGCCGCAGTTGTGCACCAGAAAACCGTTGGCGTCGAAGGCATGACACCCCGGGACTCGGACGTCGAAGACCTCCGCGTCCCCCTCCGGCACCAGTTCTTCCACCGTAGCCAGAAAACGCTCCCGGTAGGGAAGGCGCCTTCGGCCCTCCAGCCGACGCCGGAGGGCCGATGCCTTCCGGGAATCTCCGAACCCCACGCGAAGCCAGAACAGGTCCAGATTCTCCCTGACGACCACCAGCTCGTGCTGGGGCTTCGTGGTATACTCCCGCACCCCGCCCCTGCCGTCGGGAAGACCCTTGGAACCCCCGCTTCTTCGGTTGCGGTAGATCCGGCTCCCGATACCCAAGCGAAGCAGAAGCCTCTGCACCCCCTCCAGGAGGGGCAGGTCGCTCTGCGACAGGCGCAGGGAAATCCCCTTGGCCAGGGTTCCCTGAACGGACCCGTCCGCGTCGAAAAGGCCCCGCAGAAAACCCTGGACAAAGGAGGAGGAGGTACGAGATTCCAGCTCCGGGGTGATGCCCTTCCTGCCCGGCCCCATCCCCAGATCCTCCGCGACCCTCCTCAACGCGGCGGTGGAGAGTCGATACTCCCCCCGTCCCTCCACGGCCATCCACCCCCGGAAATCCCGCCGGGCCCCCAGTCGGACGGCACAAGCCCGAGCCCTTTGCATGATCTGCCGGATCCCTTCCTGTGCCTGGGGATCCTCCTCCTTCGACCAGACGGACAGGACCGCCTTGTCTTTTTTGAGGGTCCCATCCCCCACCAGCAGTCCCAGGAGGTACCCCTCCCCCTCCCCATATTCCCCCGCCCAGCCCGGGAAAGACCGATGGTCGTTCACCAGGACCCGATCCCCTCTCTTGAGGTCCCCCGCAGGAGTCCAACGGGTCTTCAGGGAGGATCGGGAGCACCGAACCACCCGGCAGACCGGATGATCCCCGGTGAGGCGAAGGCTGTAGCCTTCCCGGGTGACGAGACGAAGCACCGGGCGCACCCCCGTGGGGAAAAAACCCTCTTCCTCCGTCCTCCAGACCCGCCCGTCCACCACCACGTTCAGGGGGAGCCCCGCAACCCGGCCCACCTGTCGAGGCCCCTGGTCCGTCAGGACCCAGGTATCCCCGGTCACGCAAGGGTTCGTGGAGCGGAGCCTTCCCAGGTGGGGGGTGGGGTTGTCCTCCTCGATCCGGTCCAGGAACACCAGCCCCGGGTCTCCGGTGCGCCAGGCGCTGTCCACCAGAAGGCGCCACAGCTCCCGGGCCGGAAGGGTCCGCACCGTCTCCCCCGTCCGGGGGTTCACCAGGTCCCAGGAACCGTCGTCTCGAACCGCCCGAAGGAACCGGTCCGTCACCCCCACGGAGATGTTGAAGTTCCCCAGCCGTCCCTGCTCGGTCTTGGCGCGGACGAAGTCCATCACGTCGGGGTGGGAGGCCTCCAGGATTCCCATGTTGGCCCCCCGGCGCATGCCTCCCTGCTTGATCACCTCGGTGGTCCGGTCGAAGAGTTCCAGAAAGGAAAGGGGACCCGAGGCCACTCCGGAGGTGCTGCGCACCCGGTCCCCCGCGGGACGGAGGTCGGAGAAGTCGAACCCCGTGCCGCCCCCGCTCTTGTGGACCAGGGCGGTGTGCTTCAGAGCGTCGAAGATCTCCTCCATGCTGTCCCCCACGGGGAGGACGAAGCAGGCGGAAAGCTGCCCCAGGGGGGTCCCGGCGTTCATCAGGGTGGGGCTGTTGGGCAGAAAATCCCCCCGGGCCATGAGGCCGTAGAAGACCTCCGCCCAAGCCTTCGGGTCCCCTCCGTGGGCGGCCTCCGGGGCCGCCACCGCCTCCGCCACCCGCACAAACAGCCCTTCCGGGGTCTCCGCGAGGTTGCCCGCTTCGTCCCGGCGCAGGTAGCGCTTTTCCAGAACCTTCAGGGCGTTCTCCCCCAGGTCGGGGACGGGACGGGTCATGATCCGACCCTCGGAACCTCCAGGGAGGCCAGCCCCAGGGCACCCTCCAATTCCCTCAGATCGTCCAGCACCAGCGACGCCCCCGCCGCCAGAAGACCCGCCCGATCGAAGGCCCCGGTGGTCATCCCCACCCCGAGAGTCCCCGCCGCCCTTGCCGTGGCCATGTCGATGTCCGTGTCCCCCACGTAGGCCGCCGCCTCCGGGGGAACCCCCAAGCGATCCAGGGCCAGCAGGACCGACTGGGGGTCCGGCTTGGGACGCTCCACATCCTCCAGCCCCACCACCACGTCCGCCAGGGGCACCAGACCCGTGGCCTCCACCGCCACCCGGGCGAACCGCCGGTTGGACACCACCCCGGTGCGGATGTCCCTTTCCCGCAGGGAGCGCAGGACGGAGACGGTCCCGGGGAAGGGCCGCAGCAGGGACTGCTCCACCCCCCGGAAGCGGGCACGGTACTCCTCCGTCCAGGCGGGGTCGTAACGCCCCCACAGCACCCGCCAGGCCTCCTCGATGGGCAGGCCTATGGTGGAGAGCACTTCCTCCCGGGTGAGGAGGCGAAGCCCCCGGGATTCCGCCAGACCGTTCATGCAGTGGGTGATGGCGTGGCTGGAATCCACCAGGGTCATGTCGAAATCGAAGAGAACCGCCCCCATGCCGCCTGGTACCTCATGCCTTCCGTTCATGGTCTACCCCCAAAAGGAAACCCTTCAAATAGTCCGACTCGGGCACCTGCCCCACCGCGGGGTGGTCCGCCGGCTGCCCCAGGGATCCGGCCACGCGGAAGACGGCCCGGGCGTCCCGGGCCGCGTCCTCCAGGGTGGACAGGAGCAGCTCCCGGGAAAAGGCGTGGCTGCAGGACCCGAAGAGCAGGGTCCCCCCGGGCTCCAGGAGCCGGAAGGCCCTAAGGGCCAGGTCCTTGTACCCCCGACGGGCCCCCTCCAGCTGCCCCCGGGAGGGGGAAAAGGGAGGCGGGTCCAGCACGGCGACGTCGAATCGGTCCCCTCGCCGCTCCAGCTCCCGCAGGGAGTCGAAGGCGTTGCCCCGCATCCACTCCATCCGATCCGGCAGGGCGTTGATCCCCCGGCCCCGGACCGCCAGGGCCACGGCCTCGTCGGACTGCTCCAGGGCCACCACCCGTTCCGCCCCCGCCGCCAGGGCGTGGAGGCCGAAGTGCCCCTGGTAGCTGAAGGCGTCCAGGACCCGCGCCCCCTCGAAACGCTCCAGGAGGGGACGGACCCAGTGGCGCACGTCCAGGTAGGCCCCGGTCTTCTGGCCTCCCATCAGGTCCACCCGCTGGCGCAGGGAGCCGATCCGAGCCTCCGCGGTGCCGTCGGCGGGAAGGGTCCCGGCGAGAAGCCGCACCTCCCGGACAAGCCCCTCCTTCTCCAGATGCTTTCCGTCGTTGCGCAGCACCACCCCCTCCAGGGGCAGCCGCTCCAGCAGGCACTCCACCAGGACCTTCGCCCGGATGGCCCAACCCGAAACCAGCATCTGCACCGAGGCGTGCCGCCCGTAGACGTCCACGATCAGCCCCGGCAGCCCGTCTCCCTCCCCGTGGACCCAGCGGAAGGCCTCCTCGTCGGGGCACCAGCGACGTCTCCAGGCCAGGGCCTCGTCCAGACGACGCCGCACCAGTTCCAGGGGGTCCGGGACTTCCTGGAAGGCCAGCACCCGCACGGCGATGGCCCCGGGCCCGAACCAGCCCCAGGCCAGGGGACGCCCCCGGTCGCACAGGGCCACCCAGTCCCCCGGGCGAGCCTCTCCGGTTCCCTTGGCCAGGTGCCCCCGGTAGACCCAGGGATGCCGGGCCGTCAGGCGTCGGACCCCCTCCGGGGCCAGAGAAAGGCGCACCGTACCGGTCATGGGGCCACCTCCGGGGACCGACGGTCCCTCTCCAGGCTGGCGAAGGCATCGTGGTTGTGGATGCTTTCGTGGCTCTTCACGGTGACGCGGTACCAGGGAATCCGAGGGTCCCCGTCCAGGGCGAGGGCCGCCTCCCGGGCCACGTCCTCCACGAATCGGGGGTTGTGATAGGCCTGCTCCGTGACGTGCTTTTCGTCCTCCCTCTTCAGAAGGCTGTACACGGGGCAGGAGGCACAGCGCTCCGCCAGGTCCGCAAGCTCCTCGATCCACACGATGGACGCCATGCGCACCGAAAGGGTCACGTGGGCCCGCTGGTTGTGGGCCCCCGCCTCGGAGATCTCCCGGGAGCAGGGGCACAGGGTCAGCACCGGGGCCCGCACGGTGGTCACCAGGTCGAACCGGTCCTCCTGCCGGGAGGCCCGGAAAACCACGTCGTACCGGGTCAGGCTCGCGGCGCCGCTTTGGGGGGCGTGGCGCTGGATGAAGTAGGGGAACCGGAACTCCACCTCCGCGCTCTGCGCCGCCAGGCGCTCCTGAAGCAGGGCCACCAGGGAGTCCATCCGGTGCACCGTCACCTGCCCCCCCATGGACTCCAGCACCTCCACGAAGCGGCTCATGTGGGTACCCCGGTAGTCCCGGGGGAGGGAGACCGCCATGGCGATGCGGGCCACGGTGCGTTGGACCTTGTGGTCCCGGTCCCGCACCTCGATGGGGTAGGAAAGGTCCGAGACCCCCACCCGGTCCAGGGGGATGTTCCGCAGATCCGGCTCGTTCTGCACGTCTCTCATGAAAGGTCCTCCCGGTAGAAGGTGACGGAGCTGTCGGCGGTCTCGAAGACCTCCACCGACGTCAGGCGGCAGTGGGGACGGTGCAGGGGAGCATCGAGACGCTGGAAGGCCCAGCGCGCCAGGTTCTCCGCCGTGGGCTGGGGCACCAGGTCGTTCAGGTAGGCATGGTCCACCTGGTCCAGGACCTGTTCCCGCACGATCCGCTTCAGTTCCACGAAGTCGAGGACCATCCCCTCTTCGTCCGGCGTCCCCTCCAGGGTCACCCCCAGACGGTAGGTGTGTCCGTGAAGGCGTTCGCACTTGCCGTGGTACGCCACCAGGTTATGGGCCGCATCAAAGGTGAAATCCCGCCGAAGGCGCATGGGCCGTCCTCCTCCAAGGTTCTGGGCTTTGCACAATCCCCGCCTCCTCGGCAAAAGGGGGCTTCCCCGATTCTATCATTCCCCGTCCAGCCCCAAGGTCCCCTGCTCCGGCCGGGGCGAGTCTCCCCCCAGGCCCAGAAGGGCCTTCATCCGACGTGCCCCCCGCACCGCCTGATCCCCCACGCAGTTGTTGAACATGAGGTAGACCCGAGGGATCTTGCCCCCTTGTCGCAGAGCCTCGTCCCTCCAGGGTCGCAGTTCCTCGTCCCGGTAGAGGTAGTCGAACCGGCGCTGCACCGAAGCCCCCCGTTCCTTCCACGCCGGGACGTTGCGACCGTGGAAGCGCACCAGCGTCCCCCAGTCGGCGCTTTCGGGCCACAGGGGAGGCACCGTCCAGGGAAGGTCCGGCTCGTCCACCCCCACGTAGGCCATGTTCTCCCCCCTCAGGACAGACAGAAGCTCTTCGTAGGCCCTTCCCTGGGTCCAGGACCGATGGCGCACCTCCACCGCCAGGGGCAGGGAACCGCTGTGTTCCCGAACCCGGCGCAGGTACGCCAGGTTCGCGGGACAGGGGCGAAAGGACGGGGGGAACTGGAAGAGCAGGTAGCCCAGCTTGCCCGTGGCCCGAAGAGGCTCCAGGGTCTCCAGAAAGACCTGGTAGAGCCGCCGGCGCGCCGGGGCTTCCAGGTCCTCCCGGTGCACCCGCCCCACGGCCCCGGGAGGACGGCCCCAGGCGGGCAGGGCTCGGGCGTCCACCCCGTGGAAGGTGAACAGGCCGAAGGCCTTCACGCCGAACCGGAACCCCGCGGGAGTCCGGGCGGACCAAAGGTAGGCGTTCTCCGGGCGGGGAAGGGCGTAGAAGGTGCTGTCCACCTCCACGGCGGAGAACTCCCCCGCCAGGTGGGCCAGCCGGGATGCCCCGTCCCGGGCGGAACGGGGATAGTAGTCGCTGGCGAGGAGGGTCCGGTCCGTCCAGGAGCAGATCCCCACCCGAAGATCCATGGCCCGCGCACCTCCTCCGAAAGAACGTCATGATACCCTCTTGCTGCTATAGTTGTACCATGAAAGGCAGGTGCTTCCCGTGGAATTGAAAGGCATCTACGCCCCCATTCCCACCCCCTTCACTTCGGACGGGTCCCTGGACCTCCCCTCCCTGCGCACCAATCTGGACGCCTGGACCCGCTCCCCCTTGGACGGGCTGGTGGTCTGCGGCTCCAACGGGGAACAACCCTTCCTGGAACCGGAGGAACGGGCCCTTCTGGTCCGAACCGTGCGGGACCGCTCGGGGAGCCGCTTTCCCCTGGTGGCGGGGGCCACCCAGCCCACCACCCGGGGCACCCTGGAGCTGGCGCGACGCCTGGCCGATGCGGGAGCGGACGCCCTGCTTCTGCTGCCCCCCCACTACTTCAAGGGAGACCCGGAGGGCATTCGAGACTACTTCGTGGACGTGGCGGACCACGCCCCCCTGCCCGTGGTGCTCTACAACATGCCCGCCAATACGGGGGTCAACCTGGGGACGGATCTGATCCTCTCCCTGGCGGAGCACCCCCGCATCCGGGGGATCAAGGACACGGGGGGGGACATCACCCAGCTCACCGTCCTCTGCGCCCGTCGCCCCGAGGGCTTTGCGGTGTTCTGCGGCTCGGGGAACTACTTCCTCCCCGCCCTGGCGGTGGGAGCCGACGGGGGAACCCTGGGGGTGGCGAACCTCTACCCGGGGGCCTGCGACGCCCTGCGGAGTGCCTTCCGGGAAGGGCGGATGAAGGAGGCCCGGGACCTCCAGCATAGGCTCCTGGAGGTGAGCGATGCCATCACGAGAAGGCACGGCGTACCGGGCCTGAAGGCCCTCATGGACCACAAGGGGCTTTACGGAGGACCCTGTCGTCCCCCCCTGCGACCGGCAAGCCCGGAAACGGTGAGGCGGATCCTGGAGGTGGACGGGAAGGCACATCTGGACGAATGGGAGGAATGGAGACGATGAAGACCCTGACGCTGCTGCTGGGAAGCCCCCGAAGGGGAGGAAACAGCGAACGCCTGGCGGAGGCTCTGGCCCAGGGAGCCGCCGAACGGGGCTACCAGGCCGAGAAGGTGCCCCTGGCGGAGATGACCCTGAAGGGCTGTACGGACTGTCGGCGCTGTTGGTCCAAGGGGTCCCCCTGCATCCTGGGGGACGACATGGATCGGGTATACGGGACCCTGGAACGAGGGGACCTGCTGGTTTTCGTCACCCCTCTCTACTTCTTCTCCTGGTCCACCCAGATCAAGCCCGTCTGGGACCGGCTCATCCCCTACGTGGGGAAGGACTCCCCGAAAAACCTGCGGGGCAAGGGGACACTGCTTCTGGCCACCGCCGGGGACGACGAACCGGAGGTCTTCGAGGGCCTGACGGCGTCCTTCCGCCTGGCCCGGGAGTACATGAAGTGGGAAGACCGAGGCTCCCTCCTGGCCCACGGGGTCTACGCCCGAGGGGACATCGAGAAGGGGGACTGGCTGAAGCGGGCCTCCATCCTGGGAAGCACCCTGCCCTAGATAAACCATGGCCCGGCAGGATCAGGCCTGGAAGAACGCCATCCAGGCCCTTTTCCCCCACGCCCTGGAGTTCTTCCTCCCCTCCCTGGAGGCTCACCGGGACCGGACCCGCCCCTTCGAGTTCCTGGAACAGGAGCTGCGGGCGGTCTCCCGGGGAGTCCGGCGCGGAGGTGTGGTGGACGCGCTGGTGAAGGTCCCCCTTCCGGAGGGGGAGGATTCGTGGCTGTTGCTCCACGTGGAGATCCAGGGCCGGGCCGCCTCGGGAGAGATCCCCTTCCCGGAACGCATGTTCTCCTACGCCGCCCGCATCTGGGATCGGTACCATCGCCGCATCACCGCCCTGGCGGTCCTCACGGAACCCGACGGGACTCGGGTCCCGGACCGGTTCGTCCTGGAGGCCTACGGCACGGAGCTGGCCTACCGATACAACCTTCGCCCTCTCGCCCGGGAAGACGAGGGAGCCCTCTTGGCCTCCACCAACCCCTTTGCCTTGGCGGTTTTGGCGGCAAAGAAAAGACCGGACCTGCGAACCGACGCCCAGCGGCGACAGTTCACCCTGGATCTGCTTCGACTGATGCGCTCCCGCAAAAGGCCCCAGGAGGAACGCTGGGCCCTGTGTCTCTTTCTGGAGGGGGTCCTCCCCCTGCGCAACTCGTCGGAGCAGGAGCTATACTGGAGGGAAGTCGAGAAGATGGAAGCAAAGGAGGAGGAGCCCATGCAGCAGATCAGCGTGGCCGAGAAGATCGCTCGGCGTCGAGGCAGACAAGAAGGCAAGCAAGAAGGAAGGCAAGAAGGAAGGTTGGATCACCAGCTCTTCCTCGTCCGTCGCTTGGCTTCCCGAGGGCATACACCGGAGGAGATCGGAGACCTGATGGACCTCTCCCCCGAAGCGGTGCGAGCCCTTCTGGAAACGCCCCCGAACCCCTGAGCCCCCGGTGCCCCGTCCCCTTAGGACGGGGCACCTTTGTCGGGTCCCTTCCACGCGATAGGGGCAAATCACCTGCAAGCAACGAGCCCATCGACCCCAAAACGCCATTTATCCCGTTTCCATACAGCAGTTTGCGACAAAAAACTTGCATGAGGTCGCCACCTGTGCTACAAAGGGCCATCCCAACCATACGAGGTGAGGCCCATGCCGACGGAACGCCCCGCATCCCAGTTCGCCGTGGATCTGTTCGACCGCCGCTCCATGAGGGAGCGACTGCCCAAGGACGTGTTCGACCAGCTCATGGGGGTCATCGAAGGCACCCAGAAACTGGAGGAATCCAGCGCCGGGGTCATCGCCGCGGCCATGAAGGAATGGGCGGTCTCCCGGGGAGCCACCCACTACACCCACTGGTTCCACCCCCGCACGGAGATGACCGCGGAAAAACACATGGCCTTCCTCACCGTGGACCCCGAAGGGCTCCCCTTGGAGGCCTTCTCCGCCGGGGAACTGATCCAGAGCGAACCCGATGCCTCCTCGTTCCCCTCCGGAGGGGTACGGTCCACCTTCGAGGCCCGGGGGTACACCGCCTGGGACCCCACCAGCCCCGCCTTCGTGGTGTCCTCCGACCGGGGAGGCACCCTCTGCATCCCCTCGGTGTTCATCGCCTACGACGGTACCCCCCTGGACATGAAGACCCCTCTCCTGAAGGCCCTGGGGGCGGTGGAAAGCCGGGCCATGCGCATCGCCCGCCTCTTCGGCAACCGGGGGGTCAAGTGGATCCGCATGATGGCGGGGGCGGAACAGGAGTTCTTCCTCCTGGACGGGGACCGGGCGAGGCAGCGGCCGGACATCCTCTTCTGCGGCCACACCCTCCAGGGCGCGGCGCCCCCCAAGGGGCAGCAGATGGAGGACCACTACTTCGGCTCCATCCACCATCGGGCCCTGGCCTACATGGAAGAGGCGGAGCAGGAACTGGCCCGCCTGGGGGTGGTGGTGAAGACCCGGCACAACGAAGTGGCTCCCTGCCAGCTGGAGTTCGCCCCCCAGTACGCCGAGGCCAACCTGGCCTGCGACCAGAACCAGATCATGATGCTCACCATGCGCCGCCTCGCCCACCGGCACGGCCTGCGCCTGCTGCTCCACGAGAAGCCCTTCGCGGGACTTAACGGCAGCGGCAAGCACGTGAACTTCTCCCTCATGGACAGCGAAGGGCGCAACCTCCTGAGCCCGTCGGGCAACCAGAGGAGGAACGTGCAGTTCCTCACCTACCTCTGCGCCTTCCTCTTGGGGCTGCAGCGTTACGGGGGACTGCTCCGGGCCTCCATCGCCTGTCCGGGGAACATGTGGCGGCTGGGGGGCAACGAGGCCCCTCCCGTGATCATGAGCGTCTACCTGGGAGATCTGCTCACCCGCATCCTGGAGCAGATCGAGCAGGGGGCACCGGAGGTGATCCCCGGGCGCACCCTTCTGGACCTGGGCCTCAACCGGCTTCCCTCCATCAAGGCTGACAACACGGACCGCAACCGCACCGCCCCCATCGCCTTCACGGGGAACAAGCTGGAGTTCCGAGCCCCCGGGGCCTCCCAGTCCATCGCCGGCCCCCTCACGGTGCTGGCGGCGGTGTGGTGCTGGGGGATGGACCAGATGACCAGCCGCATCGAGGCCCGCATGGCCGCAGGAGGGACAGACGCGGCGGACGCCGCCCTGGAGGCCATCCAGGCGGCGGTCCGGGAGACCCGGGGGGTCCGCTTCGAAGGGAACTGCTACGCCCCGGAGTGGTACGAAGAGGCGGCGAGGCGGGACCTGCCCATCGCCCTGACCACCCCGGAGGCTCTCTCCCTCTTCCTGGTGCCGGAGAACCGTGCCCTCCTGGCGGACCTGGGAATCCTCTCGGATCGGGAGATCGAAGCCTACTACGAGACCCGCCTGGAACAGTACGTCAAGTCCATGGAGATCGAGATGGGCATCCTCCAGGCCATGACCTGGGAGGGCATTGTCCCCGCCCTGAACCGCCAGATCGCCGAGGAGGGGACCGCCCTGGCCCCCCTGGCGGGTCTTCCCCTGGACCTCAAGCCCCTGCAGGGACACCTGCTGCGTCTGGGAAGCCTCAAGGGGGAGATCCTCCTGGCCCTGGAGCGGCTGGAGGAGATCCACGGGCTCATCCGGGAGGCGGAAGGAGACCTGGAAACTCAGTCGGAACGGATCACTGCGGATGGACTGCCCGCCCTGGCCGCCCTTCGAGACCTCCTGGACGGGGCGGAACAGATCACCGGCCGGGAGCACTGGCCCTTCCCCCGCTACCGGGAGCTTCTGTCCTTGGGCTAGAACCCCTCGGCCCGGACGCTCGAAGCGCCTAGGAGGCTGGCGTAAGCCAGCCTCCTAGGCGCTTTCTTGTTAAGTTAAAGGGATCCCCCGCGGGTCGGGGATCCCGAAGGGCCGGAGAGAACCTCGACGTGAGTCCCCCATGGCATCCGGTTCCCCCGCCACGTCGGATGAGGCATCCCGGAAGAGGACTCTCATCCGGAACGGCTCAGACCCTCGGGGGCCGGATAATCACCGGGGCAGGGCCAAGTGAATCTGGATCGCTTCCTCCAGGAGAATCAGGTCCGCTTTGGAGAGGACACCGAGGAGGCTCTTCAGCCTAGCCTTATCCGCCGTCATGATCTGGCAGGCCATGGCCTTGGCACTTCTTCCGCTCACCGTCACCAGGGCCTCACCGGGATACAGACGGCTCGTCCTGCTGGTCAGCGGAACCACCACCACACGAGCCAGGTGTCGATTGGCGGAGTCATTGCTCACGATCACCGCAGGGCGGGTCTTGCGAATCTCGCTTCCCACCGCGGGGTCGAACTCCACCCACCACACCTCACCACGCTTCATCGTCCTGGTCACCCATCAGGGCGTTAGACCACTCCAGGGCCTCCGACTCCCGCCGGCGATCCGCAGCCATGGCCCGGTACCCCTCGTCCATGGACGTATCCGACACGTGGGGACGAACCAGGTCTTCGATGAACTGGCTCATCCTGCGCTTGCCCACTCGACGATAGAGCCCTTCGTAAACCTCTTCGTCCAAGGTGATGGTCATCCGCCGATGCATGGCTCCACCTCCCATAGGCGTAATGCGTATCACGTATCTTAGAACGTTTTGACGTGAGCGTCCAGCCTCCGTCGCTCCGAGGACGGTGGGGGCAGAGCACAAAAAAATCGGGAGAGAGCCGAAGCTCTCTCCCGATTCGGAGAAACAGGGTTTCTTAGAAGTTGACGACGGTGCGGAGACGGACCACGTTGTCGTCGCCGCTGTTCATGCCAGCCGGGTTGTTGTCGCCGTAGTCGATCTTGTCGTAGGAGAGCTCGAAGCCCACGGCGGGATTCAGCTGGTAACCCACACCGAAGGTGTAGAACTTCGTGTCGTCGATCCCGGTGGTGTCGAAATCGGCAGTGAAGTACCGCACGAAGGTGCTCCACTTGTCGTTCCACTTCTGGTCGGCCCGCACGAAGATGATCGTGGTGTCCTGGTCGAGGTTCCGGTTATTGAGGGCAGCAGCGCCGTAAGAGTCGTACGGGCTGTTCTGGTACATCCGGAAACCTTCGCCGATCTTGCCATACTCCAGCCACAGGCTGGTGAACTTCAGCAGATCCTGCTTCGCGTCAACGATGACCTTCCACGCGGTGGGGCTGTCCTCGCCGGAAGCAGCCCGCTCGGCCACGTTGATGTCGTTGTTCTGCGTGTAGTAGGCACCCTTCAGGGCGATGCTGGGGTTGAACTTGAACTCGAAATCGCCGTAGATGGTGTGGCTGTTCATGTCGTCCAGGTTGTCATAGTTGTCCCACAGGCCACTGAGGGCAACCCGGAACTGCTCGTTGATGTTGAAGTTGAACCGGGCACCGTACCGGTACATATCCCGAGCGCCCACGTTGAGGAGATAGTTGTCCTCGTTGCGGGTCGCGAGAACGGTGGCGTCCACCATGCCCCAGGACTTCTGGAAGATGAACCCGTTGTAGGTGAAGTCGCCGATCCAGGCGTCGTCATCCACGTACAGGCCAGCCTCGTCTTCCCAGTCCACATTCTGACGACCCACGGTCAGGGTGATGTCGTAGGGAAGCTTCGTGGTGATGTAGTAGCGCTCCCACTCCATAACCTGGTCGCCCCGGTTCTGACCCCAAGGCTTGGAGTTGCCGTTGTCGTTGGCACCGGTGCCGAGACGAGCGGTGAAGGTGGTGGTCTCGTTGATCCGCTTCTTCAGGAAGATGCGGTACCGGTTAAGGTCGAACTCGTTCTTGCCGCCCAGCGTATAGCCGGAGTCGCTCTGGCCGTTGCCGTAGAAGCTGGGGTTCTCGTTGCCGAACTTCGCATCCATCCGGAACTGACCGGAGAGGCTCCAGCCGCCCATGTCCTTCTCAAGGACCGCCACGCGGGCGTCGATCTTGTCGACCTTCACGCCGAGGGCATCCAGTTCGTCCTTGAACTCCACGACGAGCTTCTTCAGCATCTCCACATCCTGCTTGCTGGCCTTGTCGAGGTCAACCTTGGCGAGGGCGCGGGCGACGATGGAAGCCATCTCGTAACGAGTGGCAGGCTGGGCACCCTTGTAGGACCCGTCGGGGTAGCCGGAGATCACGCCATGGGAGGCGAGCTGGCTGACGGCGTCATAGGCCCAGTGGTTCATGGGGACATCCATGAAAGGATTGGCCGCGAAGGCCGGCGCAGCGAAGGCCACGAGAGCGGCCACCGCCAGAATCACAAACGTCTTCTTCATTAGAGTACAACCCCCTTGGTTGTGTGGTTTTATGTGCGGCCTTCTCCACACGGGGGACGTCCACTGCGCGGCTGCGGGACAAGCATCCTCGTTTCCTTCTCTCGCGGCGTGCGGGTGGGTCCGTCCTTCGTGGTGGTTCCGGTCCGCCTTGACGCTCCGCTCTCCCTTATTGGCGGGGGTTGTGTGCACCTCCTTTCTTGCCGTCCGGGGTCTGCGCGGAGTTCCAAGCTAGCGGGGTCCAGGTTGTCAAAGATCCAATCCAGCCCTAATACTTCCACAGGCTCCTCCGTATTGTAGCGGATTTGTGCATCCGCGCAAGGGGCAGAAACGGGGGGAGGGGAAAAAGAGCACGAATCCCGCAAAGGGTCCCATCCCGGTCCTGTTTCCCCCGCCGTGCCGACTCGGTGGGCTGTTCGCAAAGCTGCCTCGCCGACGTCACAACCTCGCCCTCTCCTGAATCCACCGGAGGATGGGGGGTTCCGGCCCACGGGACACGGTAACCACCAGATCGACCTTCCGGTCCTCCAGGGCTTTCTGGATCCTGGCAACGGTCCGGAGCTTGCGGTACAAGGCCTCTTCAGGGATCAGGGGTTCTGTGACCTCCACCAGGAGATCCACGTCTCCCCCCCGTGCCCGGTCCGTCCACCCGGGAACCGAACAGAGACACGGTAGCCCGAGGTCCGAAACAGGACTCCACCGCCTCCCGGATGATCACCCGTTCCCGTTCGGGAAGACGCAGAAAATCGCACTCTCCCTGCAGATCCCCCGGGCATCACGCCTTCGGGGACGCACGGCTCGCTCCGTCCCGGGGGCAAGGCCTTTCTCCCGCTGATTGTACCTTCTCCCTTCCGGAAAAAACGAATCGGAGTCTTGGATCCCTTCCGCCTTCCCGTCTTCCATCGCCACTCTGAAAAAAGGACGCCGAACCCTCTCTCGGGGCTCGGCGTCCTCGGCGATCCCATCCGCAGATTCGAAGGCTATTTCCCCGAACCCGTGGCCACCTCCAGGTCCTTGTTCCCCGCCCACTCCTGGAAGCCCGAATCGTAGTTCCTGGCCTTGGTGAACCCCGCCAGGCGGAGCATGAGGGTAGCGTAGGCCCCCCGGACCCCGGCGGTGTCGTAGACCACGATGTCGTCGGCCTCCTGAAGCCCCGCGGCGTGGAAGATCTCCCGGAGCTGTTCGTTGGTGTGCAGTTTGCCGCTGCCGTCCACCAGCTGGTCGAAGGGCAGGTGGATGGCCCCGGGAATGTGTCCTCCCCGACGTTCCTGGAAGAACCGGGCCCCTTCGAACTCCGGTTTGGTGCGGACGTCCAGGATCTTCAGATGGTCCATGTGGTCCACGATCCACTGGGTGGAGACGTTCCAGCTGTCGTCAGGCTTGGGCAGGGAGAGAGAGACGGCCTTAGGCTTCACGGGCCACTTGTCCGTCTTGCCTCCGGAGGCGACCCAGGCCGTGAAGCCCCCGTCCAGGATTTTGGCGCTCTTGAGGCCCATGGAGCGCAGGATCCAGAGGATCCATCCGTCCTGCCCCCAGCCGCCCCGGTCGGCGTACACCACCACGGGTTTCTTGCCGTCGATGCCCAGGGCTCCCAGGCGCTTGGCCATCTGTGCCCGAGGCAGGAGATCCCCCCAGCCCCGGTCCCCCGGACGTCCCTTGAGGGAGGTGAAGTAGGTCCACTCGGCGTTCACCGCCCCGGGGATGTGTCCCTTTAGGTAGAGGGACTGGGCCCGACCGTCGATGAGCACCACCTTGCCCAGGTTGGCCCGGAGCCAGTCGTCTCCCACCAGCAGGTTCTCCCGGGGCTCCTGGGGTGCAGGCTCACCGCCCGTCGCTGCGGGGGTCTTGCTGGATACCGGAGCCTTCGTGGGCACCGGAGCCTTCGTGGGCTGAGGCGTCCGGGAAGGGGCCGGAGAGACGGGAGTCGCCACGTCGCCGGAGTGGGCCGTGGGAGCCGGAGCTGCGGTGGGAGCAGGGGTGACCGCAGGGGTCGCGCCGAACGGATCCGCCGACCCGGCGGTCATGGGCGCGGGAGTCGCGGAAGGGGCCGCGCTCCCCGCAGGGACATGGGTAGGCGCAACGGTGGGGACCGGGGCTTTCGTGGGAACAGCAGCTACCGTCGGCACCGGAGCCTTCGTGGGAACAGCAGCTACCGTCGGCACCGGAGCCTTCGTGGGAGTGGCAGCTTTCGAAGGCACCGGGGCCTTCGTGGGGGCCGGAACCTTCGTGGGGACAGCGGCTACCGTCGGGACCGGGGCCTTCGTGGGGGCCGGGGACTTCGTGGGAACAGCGGCCACCGTGGGTGCCGGAGCCACCGTGGGGGTCGGAGCCGCCCCAGCCGCCCCGGCACCGAGAACGCACAGAGCCATCCATCCCAGGAACAGCGCTTTCGCCTTGCCGTGCATGAACGTCACACCTTTCTTATCGGGACCTCGGTCCCCTACCGCGGAGGGTGGGGACGCCAAACCTACGGAACTGTACAAGAATCCTCCCTCCCCGTCACGCTCCAGCCCGTAAAACTACGGATTTTCGCCCTCTCGCTCCGGTTCGGCACGAAGGACGCCGATCTTGATAGAATGCCCGAGGGACGGGGCGACTCCCCTTCCGTCCCGGGAGGCCATGGGATGCTGTGCACCCTAAACTATGCGGACCGCGTCTTTCTGGAACAGCAGCGCCGCAACACCCGCACCGCCCTCTCCCCCGGCGGGGCGGATCAGGTGTTCTCCTTCTCCCCCTCGGACCTGGAGGAGGACTTTCGGGCGAAGCACCGGGAGATCCTCTCCCAGCCCCGGGGGGCGGGGTACTGGCTTTGGAAGCCCTATCTGGTGCTGCGGACCCTTCGCCTCCTCCCGGAAGGGGCCTTTCTGTTCTACTGCGACGCCGGAGCCTTCTTCATCCGCAGTCTCCGGCATCTGGAGACCTTCTGCCTGGAGCGGGACCTCTGGCTTCTGCCTTTCGACCTGCCCTTCATCGAGGAACAGTACACCAAGGCGGAGGCCTTCGAGATCCTGGGATGCGACACCCCCGCCTACCGGGAGACCAACCAGATTCTGGCCAGCTTCTTCCTGGTGCGAAACGGAGAACCGGCGCGGGGCTTCTTCGAGGAATACCTGCGTTACGCCCAGGACCCCCTATGCCTCACGGACCGGCTGACGGTACCCCAGAGGGAGGATTTCATCGAGCACCGGCACGACCAGTCCCTCTTCAGCCTGCTGTGCAAGAAGCACGGCCTGGCGTCCTTTCGGGACCCCAGCCAGTTCGGGGACTTCAACTACTTCCGCAAGGGCAAGGAGTGGGAACCCCACGGGGGGAAGAGGCGTCGCGTGGTCTACCGGGAACACCCGGAATCCACCTACCCCCGCATCCTCATCGCCCAGCGGCGGGACCGGGGGTTGGCTCTGCTGAAGTACCGGCTGGACATCCTCCGCAAGGACCTGAAGCTGCGGCTGACGGGCTACCGGTTCAGATAAACCGGGCCCGGACGGCCTGGACCGCCTTGCCCCACCAGTAGCGCCCCGGGTTCCAGGCCCGGGCGATCTCCCCCTCCAGGACCTCCCGTCCCTCCGCTTCCCGGGGCAGGGTCGCCAGGTCCCGACGGGCGGATTTCAGGATCCGCTGCTCCGCGTACCGGAAGAAGTCCTTCCAGGGAGGGGTGACGCCGTCCCCCCGGCGGCCCATCTCCCGAGCGACGAAGACCTTGTCCTCCACCTTCCGCAGGCTGGTTGCGGCGCTGATGGAGCCTCCCCGACGCCGGTAGAGGTACCAGGGTTCGGGAAAGGCCTGGAGGGTTCGGGCGGCCAGGATGGCTCGGGGCATCCACTCCTCGTCCTCGAAGAAGCGCCCCTCCAGGAAGAAGACCCCCTCCTCCAACAAGCGGTCGCGGCGGAAGATGTGCGCCCACACCAGAGGCTTGAAATGCCGGAAGAGCAGACAGCGCCTCATGCGTTCCGCCCCTTCCGGCCCGTTCAGGCCGAGGGGAAACCCCCGACACACCCGTTCCGTCCTCCCCGTCCCCTCGAAGGTCTGGAGGTAGTCCGCCCCCAGCAGGTCCGTCCCGTCCCGATCCAGAAGGCGCAGCGCCCCCTGCAGAGCCTCGGGGAGCACTAGGTCGTCGCTGTCCACGAAGAGGACGTGGCGGCCCCGGGCCTCCCGAAGCCCCAGGTTGCGGGCCGCTCCGGGGCCCCGGTTCGGGGTGCGCAGCACCCGGCTGCCCGGCCGGGAGGCCAGCCGGGCCTCCGCCAGGACCGCCGTGTCGTCCTCGGAACCGTCGTCCACCACCAGGATCTCCGTCCCCTCCTCCACCGCCAGAAGGGAGTCCAGACAGTCCCCTAGGGTGGAACGGGCCTGAAAGGCCGGGACCACCAGGGAAAGGAGGGGCCGGGTCACGGGACGCACCGACGGAGCAGGGCCTCCAGGGCGGCGAACTTCTCCGCCACCACCTCCGCCGCCCTGGGCAGGAAAAAGGGGCGGGAACGCAGCTCCTCCCCGAAGGCGGGGTCCTCCACGGCCCGACGGATCGTCTCCAGGGCCTCCCCGGGGCTCCCGGGGTCCCAGAGGACCAGGGCCTCCCGGTTCAGGACCTCCGGCTCCGGCCGGTTGCCCGATCCGAAGTAGACGGGGGTGCACCCCGCCTGGATCGCCTCGAAGGGCTTCTCCGTCACGTACAGGGGGGTGTCGGTGTTCTCCGGGCAGATGTTGAAGGCGTACTGCTCCAGGAACCGCCGTTTGTCGTCCCCGAAGCGGGCCTGAAGCTCCCGGGTGTTGCGCCTCCAGCGCCCGGCGCAGTCCACGGGATACCGGGCGGACAGGGCATCGTGGAGGGGCGTGCGGGTGTTCCACTTGTCGTGCCCCGCGATGAGGGCGAAGAGCCGTTCCCGGGGCGGGCGGGGCCGGTTCATGCGCCGGATTTCCTCCCCGATGGCCTCCTCCGTCGCCTCGGGCGGAAAGATCCGGGTGATCCACAGGGGAAAGCGCAGGTAGCGGGGGTTCGGGAGGTCGTCGAACCCCAGGGCCAGGTCCACCTCGTCCAGGCAGTAGTCCTCGTACTCCCGGTAGAAGCGGTGCAGGTTCTCCCCGCTGAAGAAGACCTTGGCTCCCCGAACCGGGCGGTACACCAGCTCCTTGGGGCCGAAGACGCTGTAGAACCGGAAACGCGCCTCCGGGGGCAGGCCCAGGCGGCGGTTGAGAAACCGGGAAAACCAGGAGGGTCGGTTGTCCCACCAGTTGACGTGGCGCACCACCCCGTCCCGGCCGCAGCCGACGAAGCGGTTCCGCAGCTTATCCCACAAGGACATGGTCGTGGCCTCCTCGGATTTCCCGGTAGAACGAATCGGTCTCCTCCAGCCATCGCCCCACGGAAAGGTCCCGCAGGAGGGACGGCGTCCGGAGGTTCTCCGGGCCCTCCAGCGCCTGCCGCAGAGCCTGGGCCCAATCCCCCGGGCGTCCGGGAGGGACGAACAGGCCCGGGTGGGGGACGAAGAGTTCCCGGAAGGCGGGCAGGTCCGAGAGGACCAGGGGGCACCCCGCCACCGCCGCCTCCGCCGCCGCCAGGCCCATGCCCTCGTCCCGGGAAGGGACCAGCATCAGGTCCGCCTCCGCCGTCAGGGCCGCCACGTCGTCCCGGTAGCCCAGAAAGGCCACCCGGTCCCCCAGGTTCCGTTCCCGGACGAGGGCCTCCAGTTCCCCCCGCAGGGGGCCGTCCCCCGCCAGGGACAGGGTCCACCCCTCCCGGGGGAGGGAGGACAGGGCCTCCAGGAGCAGGTCAGGCCCCTTGATCCGGGTGAGGCGCCCCACGAAGAGCCAGCGGAGCGGCCCGGGACGGCGGGAGAAGGGACGAGGCACCCGGGAGGGCTCCACCCCCGTCCAGACCACTCGGCGCAGCACCGGGAGCCGGGGGGACAGAGCCCGCTCCACCGTCCCGGAGACGCAGAGGGCTCCCCGGGCGTGCCGGTAGGGGGCCAGTCCCGCGTTGAGGGAGTAGGGGGCGTGGCAGGTGACCACCCAGGGCACCCCGCAGAGGGAGGAGGTCCACCAGGCGATCCAGGCGGGTACCCGGGAATGGGCATGGAGGAGGTTCCAGCCTTCGGCGCGGCAGATTCGGGCCAGGCGCAGGGCGGCGAGGGCCCCGGTGAGGGGGTTCTTCTGCCGAAGAGGAAGACGAAGGTGAGGGACCCCCGAGGCCGTCAGTTCCGCCTCCAGGCGGCCTCCCGCGCTGGCCACCCCCGCGTCCAGGCCCCGGCACCGCTGCTCCCGGGCCAGGCGCAGGACGTGGCGCTCCACCCCCCCCTCCTCCAGCTCCGGGAGAAGGTGCAGCACCTTCCAGGGACCTGCGGGAACGCCCGTCCGTCCCTTCATGGCCCCGGCGCTTCGAGGTCCCGAAGCCCCAGGATCCGTCGGGTCTCCCCCAGGACGTCTTCCACCGGGATGGTCTCCATGCAGGGGAGAGTACAGCTCCAGTCCAGGCACCCCCTTCGGGGGCAGGGGCAGGAGACCTCCCCGTCCAGGGTGGCCATGTAGGGTTCCGAGAGGCGGGTGGGGCCCCAGAGCCCCAGGACGGGACGCCCCAGGGCGCGGGCCAGGTGCAGGGGCCCCGTGTCCCCCGCCACCGCCAGGTCCGCCCGGGCCAGGGTGCCCACCAATCCTTCCAGGGAGAGACGGTCCACCAGGTTCAGGACCCCGGGCACCGCCCGGGACAAAGCCTCCCCCACACCCCTCTCCTCCGGGCCGGACCCCACCAGGACGAGGGACGCCTCCCCCCGAAGGGCCTCCAGGTAGGCCCGAAGCCGGGGCTCGGGCCAGCGCTTGCGGGGATGGCTGGCCCCTACGGCCACCACGATACGGGGATGTCCCGTCTCCTCCAGCTCCTCCGGCAGGGGGACGGAGGGAGCCTCCAGGTAGGCCCCCCTTCGGGGGAACAGGGAGACCTGCAGGATCCCCAGGGCCCAGTAGAGGTTCTGCCGGAAGACCCACTGGAGCCAGCGGTGGTCCCCGTAGCGCAGGGGGACCCCCGAGGCCAGGGCCAGGAAGGTCGCCCGGTCTCCCCCCTGGAGGTTCACCAGAAGGTCGAACTTCTCCTTCCGGATCCGGCGGATCAGCCGCAGGAAGCCCCCCAGCCCCTCCCTTCGGTTCCAGGGGATCACCCGGGAGACGAAGGACTGGGCGGCCACCAGGGGGGCGTAGGGGGCCTCCACCAGCCAGGTGAGATCCCACAGAGGGAACCGTTCCGCCAGGGAGCGGGCGATGTCCACGGAGAACACCACGTCCCCCAGGGAGGAGTAGCGCACGAAGAGGACCCTGAGGGGGCGGTTCTCGAAGCCCGCGGTGGGGGACTTCACCTTCCGGGAGTCCTTCCGGTTTCCCGGATCCGTTCCTCCAGGGCGGTGGTGGAAAGGCCCTCGATGCGGGGCAGGAAGACCACCCGGTCCGCCCAGGCGGCCTCGGGGAGGGGCCGGTCCCGGTACTCCTCCCCCTTCACCAGCACGTGGGGACGCAGGCTCCGGTAGAGGGTTTCCGGGCTGGGCTCGTCGAAGGGAACCACCAGGTCCACCATCTCCAGGGCGGACAGCAGGGCAACCCGCTCCCGCAGGGGAAACAGGGGGCGGGTGGGACCCTTGAGCCCCCGGACGGAGGCGTCGGAGTTCACCGCCACCACCAGCCGGTCCCCCTGACGCCTCGCCTCCCCCAGGGAGAACAGGTGTCCCCCGTGGAGGGCGTCGAAACAGCCGTTGGTGGCGGCCACGGTGAGTCCCTCGGCCTTCCAGGCCTCCACCCTGCGGCGAGCCTCCTCCCATCCCGCCTCCTTGGCGGGACGAGTTCCCTCGCCGCTTCGGTAGGAAGCGGCAAGCTCCTCCATCCCGATGGGGCGGGTACCCGCCTTCTGCACCACCAGCCCCGCCGCCCGGTTGGCCACCCCGACGGCCTCCTCCAGGGCGATCCCTGCGGTCAGCAGGGCCGCCACGGTGGCGATCACCGTGTCCCCCGCCCCGGAGACGTCGAAGACCTCCCGTCGGTCCGCCTCCACGTGCAGGTGCCCCTCCTCCCCCACCAGGGTCATCCCCGCCTCGGAACGGGTCACCAGGAGGGAGCCCAGGCCGAAGCGTCCCCGGGCCTCCTCCGCCGCCGCCAGCACCGCCCGGTCCTCGTTGGGGACGGGGCGTCCGGCCGCCTCGGCAAGCTCCTGGAGGTTGGGGGTGAGCAGCGCGGCCCCCCGGTACTTGGACCAGTCCGACCCTCGGGGGTCCACCACCCCGGGGACGCCCGAGGGGAGGCTTCCCAGAAGCTCCCGGCACAGGGCCTCGTCGCAGACCCCGTAGCCGTAGTCCGAGAGGATGAGCCCCTCCGTTCCCTCGTCCCAGCAACGGCGACACCAGGAGGTCAGGGCCCTTCGGTCCTCCTCCTTCAGGCTCTCCCGGGTGCCCCGGTCGACCCGCAGCATCTGCTGCCTTCCCGAGACCACCCGGGTCTTGAGGACGGTGCTGCTCCGGGCGGGCAGGAGGAAGGAGCGGACTCCCTTCCGGTGGAAGAGTTCCGCCAGTTCCCGAGCCTCCCCGTCCTCCCCCACCGCCCCGGCGACCCCCACGGCGCAGCCCAGACCCGCCAGGTTCATGGCCCCGTTGCCCGCGCAACCCGGGTTGGCGTGCACCCCTTGCTGGACCACCACCGGGATGGGGGCCTCCCGGGAGATGCGCTCCACGGTGCCGCAGAGGTATCGGTCCAGGGCCAGGTCTCCCACCACCGCCAGGGAGGAGGACACGGACCGGGCCTCCAGGAGGCGCAGGAGCTTGGAAGAAAGGCGTTCTCCGATCATCTGCGCACCCCCTCTCCTTCCGGCGCCGGGCTCCGCCTGGCACCCCGTCCCGAAAACTCGCCCCTCCCCGCCAGGCTCTCCACCAGCCAGGCCGCCGCACGCTTCGCCTCGTTGAATTCCCCCGAGGGGGGGGGAGGATCCTCCAGGGGGATGCGCTCCGTGCGGTTCTTGGCCCCGTAGGCCAGGGGAAGTTCCCGCTTGACCCGCTCCCACTCCTCCAGACGTCCCTCCCGTTTCAGGGCGTCGAAGAGCCCCTCGAACCGAGGGGGTCCAAAGACCCGGGCGGGGCTCAGGAGGCGCATCTGCGCGGCCTTCTGGGCAAAGGCGCACAGGTGGGACCGGAACCCCACGGTGCGCTCCACCCGGAGCAGGGTCACCCGGTGTCCCGCCGTGGCGGCTTCGGAGACCATGGAGACGGAGTCCTCGGTGCAGAAGGTGCGCCCGCAGGCCCCCAACATGCCCGGGACGGGGTTCTCCGGGGTCTTGGAGGCCACCACGAGCATCCGCACCAGGGGATGCCCCTTCAGAAGCCGTTCCGTCGCCGCCTCCGCGGCGGGACTGGTGCGGCGGGAGGTGGTGACGTACAGGTCCGCCCGATAGGCCTCCGCCCGGCGCAGCAGGAGGCCCATCTCCTTCATCACCCACCGGGAGGAGATGCGGTAGTTCCGGTCGTCCCCCCCCAGCAGCACCGCCCAACGGCGCTCCCCCTGCGGGGGAAACCGCTCCAGGAGGGCCTCCCCCTCCCGGGACAGCTCCTCCGGGACGATGGCGTTGGGGGCTCCCACGGTGGCCAGCACGTTGGGGCGCCGGGGAGGGTGGTCGTGTTCCGGAACGATGGCGAAATCGAAGGGGTCCACCCCGAAGAGGGAGGGGGTCATGAGGGTGACGCTGCATCCTCCGAAGAGGACCCCCAGGGCCAGGTTGTAGGGGGCCGCCCGGCTTCCGGCGGAGAGGATCAGGAGGCCCGAGCCCCCCGGGGCGGGAATCCCTCCGTCTCCCCGCTCCCGCAAAAAGGCGCTCGTGGATCGGGCCAGTCCGTCACCCCCGGCGGAGGCCAGCCAGTCCCGGGCCTTGCGGCGTCCCCCCTGGAGAAGGCAGCGAAGGCCCCATTTGGCCCGACAGGAATCCATCCCCCCCAGGGAGGGGACCTCCAGCTCCCGGACCAGGCCTTCCCGGGAAACCTCCGGGGCCAGAAGCCCTTCGAGCCAATGGGCCACCCCTCGGCTCTGGGTCAGGTGCCCCCGGATGCCGTCGCTCAGGATGAGGATGGATCGGATGGGGTGGGCAGACATGGTCGGGACCCCCTCGGCAAAGGAAGGGGGAGGACGCGAGGCGACCCGCGCCCTCCCCGGGTCTGCACTCCGCCTAGAGGGCCGCCTGGGCTCCGGCTCGGATCGCCCGGATCAGGTGGTCCACCTTGGCGTCGTCCATGAGGATGTCCAGGCCGAACATCGCCGCCCGCTCCAGGATGGAGTGGGTGACGGGCCACTCGGAGGGCCGGTAGGCCGGGACGTCGTCCGCGTGGGGACAGTCGTAGGGGCAGCGCACCCGGCTGTAGGTGCTTCCCTCCCGCAGGGTCTCCCAGTGCCGGGCGTAGTGCCAGGTGTTGTCGCTCAGGATGCCGCAGCCGAAGCCCGCCTCCCTGGCGGCCGCCTGGAAGGCTCGGGCCTTGGTCCCGTCGGGGAGGAGGAAGACGATCTGGGTGGCAATGTCCCCCGTCGGGTCGGGAAGCCTGCGGGTGACCAGCCCCGTATCGGACACCGCCTCCAGAACCCGGTCCCGGGTGGACCGCAGGCGGGAGATGGCCCCGTCCAGCTTGTCCAACCCCACCAGCCCCAGGGCGCCCTGGATCTCGCTCATGCGGAAGTTGAAGCCCAGGCAAGCCTTGCGCTCCGCCCCCCGGTCGATGCCCTTGTCGTGCAGGTGTCCGTGGTCGTGGTAGGTCTCCATGCGCCGGCAGAGGTCCTCGTCGTCCGTGAGGATCAGGCCGCCCTCCCCCACGGTGACGATCTTGTTGGGGTCCAGGCTGAAGGTGCCCCACTTCCCCAGGGTGCCGCAGGCCCGGCCCCGGAAGGTGGCCCCCATGGCCTGACAGGAGTCCTCGAAGAGATGGACCCCCTCCTCGTCGCAGAGGGTTTTGAAGGCATCCATGTCCGCCGCGCCGCCGAACATGTGCACCGGCATGACCGCCTTGGTCCGGTGGGTGATGCAGTCCGCCGCGGAGCAGGGGTCCAGGTTCAGACTCTCATCGATCTCCCCCAGCACCGGCACGGCGCCGCACTCCAGGATGGCCTCCACGCTGGCGATGAAGGTGAAGGGGGTGGTGACGACCTCGTCCCCCGGGCCGATGCCCATGGCCTTGAGGGCCACGTAGAGGGCGGCGCTGCCGTTGGAGACCGCAAGGGCGTACCGGGCCCCATACTTCTCCGCCACCGCCCGTTCGAACTCCTCCACCCGGTAGATGCCCTCCCGGACCCCCTGGTAGGAGTACCGGTGCACCACCCGCCGACGCAGCACGTCCGCGACGGCGTCGATCTCCCTCTGGTCGAACAGCTCGGAACCCGGCATGGCGTCAGAACGCCTCCTTGTACAGGACGATGCAGGCCTTCTTGTCCAGGGGCCTGGGGTTGTTCTCCAGGAAATCGGCCATCCCCAGGGCCACCTCCGCCAGGGCGTCGAAGTGCTTCTCCTCGATGCCCGCCTTGAGGGCAGAGAGCTTCCGGGGCAGGGAGAGATCCTCCACCAGGTCCTCCAGCCCCTCGGCGCAGGCCAGGGCGGCCTCCCGATCCGGCCATCCCTCGGTGCCCAGGCCGAGCCAGGCCGCAGCCTGGGCGTACCGGTCGCTCCGGGCGGGGACGTTGTACCGCACCACGTAGGGGAGCATCAGGGCGTTGCAGCAGCCGTGCCCCACCCCGAAGGAGCCGCCCAGGGGATAGGCCAGGGCGTGGCAGGCCCCCACCCCGGCGTTGGCCAGGGTGACCCCGGCGTAGAAGGAGGCCAGGAGCATCTCGCTGCGCGCCTCCAGGTCCTTGCCGTTCCAGGTGGCGATGCGCAGCCACTTGCCGATGCGGGTCAGAGCCTCCCGGGCGAAAAGATCGCTGAAGGGGCTGGCCTGTCGGCCGGTGTAGCCTTCCAGGGCGTGCACCAGGGCGTCCATCCCCGTGGAGGCGGTGACCTTCGGGGGCATGGTGAAGGTCAGCTCCGGGTCCAGGAAGCTGTAGTCCGGACGGAGCCGGTCGTCGCTGATGCTCCCCTTGAAGCCGTCGCCCTTGCGGCTGAGCACGGCGGTGGAGGTAACCTCCGAACCGGTCCCGGCGGTGGTGGGAATCATGACCTTGGGCACTCCCGGGACCTTCACCAGCCCCTGCCCCTGGTAGGCCGCCGCGCTGCCCTGGTTGGTGATGAGGATGCTCACCGCCTTGGCCACGTCCATGCAGCTTCCCCCGCCCAGGCCGACCACCGCCTGGCAGTCGTGCTCCCGGGCCAGCTCCGCCACCGCGTCGGTGGTCTCCACGGAGGGTTCCGGCTCCACCCCGGCGAAGACGCAGGAATGCACCTCCGCCGCCTCCAGATGGGCGCAGATCCGATCCGCCGTTCCCAGGCGCTCCATGTTCTCGTCGGTGACCACCACGACCCGTTCCGCCCCCAGGGAGCGAAGCAGCTCGCCCACCTGCGCCGAAACGCCCGCCCCGAAGCGCACCCGACCGGTCCATGTCATGTCGAACATCACGCACACCACCTCATGTGAGTTTGGGCCCTGGCAAGCCGTGCGTCCGGGCCTCCGTGTCACCAGCCGTTGTCCTGCCCCGCAAGACGCTTCACGACCCCCCAGGTTCGGGTCGCCGCCCCGATGCGCGGGGCGAAGTAACGCTCCGTAGCTCCGGGATGGGGGAAGAAGCCCCCTTCCAGGACGGAGAGGAACCCCTGCTCCAGGTCCTCCGTCCCCCGGACCTCCCGGGACAGGCCCTCCCGGTCCAGGTCCGTCGCGACGCTCTGGAAATCCTCCATGTGGGGACCGTGGAGGATGGGTACTCCCCACACCGCAGGCTCCATGAGGTTCTGCCCCCCTCGGGGGACCAGGCTGCCCCCCACGAAGGCCCCGTCGGCGATGCCGTAGAGGTCGAAGAGCACCCCCACCACGTCCAGAACGAGTATAGTCCAGTCCGCCTCCCTTTGGGAGAACAGGGAAGCGGCGCCGACCTCCCGGGCCCGCTCCAGACAGGCTCCGGCCCTCTGGGGGTGTCGAGGCGCCCAGAGCAGCCGGGCACCGGGGACCCGACGGCGCACCCGGGAGAAGGCCTCGCACACCGCCGCCTCCTCTCCCTCGTGGGTGCTTCCCGCCACCAGAAGGGGCCCCGCCCCCCCCAGGAGCCGCCTCCACTCCCCGGGGTCCGAGGCGGCCCGGCGCTGGAAGAGGGCGTCCACCTTGCAGTCCCCCAAAACGTGGAGCCGGTCCGGCGAAACCCCCAGGTCCCGGAAGCGGGCGGCGTCCGCCTCCTCCCGGACGAGGCAGGCGGAAAGGGCCCCCAGCACGTCCCCCCAGAAACGGCGGGTGCGGGTCATGCGCCCCCAGGAGCGAAGGGAAAGGCGACCGTTGGCCAGGAAGGAGGGGATCCCCCGGTCCTGAAGCTCCCAGAGGAGCACCGGCCACAGCTCCGTCTCGAAGGTGACGTAGCCCCAGGGGTCCAGGGCGTCCAGGGCCCGGCGCACGTAGGAGGGGGCGTCCCAGGGATAGCGCAGCACCCGATCCAGCTGGTCCCCCAGGAGGCGCAGGGCCATGGAGCGCCCCGTCTCGGTGATGGTGGACAGCACCAGGGGGCCGTCGTAGCCGTCCCGTCGGGCCGCCAGGACGAAGGGGTAGGCCGCCTGGACCTCCCCCACGGAGACCGCGTGCACCCACAAGGGTTTTCCCCTCCGGGAAGAGGACAGTGGCCCCTCGATCCGTCCCGTGCGCTCCGGGAACCCCTGGGCGTAGCGCCGCCGCAACCAGGGACCGGCGGCGGAGAAGAGCCCCTGGGAGGCCG
This sequence comes from Aminomonas paucivorans DSM 12260, assembly GCF_000165795.1. NCBI lineage: Bacteria > Thermotogati > Synergistota > Synergistia > Synergistales > Synergistaceae > Aminomonas > Aminomonas paucivorans. The sequence continues at coordinate 990,407 of NZ_CM001022.1, read as the reverse complement.
CCCGGAAGAGCCCACGCCTCAGGGACATGGGAAGGCGGAGAGGGGGGGCATGCCCTAGGCCACCCCCGCCTTGAGGACCTCGTGGAGGTGCAGGATCCCCACGGCCCGGCCCTGGGGGTCCACCGCCAGAAGCACCGAGACCTCGTTCCTCTCCATGAGGCGCAGGGCCTCCACGGCGAGCCTTCCCGGTTCGATGGTGCGGGGGTTCGGGGTCATGACCTGCTCCACCGGCAGGGAGAGGCTTTCGGGACCCCGCCTTTCCAGAAGGCGGCGCAGGTCCCCGTCGGTGAAGACCCCCCGGAGGAACCCCTGCGGGTCCTCCACCGCCGTGGCCCCGTAACCCTTGCTGGTGATCTCGAAGAGGGCCTCCCGCACCGTGGCGTCGGTGCGCACCCGGGGAAGTCGGTCCTCCGCCCCCATGAGGTCCCCCACCCGCAGAAGCAGCCTCCGTCCCAGGGCTCCCCCGGGGTGGAAGAGGGCGAAGTCCTCCGGCACGAGGCCCTGAAGACGGGTCACCATCCCCGCCAGGGCGTCCCCCAGGGCCAGCTGGAGGGTGGTGCTGCTGGTGGGAGCCAGGCCCAGGGGGTCCGCCTCCCGCTCCACGCAGGAATCCAGCACGATGTCCGCCACCCGGGCCAGAGAGGAGTCCTCCTTGCCGGTGATGGCGATGAGGGGGGCCCCCAGGCGGCGGAAGAAGGGCACCAGCTCCAGTACCTCCCGGGTCTCCCCGCTGTTGCTCAAGAAAAGCCCCACGTCTTCCCGGCAGACCATGCCCAGGTCTCCGTGAGAGCCTTCGGCGGCGTGGAGGAAGAACGCCGGGGTCCCCAGGGACGAGAGGGTGGCGGCGATCTTCCGGCCGATGAGTCCCGACTTGCCCAACCCCGAGACCACCACCCGACCGGAGCAGGCGGCCACGCACCGGGCGGCCCGCACCAGGGGGTCTCCCAGGGTCGAGGCGGCCCGCAGGAGGGCGTTTGCCTCCTCCTCCAGGACCTTGCGGCCCACGGCTAGCAGCTCTCCGTCCGTCAAGGGGGCGGACTCCCGCTCGTAGGGCAGACGCACCGTGGCGATCACCCCACCCAGTCCAGGGTCGCGGGCCCCAGGGTCCGCACCACGTCGTGAAGGGCCTTCACCTCATCCAGGAGCCGGGGCAGGGCGTCCAGGGGCACCAGGTTGGGGCCGTCGCTCTTGGCCCGGGCGGGCTCGGGGTGCACCTCCAGGAAGAGGGCGTCCACCCCCGCCGCCACGGCGGCCCGCACCAGGGGACGGACGAAGCGCCGATCCCCCCCGCTGGCGCTGCCCAGTCCCCCCATGGACTGGACGCTGTGGGTCCCGTCGAACACCACGGGACACCCCAGCCCCCGGAGGATGCTCAAGGAGCGGAAGTCCACCACCAGCTGGTGGTAGCCGAAGACGCTGCCCCTCTCGCAGAGGAGCACCCGTTCGTTGCCCGCCTCCCGGCACTTCTCCACCACCGGAACCATGTCCTCCGGCGCCAGGAACTGGGCCTTCTTCACGTTCAGGGCGCGGCCGGTGCGGGCGGCGGCAACCACCAGATCGGTCTGGCGGCACAGGAAGGCGGGGATCTGGAGGAACTGCACCACCTCCGCCACCGGGTCGGCCTGGGCGGCCTCGTGGATGTCCGTCAGCAGGGGAACCCCCAGGCGGCGGCGCACCCCCGCCAGAACCTTCAGCCCCTCTTCCAGTCCCGGCCCCCGGAAGCTGTGGATGGAGGTCCGGTTGGCCTTGTCGAAGGAGGCCTTGAAGGCGTAGCCGAAGCCCCGTTCCCGGCACAGGGTCTGGCAGGTCTCGGCGATGCGCAGGGCCTCTTCCGGATCCTCCAGAACGCAGGGTCCCGCGAAGACCGTCAGGGCCCCCGCCCCGAAGACCAGCCCGCTTTCCTCGAAAACCTTCACGTCCCTCATCCCCTCACTTCGTCCCCTTCCCGGGCCAGGTACTCTTCCAACGCCCGCACGTCCTCGGGCGTGTCGATCTCGATGGTGTCCCGCTCCACGGGGACGCACCGGATGGCGTGTCCCCTCTCCAGGACCCGAAGCATCTCCAGGCTCTCCGCCCGCTCCAGGGGGGTGGGTTCCCAGGAGGCGAACTCCAGGAGGAAGGCCCTCCGGTAGGCGTAGGGACCGATGTGCTTGTACCAGTCCCGGTGCTCCGTCCGGGGGTAGGGGATGCGGGACCGGCTGAAGTACAGGGCCCGGCCGTTCTGGTCGAACACCACCTTCACCACGTGGGGGGAGTCGATCTCCTCCTCCCGGTCGATGCGTTTGGCCAGCACCGCCAGCTGGGAGGAGGGATCCCTCTCCAGGGCCTCCACCAGGGGGTCGATGAGGTCCGGCCCCACCAGGGGGTCGTCCACCTGCACGTTCAGCACCAGGTCGTAGTCCGGGGTCCGACGGGCCACGTAGGCCACCCGGTCCCCCCCCGTGGGGAGATCCGAGGGGGTCAGGAGGGCCTCGCGCCCCTCCGCCTCCACGGCCTCGGCGATCCGCCGGTCGTCCGTGGCCACCACCACCCGGTCCATCCGGCGGCACCGGAGCACCTGCCGCAGCACCCGGACCACCAGGGGAACGCCTCCCACGGGAAGCAACGCCTTGCCCGGCAGTCGGGTGCTGCCGTAGCGGGCGGGAATGACCGCAAGGGTCTTCATGGTCTCTCGTCTCCTTCTCGGATCGATCCGTCCGGGGGACCGGCGGCCCTCCCGGCCAGCTTGCTCCACAGGGTGCAGCGGGCGCCCCAGCCCAGGTCCCGGGCGGCGAAGGCCACCACGTCGTCCAGGGCTCCCGGTCCCCCGAGACGTCGGATGCCCGTCTCGATCATCCTATGGCGCAGCTCCGGGGTGGTCAACACGCCCCGCACCGCCCCGGCCAGGGCCTCCGGGTCCCGAGGGACCAGCACCTCCGCGTCCTGGAGCAGTTTCTTCTGCACCTGCTTGCCCCGGTCGTCCAGGGAGACCACGGGAACCCCCAGGCCGGCGCAGACCTGGTTGGCCGTGCCCCCCAACCCCAGGAGCACCTCCGCTCCCCGGGCCGCGTCGGCCAGGGAACCGGAGAAGACCCGAACCTCCAGGTCGCCGCAGCTCAGGAGGGAGGCCTCGGGCCTCCAGGTCCAGTCCCGCTGCTCTCCCATCAGCCGATCCAGGTCCAGGGTGGGGGCGGGGACCAGGACGAACCGGGTGGGCTCCTCCCGGTGGAGCCTTCGGGCCACCTCCAGAAGCAGCCCCGTGTCCCCGTAGGCCTGCTGGCGGCTGCCCGGCAGCAGCAGGACCCGACGCGATCCCTCCCCCTCCGTCCAGGGAGACCCCCCGGGAACCGGGTCCGCCGTCAGGTCCATGATGGGGTTGCCCCGGAAACGGGCGTCCACGCCGCTGCGGCGCAGTTCCTCCGCCGTCTCCTCGTCCCGGGCCCAGACGCGGCGGCAGCGATGTCGCAGAAACCAGCGCTCCGCCCGCCAGTGTCCGCTTAGGAACACCGTCTTGGCGGTGGCCACCAGGGCAGGGGTGACCCCCTGTCCCCAAAGGGCATGGAGGAGAAGGTACACGTCCCCCACGCAGAGGGGGGTCCGGCCGCCCCGGGTCCCCCGCCAGGCCCGAAGCTGCCGGAGAATGTCCTGGGGGAGGCCGTGGCGCAGGTCCTTCAGAAAAGCCCTGAGGCTGTACTTGATGACCCCCCCGCTGGGAAGCTCCGAGGGAGGGGAAAGCACCGGGAACCCCTCGGCGATGTAGGGGGTTCCTCGGCCCACCAGGGCAAAGGCGGATACCTGGGCCTCCGGGAAACGGTCCCGGAGCTTGCGGGCCAGGAGGACCCCGATGGCGTCCTCCCCGTAGCCGTTGGAGGCCACCAGGAGGCGGGGTCGGAGGATCTCCAGGAACCGCTCCCAGAACCGGGTCTCCTCCCGAAGGGCCACCCCGATCCGGGGCACCCAGAGGGGAAGGCCCGGCGATCCCCCTCCGGGGAGGTTGAAGAGGTCCTTCTCCGTACACACCAGGCCTTGGGCCCCCAGCTCCCGGGCCCGGTCCCGCAGATCCGCCAGATCCCCCTCGGAGAAACGGTGGTGGTCCCGGAAGACCACCTGGTCCGCCGCCTCCAGTCCCTGGCGGCGCACCAGCCGGTGCAGGCTCTCGGGGTTGCCGATGGCGGAAAACACCACCACCCGGGCACCGGGAGGGGGGGCCTGCCCCGAAACCTCCTGGGGGTAGGAGAGAAAGGTCCGCCAGCCCAGGAGACGGATCTCCGCGAAGAAGAGCCGGTCCGCCGCCACCCACTTGGACAGGGTCCGGCGCAGGTTCTCCTGCTCCTCCGGGGAGACCTGATCGCTCTTGGTGACCACCACCAGGTCCGCCCGCTCCAGGGAGGAAAGGGGCTCCCGAAGCAGCCCTGCGGGGAGCAGGCGGCCGTTGCCGAAGGGACAGGTGGCGTCCACCAGCACCAGGTCCACGTCCCGCCCCAACCGGCGGTGTTGGAAGGCGTCGTCCGCCACCACCGCTTCCGCTCCCAGCTGCGCCAGGCGGCGCACCCCCGCCAGCCGGTCCCGGCACACCAGGACCCGCGCCCGGGGGAGCATGCGAGCCAGCATCAGGGGCTCGTCCCCCGCCAGCTCCCGGGGGACGTCTCCCCGGCCCACCTCCAGGGGTCCCGGGCTCGCGCCGGAATAGCCCCGGCTCACCACCCCCACGGAGACCCCCGCCTCCAGGAGATGCCGGGCCAGGTACTCCACCATGGGGGTCTTGTTGGTCCCCCCCAGGCTGATGTTCCCCACGCTCACCACGGGGAGGGGGGGTTCCACCTGCTCCAGGATGCCCCGGTCGAAGGCCCCGTTGCGGCAGCGCACCCAGCCTCGGGCCAGCCAGTCCAGGGGAAGGGACACGCTCCAGGGGCTGAACCGACCGCTCTGTCCCCGGGCGTAGTCCAGGTAACTACGAAGCAGACGGCCCATGTTCCGCGAACTGGAACCGAAGGAGGGCGGCGTAGCGACCGTCTCGGGCGCTGAGTTCCTCGTGGGTTCCCTGCTCCACGATGTGTCCCCCCTCCAGCACCAGGATCCGGTCCGCCTCCCGGATGGTGGAGAGGCGATGGGCGAGGATGAAGGAGGTGCGTCCCCTCATGGCCTTCCGGAGGGCCCCCTGGATCTGCTGCTCCACCTCCGCATCCAGGGAGGAGGTGGCCTCGTCGAGGATCAGGATCCTCGGGTCCCGCACCACCGCCCGAGCGATGGCCACCCTCTGGCGCTGGCCGCCGCTCAGGGTGACCCCTCGCTCGCCGATCTCCGTGCGGTAGCCCCGGGGAAGCCCTTGCACGAAATCGTGGATCCCCGCGATCCGCGCGGCCTCCTCCACCTTCTCCTGGTCCGCCTCGGGAAACCCGTAGGCGATGTTGAAGGCGAAGGTACCCCGCAGGAGCACCGGATCCTGGGGCACCAGGCCGATCTGCCGTCGGTAGGCCGGGAGGTCCAGGTCCCGCAGGTCCGTCCCGTCCACCAGGACCCGCCCCCGGGTGGGGTCGAAGAACCGGGGGATCAGGTCCACCAGGGTGGACTTCCCCGCCCCGGTGGACCCCACCACGGCGACGCACTCCCCCGGGCGGACCTCCAGGTCGATGCCCTTCAGGACGTAACGTTCGTCCTGATAGGCGAACCACAGGTCCTCGAAGCGCAGCCCTCCCCGGACGCGCCCGGGGGATCGAGGCACGGCGGGCAGGGGCACGTCCTCGGGCTGATCCAGAATCTCGTAGACCCGTTCCGCCGAGGCCAGGGCCTGCTGGATGCGGCTGACCACCTTGCTCAGAATGCGGATGGGCTGCACCAGCAGCCCCAGGTAGGTGATGAAGGCGATGAGTTCCCCCGCGGAGATCCGCCTCGCCACCACGTCCCGCCCCCCCATCCAGAGGATCAGACAGAGGGCGGACATGAGGACCAGCTCCACGATCCCCTCCAGGGCCCCCCGGACCTGGGTCCCCCTCATGAGTTCCTTGAAGTGGGACCGGTTTTCCTGTTCGAAGCGCCGGTACTCCATGTCCTCCGTCACGAAGGCCCGCACCACCCGCACCGAGGAGAGGGCCTCCTGGGCCACCGCGGAGACCCGGGCAAGCTGCTCCTGGATGGCGTGCCCCACCACCCGGAGGCGCTTGGAGGCCCGGTCGATGACCAGCGCCGCCAGGGGGAGCACCGCAAAGGTGGCCAGGGTGAGCTTCCAGTTCAGAAACAAGAGGAACCCCAGGATCCCCAGGAAGGTGGTGCCCTGCACCACCAGGTCCACCAGCACCGAGGAGACCAGCTCCTGGAGCACCGTCACGTCGTTGGTGATCCGGGAGAGGAGTTCCCCCACCCGGCGGGCGTAGAGGAAGGAGAAGGGCAGGCGCTGGGTCCGGTCGTACAGGGCCAGGCGCAGGTCCAGGATCACCCGCTGCCCCACCCAGGTCATGAGGTAGATCTGGCCGTAGCCGAAGACCCCCTTGAGGGCGTAGAGGGACAGGATCCCCGCGATGAGCAGGTTGAGGGTGTGCCGATCCCCCCGGATGAGCACGTCGTCCACCAGGTTCTTGATGAGCCAGGGGGGCAGCACCCCGAAGAGGGCCGTCGCCACCATGCACCCCACCCCCGCTGCCAGACGCCGCCGGTAGGGCAGGAGGAAGACCAGAAGACGCCGGTAGAGGGACACGGGGGAACCGCTCATGCCGCCACCGCCTCCGCCACCCGCTCCGCCCAGAAGGGGTAGACCCCCCGCTCTCCCAAGCGGCCGCGGAGCCGGTCCATCTCCTCGTCCAGCTCCCGGCGCCGCCCCTCCGGGGCTTCCAGGAAGCCCCGGGCCGCCTCCGCCAGGGCCGGGCCGGTCACGGCGGTCTGGAGGAACTCCGGGAAGAGGGCCTTTCCCGCCAGGAGGTTGGGGAGGGCACAGAAGGGCACCCGCACCAGCCACCGGGCCAGACCCATGGAAAGGGGGTGGGCCGCGTAGGCCACCACCATGGGACGGCGCAGGAGCAGGGCCTCCAGGGTGGCGGTGCCGCTGGCCAGCACCCCGCAGGCCGACCGGGCCAGAAGCTCCCGCCCCGAGGCGGGACAGACCTCGAACCCCGCCGCCTCGGCCCGGCAGGACAGGTCGCGGCGCACCTCCTCCCTCAGCCCCGGGGCGGAGGAGAAGACGGGGCGGTACCCTCGGGAACCCAGGATCCCCGCCGCCTCCAGAAAGGGGGGAAGGAGACGCCGAACCTCCCCGGACCGGCTGCCCGGTAGAAACGCCACCTGCCGGTTCCCCTCGCCGGGGGAAGAACCTTCCACTTCGTCCAGGAGGGGGTGCCCCCGGAACGCGGAGACACAGCCCTGGGAGGTCAGGAAGGCGTGTTCGAAGGGAAACAGGGGGAGGCACAGGGTCATGCAGCTTCGGAGGGTACGGACCCGCCCCCGCCTCCAGGCCCACACGGTGGGAGGCACCAGGTTCACGATGGGGCCTCGGTACCCCGACGCCCGAAGCCTGCGGGCCAGGGGCAGGTGGAAGTCCGGGCTGTCCACCAGCACCACCCCCCGGGGGGAGCGGCGGAGCACCTCCCGGACCAGTTCCTCCCGAAGCCGGAACAGCCGGGGGAGGTGGGAGAGCACCTCCACCACCCCCATGAGCTGGAGGGCCTCCATGGACCAGAGGACCTCCATTCCCGCCCGGTGGCACGAAGCCCCCCCCATACCCCAGGGGGACAGGGAGGCCCCTCCCGCCGCGAGAGCCTCCAGGAGGTTCCCGGCGTACTGGTCCCCGGACACCTCCCCGCAGCTCACAAAGAGGGACACGGGGACACCCCCGTCACGGCGATCCCCTCCGCCCGGGCGGTCTCCCGAAACGCCTCGGGCTCCAGGACGATGGTGCGCCCCACCTCCACGGCCAGGCAGCGCAGTCCCGCCCGGGCCATGTGGTGGAGCGTCCTGGGACCCACCGTGGGAAGGTCGTAGCGGTCGTCCTGGTCGACCCGCATCATCTTCACCACCGTCCCCCCCTTGCAGAGGGAGCCAGCCCGCAGCAGGGCCGCGTCGGTGCCCTCCATGGCCTCCACCGCCACCACGCTGCGCCGGTGCACCACCACGGTCTGGCCGAAGGAGAGGGGAAGGAGGACCCGAGCCACCTCCATGCCGTAGGCCACGTCGGCCCGCTCCTCCTCCGAGAGGGGACGTCCGGCGAACTCCCCCGATGGGGCCATGAGGTCCTCGATGAGGTGCCGGTACCCCTCCACCCTCAGGTCCAGCCGTTCGAAGGCCTGGACCAGGGCAGCCAGCAGGGAGTGGTCGTCCCGCACCGCAAGGCCCGCCACCAGTTCCCGGGCTCCCGCGTCCAGCATGGCGGGTTGGTACAGGAGGGTCTTGGGGACCACCCCCGCCAGGAGCACCCGACGGATGCCCCGGCCCTTCATGTCCGCCAGGGTGCTCGCCAGGTCCAGGCGGGAGAGGACCACCACATCCCAGGCGAACTTGGAGAGGGCTCCCACGTTTTCCCGAAGGGAATACACCACCGGCGGGGTCCCACGATCGGTGAGCCGCCGGGCGATCTCCAGGGGAAGGGTCCCCTCCCCCGCCACCAGGGCGATTTCCAGGGGCGGGGTTTCGTTGGTTTGGCTGTTCTCGTTTCCCATATCGAGCCTCCCAGGCTTCGTCGTGTTTCGGGGTCTTGGGACGACCCTCAGTTGGATCTTCGGACCAGGAAGCCCCCCAGGACCAGGAAGATCAGGTTGGGGAACCACGCCGCCACCACTGCGGGAAGGTACGAGGCCTCCCCCAGGGACTGGCAGAAGGAGAGGGTGACGTAGTAGAAGAACACGATGACCACGCTCAGCCCCAGCCCCACGCTGGAGCTGGAGCGTTGCGGTCGGCTGCCCGCGGCGGCCCCCACCAGGGCCAGCACCACGCTGGCCCAGGGCACCGCCAGACGCAGGTTCAGAAGCACCCGAAGCCGGGTGGCGTCCGCCCCCTGCTCCTCCAGCCTGCGGATGGAGTCCCGCATCTGGAACAGGTTCATCTGCTGGGGATCCAGGGACTGGGTCTCCACCTCCTTGGGGTTCAGGTGGAGCTGGAGGCCCTGCTTGCGGAAGGTGAAGAGGAGGCGCACCTTTCCCTGGGCGTCCACCTCGAAGACCTTTCCGTCCTCGATCCACCACTCCCCCCGCACCCACTCCCCCCGGGGGGCGGCGATGATGCGGCTCAACCGGTCCTCCTCGAACTCCTGCACCAGGATGTCCGCCATCTTCCCGGAGCGGGGTCGCATCCGGTTGATGTAGATCACCCGCTTCAGGTGTCCGTCCTTCTCTTCCTTCAGGAAAATCCGCTCCTTGAAGAGGGGCGGGGTCTCCTGCATCACCTCGTAGCGGAGCAGGTTCACCGCCGCCCGTTCCGCCAGGGGCACCAGGGTCTCGTTGAGCGCCATGCTCCCCAGGGACACCAGCAGGGACGCCCAGATCACCGGGCGGACGATCCGCTGGAAGGCCACCCCCGCAGCCTTGAGGGCCACGATCTCCACGTTGGCGGAGAGGCGGCCGAAACCCAGCAGGGCCGCCAGCAGGGAGCCCATGGGGATGGTGAGGACCACCACCCCGGGGAGGTAGTAGAGGAAGAGGCGCACCACCACCCCCAGGGAGACCCCTCGCTGGATCACCAGGTCGGCGATCTTGAACAGCAGGTTCCCCGCCACCAGGAGCACCGTGAAGGCCAGGATGCCGAAGAGGAAGGGCCCCGCCAGCTCCTGGAGGATCAGCCGGTCCAGGGTACCCAGGGGAATTCGGGGGGAGGACCTAGGGATGATGGATCCCCTCCCGTTCCCGCGCGTTGGCCAGGAGGACCCGGTCCGCCGCGTCCCGCACCGCCCCGCGCCCTCCGGGACGGGGGGTGACGTAGCGGGCCAGGCGCAGGGCCTCGGGCCTGCCGTTGGAAGGGACGATGGGGAAGCCCGACCAGGAGAGACACTCCAGGTCCGGCAGGTCGTCCCCCATGTAGGCCACTTCCTCCGGGGTCAGCCCGTCCTCGTCGGCCCAGCGGCGCAGCAGGGGCAGCTTGTCCGCCGCTCCGTTGGCGCAGCGGGGGACCCCCAGGTCCCGGGCGCGCTGGTCCGTGGGGTCGGAGGCCCGGCCGCTGAGAAAGGCCGTCCCGATCCCGGCGCGGCGGAGCAGCACCAACCCCATGCCGTCCTGGATGTCGAAGCGCTTCGTCTCTCCCCCCCGCCCGTCCAGAAGGATCTCCCCCTCCGTGAGGGTTCCGTCCACGTCCAGGACGAAAAGACGGATCACTCCGCCTCTCCCTCCGGAGCCCGAACCCCGCCGTGCCGGCGCTCCGCCCAGGGGGTCCACCCCCGGGCGCAGATCCGGGAGAAGACCAGAAGCTCCTGGGCGTAGGGATCCTGGGGATTCCGGGAGACCAGAGCCTCCACGGCGGCCCGCAGGGGAAGGGACCCGGTCCGCAGGGTTTCGTAGAGTTCGCCGATGCGCTTCCGGGCTGCCCCGTCGAAGCCCTGGCGCCTCAGCCCCACCCGGTTCAGACCGAAGATCCGGCCGGGACGCCCGTCCACCATGCAGAAGGGGGGCACGTCCTTGACGATCTTCGAGAGGCCTCCCACCATGCAGGACCGACCGATGTGGACGAACTGGTGCACCCCCGCCATGCCTCCGAAGGTGACCCGGTCCCCCACCTGGGCGTACCCCGCCAGGCCCACCTTGTTGGCCAGGACGCAGTGGTCCCCCAGGACCACGTTGTGCCCCAGGTGGCACCCCTCCATGAGGTAGCACCCCTCTCCCACCCGGGTCTCGTGCCCCTCCCCGGAGGCCCGATGGATGGTCACGTTCTCCCGGCAGGTGACGCCGTTTCCGATGCGCACCCAGGTCTCTTCCTCCCGGAAGCCGAAATCCTGGGGAGGGCGGCCCAGGACCACGTGGTCGAAGAGGCGACAGTTCTCCCCCACCTCCACGTAGTCCGCCACCCGCACGAAGGACTCCAGGACGGTTCCCGCCCCCAGGCGGACCTTGGCGTCCACCACGCAGTAGGGGCCGATGCAGACCCCTTCCCCCAGTTCCGCCTTGGGGTCCACCAGGGCGGTGGGGTGGATCCGGGTCGTCATGGCCGTTCCTCCTCGGTGCCCTTGGTCAGGGTCCGGGAAAGGACGAAGCCCAGGGTGGCCTCCGCCACCAATTCCCCGTCCACGGTGCCCCGGGCGTGGATCTTCCCCATGCGGCTGCGGAACTTCACCAGCTCCGCCTCCGTGCGAAGCTGGTCTCCCGGACGGACGGGACGGCGGAACTTGGCCTCCTCCACGGAGGTGAGGAAGGCCACCATCTTCTCGAACCCCGGCTGGAGGGACACGATGATGGAGGCCACCTGCCCCATAGCCTCCAGGACTAGGACGCCGGGCATGACGGGCTCCTGGGGGAAGTGCCCCTGGAAGAAGGGCTCGTTGATGGTGACGTTCTTGATCCCCACCACCCGGTTTCCCTCCGCCTCCAGGATCCGGTCCACCAGCAGGAAGGGATAACGGTGGGGCAGGCGCGCTTGGATCTCCAGGATGTCCAGCAACAGGTCTCTCCTCCTTCTACGAAGCCATCGTTCCGAGGGCGGCCAGGGCGTAGGGTCGCAGCCGGTCCACCAGGGCCTGGTGGGACTGGTGCCCCGAACGCAGGGCCACCACGTGGGCCGTCAGGGGCAGGCCCAACAGGGCCAGGTCCCCCATGAGGTCCAGCATCTTGTGGCGCAGACACTCCTGCCGGAAGGGGACACCCTCCCGGGGGTTCAGGGGCCCCCTCTCGTCCACCACCAGGGCGTTCTCCAGGGACCCTCCCCGGGCAAGCCCCCGGGCCTCCAGGTCCCGAAGCTCCCGGGTCAGGCCGAAGGTGCGGGCCGGAGCGACGGTCCGGGCAAAGACCTCCCGGTCGAGGGTCCAGGTCTCCAGGAGGGTGCCGATGGGAGTGTCGGGGTAGTCCAGCACCACCGTCAGCCGCAGGACGTCGGAGGGGAAGGCGGCGATCGTCCGTCCCCGCTCCGGTTCGTCCACCGCCACCGGCACGGGCAAGAGCAGGGAGACGACCTCCTCCTCCTTCTCCCGCCTTCGAGGCGCCAGGGCCTCGGCGAAGGGAGCGGCGCTGCCGTCGAGGATGGGCACCTCCTCCCCCTCCAGGACGATCCGGGCGTCGTCGATCTCCAGGCCCCAGAGAGCCGCCAGGAGGTGTTCCCCCGTCTGCATCTCCCCGCCCCCGGGGAAGGCCAAGCCGGACCGGCGGGCGGAAAAGCTCCAGTGCGCCTCCAGGAGGCTCTCGTCCCCTCCCGATCGGGCAAACCAAAGCCCCCTCTCCTCGGAGGGTTCCACCCGCACCCGGCAGGGCTTCCCTCCGTGGAGCCCCGTCCCGGCAAACTCCACCGGGGAGGACAGGGTCGCCCTCCGCCTCACGAGGAAGCCTCCTCCAGCGCCTTCAGACGCCTCTCCAGTTCCTTGAGCCGATCCGCCAGATCCGGCAGGCGCCGAAGCCACCCCTGGCTCCTCATCTCCTCCCGGTGGTCCCGGGCGGGGAAACCGGAGACGAAGGCCCCGGGAGGGACGTCCTTGAGGACCCCCCCTCGCCCCCCCACCACGGCCCCGGCGCCGATGCGCACGTGGTCCGTCGCCCCGCTCTGCGCCGCCAGGATGACCCCGTTCTCCAGGGTCACGCTTCCCGCCAGCCCCGCGAAGGCCACGAGGATGCAGTCCTCTCCCACGACGCAGTTGTGGGCCACGTGGACGTGGTCGTCCAGCTTGGCCCTTCTGCCGATGCGGGTCTCGCCCACCGTGGCCCGATCCACGGTGGAGCAGGCCCCGATCTCCGCGTCGTCCTCCACCACCACCGTGCCCACCTGGGGGATCTTGACCTGCCGCCCCGCGGCGTCCCGGCGGAACCCGAACCCGTCGGCCCCCAGCACGGCGTTGCTGTGGATCAGCACCCGATCCCCCAGAAACGTGCCGTCCTGGAGCACCACCCCCGCCTCCAGGACGCAGTCCTTCCCGACCCGGACGTTTCGCCCCAGGTAGACCTGCCCCTGCAGCCAGGAACCTTCCCCGACGCAGCAGCCCTCACCGACCACACACCCCGGACCCAAATGGACCCCCGGGGCGACGCGGCTGTTCGGGTGGACCACCGCGGAGGGGTGGACCCCCTCGTAGGGGCGGGAGGGGACGAAGGCCCCCAACACCCTCGGCCAGGCCTCCTCCACGTCTCCCACCGCCACACCCCATGCTTCCAGGGGGAATCGGTCCTCCTGGGCCACCACTCCCACCTCCGGGTCCAGGTCCGCGAGGGACCTCGTTCCCCGAAGGACCAGGACGTGCCCGGGAATTGGCCCATCGGGGACGCACAGCCCCCGGATCGGCCTTCCCGGATCTCCCACGCATCGGCCCCCGACCCACACCGCCAGCTCACCAAGCGTCATCCCTCAAGCCCCCGATCCCCAATCTTCGCCTTGTGGAAAACCCCAAATCTACAGGTTGCCGATGGTGCGCAGGCTCCAGGGATCCCCGTCCCGGGAATCGTAGTGCAGCTCCAGGGACAGGTACTCCGTGAGGCGCCACCCCAGGGCCCCCTGGGTCTCTCCATCCTCGCTGAACCGCGCCCAGACGTAGGGCTTGTGGAGCCGCGGATCCACCTGGAACCGCCCCCACCAGGCTCCTCCCGGGTAGACCCGCTCCCCCCCGAGCCACACGTCCCCCCAGGGAGACCAGCGCAGCCCCCATCGGCTTTCCAGATCCCCTCGGACCCCTTCCACCACCCATTCCCCGTACCCCTCCATGTCCCAGCGGGGGAACAGCTGGACCCGTCTGCCCACGTGGAGCCCCACTTCCGTGGAGCGATCCTCCGTGCCCGAGTAGGCCGCAGCCCAGGCCCACACGGTGTAACGGCGACTCTCCAGCCTCACGTCCACCGTGGCGATCTGGGCCGGAACGGCGTGCGCCTCCGTGGTGATCCGAGCCCGGCGGGCCAGGTTGGAATCCTCGAAAAGGCTCCCCGCCCAGGATTCCGCCTCCTCCCGGTGCTTGCGGAAGTAGGGCACCGGGACCCCCACGAAGGGAGAAAGGCCCCGGATGAGGTCCTCCTTCAGCTCCGAGTGCAACAGGGTGGGAAGGGAGGAGGAGCTGATCCGGGGGGTCAGGGCCAGCACCAGGGGCGGTTCCGGGCGCAGGTGGAGGATCAGTTTCACTCGGTCTCCCTCCCTACGGACCTCCGGGCTCGCCCTCCAGCCCGGAAGGAGGGGGGACAGAAGCCCCGAGACCCACCCGAAGAAGGCCTGGTCCCCCCAGGAGAACGCCTCCGGGGGGACTCCCTCCAGACCCCGTTCCACCTGCTCCGCCAGACCGGAAAGATCTGCAAGGATCCACGAAGCCACCGGTTCGGACCAGTCCCCCGGGCGAAGCTCCACCACCCACCGAGGGCACGGCGCCACCGCCCGGAGCGTCAGGGTCCACCCCTCAGAGGCCGACCGGCCGGTCTCCTGGGGCTGAGGGCGCTCCAGACGATACCCCTGAAACAGCCGGGACGCGACTACCTCCAGGAGGCGCAGACGCACTTCCCTCTCCTGGGACGAGGGGATCTCCCGCCACACCGCCTCCAGGCTCTTCTGAGCCGGGACCGCAAGCCAGGGGGGAACTCCCTCCACCCTCAGGGCCTGGGCAAAGCAGAGGCGGGGAAGGCCCACCAAAAGGAGGGCCACGGCACACACTGCCGCGGCCCTCCGGAAGACCCGGGACCTCGTCTTAGAACATTTCTCCGAAGCCGAAGTTGGTCTGGTTTTCGTCATCACCCTGTGCAAAGTCCACCCGGAGATTGCCGATGGGGGTCTTCACGCGAAGCCCGATACCCTTGTCCGACTGGAGATCGGAGAAGCTGAAGCTCTCCCCCAGGGACTTCTTCCAGGCCTTTCCCACGTCGTAGAAGAAGACGAGGGAGAGGTTCTGCTCCATGGGGATGCGCAGCTCGAAGTTCCCCAGAAGCATCTCTTCACCCCGGTAGTAGTCGTCGTCGTAGCCTCGGAGGGTGTCGGCGCCGCCGAGGGTGTACATTTCTGCCCAGGGGACGGTGCCACTGGAGGACCCCGCCCGCACCCGGGCCGCGAAGAGCAGGGGGTTGTCCTCCGTGAAGCCGAAATCCATCTCCAGGAAATCCATCAGCCCGAACAGGGGGGTATAGTAACGCGCCTCCAGCCAGTACTTCGTGTAGTCCCAGTCTCCCCCCAGGGCCGCGATGCCCTGTTCCACGGAGAGGATCTCCACGTCTCCCCGGGGATAGCTCAGGTAGGGATCCAGGGTGTTGCGGGTCAGGGATCCGGTGACGGAGAAGTTCGTCCCGTCCTCCAGCTCCACCAGGTCCTGGGGTGTTACGTCCCCGGAGAGGATGGTGTTTTCCACCTTATGCCAGTCCAGGGTGAGGTACCAGCTGAGCTGGTCGTTCCCCTTGAACTTCTTCCCCACTCCCACGTACGCGCCGGTCTTCTCCTGGTCGTACTGGAACTTCCACTGACCCTTCTCGTACTCGTCCTGTTCCTCCCACTTGCGCTTGTAGGCTCCCACCTTCCAGGCATAGGTCTCCTGGTCCATGAAAGGCTGCTCGTAGGAAGCCCAGTACTGCTCTCGATTCCCTGTCTCGAATCCCACGGAGAATTTCGTACCCAGCCCCTGCCAGTTGGTGTCCTGGTAGTTGATGCCCCCGCTCCAGCCGCTCTGGGAGCCGTGGCCGATGGAGAAGCCGATCTTGTTGGTCCGCCCTTCCTCCACAGTGAGGACCATGTTCACCACCGACGGGTTCTCGCTGGGCTCGAACCCCACGTTGACGTCCTCAAAGTAACCCATCCCCTGGATGCGGTTCAGGGAATGACGCAAAATGGTGGCATTGAACAGGTCTCCCTGCTTCAGCTTCAGCTGTCGCCGGATGACGTAGTCCTTGGTTTTCTTGTTCCCTTGGATGATGATCTCCCCCAGGCGCGGCTCCAGGATGGTCACGGCCACCACCCCGTCCTGGATCTGCACGTCCTGCACGCGCATCATGACGTACCCGTCCTTCTGGTATTTTTCCTTGATGCGCTGGAGGTCGTTGCGGAAGAAGACCCGGTTGAACACTGAGCCGGGGGAGGTGAAGCAGAGCGCCCTCAGCTGGTCCTGGCTGTAGACCGTGTTGCCGGTAAACCGAAGCTCCTGAACCTCCGGGTTTTCCTGGACCACGAAGGTCACCTTGATCCCCCCGGACTGGGGGACAGACTTGACCTCGCTCACGGAGAAGAAGCCCAGCTCATAGATGGCCTCCGCGTCCTTGCGGAGGGCTTCCTCATCCGCCGGGTCCCCCACCTTGGTGGACACCACGCTCAGGATGTGGGAAGCCACCACGGTCCGGTTCCCCTCCACGTCCATGGAGACCACGGGAGGTCCCTTCGGGGCTTCCGTCTGGGGAGAGGGAACGGGGGACGATGTGGGGGCAGGAGAGCCCTCCCCCGGGGGAAGCGACGAGGCATCGGCGGAAACCCCCGCCGCAGGAGAAGGAGTATCGACGGAAACGGGAGCCGTCTGGGCCCAGGCACATCCCGCAAAACACACCAGCAGGGCAAGACAGAGCAACGCCTTGTATCCCCTCACGCTCCAACCACATCCTCTCTTCGTTAGGCGCCCCGTCCGTCCGAAGGACGGGATCAGGGATCCGTGCGAACCGGCCGTTCCTCCGTGCGAAGAGCCCTTTGGCCCACCTGCAGGAGCGCCAGGACCTCTTCCAGGGGAACCGTCTCCACCCCCTGAGCCTTCCCGGGTCGCGGAGCCCCCTGGCCGGTGAGGCCCGAAGGGACCTTTCGCCCCGGAGGTGCCGATGCACTCCCCTGGGGCAGGGTGCTGGAGGGGCGCTCCGAAACCGCATAGGCCGGGGGCAAAGGGGCTCCCCGCCCGGCTCCCTGTTCGCTCAGCGTCCGTCTCAACGCCTGAAGAAGCTGCTGTTCGTCCGGGGTGATCCACTCCAGATCCCCCTGAGCCAAGGACGAGGAAAAGTCCGCCGGGCGGTCCGCCTCCAGGGACAGGGGCAGGGCAACGCTCCCCAGAGCTACCAGAGACAGGGCGAGGCCCCGGGCGAAGACGCGAAACCGACTCCAGGGGCTGGGGGAAACCTCTCCCCCCACCTCCGCCTCGGCGCGGTGCCACAGGGCCTCCCGGGCTTCGCGGACCTCCGCTTCCAGACACTCCGCCTCCGCCACCGCAGAATGCCAGGACTCCCTGCGGCAGGCCTCCTTCAGGCGGTCCAGCCAGCGCTGGATTCGGGTCAGCTGCACGTCCATGCTCATCCCTCCCAGGGGCAAACAACATTGTTATCCCCTCTCAGGAACGATTTGTGACCCCCTCCTGTTGAAACCACGACCGGAGCTTCTGAAGCGCCTTTCTCTGGATCCGGTAGACGTGGCTCACGTCGAAGCCCTTTTCCTTCGCCACATCCGCGGCCCGTCGTCCCTCCACCACCAGGGAGGTGATCACCTCCGCCTCCCGGGAGGGAAGCCCCTTCAGACCGTCCGCAAGGTCCACCTTCCATTCCAGATCCTCGTAGGCCACCGGAGCTTCCCGCTCCAGGTCCTCCTCGTCCCAGGGCTGAGGAGCCCGGGCTTCCACCCGCTGGAGGAAGTTGATCATCCTCCCTCGGACCCGGTAGTAGGCGTAGGTGATGAAACGGTTCTTCCGGAGGGCGTCGAAGTGGTCCACCGCGAAGATCAGGGCCAACATCCCCTCCTGGACCAGGTCCGGGTAGGTGCCGTAGGGGACGCGAAAGCGCTTCGCAAGCCAGAAGACCAGGGGCCGATAGGCGAGGATGAGCCTTTCCCGGGCCTCCTCGTCTCCCTGGCAGCAACGCGACCAGAGACGTTCCTCCTCCTCCGGTTCCAGGGAAGCCTTGCCGGAAACCAAGCCGGATGGTGCCTCCACCGTCAATCCCCCTTCCGGGTTCCGGAACACGCCCCCCATTCTAGCATCCCCGCTACGGAGGGACTACCGAGGACTACCGAGGCAAGGGAAGGGGGGGGTGGTCCTCCGGGAGGTGGAGGTGCAGGGTGTCGTTGGAGAAGGCCAGGAGAGGGATCTCCTTCCACAGGTCCACCGCGGAGAGGGAACCGTTGTCCAGGCGCATCCGCCAGACGCAGCCGCACCGGCCGGCCCGAAGCAGGAGCGCGGCCAGGACGCGAAGGGAGTAGCCGTGCCCCACCACGACGCACCGGGCAAACCGATCCAGCCTCGCCTCCCGAAGGAACGCCTCGATGCGTCCCACGATCTCCTCCGCCCTCTCCCCTCCGGGGGGCGAGGAGTCGAAGGGAGCCAGGCGCCAGCGACTGTAGGCCTCCTTGTAGCGCTCCTGGATCTCCTGGACCGTGAGCCCCTCCCAATCCCCAAAGTCCAGCTCCGTGAGCCGAGGGTCCACCACGGGACCCTCCTGTCCCAACGCATCCGTCAGCCCCTCGGCCAGGCACCGGGCCCGGCAGAGGGGACTGGTGAACACCACCTCGGGGCGCCACCCCGCAAGGCGCGCCACGGCTCTTCGCGTCTGCTCCAACCCCTGCTCGTCGCAGGGGACGTCGGACCTTCCCTGATAGCGGTAGTCCAGGTTCCACGCGGTCCTTCCATGACGCACCAGCACAATCCTCGTCTCCACGGTCCCCGTCTTCCTCCCCTC
Source organism: Aminomonas paucivorans DSM 12260 (assembly GCF_000165795.1). NCBI lineage: Bacteria > Thermotogati > Synergistota > Synergistia > Synergistales > Synergistaceae > Aminomonas > Aminomonas paucivorans. The sequence continues at coordinate 971,739 of NZ_CM001022.1, read as the reverse complement.
TTCCCCCGAAGGGGTCCGGTGCCCCACCTCCCCGGGTCCGCACCTCCCTCGGACACGCGAAAAGCCCGCCACCAGGGTACTCGGTGGGCGGGCCTCTCGGAAGTCTTCTGGAGCCGGTGGGCGGACTCGAACCGCCGACCTGCGCATTACGAGTGCGCTGCTCTACCAACTGAGCTACGCCGGCTTGTGGCGGTCCCAACGGGATTCGAACCCGTGCCGCCGCCTTGAAAGGGCGGTGTCCTAGGCCACTAGACGATGGGACCGAACGCTACGTTTTGGTGAGCCGTGTGGGATTCGGACCCACGACACCCGGATTAAAAGTCCGGTGCTCTACCAGCTGAGCTAACGGCTCGCTCACGTCGGATCATTTTACAGAAATGCGGGCACAAGTCAAGGGAACGGCCCCGAAGGGTCTAACGACTGATCCAGACCTGCAGGCTGCGCCTTCCCGCGGCCCTCTGCCGGCGAAGCTCCGAGATCCCCGTACCCCCGAAGGTCTTCCTCCGGTCCACGGACACCCGCAGGTCCAGCAGAGGGAGCAGGTCCTCCTCCACCTCCGGGATCAGGGACTGCCATTCCGCCAGGGAGAGGGAGGGCAGATCCCTCCGGGACTCCAGGCACCAGTGAACCAGCTTGCCCACCTTTTCGTGAGCCAGGCGGAAGGGGACCCCCCGGACCACCAGGTACTCCGCCACGTCCGTGGCCAGGGCGAGGCCGTCCCGAAATCCCGCCAGGGCCCGGTCCTCGTCGATGGCAATGCCGTCCAGCAGCGGAGGAAGGATCTCCAGGACCCGCTCCACCCCGTCCAGGCTCGCGAAGAGCCCCCTCTTGTCCTCCTGCAGGTCCCGGTTGTAGGTCATGGGCAACCCCTTCAGGCTGGTCGCCAGGTCCACCAGCCTCCCCAGGACGCCCCCGGTCTTGCCGCGGATCAGCTCCAGCACGTCGGGGTTCTTCTTCTGGGGCATCATGCTGGATCCGGTGCAGAAGCCGTCGGAAAGGCGCAGCCAGCCGAACTCCTGGGTGGCATAGAGGATCAGATCCTCCGCCAGGCGGCTGGCGTGCAGCGCCACTCCCAGGCAGAAGGCGTGGATGTCCAGGAGGCTGTCCCGCTGCCCCACGGTCTCCATGCTGTTCTGGGTGGGCCCCTGGAAACCCAGCTCCCAGGAGGTGGCGTGCCGGTCCAGGGGCAGGGTGGACCCCGCCAGGGCTCCCGCCCCCAGGGGACACAGAGCAAGGGATTCCCGGGCGAAGTCCAGCCGCCGCGCATCCTGGAGGAAGGACCAGAAGTGGGCCATCCAGTAATGTCCCAGTCGGATGGGCTGGGCCTGCTGGAGATGGGTGTAGCCGGGAATCAGGACGTCCTCGTGGCGCTCTGCCTGGAGGAGGAGCTGTTCCAGGAGGCCCCGAAGGGCGTCCACCATGCCCTCCAATCGGTCCCGCAGGTAGAGGCGCAGAGTCACCGCCACCTGATCGTTGCGGCTTCTTCCCGTGTGCAGCTTGGCTCCCACGGACCCGACCAGCTCGGTGAGCCGGGCCTCCAGGTTCATGTGCACGTCCTCCAGCTCCACCCGAGGGGCCAGTTTCCCCGCCTCCAGCTCCCTGCGAAGGGTCTCCAGCCCCTGGAGGATCGCTTCTCCCTCCTCCGGGGTCAGGATCCCCGTTCGGGCCAGCATCCGGGCGTGGGCTTCGCTGCCCCGGAGGTCCCAGGGGGCGAGCCTCCAGTCCAGGTCCAGAGATTGGGTGAACTCCTGAACGCGCACGTCCGTTTCCTCACGGAAGCGACCTTTCCACATGGGCTTCTCCTCCTTCGGTCACTCCCCGGAACACAGGGGAGAGTCGCAATGGGTCCGGGGGAATTGGGCGGCAAGCCAGGAGGAGAAGGGGTGGGTTCCCCAGCCCAGCCAGGAGGCCGTGTGGAGGTGAAGACACTTGGCGCCCCCGTCCCCGTGCAGGAAGTCGATTCCCCCCAGCCCCCGGCTCCACAGGGAACGCCACCACTCCGGACGGTTCCGCCGCAGCCATCGGTTCTCCTCCGGGGTCAGGAGGGAGCCCCGAAGGGCCGCGTGGTCCAGGTGGTGCCGCCGCATCCGCTCCGGATCCCGGGCCATGCGGGTCTCCAGGCGGCGCACCCCTCCCTCCGATTCCAGCTGCCCGCAACGACGGGAAAGGAAGGGGCAGACCAGCCAGAAGGTGGTGGGGAAGGGACCCTTGGGGTTGAGGGGACGGCACAGAAGCACCTGGGGGTAACCCCAGGGACAGCACCGGGGGATTCCCAGAACCCACTGGGGGTTGTAGACCTTACCCCCTCGACCCTCCCGCAGAAACCGGACCTCCTCCGGGGTGGGGGGGCGATAAAAAACCGGGGGGCGGTTGCCCCCCGGCGGGATGACCTGCCACAACGACGTCACTTCTTGCCCGGCTTGCGCTTGCCTCCCCGGGCGTCCTTGAGCTTGCTGTTCAGGTCGGCGATCTTCTCGTCACTGGTCTTCATGAAGAAGGACAGCTTCCGCTCGAAATCGCCCTCGCTGCTGCGGGGTTGTCGGGGTTCCCGGGGCTGTAGCGCCTTGATGGAGAGGTCGATGCGCCCTCGCTCGTCGATCTTGATGACCTTGGCGGTCACCTTCTGCTGGAGTTCGAGCACGTCCTCCACCTTTTTGATGTAACTGTGCGCCAACTCCGAGATGTGGACCATCGCCTTCTGTCCCGTCTCCAGCCGGATGAAGGCTCCATACGGGGCGATATGCTCCACCGTTCCCGAAACGACCTCCCCGACGCTGACTGCGGGCGTCGTCACCGTCTTTTCTTCCGCCATGTGCCGCTCGACCCTCCACCTGTTGGTTTCCTCAGTGCTGCCCCTTTGCCTCCGTTCCCTTCCCGGAGACACCCTTTCGCGCCGGAAGCCAAACCCACCGAAGCGGGTTTTCCCGATCCGCCCCTACCCTCAGCAGTGCCAGGTGTTTCGGCAATTCCCGGGTTCGGGAGGACCGATACCACACCCACAGTTTCCCCGAACGCTTGTCCAGTACGCTCTTCACTACAAGCCCCTCGATTATAGGGGAAAACGCCGCCAGGAGACTAGCCCCCTCGGGATGGGGAAGGTTCTTCAGATAGGCAAGCCGATTGGAGCGTTCCTGGGGAAGGAGGCGAATCCGTTCGGTTTCCGAGGGAATCCGCAGACGCCACCCCAGGACGACCCGCTTCACCCTTTGGCGGAAGGACGGTGCGCCTCCGCTTCCCAGGTCCGCCAAGGGCCCTCCCCGGACGCGCAGCGCCCCGGCCCGTCCCAGCCAGGCACCGCAGGTTCGGACCTCCATGCGCCGCCACTGGGCGAAACCCGCCGCGGCCACCCGAGCTTCCGCCCGAAGGGGCTGGACCTTCGCCTCTCGGGAAACCAGGGCGTCCCGCACCTCCAGGTCACGAGAGGACGACAGGGGACGGACCACGATCCTCCCCCAGAAGGCCCGAGACAGATGCCTCGCCAGCTTTTCCAGAGCTTCTTCCATGACCTACAGGGGTTCGTGCTCCCGGATGGATTCCAGGGCCTTGCCCATGCGGGAAAAGGGTTCCCCCAGCTCCATCTCCTCCGCCGCCGCCACCAGATCCGCGGAGATCTTCTGGGTCTGGGAAAGCTGATCCTCCGTCACCGCCAGGCGGAAGGGGGCGCTGATGGGGTCGGCCTGAAGGAGAAAGGTGGTCCTGTCTCCCTGGGGCTCCAAAATCCCCACCTGGTCCAGGGGGGAAGCGCTGGTGCTCTCCAGGCACACCGCAGCCACCTTGGCATGTCGTCGGGCAGCGCGGAGCAGGTCCCGATCCCGCAGGATCCACAGGGTGGGCTTGGCCTCCACCGATTCCACCAGGTTCTTCAGGAGGACATCCTCCCGGAGGTAGACGTCCAGGGCGCTGCCGTACAGAATCCGCTCCAGCCGGGTCGGGCGGACCGGTTCGGTGTACCGGAAGTCCAGGGGAATCCCCCGGGTATCCACCACCAGGGCCGCGCCCTCGAAGACCCCTTCCCGGTCCTCCACCAACAGGTACCCCAGAACGGGGCCACCACGTTCTGCCATGCCATCCCTCTTTCCGCGTCAGGCGTAGAAGTCGAACCCGCCCCCGTCGGAGGAGGTCCGTTTCTCGCTCGAAGCCGCTTGGGTCCCCTGCCCCTGGGGAGAGGCCTTTTTCCTGCCCCCCCGGCCCTTCTCTCGATCCGGCTTGTCCTTGGCATCCTCCAGAGGCCTGTCGGTGCCCGATTCGTCCGACTGCTGCACCTGCTGCTGGCGGATCTGGGCATCCTTCTCCGCTTCCTGCTGCTGCGCCGCAGGCACCACCGCAGCCTGACGGTCCCGGACCTCCGGGGCCTTCTGCTCCACGTTCCACATGGTGAGCTGCCAGTCGATGGGTCTCAGAGACACGGGGACATCACCTCCCAGGCTACTCGAAGGACTTGACCTTGATCTCTCCCGCATCCACCAGGAAGCAGGCGAAACGCTGGGTCTCCCGGACCACGTAGGTCATCCCTCGAATGGTCACGCTGACCCCGGGGTAGCAGATGTTCCGCACCCGAACCCGGCCGGAGAGCTTGCTGCGCTCCATTTCCCCGTCCAGAGCCTTGAGCCGGTCATTGATCATGCCCAACTGGGCCTGAAGCTGGAACTTCGCCTTGGTGAGGCGGACCATGAGTCCCCGTTTCTGGTCGTCCAGCATGTTCCCCGACTCCAGCTTCTTCAGGTAGCCCAGGTTGGTCTCCACCTCCGCCATCTTGCCCTGAAGTTCCTTGAGGTTCTCCGAAAGGCGCTTGCGCTCCTCCACCAGCTCCGGGAGGACGCCGACGCTCACCTCCGTTCGGGTTCCCATCTCGCTTCCCAGGGTCTCGCAGACCACTTCCTGTCCCGCCTGGATCTTGCCGCCCACGATCTGTCCCTTCTTGCTTCCCAGGACCTCCACGATGCCTCGGGCCCCCACGTCGCTGTGGATGATGGCCTCCCCCACGTGGACGTCGCCCCCCGCACGGACCCGGGCCTGGTCGATGTAGCCGCAGTTCACGTCCTTTTTGGCCTGCAGGTCCGCCTTGCCGATGCCCCGAACCCCGATCTTGATCTGCAGGTTTCCCTCCGCCGAAAGGGTGGCTCCCTCCACCACCCCCTCCACGAAGAGGTCTCCCCCCGCATGGACCTCGAAGCCCTCCCGCACCGCACCCTTGACCAGGACGGGGCCCACGAACTGGATGTTGCCCACCCCGTAGTCCACATCTCCCTTCACCTCGAAGAGGGGGGAGACGTGGAGCTTCCCGTCCTTGACGGACACGTGGCCGTCCGCATCGGCGAAGAGGTGGAGCTTGTCCTCGGAAACCACCGTGTTGGACCCCGAGGGGAGGTTCTTGTCCTTTCCCTGCTGGGCCTTGAGCACCTTGCCCAGGACGGTGATCCCCTCCTCTCCCGCCACGGGAGGGGTCTTCTCCGCCAGCTCCTGGCCCTTCAGGACGTTGACCACCGTCCCCAGCTCCCGCATGTCCACCCGGCTCTCCCCCACGTCCCGGGGGCGCAGCTGGTGCAGGTCGATCTTGTAGTCGATGGCCGCATCCTTGCCGTGGACGGGGGGACGTCCCTGAGCGACGCGCACCCACTGCTTGGCGATCTTCTGGTTTGCCAGATCCGCCAGGGCCTTTTCGTCCACCCCCTCCACCACCCCGTGTTCCTTGAGGAAGGTCTTGAGGGCGTCCACGCTTGGCCAGGGCAAAGGACCCAGGGGAGGAAGGATGCGGAGGCTGCAGGAGAGGGCGTCTTCCGTGATCTGGACCTGAATCTCCGCGGGGCGGTCCAGCTCCGGTCTGCGGTCGGCGATGCGGACCGGTTCGGCCGGTCGCTCCTGGAGAGCCTTGAGCAGCGCCTGGCCGTCGTAGTCCTCAATCTGGCGTTCCCGCAGATAGGCCGCAATCTCCGCCAGGCTCCCCCCCTCATCGGGGAGGATCTTGACGAAGATGCCTTCCTTCCGAACCTGCAGCTCGAAGCCCTGATCCGACATAGAAATCCTCTCCCCTATTGGGACGCCAACCTTGCCCGAAGCAAAGCCAGTGCGCGTCCGTGCAGTTGCGAAGCCCGGGATTCCGTGACGCCCAGGACGCCGCCGATTTCCTTGAGGGTCAACCCTTCGTAGTAGTACAGAGATATGAGAAGGCGTTCCCGCTCCGGAAGCTCCGAAAGCCCGGCCAGGACCCGGTCCACCTCTTCCTTCTGCTCCATCCGGTCCAAAGGCGACGGGGCATCGTCCTCCAGGATGCCCTCCCTTTGCACATCCCCGTCCTCCAGGGCCAAGACCTCGTCCAGGGACACCACGTAGGAACGGCTGGCGATCTCCAGAAGCTCCTTATATGCTTTTTCGTTCATTCCCAGGGCATCCATGAGGGTTTCGTCGTCCGGATTGCCCTGAGTCCGGGCAAATCGCTCCACGGTCCGCTCCAGCTTCTGCAGCTTTTCCCTTCCGGTTCGGGAAATCCAATCGTAGCGTCTCAGCTCGTCCAGGATGGCTCCCCGGATCCGAGGCACCGCGAAGGTCTGAAAACAGAACCCCCGGTCCAGGTCAAACCGTTCGATGGCATCCAACAACCCCATGGCCCCGAAGCTCAACAGATCCTCGAAGTCGAGCCCCGGGGGAGGAGAAACAGCCATGCGCCCCGCCACATAGCGCACCAGGGGCAGGTAACGGCGCACCAACCTCTCCTTGAGTTCCGGAGAGGGCTCCTTGCGATAATCTTCCCAGAGCTGGTTATCCTCGTGACCCACCAAAACGCCTCCTCAACGGACCAGGTACAGGATCACGGCCAGAAGCAGGAGCCCGGAGGCCACCACAAGAAAGAACAGGCCCAGACTGGAGTCAGGATTCCACAGAGACAGACGCGGGAGCAGGGGTTCCTTGGGGAGGATGCGGATGCGGACGTCCCCGGACATCTTGAAGACTCCGTGCACCCCTTCGGAGATGGAGAGGCGGACGACCACGTCCCCGCTGGGCATGGCCTCGGTGCTCTCCACGGGGAAGGAGGGAACCCGCCCGGTCCGCGCCAGGACCCGGGCGATGAGACGCCCCAGCCCCGTGGTCTCCTCCACCACCACCTGGACCAGGTCTCCCGCCTTGAGCTCCTTGAGGGGCCTCCCCTTCACCGGGTCCAGGTGGGGGCGGCAGGTGACGCGAATCTCCACGATCTCCGGGCCCTTGGGGACGACCTGGGGCGGGGGGGATTCGGGAGGAGGAGCGGCGGCAATAGGAGACAGGTCTACCCGAAGCCGATGGAACCGCTCGACCTGGAGGGAACAGACGAAATCGACCCGGAAGGTGTGGCTCAGGCCGTCCTTGAGGGCCGCCGTTTTGGCCTGAAGAGCCTCGGGATCCCGGAAGAGGAGGTTCAGGGCCGTGGGGGGGAGGAGGCGCTCCAAAAGCTGCTCCAGCTGCCGCCAGATGGTCCTCTCCGGGAGCACCGGGATCTGACGCAGGGTGGAGCGCACGGATTCCCAGCTGGCCTGGACCTGAAACGCCTCCGGCAGGGCCTGGGGGCCCACCCAGAAGGTGGTGTCCAGGACCTGGCCGGAGATGCCGTCAGCCACGATGCAGAAGCCCCCGTTGAGATCCCCTCGCTTGCGGGCTTCGAAACGCCCCTTGACGGCCACGTAGGTCGGGGCGGCGGCGTGAAGGATCGCCACGGCCTCTTCCGGGTCCACCCGGGACGCCCGTATGGCGCTTTCCACATCCGCCCGGCTGCACCGGAGCAGGGTGCACAACTCCGTAAAGGCACTGTCGGGCAACAGAGACGTAAGGCTCGGGGGCGGCCCCGGCGCGGGAGCCGGGGGCTGAGGCGATGCCGCCGCCGAGGGAGACGCCACAGGAAGTTCGACGGGATCCAGGTTGGGTGTGGTGTCCTGTTGTTCCATCTCTTCCCCCTAAGGGCTCGTCAGAGTTCCTGAGAGCCCGTCCCCAAGGTTTTGACCAGCAGCTTCCAGGTCTCCGTGTTGAACTCCACGCTGCGTCCCTTGTTCCCTCCTACGTCGGAGGCCACGAGGGGCACGCCGTGCTTGGCCAACATCGCCGTGGTGGCCTCCACGTTGCGGGATCCCACCGCCAACAGGCTGTTGTCCTTTCCGGGGATGTTGAACATCTGGGCGCCCCCGGCCATCTTGGCCTTCAGCTGCCCCTTCACCGCCCCCAGGTTCTTCAGGTGCTCCAGGAGAAGGGGCACCGCCGTGTCGGCGAACTTCCCCGGTTTGGGGACCTCCTTGGCGTCCCGGCTATCGGGGAGCATGATATGGGCCATGGCGGCCACCTTGGTGCTGGGGTCGAAGATGACCAACCCGATGCAGGAACCGAGGCCCAGGGTGACCAGCGTCGCGGGATGCCTCACGGACACGAGATCCGCCATGCCCACGTGCGTGACGGCCGACATGGGTTACAGCACCCCCAGCCGTTGGAGCAGCAGTTCCAGCGACCCCGGATCGGGGACCATGATGACCGTACCCTTGGACTCCCCCTCCACGTCGGTGATGCGCAGGGTGGTCTTGACCAGAAGAGCCGTGTCCCCCAGGATGCCGAAGGTGGCCGCCACCACGTCCATGATGGAACCCAGCATGTCGTGGGCCACCGCGGGGACCGAGACGGGAAGGGCCCAGCCGGTCATCATGGAGAGGGCGTTGAGGAAGGCGCCGAGGATGATGTTCCCCACCTCCGCCAGGGCGCTGTCCCGGATCTGGATCCGCACTTCGTCGTCCACGGAACTCAGGTCCATGGAGATGAGAAGGTCCGCCAGGGCGGCGGACTCCTCCTCCTCCATGAGGAAGATGAGGTTGCAGGAGAACTCTCCCTCCGCCCGGATCAGGACCCCGCAGGCCAGGGCCTCGGGAGACCCGTAGTGTCCCGCGATTTCGTAGACCGAGATGAGTTCCGCCACGGGAACATCCATGTCCACCGCCCTGCCCAGAAGCTTGGAAAGGGCCGTGGCGGCGTTTCCGGCGCCGATGTTTCCCACCTCGCGGATCGCATCCATCTGGATGCTGCTGAACGATTCTAGGTTCAGTCCCATGACGTTTCCCGCAGCCTTCTTCCTTGTGGGATCGACGACCCCACCCTAGAGGGACGCCGCGTCGAGGATCAACGCCACGTTCCCGTCACCCAGGATGGTAGCCCCCGCGACGCCCTTGACCTTCTGAAGCAGCTTGCCCAGGGGCTTGATGACGATTTCCTGCTGCCCCACGAAGTCGTCCACGATGAACCCGATGCGGCTCCGGTCCCGTCCCACCCGCACCACCACCACGGGGTGTTCCTCGATCCCTTCCCGGTCCACTTCCGTGGAGAGGATGCCCGCCAGATCGGACAGGGAGAGGATCTCCCCCCGAACGGTGGTGACGGGGGTTCCGTGGACATACTTGATCTCCTTCTTCTGCACCAGCAGGGTTTCCTCCACGTTCTCCAGGGAGATGGCGTAGGTTTCCTCCCCCACGCGGATGAGCAGGGCCAGCACGATGGCCAGGGTCAAGGGGAGGCGCACCTGCACCCGGGTGCCCTCGCCGGCCTTGGAGTAGACCTGGAACTGCCCCCCCAGGGACTCCACCTTGTTCTTCACCGCGTCCATCCCCACCCCGCGGCCGGAAAGGTCCGTCACCACATCCACGGTGCTGAACCCGGGAAGCAGGATGAGGCGGATCGCCTCCTCGTCGGTCATGAGCTGAGCCTGCTCCGCGCTGACGATGCCCCGCTCCACCGCCTTGGCCCGAACCTTGGCGGTGTCGATGCCCTTGCCGTCGTCCTGCACCTCAATGATGACCCCGTTGCCCTCCTGGTAGGCCGCCACGGTGATGGTGCCCTCCCGGGGCTTGCCGTTCTTCTCCCGGACCTCCGGGCTCTCCAGTCCGTGGTCCAGGGAGTTCCGCAGGAGGTGCACCATGGGATCCCCGATCTCGTCGATCACCGTACGGTCCAGCTCCGTCTCCCGACCCTCCACCTCCAGCTTCACTTCCTTGCCCATCTGTCGGGAGAGATCCCGGACCAGCCGGGGCAGACGGTCGAAGACCATGGAGACGGGGACCATGCGGAGCTTCGTCACCAGCTCCTGGATCTCCCCGGAGATGCGTCCCAGCTGGGAGAGGGGTTCGTCGAAGGCCTTGATGCGCGCCTCCAGGGCCAGGCGTTCGATGCGGGCGCGGCCGATCACCAGCTCGCCCACCAGGTTCATGAGCTTGTCCAGACGTCCGATGTCCACGCGGACCGTACGGCTGCTCTTCTTCGCCGCCGCCGCAGGGGCCGAGGGGGCCGCCGCAGACGCGGCCGCCGCCGCAGGCTGACCGGACTTGACCTCCGCCGCTTCAGGGGCTTCTCGCTCCGCCACGTCCTCCTCCTCCTCTTCCGACTCCAGGGTGATGGTCATGGCCTCGATGGAGAGTCCCCCACGGTCGTCGAACGCCACGGGGCGGACCTCCACGCTCTTCACCTCGCTGATGCCAGCGGCCACCGTCTGAAGCTTCTCCGGGGTCTCGTGGGTGGCCACGTAGACCCAGAATTCCTGGTTGAAGGCCTCCCGCTCCAGGTCCTCCACCCCCGGCTGGGTCTTGATGAGTTCTCCCAGTTCCCCCATCCGGGTGACCACCATGTAGGAACGGGCCGCCTTGAGCAGGCAATAGGAATCCAGAGTGACGTGAAGCTCGAAGACCGACATCCCCTGGACCTTCGCTTCCTGGACCCACTCCCGCTCCTGGGGGGTGAGTTCCAGGCTCTCCGATTCCGTGCCCCCCGTCCCGTCGGGGTGTTCTTCGATCTTGTGGACCCGACGGTGGAGGCCTTCCAGGAGACCTTCGGTCTCCACGGTCTTGTCGGAGCCACCGCCTCGGATGGTGTCCACCATCTCCGTCAGGGAGTCCAGACACTTGAACAGCAGATCCACGTCGTCGGAGTTGATGAGGTGCTCCCCGCTTCGGGCGAGTCCCAGGAGGTCCTCCATGGCGTGGGTCAAAGCCGCCATCCTGTCGAAGCCCATGGTGGCGGACATGCCCTTGAAGGTGTGGGCCACCCGGAAGATCTCGTTGATGATCCCCATGTCCCGCTGGTTCTGCTCCGCCGCGAGGAGGAGTTCGTTCAGGTTCTTGAGCTGGTCCGTCGCTTCATCCAGGAAAGCGCCGAGATATTGACTCATATCCATGTTTGTCATCGGTTATCGGCCTCCAGGTTCAGGATTTTTCGAAGTACGGACCGGTTCCCTCAGGAAACCCAGCGATGCAGGGCCGCGGGGATGGAAGCGAGAGGAAGGACCTCCTCGACGATCCCCGCCTCCACGGCGGCGCGAGGCATTCCGTACACCACGCAGGTTTCCGGGCTTTCCGCCAAGATGATGCCGCCCTTGTCCCGAATCGCCTTCGCCCCGTCCGTGCCGTCCCTTCCCATTCCGGTAAGGATCGCCGCCACCGCCGAACCGCCCACCACGTCGGCCACGCTGAGGAACAGCATGTCCGCCGCAGGCTTCACGGAGCGGAGAGGAGGAGCGTCGGAGAGACGGCAAACCAGCTCTCCACCCCACTTCTCCACCACCATATGATAGCCTCCTGGGGCGATCACCGCCATCCCTTTCCGCGGTTTGAGCCCGTCGGCTCCCTCCACCACCTCCAGGGCGCTCATTTCGTTGAGCCTCTGGGCAAAGGAGGTGGTGAAACCCTGGGGCATGTGCTGCACCACCAGGAGGGGGACGGGGAAATTCCCCGGCAGGGCGGGGATGACCTCCTGGAGGGCCCGAGGCCCCCCGGTGGAGGAGGCGATCAGGGCAAGCTCTGCCCGATGGGGCCTCCTCTCGGACACCGTCGGGGGCATAGAGGCGAGGGGGGGGCGGGATACGGGCTTCTCCTCCCGGGGGACCTCGCGAGGAGGGACCTTCCCCCGGGGAGAGACGTGGCGCAGGTCCACGGTGCTGGCGACCCAGACCTTCTGGCGCAGCTCGTCCTCCACCTTTTTCATGTCCAGGGAAATGGTCCCGGAGGGCTTGGTGACGAAATCCACCGCCCCCGACGCAAGGGCCTGGAAGGTGGTATCCGCCCCTTCTCGGGTGAGGCTGGAGACCATCACCACGGGAGTGGGGTAAAGGCGCATGATCTCCCGCAGCGCTTCGAGTCCGTTCTTCCGGGGCATCTCCACATCCATGGTCACCACGTCGGGACGCAGCTCTCCGCAGCGCTGGAGCGCCTCTTCCCCGTCCCGAACCCGTGCGACCACCTCGAATCGGGGATCCTCCGCAAGGATGTCCCCGATGACTTTTCTCATGAAAGCGGAATCGTCCACCACCAGCACCCTGATCCTTTTCGTCGTAGGCATCGTCGATCGTCTCCTAGTTTGAGCGGACGTTCCGCTCCTGGGCACGAATGAAATCGATGAGGGTCTTCTCCGCGCAGCGAGGCAGGGACTCGAACTCCGAACCCAGATCCCAGGCTTCCCCGAAGCGTCCCACCCGCATCAAGCGCGCGGACACGGGGTACTCCTCCTGGCCCAGGGGCAACCGCAGAAGGAACCGGTCCTGCTCCCGAAGAGCCAGGGGGTGTTCCAGCCGGAAACGAAGCCCTCCGAGGCTGATGTCCACCGCCTGTCCCGTGAGCCACCTTCCCTCCAGGGGAGATCGGCTCTCCACGTCCAAGGGGAACAGGGAAAACTCGAAAAAGCAACCCACCCGAAGGAAACGGCGTCTTTGCACCTTCTCCGGCTTTGCGGTAAGCCGTCCCCACAGGAGAGGAACCGCTCCCCGGAGGTCGCTACGCACTGCCACCATCTTGATCAGAAGAGGCGCCTGTTCCTCCTCCACCAACAGCTCGAACTCCATGTCCCGGTAGACGGGAAGAAGGGCTCCCCGGAACATGGGGTGCCCCAGGATCAGCAGGTCCTCCCGCATGTCCTCCACCCGGGTGGGGTAGTGGCCCTTGTAGAGTCCTGCGGCTATGCGAAAATCCCCTCTTGCCCCGATCCGGACTCCGCGGGTGGAGTCTTCTTTCTCCGGCGTCATGGGCGTTCTAACCTTTCAGCTGGAGCCGCTTGCTCAGGCGGAACAGGAAGGCCTTGAGGCCCCGCCCGCCAGGAGCCTGTTCCGGCTCGGACCCGCTGCGGATGAGCCTTCTCGCCACCACCCGGACGCACCGCGCCGCCGCCGAGTCGGGCTGGTTCTGGAGAAAGGGACGCCGGAGCTTCACCGCGTCCCCCACGGATCGATCCCACAGGACGTAGCCCACGTAGGGGATGTCCAGGTTCAGGAACTGCCCCGCAGCCATCTGCACCCGGTCCGCCACGGAGAAGGCTTCCTCGTCGCTCCCCGCCATGTTCACCACCAGGCTCACGTCCAGCTTCCCCGAAGAGACCAGGGTGAGGGACTTGAGAACCCCGTAGCAGTCCCGAATGGCGGTGGGTTCCGTGGTGGTGAGAAGCAGCGTCTGGTCCGCCGCCAGGGCGAAGGAGAGCACGTTCTTGTGGATCCCCGCCCCCGTATCCACCAGGAGGACGTCCACCTTGCCCTCCAGGGCGGAGAGCTTTTCGATGAGGTGGGACTGCTGCTGCTCGTCCAGATCCGCCAGTTCCTGCACCCCCGCGCCCCCGGGGATCAGGGAGACCTTGTCCCCGATGGGCAGGAGGATTTCGTCGATCTCCCGCTCCCCCCGGATCACGTGCCCCAGGTGGTACCGGGGGACGATGCCCAGGAGGAGATCCGCGTTGGCCAGCCCCAGGTCCGCGTCCAGGATGGCGGTGCGAAACCCCATCTCGCTCATGGCCAGGGCAAGGTTGACGGAAAGGTTGGTCTTCCCCACCCCCCCCTTGCCGCTCACCACGGCGATGGAGCGCAGTCCCTCGAAGCGGGAGGAGGTCTTCTTCCGGGAGGAAACCAGGTCCCGAAGGGACGCGGCCTGATCCAGGGCTTTCCCCTGGGTCGCCTGCGGGGTCTGCTCAACAGTCCCCAAGACGATCCCCCCCTACGACCAGTCCCGCCAGGCGGTCTCCCCTCGCCACTTCGATGTCGTTGGGGACGTTCTGCCCCACGGTGAAGAAGCTGAGGGGCAGGTCGAAGTCCTCCACCACGTTGAGCAGCGGGCCGAAGGTGGAGGTCTCGTCCATTTTGGTGAACAGGATGGACTTGAGGGGCACCACCCCCATGCGGTCGATGACGTCCAGCATGTCCCGGTATTTCAGGTTCGACGCCAGGACCAGATGCACCGCATCGGGGCAGAAGATCTCGTGGAGACCCTTGAGTTCGTCCATGCGCTTGGCGTCCTTATGGCTGCGCCCCGCCGTGTCCAGGAGCACCAGGTCCGCGTTCCGATGCTTGGTCAGGATGCCCTCCAGCTCCTGGGGGTCGAAGGCCACCTCCAGGGGGATGCCCAGGATCTTCGCGTAGGTCCGAAGCTGTTCCACCGCCGCGATGCGGTAGGTATCCGCCGTGACCAGGACCACCTTCCGTCCCTCCCAGAGGGAATGGATCGCCGCGATCTTGGCGATGCTGGTGGTCTTGCCCACCCCCGTGGGTCCCACGAACATGATCCGCTTGCCCCCCAGGGCGTTCCAGGGGTCCGCAGCCAGCACGGGGATGCGTCCCGCGAGCCAGGCCGCCAGGTTCTCCCCGGGCTCCCGGTGGAATTCCTCCAGGAGTCGGGAGGCCACCTCCGGGTCCACCTCGCTGCGGAGCAGCTTCTGGTAGTCCGGGTCCGAGGAGGCGGCAGCGAGGCGATCGGGAGCTTCCCCGGGGCGGTCCATGCGCTGGAGCACCCGGGAAAGGGCGTCCCGGATCTCGTCCACCTGAGCCTGGATCTGCGGGTCCGAGCCTCGGGACGCGGAGGCGTAGGACGAAAGGGCCTGGGCCTGATCCAGGGGGGAGGGGGACGGGACGGGGGGGACAGGGGGCTGGGATTCCAGCACCGCCACGGGGCGCCCCCCGAAGGGCTCCCGGGCGGGGGGCTGGGCCAGAGGCTGCCCCGTGACGGCCCTCTTCACATCCAACAGCTGCTGGAAGGCGAAGAGCCGTTCCCGGTTCTCCTTGGCGATCTCCGCCGGGTCCTCGTCCAGGAGGCCAGCGGTCACCCAGAGGGCCTTGCGGCGGAACAGGCCCAGAAACCCTCCCCGCTTGACGAGACGGCTGGAGAGGATGACCGCTTCGCGCCCCAGGCGCTCCCGAGCGACTTGGATGGCCTCCGCGTCGTCCTGCGCTTCGAACTCGATCTGCCGATCCACCCGCATCATTCCACCATCCCCAAGGATTTCAGCTGCGCTCCAGGAGCGATTTCGTTATAGCTTATCACGAACACCTGGGGCAGGGCGCTCTCCAGGATGCGACGCACGATGAGCCGCACGTCCGGGTGCACCAGGAGGATCGGGGTCAGGCCGCCCAGGGCCATCTGCTCCGCCGAAGCGCTCACCGTCTGAATCAGGGACTGGATCTCCTGAGGGGAAAGGCCCAGCTGCCATCCCTGGAGCAGGTCTCCCTGGAGGGAATCCTTGATGCGCTGCTCCCAACGGGGGGAGAGGGTCTGCACCGCCACGCCCCCCTCCCGGTCCTGAAGCCGGAACGTGATGGTCCGGGCCAGGGCTTCCCGGGTGCGCTCCGTAAGGTAGTCCACGCTCCGGGTGAAGCGCCCGTGGTCCGCCAGGGTCTCGAAGATGGACACCAGATCCCGGATGGACACCTGCTCCTTCACCAGGTTCTGGAGAACCTTCTGGATCTCCCCCAGGTTCAGCGCCGCGGTGAGTTCACCCACCACAGCGGGGTTGTTGTCCTTCACCAGGTCCAGGAGCTTCTGCACCTCCTGGCGGGTGAGCAGGTCCGCGCCGTAGCGCTTGATGACCTCGGAAAGGTGGGTGGCCAGCACGGAGGGACAGTCCACCACCGTGTAGCCCATTCCCTCCGCCTGCTCCCGCAGCTCCGCGGAGATCCACACCGCCGGAAGGCCGAAAGCGGGCTCCGTAGTGGGGATGCCCACCAGGACGTCGTCGCTGCCGCTGGTGTTCATGGCCAGATAGTGGTCCGGCAGCAGCTCCCCCCGCCCCACTTCCGACCCCTTGACCCGCAGGATGTACTCCGTGGGTTTGAGCTGGATGTTGTCCCGGATGCGGATGGGGGGCACCACCAGCCCCAGGTCCATGGCCATCTGCCGCCGGATGGTGCCGATGCGCTCCAGCATGTCCCCGCCCTGTGAGGGGTCCACCATGGGGATCAGAGCGTAGCCGATCTCCACCTCCATGGGGTCCACGGTGAGCAGGGGCAGCACGTTCTCCGGGCTCCCCGGGGCCGGGGTCGGACCGCCGCCGGGGGCTCCGCCTCCCTGCGGCCCGCCGCCTCCCGCCGAAGGCCCCGCCCCCTTGGCCGGTCCCGCCAGCTCCTGGACCTTCCCCTCCCGCTGGATCCCGTAGGCCATCATCGCCAGCCCCACCCCCAGGACCCCGAAGGGAATGGTGGGCAGTCCGGGAACCACCGCCAGGGCGAAGAGCAGCCCCGAGCCGATGTACAGGGGTCGGTGGTTCCGGGTGAGGGAGGTGACCATGTCCCTCCCCAGATCGCTCTCCCCCGCCGCCCGAGTGACGATGATCCCCGTAGCGGTGGAGAGGAGCAGGGCGGGGATCTGGGCCACCAGCCCGTCTCCCACCGTGAGGAGACTGTAGGTGCCCAGGGCCTGCTGGGGCTCCATGCCCCGCTGGAAGACCCCGATGGCCAGACCTCCCAGGATGTTGATCACCGTGATGATGAGCCCCGCGATGGCGTCTCCCTTGACGAACTTGGAGGCCCCGTCCATGGCCCCGTAGAAGTCCGCCTCCCGCTGGATGTTCAGGCGGCGCTTCCGGGCCTCCTGTTCGTCGATCATCCCCGCGTTCAGGTCCGCGTCGATGGCCATCTGCTTGCCCGGCATGGCGTCCAGGGTGAACCGGGCGGCCACCTCCGCCACCCGTTCCGCTCCCTTGGTGATGACCAGGAACTGGATCACCACCAGGATGAGGAACACCACGCCTCCCACCACGTAGTTGCCCCCCACCACGAAGTTGCCGAAGGCGTTGATGACCTCTCCGGCGTACCCCTGAAGGAGCACCAGTCGAGTGGTGGACACGTTGAGGGCCAGACGGAACAGGGTAGCGATGAGCAGGATGGTGGGAAAAGCGGAGATCTCCAGGGCCTGGTGGACGTAGAACGTGGTGAGGAGGACCACCACCCCGAAGGTGATGTTCAGGGCCAGCAGCACGTCCAACAGCATCGTGGGCAAGGGGATGATCATCATGCCCACGATGAGCACCAGCATCAGGGCGATGCCGATGTCCGCGTACTGCAGCATTTTTTTCGATAGGGACTGGGACGCAGCTGAATCCGCCATGAGAACCCTCCGTTATCTTTTCATGATTTCTCTGGGCCGATCCCCTTCAGACGGTACACGAAGGCCAGCACTTCCGCAACCGCACGGTAGAACGCCTCGGGAACCTCCCCGCCCACCTCCACCTCCCGGTAGAGGGCCTGAGCCAGGGGCGGGTTCTGGACGATGGGGATCTTGTGCTCCTCCGCCACCTCCCGGATCTTCCGGGCAATGTAGCCCTCCCCCTTCGCCAGGAGAAGGGGAGCCTCCATGATCTCCCGATCGTACTGCAAAGCCAGGGCCAAGTGGGTGGGGTTGGTGATCACCACGTCCGCCTTGGGAACCTCCGCCATCATCCGCCTTTGGGCCAGCTCCCTCTGGCGCTGCCGGATGCGGCGCTTCACCAGGGGATCCCCCTCCATCTGCTTGTACTCCTCCTTGATCTCCTGCTTGGACATTCGAATGGAGCGCTCGAACTCCCAACGCTGGTACAGGTAGTCGAAGAGCC
Source organism: Aminomonas paucivorans DSM 12260 (assembly GCF_000165795.1). Classification (NCBI taxonomy): domain Bacteria; kingdom Thermotogati; phylum Synergistota; class Synergistia; order Synergistales; family Synergistaceae; genus Aminomonas; species Aminomonas paucivorans. Next base: position 953,919 of record NZ_CM001022.1, on the reverse strand, counting down.
CCAGCACGAAGAGCATCATGGCCATCTTGAAGCTCAAGGACCAGATCTTGTCCACCACCGCCCCCATGCCCTGGGTGAAGGGATAGCGCATGGTGGAGATGAGGGCCGCCAGGTCCTTCCGGAGGGCGGAGTACAGGATCAGCAGGAGCAGCAGGGCCTTGAGGATCCCCTTCACCAGCTCCACCAGCGAGCGGATAGAGATCAGCCGTTTCATCCCCTCCACGGGGTTCAGACGGTTCCATTTGGGGATGAGGGGCTTGGGGGTCAGGACGAAGCCCACCTGGTAGACCATCAGTCCCAGGGCCCCCAGGGTGCAGCACAGCCCCAAGGGCAGCCAGCTCAGGAAAAACACCCGGGAGGAGCGGGTCAGGGGCAGGACAAGCCATCGGTCTCCCTGGATCTCCTTGGAGGGGAGGTAGGCGATGAGGTCCTGAAACAGCCCCACCACCAGCTCCCCGGTGAACAAGCCGAACATCAGGAGCATGAGGAGCCCCAGCAGGAGGATCACCGACGCCACCAGGTCCTGGCTGCGGACTACCTGTCCCTCTTCCCGGGACTTCTGGCGCTTTCGCGGGGTGGCGGGCTCGCTCTTTTCCTCGGAGAAGAACTGCAGATCCAGGAGGGGGCGTGCAGGGGAGAACGACGCCCTGTCCCTCCCACCGGGAAGGCCTTCCCGCTCCTTGCGGGAGACGTCCTTCCCTACTTCCACAGCAGGGCACCTTCCAGGGCCATTTCCACCGCCCTCTCCACGGTGCTGTGGAACAGGTCCACCGTCAGGGGCAGCACCGCCAGCAGGATGAACAGCCCCAGACCGATCTTCAGGGGGATCCCCAGGACGAAGAGGTTCATTTGGGGAACCGTCCGGGCCACGAAGCCCATCCCCACGTCCGCCAGCAGCAGGGCCCCGAAGAGGGGCAGGGCCATCTGAAGGGACAGGACGAAGAGCTTTTGGAGCCAGATCCCCCAGGGGATCGCCGCCCCCCCGCCCCAGGTCCCCTTGGCCAGGGGGATCAGGCGCAGGCTCTCCGTCAGCGCCTCGATGAGCAGCAGGTGGCCGTTCCAGTGGAAGAAGAACCAGACACCCAGCAGGTACTTCATCTGCCCGATGAGGGCCACTTGGGTCTCCGACATGGGATCGAAGAACGTGGCGATCCCCAACCCCATCTGGGTTCCCTCGAAGAAACCCGACATCTGCAGGGCGTACAGGGGCAACCCCGCGAAAAGCCCCAGGGTCACGCCGATGAGGAACTCCCGCCCCGCCGCCACGAACAGGAATCCCCAATGGGCGAAAAGGGGCCCCGGATAGGACAGGCCCACCCCAGGGGTCACCACCACCGCCAGGAGCATGGCGGTCCAGAATCGGACAGGAAGGGGCCAGGCGGGAGCCAGGAACACGGGGTTGGAGAAGAGGAGCCCAAGAAAGCGCAGCCCCACCAGAAGGTACACCAGGAGGAGGTCCACCAGCTCTTCGTAGGGCATCAGGAGACGAAGCGGTGCAGGGACTCAAAGAGGAACGTGGCGTAGTCCCCCACCAGTCGGCACATCCAGGGTCCCAGGAGGATCATCGCCAGGATCACCGCCACGATCTTGGGGATGAACACCAGGGTCTGCTCCTGGATGGACGTGGCGGTCTGGAGGATCCCGATGATGAGCCCCACCACCATGGCCACCAGCAACAGGGGAAGGCTGGCGAAGAGGGTCACCCACATGGCCTGATGGAGGGCATCGGAGATGCTCAGGGCCTCCACGGCGACCGCCTCCTACCGGAAACTGGTGACCAGGCTGGCGATCACCAGGTTCCAGCCGTCCGCCATCACGAAGAGAAGCACCTTGAAGGGCAGGGAGATCATCATGGGAGGCAGCATGATCATCCCCATGCTCATGAGGACGCTGGAAACGATCATGTCGATGACGATGAAGGGGATGAAGAGCACCACCCCCATCTGGAAGGCGGTCTTCAGCTCGCTGAGCATGAAGGCGGGCATGAGCACCCGGGTGGGGATACCGTCCTGGTTCTTGGGCTGGGGCATCTTGGCCAGGCGCACCATCAGGGAAAGCTCCTTCTCCCGGGTCTGACGGAACATGAAGGCCCGAAGGGGCTTGATGGAGCGGTCCCAGGCCTGGGCCGCGGGGATCTGTCCGTTCATGTAGGGGACGAGGCCCTTGCCGTAGATCTGGTCCCAGACGGGGGTCATGGTGAAGAAGGTGAGGAAGAGGGCCAGGGTCACCAGCACCTGGTTGGGGGGCATCTGTTGCAGTCCCATGGCGTTGCGGATGAAGCCGAGCACCACAAGGATGCGGGTGAAGCTGGTGAGCATGAGGATGATGGCCGGCGCCATGCTCAGGACCGTCATGAGGGCGACGATCTGAAGGGTCAGGGCCACGTCCTGAGGGGATTTGGCCGCCTGCACCCCCACCTGGAGGGCCGGCAGGGGGAGCGTGGGGGGGGTGGGCTGTGCCGCCGCCATCCCCGCCCCGAGCAGAAGGAGCGTCAGAGAGAGGACGAAGAAGCCCCCCTTCTCAAGAAGTGGCCTCATCCGTCTCCGCCTCCTCCTGTTCCCATTCCGAAAGGCTCCACCGTCCCAACACCTGCGACCCGTTCCGGCCGGAGAGCACCGCCACCACGTCCGGCCCGATCCGCAGGACGTACAGTGCATCCCGTCCCAGGGCTTGGCTGCACAGGACCTTCACCTTGCCCGGTCCGGAACGCAGCCCCGCCACCCGCTGGGGAAGGTAGCGCACAACCCCCCAGGCCACGGCGGCGAGGAGGCACAGAGCCAGGGCCATACGGGTCAGGTAGCCCCCCAGAGAAGGCTCCCCGGCGGCCTCGGCGACCCCGGGGTACGACCACAAAAGGAGTGCAAGAGTCGTCAGACCCCGCACTCCCCGGTTTGCGGAAGGAGACGCACGACGTGACAACGGATCAGGAGAGCGCCTTGCTCAGCGCCTCCAGGACGCGATCAGGCTGGAAGGGTTTGACGATAAAGTCCGCCGCCCCGGACCGGATGGCCTCAATGACCATGGCCTGCTGGCCCATGGCGCTCACCATGACCACCTTGGCGGCGCTGTCCATCTGCTTGATCTCCTTGACCGCCGCGATACCGTCCATTTCCGGCATGGTGATGTCCATGGTCACGATGTCCGGCTTCAGCTCCGAGTACATCTGCACGGCATTCTTGCCGTTGTCTGCCTCTCCCACCACTTCAAATCCGTTCTTCATGAGGATGTCCCGAAGCATCATCCTCATGAAAGCCGCATCGTCCACGATCAGAACCTTTGTACCCATCCTGCCCTCTCCTTCCCAGCAAGAAAGTGGCCAAGAACGCTAGATGCCCATGGATCGGATGCGTTCCGCGCGGCTGACGATCTCCGTGACTCGGATGCCGAAGCTCTCGTCGATGACCACAACCTCGCCGCGAGCCATGAGCTTGCCGTTGACGAGCACATCCACGGGTTCTCCCGCCATCCTGTTTAATTCTACCACGGAGCCGGGGCCCATGCCCAAGACCTCCCCGATGGTCTTCCTCGCCCTCCCTAATTCCACGGTAATTCTAACAGGAATATCCACGATCAGGTCAATATTCCCGGGGAGAGCCGCTCCATCTCCCGAGTGAAGGGGAAGGAACTCCGCCGGTCTGGCGTCCACCGGGGCGGTGGAAATGGCGGCGCTCCTCGGAGCGTACACGGCCTCTTGGGAGGCGGAGGGGGCGGCTGCAGCGGCGGCAACGGGAGCCGGTGCGGGTTTCGCGGAAGCCTTGACGGGAGCCGGAGCCGGTTCCTCGGGGCTCACGGACTGACGGATCCGGTTGGCCAGCTCCTTGGCGTTGGGAATCGGCAGGACCAGGAACAGGTCGAAGGGGTCCACCCCCTCCACCACCAGCCCCACCTGGGCGACCCAGACAAGGTCCGTGGGGGGAAGCTGGTCGAAGGGAAGCCAGGTGGCATCCACCAATTTGCCGGAGGTCCCGCTGGGGGCCAGACGCGCCCCCCCCAGCAGACCGCTCAGGTTGGTGAGGGCAGCCCCCACCAGCTGGCTCAGCCCTTCCTGGGCTGCGGACAGGTAGAGATCGTTCGCTTCCTCGGGCAACTCCTTGGCGTCCCCGCCCATCATGAGGTCAGCCAGGGTCAGGGCGCCCTTTTCGCTGGCGGCGAGTCGTGCCGGCGCTCCGCTCAAGCCGTCCCAGTTCATGGCGAAGGCGAACAGACTGGGAGCGATGCGCTCCCCCAGGGTGTTCTGGGGCAGTGCCTCCGCGAAGCCCACGTTGGCGGACACGGTCCTCCCCGCCAACATGCCCACCACGTTGCCCGTGGCGCTGGCCATGATGGTGGCCACTTCCTTGAGGATTTCCGTCTCGTCCAGGGTCAGAGCCTCTCCCCCTCCAGCGGAACCGCCTCCTCCGCCGGTCAGAAGGGCATCGATCTCGTCCTGGCTCAGAAAGTCGTCGCCCATGGTCTACTCCTCCTCTTGCCGGGCGAGACCCTCATCCTGGACGACCTCCAGGACACTGCCCGCGTAGTGTTTCTCCGAAAGCCCCGCCTGGCACAGGAACTTCACCCGGTTGCCCACCCGAAGCCCCAGGGGGTCCGTGGCCTTGCCGTCCAGGCGGATCACATCGTTCACCTGCAGCTGCAGCACGTCTCCCAGGGTGAGGGCACAGTGTCCCAGCTCCAGGGCCAGGGGCACCGAAACCTCGTGGAGGCGTTTGGAGAGCATGTCCCGGATGCCCTCCAGGTTTTTCTTGCCCGTGGAGGCGAACCAGTGCTGGGAGGACAGCTTGTCGATCATGGGTTCCATGACGAAGTAGGGGATGCAGAGGTTCATGATGCCCTCCGTCTCTCCCACCTGGATCTTCAGGGTCACCAGCAGCACCATGTCCGTGCCGGGGCAGATCTGCACGAAGAAGGGATTGCTCTCCATGCTCTCGAAGCGGAAGCGCACGTCCACGACGGTGCTCCAGCTCTCCTCCAGGTGTTCCAGGATCTTCATCATGACCCGCTCCACCACGGTGCGCTCGATGTCCGTGAGGTCCCGGGGCTTGCGCAAGGGTTCCCCCTTGCCTCCCAGCATCCGATCGATGATGGAGAACACCAGGTGCGGGTTCATCTCCAGCACCGCATTGCCGCTCAAGGGGTACATCTCCAGCACCCCGATCACCGTGGGCTGCACCAGAGAGCGGATGAACTCGTCGTAAGCCATCTGGTCCACCGAGGCCACTTCCGCAGAGACCATGGAACGCACCAGGGTGGACAGGGACGTGGTGAGCTGTCGGGCGAAGGAATCGTGGATCATCTGGATCGCCCGCAGCTGGTCCTTGCTGAACTTGTCGGGGCGTCGGAAGTCGTAGATCTTGACCTTCCGCTCCTCCGTCTCCGAAATCGTGGAAAGATCGACGCTGCCGCTGTTCAGCGCCTGCAGAAGAGAATCGATTTCGTTCTGGGAAAGAACCTCCGGGACCATGTGCTCACCCCCCTATTGCAGCATAAACTCTTCGAAGAGAACCTGGCGGATGGGGACGACCCCCTTCACCTGGGGAAGCAGGGCGTTCATCCTCCCCCGAAGGTCCTGGGCCAGGGCCTGAACCCCCTCGGCGTGCTTCAGGTCCTCGAAGCGTCGGTCCTTCACCGTCAGCAGCACCTCGTTCTTGAGCCGGGAAATCCATCCCGCCTGGGCGAGAAGCTCCGAAGCCTTGTCGTTCTCCAGCTCCAGGGTGATCCCCAGCTGGAGGATGTGGGGCTCCGGGTCAGCGAGGTTGATGGTGAAGCTGCCCAGGGGAACGGACGGTCCCGGAGGCAGGACCTTTTGGGCGGTCTTTTCTCCCCCGGAGAAGAACTTGAAACCCACGAAAACCCCTCCGCCGATGCCGAGGAGCAACACGACCACCCCGAGGATCAGGAAAATCACCGTCTTCTTGCCCATGGCTGTCCACTCGACCTCCTCGTTCGGCTAGCGCAGAGAATGCTGGGTCAGGAGGACCAGGTCCACCCGCCGGTTCAAGGCCCGATGCTCCGGGGTATCGTTGGGTACGATGGGCTTAGCCGATCCGTACCCCACCGCCTCCAGGCGGTTCGGCGAAAGCCCCACCGTCCCCGCCAGGTAGGAGGCCACCACCGCCGCCCGTCCCGCGGAGAGCCCCCAGTTGTCCTTGTACAGACCACCTCGCAGGGGGGCATTGTCCGTGTGCCCCTCCACCGCCAGCTGATTGGGGAACGTCTTCAGGATCTGCCCGATCTTGAAGAGAACCCGCCGCGACAGGGGACTCAGGTCCGCCCCCCCGGGAGCGAAGAGGAACTGTTCCGAGAGGGACACGGTGACGCCCCGCTGGTTCACCTTCACGGTGATCTCCTTCTGGAGCCCTTCCCTTTCCGCCAGGGCCTGGAGCTGCTGGGCCACTCCCTGCTTGAACTGCTCGGTGCGCTTGTTGGCGTCCCCCGCGTCCTGCCCCACGTAGCCCTGATAGACCCCCGAATCCTCCTGGATCGTCTTGCCACCGGGGAGGACCCCCAGGGCTCCCTGGAAGGAGAACATCATCTTCTTGAACTTCTGCACATCGATGGAAGAGAAGGAGTACAGAAACACGAAGAACGTGAGGAGCAGGGTCACCATGTCGCCGTAGGTGGCCATGAACAGAGGCGCTCCCGCCGATCCCTGGGCTTCCTTCTTCTTCCGGGCCACCTAGGCGGCGCCTCCCTGGGCTTCCTGCTTCTTCTCCTCCATCTTGGCCCTCATGGTCGGGGAAAGGAAGACCTTCAGCTTTTCCTCCACGATGCGGGGGTTCTCCCCCGCCTGGATGGACAGGATGCCCTCCACCATGAGTTCCCGGGAGAGGATCTCCTGGGAGGACCGATAGGCCAGCTTCTTCGAGATGGGGATACAGAGCACGTTGGCGATGTAGGAGCCGTAGAAGGTGGTGATCAAGGCGGTGGCCATGCCGGGCCCCAGGGCGTCCGGGTCGTCCAGGTTGCCGAGCATCAGGATGAGCCCGATGAGGGTACCCAACATCCCGAAGGCCGGGGCCAGCTCCGCCATGATGTCGAACATGGACTTGGCCGCGGCGTGTCGCTCCTCCAGGAGACCGATCTCCGTGTCCAGGATGGACTTGACCAGCTCCGGGTCCGTGCCGTCCACCACCAGCTGGATGGACTTGCGCATGAATTCGTCATCCAGCTGCCCCGCGTCCTCTTCCAGCGCCAAAAGCCCTTCCCGACGGGCCTTTTCGGCAAAGCTCACCAGAGTCTGGATCAGCCCGGTCAGGTCGATGGGATCGGCGAAGAACGCCTTGCGGACGATCTTGGGGAGGGCCTTGGTGCGCTCCAGGGGGTTGGCCATGATGGCGGCCCCCAGCGTCCCGCCTCCCGTGATGAGGATGGAGGGAATGTCCACGAAGGCCATGGGTTCGCCACCCGCGAGGATACCGCCGATGACCAGGATGTTGGCGAGAAGGAAGCCGATTACGGTTCCGAGATCCACGAACGCTTCACCTCGATCGCGAGTGCGGGGATGGGTGGCGCTGCTCTACAGCTTAGTGCCCCGGCGGGACGGAGTCAAAAGGAAGCCCCTGGAGGCCCCTTCGGAACGCCGCGACCCTTCGGAGAACCTCCTCCGGGGATTCCTTCACCACATAGCGATGCCCGTTGGTCAGGGTGATCACCGTGTCCGGGGTGGCCTCCACCGTCTCGATCTGGTCGGAGTTGAGCAGGAACACCCCACCGTTGAACCGCGTCACTTCAATCATCGGCACATCCCTCCGGCGACTTGACCCAAAACCCTACCGATCGTCCCCTCAAACGAAGCGAGGGGCGTCGCCGCCCCTCGCCCCGCAAGCACCCTCGCCGGTTCGTCCCTACCGTTTGAGGTTGATGAGTTCCTCCAGGACCTGGTCGGAGGTGGTGATGACCCGGGCGTTGGCCTGGAAGCCCCGCTGGGCCACGATGAGGTTCACGAACTCCTGGGACAGATCCACGTTGGCCATCTCCAGATTGCTGCCCATGATCTTCCCCGCCCCGCCCTCCATCGGTGTCATGACCTGAGCCATCCCAGAGTTCGCAGATTCAGAGAACACCGTGTCCCCTTCCTTGACAAGCCCTTGCGGGTTCGCAAAAAGAGCCAAGGCAACTTGATAGAGCGGCTGATTCTTCCCGTTGCTATAAACGCCAGATACCGTCCCATCTGCGCTTACAGCATAGTCCTCCAGCACTCCCATGGCATAACCGTCTTGATAATAACCCTTCGTGGTAAACCCGGAACCATACTGGGTCACCCCGTCGATTAATTCCTTATCCATTCCTGTCCCATCAAAATCCAGCTTAATAACGCTATCTTCTGCCCCAATCACCGAGAACGGAACCCGCAAATCCGCAGTGCCGCCAGAAGTAATTTTCCCCGCAGTGTCAAACACCAAAGTCCCCCTACCATTAGTTCCAGAAAGGACCAAAGTTGGTTCGCTCGGAAAGAACGCATTCCAATCCCAACGATTGGGCGCCACTTTCGACCAAACCACTTCAAGCGTATGGGGGTTCCCGAGAGTGTCATAAACGTCAAGCTTCGTCGAATGAGTGCTGGAAATCTTCTGACTTACAGTTAAGGCAGTGACTTGCTGTGCTCCCGGTGCAGAGTCCCTAAACTTGAAATTTACACCATATTTGTTATCTGTTATATCAACAGTTAGACCAGCAAACACAGGTCCGGTGACCTGGGTTACACTCGCAAACGTCCCGTCATCATTAAGCGTCACCGTATACTCAGCAACGCTAGGTGGAGGTGTCCCATTATCAATCAACAAGTACAGGGGCATGGTGTTGCCAGTTTTTTCTCCAAAATCTACCAATATGTTATAATCTCCCGCATTGGGAGCCGTAGTCTTAGAAACTGAAAAAGAATCGTAGGTCATCGAAGCATCAACTGGGTAGCTCCAGGCCTCTCCGTTCGTTTGACCAGTAAAAACAAGATTTCCATTTGTGTAGGCAACATCATAGACTTCTGTAACTGGAGGGGTATCATCCGATACAATAGTAACCGTTGGCGTGCCTACCAAACTCATCGTGGGTTTCTCAGAATCCGTATTTACAGCCGTCATTTCTAACCGAATGGGACCACCAGCTATAGTAACGGTTCCGCCATCTGGTGCCGTGATGCCTGCAATCTCTACAAGGCTTCCCGGAACGGGGGGGGCATTATTGACAAACGAAACCTGAATATTCGTTCCGTTCAACCGTGCCGTCGGTTCCGCTTGCCACGGAAAGCCAAAAGGCAAATAGGGAGGCACCCGGCTGTCCAGGTTGCACCTAAACGCTGCCATTTTTGTCGCTTGTGCTTCCAGTTTTTGCCCTACAGGGATGTTTACTGCCTCAAGGGTGCCTCCCTTTATGTATTTCGTCGGATCTGCAGGGTCTATTTCCATCTTGTAGCCCTGGTACATGTACCCCGTGCCGGACATGACCATATTCCCATCCCCGTCCAGGGTGGTGGCTCCCGCCCGGGTGTAGAGGGATTTTTGGCTCCTCATCATCCCGTATGGGCACCCTCGGAACAGGGTCTTTGAGGGCTGGCGCGATACGGGTTTGGTGCTAGCATAGAGTTCAAATTTCATGAGGCCTCTTCATGGTTCTCTCACAGGAGGACGGATTCATGCGCAAGGCGCGAAAGAGCAGCGGCAAGGAAGTGACGGACTTGAACCAGCTCTTCCTGGGTTTTCTGGGCCTGGAAGAGCCCTGGTTCATCCAGTCCATCGAATGGGATCCCCTGGAGGGACGGGTGGACCTGCACGTCTCCTTCCGGGAGGGCACCCGATTCCCCTGCCCGAAGTGCGGGGGTTCCCATCCGGTTCATGACTGCCTGGAGCGCACCTGGCGCCACCTGAACCTCTTCCAGCACAAGACCTACCTTCACGCCCGGGTCCCCCGAACGGAGTGTCCGGAACATGGAGTCCACCAGATCGCCGTCCCCTGGGGAGAGGAACGGAGCGGCTTCACCCTGCTCTTCGAAGCCTTCGTGATGGAACTGGCCCCCCTTCTTCCCGTGAAGGAGATCTCCCGCGTCCTGGGGGAGACGGACACCCGACTCTGGCGGATCATCCGCCGGCACGTGGACCGCTTCTTGGCCACCCAGGATCTTACGGGGCTGCGCAGGGTCGGGGTGGACGAAACCTCCTACCGCAGGGGGCACAGGTATGTCACCGCCTTCGTGGACCTGGACCGGGGACACGCCATCTGGGTCACGGAGGGGAAGGGCAAGGCCGTCCTGGCGCGGTTTGCGGCCTACCTGACCTCACGAGGTGTCGCCCCCTCCGTCATCACCGACTTCACCCTGGACATGTCCGAGGCCTTCATCCAGGGGATCGGGGAGAACTTTCCCCAGGCCCGCCTGACCTTCGACAAATTCCACGTCATCAAAATGATGAACGAAGCGGTGGACCAGGTCCGCCGAGAGGAACGCCGGGGTGCCGAGGAACTGACGGGAAGCCGCTACCTCTGGCTTTACAACCCCGAAAGTCTCTCGCCCAAGCAGCAAGCAGCCCTCACCGCCCTGCTTGCCTCAAAGAACACCCGCAAGACCCAAAGGGCCTACGCCCTGAAGCTCCTCCTGCAGGAGTTCTACGAGAAGGTCCCGCGCTGGGGGACCGTGTGGCTGAAACGCTGGTACTGGCGAGCCAGCCACAGCCGCCTGGAACCGGTCAAGAAGCTGGCCCGAACCATCAAGAATCACTGGGAGGGGGTCCTGAATCACATCCGAACCGGGATCGACAACGGCATCCTGGAGGGACGCAACAGCCTCTTCAAGGCCGCCTCGGCGAAAGCCCGAGGCTACCGCACCTCCACCTATGCGGCTCTGAGCTATTTACTGGTCAACGCTAAGATGCAACTGCGGTTTCCTGGGCCCCGGGAAGCAGCCCATACGGGATGATGAGGAACCGGATTTTTCTCCCTCCTTGACCAGGAAATACCCGTCTCCCTGGATGGCCATGTCGTTGCGATTTCCCGTGTACTGCATGGGACCCTGGGTGTGGATGGTCTCGATGGCGGCGATGTTGACCCCAAGACCCACCTGCATGGGGTTGATACCCCCCCGCCCCGCGTCACTGTTCGGGGCCATGGCCCCCCGGTTGCTTTGGTAGAGCAGGTCCTGGAACAGCACGTTGGACTTCTTGAAGCCCGTGGTGTTCACGTTGGCGATGTTGTTGCCGATGACGTCCAGATAGGTCTGGTGCCCCTTCACGCCGCTGACGCCCGAGTAGAGGGATCGAAGCATGGGCTTTGCCTCCTTTGGTTTCAGGAAGAGTGTCGTCGCGCGATCCGTTGCGCTTATGTCTGCCCGCCCGTCCCTGGGCGCGGGGTACTCAATCCTCCGATGTACGGAAAGGGAACGCCCTCTCCGTCGTGCGTTCCTCCCTCTACGACCTAGGCCACCTGCTCGACCTTGTCCAGGGCCAGAGACGACCCGTCGGTGAGCTTCAGGGTCACCGCCCCGTCCTTGAACTCCACGTACTGCACCGTCCCCGCCTTGGAGTTGCCCTCGTCATCCGTGTACCCCACCACCCGGCCCACGTAGCCCACTGCGGAGGTCATGGAGAGCTTGGTAAGGGTCTCGATGCCCTTGGCCATGTTGGTGGTCTGTTCCAAGGCGGTGAACTGGGCCATCTGGGCGATGAAATCCTGGTCCTTCAGGGGGTCCAGGGGGTCCTGATTGGTCAGCTGCGCGATGAGCAGCTTGAGGAAGTCGTCCTTCCCCAGTTCGTTCTTGATGGTCCGTTCTGTCGTTTGGGTTGTGGTCGTGCCTCCGGTGGAAGAGGAGTTCACTCCCGAAATCGGATCTGCCATGGCTGCCACCATCCTTTCCTGTATTCTTTAACCTTTAAGGAAAACGGTTTTGCGAGTTCGGGTTTACGCCACCCAGTGCAACAGTCCGCGACGAAGGTCCACCCGGGCTTCCAGGACGTCGCCCTCTTCCTCTGTCCCTTCCCCTGCGGGACCGGAGGCGCGGCGCACCTTGCCCCCCGGCCCCTGCTGCTGCCCCGGGCGGGAATCGTCCCGACTGCGCAGGTCCACCGCCAGGCCCGTGACGTGCAGGCCCTGGGCCTGCAGAGAGGCCTTGAGCTGTTCCATCTGGGTCTGGACCATCTGTTTCAGCGCTTCGTTGTCCACCTTGAGGGTGGCTTCGATCCCTGCGGCGGTAACCTGGAGACTCACGTCCACCCGCCCCAGGGCAGGGGGATCCACCACCAGGTGCGCCCGGACCCCGTCCTTTCGGGAGACCACCCGAAGGACGTGGGAAAGGGCCTCCCGGAAAGCCTCGTCTCCCTGGTAGGACAGCACGAGGGGTTCCAGATCGGAAGCGCCCTCCGCGCCCTCCAGAAACTGTCTAAATCCCGTCAACACCCCGCCGGCAGGGGAAGACCCGGAAGCCCCCGAATCCGCCTTCTTCTCCCCCAGGTCATCCCCCCCGAGGAATCGGTCCGATCCCCCGTCGCGCAAGAGGCTCCGCAGGGAAGGGGCCACCGTCTCCGAAAGGATCCTCTGGGAAGAGGCGGGGTCCCTTCGTTCCGACCGGCGCGTCTCCTCCGAGGCCGACGGGACGAGGGGAAGGCCAGGTTGCGCCGTCTCTCCTTTCGGAACGTCCTCGGAGGGCGCGGCAGGCGCCGAAGCGGTCAGGTCGGCCCCGGCGGCCTCGGTCGCAAGAACCGGCAAGGCGGCCTCTTCCGTCATCCCCTGCGGGGGAACCGGGAGCTGCGGGGTTTCGACGCCCTGTCTCCGGGAAAGGCCCTCCCGGTAGTCCGGGGAAAAGTCCGGGTCCGCAAGACCCGTCTCCGGGACCGCGCCGTCGGCGGCACGATCCACCAGGCCATCCTGAACCTGCTGCTCCGGCTTCCTCGACCCCTTTTCCCCCGCCGAGGCAAGGGAATCTCGGACAAGGGGAAGGGATACGGGTTCAGGGTTGGCCGAGGGCGCAGGGGAAGCTGTCTGGGGCGTCGCCCCCCCGGGAGAGGCTTGGGGAGAGACTCCGACCACTCCGATCGTAGCGGGTTCGGGACAGGGGGCCGTATCCGGCAGGGCCTCGCCGGATACGGGGCGAGCCACGAAGGCACCTGCCCCCTCCGGAAGCTCCGCGGGGGCAGCCAGCTCCGGAGGCAGGGCCAAGGGCTGGGCACTGCCCGCGCCCGACTCCACCTCGTCCGCCGAGACTTCCTGCTCCGCCCCTTCTCCGGCGTCCTGCTTCTCCTCCGCAAGGTCCGGCGCAGGCCCCTCCTCCCCCGCAGGGGGAGGGAGAAGCCCCAGCAGGGCCAGAGCCCGGGCCCATTCCGTGTCCTCGGGCGTCTGCACCAGCAGGGGGGTCACGAAGAGGGGGGGGAGGGATCCCTCCGGCTTGGCGTCCCCCGCGGGACCCTGGGGGGATGCCTCCGGGGTCCCCTGGACTCCCGCGAGAAGATCGCCGAAGGACTGTTCCGAGGAACTGCCGGCGTGGGGAGAACCGGCGTTCGTGGTCTGGGAAGCCTTTCCTTCCCCGGAAGAGGGCATGGGAACGGCGGGAAAAATCGGGACGGGTGCGGTCATGGACATCACCTCTGGGTCAGGGCTGTTTTTTCGTCCTCTCGGAAAGCCGTTCCGTCAGCCTCGCCGCCCGGGTCGCGTCCATGCGTCCGAGAATCTTCGCGGTCTGGTCCTGGGGCAGGGCCGCCAGGAGGGCCACCGCAAGTCCTTCGTCCACCTTCTCCAGGATCTGGGCCGCATTGCGCGGGGACATGTCCTGGTAGGTCTGCAGGAGGTCTTCGATCCCCTTGGTGGACGTGGTCGGTTGAGTATCGTCGCTTCGGACCAGCTCCTTGAGTCGTCGGCTCAATTCCTCCTGGAGCTTCGCCACGTCCTGCTCCCGAAGGTTCAGGTCCCGGGAGAGAGCTTCCACACCCTTGCGTTCCGCTTCGGTTCTCTTCTTCAGGTCCGCCAGGTTCGCCTGGGTGGCCTGAAGCTCCAGAGCCCGCCTCTCCTGGGAGGAGAGGGCGTAGACCTCGGGGATGCCGAGGGCGCGGGTCAGGGCGGGTCCCACGCCGGGAATCCGGGGGATCAGGGGGTAGGCCGCCGTCCGCAGGTCCAGGGCTCCGCTGACCTGCAATCCCGCCGCCAGTCCCAGAAGCATCAGGAAGGAAAGGAGAAAGAGGCCGCACCCTCGGCGCTTGCCCTTCCCCTTCTTGGCGCCCTTGGGCTCCTTCTTGGGACGGGGAGCCGCCTCCTCCGCCACGCCCTCTTCCCGGGGGGTTTCCTTCGGGTCCGCCATGGTCAGTTGCCCCCGGAGTAGCGGCGATAGTGCGCCATCACGTTCTTCACGTACCGCTGGGTTTCAGGGAAGGGAGGGATGCCCCCGTAGGCGTCCACCCGACCGGCTCCGGCGTTGTAGGCCGCCAGGGCCTTTTCCAGGTCCCCGTCGTACCGGTCCGCCATCTGGGCCAGGTACTTGATGCCCCCCTCCAGGTTGCGGGCGGGGTCCTTGGGGTCCACCCCCAAGGCGCGCGCCGTGCCGGGCATGAGCTGCATGAGCCCCATGGCCCCCGCCCGGGACACCACCTGTTCCTGCCCGCCGGACTCGCAGCGCATCACCGCCCGGGCCAGGTTGGGGTCCAGGTCGTAGCGACGGCACAGGTCCTGGAGAAGCGGGTCCCATTTGGACATGCGCTCCGAAAGAGGCTCCTGGGACACGGCGGCCTCCTCCCGAAAACCGGCCCCCTCGCCGTCTCCTTCCGGGAGGTCCGAGCGCTGCGTCCCCGCAAGCTCGTCCAGGACCTCCACGAAGCGGGTCTCCTCCGTTCGGGGGGAGGTCCCCTGGGGGTTGATCCTGGACTCGATCTCCCGGATGCGTCCCAGGAGCTGGGTGAGGTTCGTCATCTGCGGTCTCATGTCAACCCTCCTGCTGGTGGAACAAGAATCGTTGGGACGAGATCTCGTCCATCAGGTTCTGCTCCGCCAGAAGATCCCCTTTCTGACGAAGCTGCTCCAGCCTTTCGATGTACTGCTCCAGGATCCGGACGTTGCGATGCCGTTCCAGAAGCTGGTGCTTGGTTTCCTCGATGCCCTGCCGGCAGACGTCCAACCGCTCGCGGCTGTCCGACAGGATCCGTTCGAGCTGGTCCAGGTTCTGGCGCTCGTACCACAGGGTCTGGGGGGACAGGGGCTCCGTCCGGACACGGCAGAAGTCCGCCAGGGCACACTCCTTCTCCTGATGGACCTGTTGGATCCGGCCGACGAGCTGTTCCTCCTCCTTCTGTTTTCGGACAAGCTCCGCCTGGACAAGATCCCGTTCCTGCTGCCTCGTCTTGAGGATGCGCTGAAAACGGTGGATCCGCTTCTGCATGGGTCATCCCCCCGCAAGGCTTACGTCCACGGCGCCAGAGGCAGGAGGAGCTGCTGGGTCTCCTCGAAGGAGAACCGCTCCATCATGCCTTGGCGCAGGAAACGCCGGACCGGGTCCAGGTTCTCCAAGGCCCAGTCCACCCGGGGATTGCTTCCCGCCTTGTAGGCTCCGATGTTCACCAGATCCTGCGCCTCCTCGTAGACCGCCAGCAGCTCCCGGATCCGTCCCGCCGCCTCCAGGTGCTCCGGCGAGACGATGCTGGGCATGACCCGGCTGACGCTGCGTCCCACCTCCACGGAGGGATAGTGGTTCTTGGCCGCCAGGGTGCGGCTCAGGACGAAGTGTCCGTCCAGAATACCCCGCACCGTGTCCGCCACGGGCTCGTTCATGTCGTCCCCCTCCACCAGCACCGTGTAGATGGCGGTGATGCTGCCCCGCTCCCCCGCGCCGGAACGTTCCAGGAGCCGGGGGAGGAAGGCGAACACCGAGGGAGTGTAGCCTCGGGTGGCGGGAGGTTCGCCGATGGCCAGGCCCACATCCCGCTGGGCCATGGCCACGCGGGTGACGGAGTCCATCATGAGCAGCACGTTCCCTCCCTGATCCCGAAAGTACTCCGCGATAGCCGTGGCGGTGAGGGCCGCCTT
Source organism: Aminomonas paucivorans DSM 12260 (assembly GCF_000165795.1). NCBI lineage: Bacteria > Thermotogati > Synergistota > Synergistia > Synergistales > Synergistaceae > Aminomonas > Aminomonas paucivorans. Next base: position 937,941 of record NZ_CM001022.1, on the reverse strand, counting down.
GAGGCGCACCAGGGGGGGCTGGTCCGAGGTGGCCACCACCACCACGGAGCGGGCCAACCCCGCCTCGCCCAGGTCGCGCTCCACGAACTCCTTGACCTCCCGACCTCGTTCTCCCACCAGGGCAATGACGTTCACCGCCGCCTCGGTGTTCCGGGCCATCATGCCCAGGAGGACGCTCTTGCCCACCCCGGACCCGGCGAAGATGCCCACCCGCTGACCCTGCCCCAGGGTGAGCAGGCCGTCCAGGACCTTGACCCCCACGGAGAGGGGCTTGTCGATCATCTGTCGTTTCAGGGGATGAGGGGGAGTGGCGAAGAGGGGGTAAAAGTCCTTGGCCACCAGGGGACCCTTGCCGTCCAGGGGGACACCCAGGCCGTCCACGATGCGCCCCAGGAGGGAGTCTCCCACGTGGACCCCCAGGGTGGGGCCCATGGCCACCACGTCGCACCCCGGGCCGATGTCCGACAGTTCCCCTAGGGGCATGAGCAGCACCCGATCGGAGCGGAATCCCACCACCTCCGCCCGCAGCACCGTGGGGCGGTTGCGGAAACGGACCTCGCAGAGGTCTCCCACCTGGATGTCCGGCCCCTGGGATTCGATGACCAGGCCCACCACCTGGACCACCCGCCCGTTGAGCCGGACCAGTTCCGTTCGGCTCAGGCGGGACTCCAGGGAAACGAAGAGCTGTTTAGTCTCCTGCGGGGACATCGTCTTCCGCCGCCCCCTCTACCAGCAGATGCTCCACCTGGGAGGCGATCTGCTCCAGCTGGGTCCTCCACCGGGCGTCGTAGACCCCCAGGTTCGTCTCCACCAGGCAGCTTCCCGGGTCCACGTGCTCGTCCCCGGAGAACTCCACGTGCTTGGCCCCTCGGAGGACATCGGTCAGGGACTCTCGGAGGGAGTCCACCCCCTTGAGATCCCGGGGGTTGAGGTACACCAGGATCCGCTCCCGATCGCTGATGCGGCCCAACACTTCCAGCAGGACCCGGGAGAGGACCCCCTGGTCCAAGGTGACCTGGGCGAAGAGCATCCGGGAGAGGAGGCTCTCCCACAGGCGCACCATCTCCGGCTCCTGCAGCGCCAGAAGGCGTTCCCGGCTGGCGGACAGGTCACCGTGGACCTTCTCCAGGAGGGACACGAGCCCCTCGAAACGGTTCTGATAGGCTTCCCTCAGGTCCGTCTCCGCCACGGTGCGTCCCTCGTCGTTGCCCTGCCGGAAACCCTCTTCCCGGGCCTCCCGGAGAACCTGCTCTCGGGCCTCCTGGGTCTCCCTCTGGGCCTGTTCCAACCAGGCGGCCCGCTCTTCCTCCTGGTGGCGCTGGCGCTGAAGCATCTCCGCTTCCAGTCCCTTGGCGCGCTCTCGAAGGAGCGACGTCTCGGACTCCAGCTCCCGAACCCGGGCTCCAAGACGTTCCAGCTCCGCCGTCTCGGGAGAGACAGCGGAGCTTGGGGAGGGTTCCTTTTCCGCAGGGGCCGGAGGTTCCGCCGCTCCCTGCCCGATGCGCACCACCTCCGGGAGAACCCGAACCGCCCGGAAGAGGCGGTGCTGCGAGGCGCTAGACAACGAGTTCTTCCTCCCCGCCCCGGGCGATCACGATTTCTCCGGCTTCCTCCAGCGCCCGAACCACGTTGACGATCTTCTGCTGCGCCTCCTCCACCATGCGAACCCGCACGGGACCCATGAAGTCCATGTCCTCCTTGAGCATCTCCGCGGCCCGCTTGGACATGTTGCGGAAGAACTTCACCCGCAGCTCCTCTGTGGCCCCCTTCAGGGCCAGGGAGAGATCCTTCATGTCCACCTCCCGGAGCACCCGCTGCAGGGACCGGTCGTCCATGCCGATGATGTCCTCGAACACGAACAGGCGCTTCTTGATCTCCTCCGCCAGTTCCGGATCCTGTTCCTCCAGGGCCTCGATGATGTTGCGCTCCGTGCCCCGGTCCACCCGGTTGATGATGGCCACCACCGCGTCCACCCCGCCGGCCATGGTGAAGTCCTGCCCCATGACGGTGGAGAGCTTGCGTTCCAACACCCGTTCCACCTCCCGCAGCACCTCCGGGGTGATCCGGTCCATGCGCGCCACGCGACGGGCCACGTCCCACTGCGCCGAGGGCGGCAGCCCTCCCAGCACCTGGGCGGCCTGCTCCGGGGCCAGGTAGGAGAGGATGAGGGCGATGGTCTGGGGGTGCTCCCCCTGGATGAAGGAAATGAGCTGCGACGGGTCCGCGTGACGCACGAAGTCGAAGGGCCGGACCTGAAGGCTGGCGGTGATGCGCCGCAGGATGTCCTGGGCCCGCTCGGGCCCCAGCGCCTGCTCCAGCAGCTTCCGGGCGTAATCCACACCCCCCTGGGTCATGAACTCCCGGGCCATGATGACTTCCTGGGCTTCTTTCAGGACCTCCAGCTTCGTGTCCGGAGTGATGCGCCGCATGTTGGCGATCTCCAGGGTCAGAAGCTCGATGGTGGCATCGTCCAGATGTTTGTAGACCATAGAGGAAACCTCGGGGCCCAGGGCCACGAGCAGGATCGCCGCTTTCTCTCTTCCCCGCAGATCCTTCGCCTTCGACATGGGCTGTTTCGTCTCCTCGGTCTAGAGATCCTCGGCGAGCCAGTTCTTGATCAGGTTCGCCACTTCTTCGGGGTTGTTGGTGGCATACACCCGAAGCTGTTCCTCCAGGATGGCCAATTCCCCCTGGGACGTCATGAGTTCCGGATGCTCCAGCAGGTCCTTCAGGGAAGGCACCTGGTCTCCCTCTTCCTTGGGCATCAGCCGCCGAAGGGCCGCCAGGCGCCGTCTGCGGATCCAGAGGAAGATCCCCGCCCCCATGATGAGGAGCAAAAGGGCCGCCCCCACCAGGGCCAGGATGACCTTCTGCCGCTGTTCCGCCTCCATCTGGGCCAGGAGCTGATCCGCCAGGGTGGTGTCGAACTTCATGCCCTGGATCACCAGCTGGTCTCCCCGAAGCTGGTTGAAGCCGATGGCCGCAGCCACGGAGTCCTTCAGGCTCTGGGTCTGCTGGGCGTTGAGGGTCCCATCCACCAACACGGAGGCGGAAAGGCGCCGGATGGCTCCGGGGGTGGCCACCTGCTGGGATTCCTGGGTGGTGATGTCGAAGTTAGTCACCGTGTCGGTCCGGTTGTACTCCACGTTGCCCCCCGTGCCCGTGTTGACCACGTACCCGGGGATGTTGGTGGTGGTGCCAGGCGCGCCCCCCGGGGGCATCCCGGGACCCACGTAGCTTTCCTCCGTGTTCTGCTGGCTGCGGACCACGCCCTTGCCGTTGGGACCGGGGATGAACTCCTTCCGGGAGGTGCTCTTCTTGTCGAAGTCCAGGTCCACCCGAACCCGGACCACCGCCTTGCCGGGGCCGAAGACCTTCTCCAGCATGAGGCGCACCTTGCGCTCCAGTTCCTGCTCCTGCTGCCGCTCCAGCTCCCGCTGTACCGAGGAGACCGCACGGCCGTCGGAACCGGACATGTAGATCAGAGAATCGTCCTGGATGAGGTCGGAGAGGACCTTTCCGGCGGTGTCCACCACCGTGACGTCCTCGGGGTTCAACCCCTCCACGCTCCGGGCCACCAGGTGCACGATGCCCTTCACCTGTTCCTGGCCGATCTCCTGCCCCTCCTTGAGGCGCACGAGGACCGAGGCGGTGGAGGGCTGCTGCTGCTCCAGAAAAAGCCGTTGTTCCGGAATGACGATGTTGACCCGGGCGAACTTCACCGCTTCGATCTGGCCGATGGTGCGGGCCAGTTCCCCTTCCAACGCCCGGGAATAGGCCACCTTCTGTTGGAAGTCGCTCATGCCCATCTTGGGCTGGTCGAAAAGCTCGAAACCCACCACGCCCCCCTTGGGGAGCCCCTGCTGGGCCAGGGCCAGCCGGGTCTCGTAGACCTTCTCCCGGGGCAGCAGGATGGCGTTGGCCGCCGGATCGTTGCGGAAGGGGATCTTCTGTTCCTTCAGATAGGCCACGATGGAGGCTTGGTCCTCCACCTCCAGCCCGGAAAACAGGGGCTCGTACGCGGGGCGACCGGCCCAGACCACCAGGAGGACCAGGGAACAGAGCACAAGGGCAGAAGCCCCCACTAGGGAAAGCTTCTGCCAGCGTTGAAGGGACCCCCAGAACGCCTTCAGCCACTCGCCGAACTGCCGGATTTTATCCATGACGCCCTAGATTATACAGGCATGCGGGCGATCTGTTGGTAGGCGTCCACCAGCTTGTTCCGAACCTCCACCAGGGTTCGCAGGGCCATCTCCGCCTTCTCCACGGCGATGGAGACCTCCGACACATCCTCCACGTCTCCCAGGGACAACTTCTGGACCATCTTGTCCGCCCCCTGATGCAGCGCGTTCACCTGCTTCATGCTGTTCTTCAGCACGTCCTCGAAGGGCACCGAAGGCGTTCCCTCCCCGGCCTTCTCCTGCTGCGCCGGGGACATCCAGTCCTCCACTTTCAGGCGATACTGGGCAAGATCCATCCGAATGGCGTCCATGTCGGCCTCCTTTGGTGAAGGTACCCATCCCCCGCGACGGCAGGATGTCTCCCTCTCTCTGTCTCTTCTAGATCACCAAGATAGCGGCAGTGTAGCGCGTTTTCTTGACCCTTGTGAAGACCCTTGGCTGTCGCGGGCTCACCATTTGACCCTAATACAAAGAGGGGAGGCCCAACCGGACCTCCCCTCCCATTTTTCCGCATACAAAACCGGGACTTTAGTCCCGGTTTTGTATCTTGTGTCCCTTAGGAGCGCATGATCTCCAGGGCGCTCGTCCAGAGGGCCTTCCCCGTCTCCACCACGTTGACGCTGGCCTCGTAGGCCCGGCTGGCCACCAGCATGTCCGCCATTTCCCGGACCACGTTGACGTTGGGGTAGGCCACGTAACCCTCTGCGTTGGCGTCGGGGTGGTCGGGCTGGTACACCATCCGGGGAGGCAGGGGGTCCTTGGCGATCTCCGCCACCCGGACTCCCGAAGAGGAAGGGGCTCCCTTCATGGCCTCCATGAGCTTTTCCTGAAAGATGGGGACCTTGCGGACGTAGGGCCCCCCCGAGGGGGTGCGGGTGGTGTTGACGTTCGCCAAGTTGGAGGACACGGTGTCCATCCACAGTCGGTGGGCCGTCAGGGCGCTGCCCGCCACATCGATGTTCCGGAAGACCTTCATCACCGTCCACCTCCGATGGCCGTGCGGTACATGGAGAGCTTTCTGCCCAGGATGCGGGTCATGGCCTGGTACATCATCCGGGTCTCCGCCAGCCGGGCCAGTTCCGTCTCCGGATCCACGTTGTTCTCGTCGTACCGGTAGACCTCGTTGCCCACCCGGCTTTCCACGGGATGGACGAACTCGATGCCCTTGGGCATGTTGGTCATGTGGTGTCCGTCGGTGACGGCCAGGGGAAGCCTCCGGGGCGCTTCGATGAGCGCCTCCAGCTGGTCCTCGAAGGAGACCTCGCGGCGGACGTACTTGGGGGTGTTGGCGTTGGCCAGGTTCTGGGTGGTGCTGCCCATGCGCCGCGACAGCCCTTCCAGGTCCTTCTGGATGACTCCCCAGGTGAGATCGCCCCTCATGCCTTCCTCCCCCTTCGCAAACCCGGCACGGTTCTGTGTCGGCAGGTCCGACGAGGACCTTGAGCCCTACTCTCCGATCCCCAGCTCCTCCAGGAACAGGGGGCTCAGGACCTTGATGTAGGTACCCTTCATGCCCAGGCTGCGGCTTTCGATGATCCCGGCGCTTCCCAGCTTGCGCAGGGCGTTCACGATGACGCTGCGGGTGACCCCCACGCGGTCCGCCACCCGGCTGGCCACCACCACGCCCTCCGACCCTCCCAGATCCTCGATGATGTGCTTCACCGACTCCACCTCGGAATAGGAGAGGGCCCGCATGGCCATCTGGACGATGAGCCGCTCCCGTCCCCGCTCCTCGATGGACCGGGTGCGGTCGTGGAGGATCTCCAGGCCCACCACCGTGGCCAGGTACTCCGCCAGCACCAGGTCCCGGGTGTCGAAGGGACAGCCGAAACGGGCCAGGATGAGGGTGCCCAGACGCTCTCCTCCTCCGTTGACGGGGACGTAGAGCACGTGCTTGTTGGAGTAGGTGCAGGGCTGGTCCGCATAGGCGCACATGCCGTGGTCCGTGTGGTTCAGGATGGACTCGTGGTACTGGTTGAGCCGCTCCACATAGCTCTCCGGCAGCATGTTGACCGCCAGGATGTCCGCCATGATGGGGCAGTCGTAGGCGCTGATCCAGGCATAGCCCAGGATGCGCCCCTCCCGGTTGATGACGTACACGTTGGCGGCGGAAAGGTCGCAGAGAAGCTTGGCCAGACGCTGGTAATCCGGGCCGCTGCGGTCCTTGCGGTTCTGGAGGGCCCTGCCCACCAGCCGGGCTTTTTCGAGCAGGTCCTGCATGGCCGAGGGGTTCAGGATCTTCGGTCGGGATTCCACCAATTCTTTGGGCGTGTTCACGGTTTATTCCTCCCAGATGGGGTATTTGTCTGTATGGGGTGATCCTCGCCCCTGCGGGGCGCTGTGACCTTGCGGGAACCTACAGCAGGTACTTTCGGGCCTCCCGATCCTCCGACAGGGGCCCCAGTCGCCCCTCCACGTAGGGAGCGTCCACCGTCACGTCCTGCTCCTCCGTCTCGGGGGCCTGGAAACTGATCTCCTCCAGGAGCTGTTCCAGGAGGGTATGAAGCCGCCGGGCGCCGATGTCCTCCAGGTCCCGGTTCATCCGCGCCGCCAGGGCCGCCAGGGCACGGAGGCCGCTCTCCTCGAACCGGAGGCGCACCCCTTCGGTGCCCAGAAGGGCCTCGTACTGCCGCACCAGGCTGCTTTCCGGCTCCCCCAGGATGCGGACCAGGTCCTCCTCCCGCAGGGGCTGAAGCTCCACCCGGATGGGAAGGCGCCCCTGAAGCTCCGGCACCAGGTCGGAGGGCTTGGTCTTGTGGAAGGCCCCGGCGGCGATGAAGAGCATGTGGTCCGTCTGCACCGGGCCGTACTTGGTCTGCACCACGCAGCCCTCCACGATGGGGAGCAGGTCCCGCTGGACCCCCTCCCGGCTCACGTCGGGGCCCCCATGGCCGGAGCCGCCCCCGGCGATCTTGTCGATCTCGTCCACGAAGAGGATGCCCTCCTGCTCCGCCTTGGCCACCGCCTCCCGGACCACCGCCTCCTGGTCCACCAGCTTCTCCGCTTCCTCCGCCTGGAGAAGCCGCCGGGCCTCCTCCACCGTGACGGTCTTGCGCTTGGTCCGCTTGGGCATGAGCCCCCCCAGGAGTTCCCCCAGGTTCAGGCCCATCTCCTCCAGACCCCCCGCTCCCATGAGGGTCATGCCCACCCGGGAACCCTCGGGGACCTCCACCTCCACGGAGCGGCCGTCCAGCTTGCCCGCCCGGAGGAGTTCCCGCAGCTTCTCCCGGGTTCCCTCCCGAACTTCCGGCTCCGGGGGCGCCGGGGACGCCGCAGGGGGAGGGGTCTCCCGGCCCGCCCCGAAGAGGCGCAGGAAGTCCGGGACGGCGGCCTCGGTCTTGGGACGGGGCAGAAGGGCGTCCAGGATGCGCTCCTCCGCCGCCCGAGCCGCGGGCTCCTGGACCTCCTCGATGAGACGACGACGCACCATCTGCACCGACGCCTCCACCAGGTCCCGGATCATGGACTCCACGTCCCGGCCCACGTAGCCCACCTCGGTGAACTTGGTGGCCTCCACCTTGACGAAGGGGGCCTCCACCAGCCGGGCCAGGCGACGGGCGATCTCCGTCTTGCCCACCCCCGTGGGGCCCACCATGAGAATGTTCTTCGGGGACACCTCCCGGGCGAGTTCTTCCGGGAGCCTGCGGCGGCGGATGCGGTTGCGCAGGGCCACCGCCACGGCCCGCTTGGCCTTGTCCTGCCCCACGATGTAGCGGTCCAGATAGGCCACCACGGTGCGGGGAGTGAGGGAATCTCCGGTTCCGGTCATTGGGGCAACTCCTCCAGGGTGATCTGGTCGTTGGTGTAGATGCAGATTTCCGAGGCCAGCTCCAGGGATCTCCGGGCGATGGCTCCGGCGGCCCAGTCGGACCCCTCCAGAAGCCCCCGGGCCGCCGCAAGGGCGTACCCCGAACCGGAGCCGATGGAGGCTACCCCGCCCTCGGGCTCCAGGATGTCCCCCGCCCCCGAGAGGAGGAGGGTCTGCTCCCGGTCCGCCACCAGCAGCATGGCCTCCAGGCGCCGGAGGGCCTTGTCGGTGCGCCACTCCTTCACCAGCGCCGCGGCGGAGCGCAACAGGTGCCCCTGGTTCTCCTCCAGGCGCTTCTCGAAGCGCTCCAGCAGGGTCATGGCGTCGGCGGTGCTCCCGGCGAAACCCGCCAGGATCTGCCCTTCGTGGAGCCTGCGGACCTTGCGGGCCCCGGCCTTGACGATCTGGCTTCCCAAGGTGACCTGGCCGTCCCCGGCCATGGCCACCCGTCCGTCCTTGCGCACGCAGAGAATCGTGGTTCCTTTGAACACGGTCAACCTCCCGCCCGCGGATGGGCTTGTTCGTAGCTTCGTTTCATCTGATCCGAGGTGATGTCCAGATAGCGCTGGGTGGTGAGGAGGCTCTCGTGCCCCAGCAGTTCCTGCACCACCCGAAGGGACGCCCCCCCCTCCAGGAGATGGGTGGCGAAACTGTGCCTCAGGGTGTGGGGCGTCACCCCCGCCAGGCCGACCCGTCGGGCCGACTGGGTGACCAGGCGGTGGATCGTCCGGGGGGTGATGCGGGGCGCTCCCCGCTCCCCGGGAAACACCGGCCCCTGGCGGGTCACAGGGTCGGGGCGCCAGTCCTGCAACAGCTCCTTCACCCCTCGCCCGAAGGGCACCGCCCGCCCCTTCTGGCCCTTTCCCAGAACCCGCAGCCACCGTTCCTCCGGCTCCAGGTCTTCCCAATCCAATCCCGCCGCCTCGGAGACCCGAAGCCCCGACCCGTAGAGGAGTTCCAGCATCAGCCGATCCCGCTGGGCATGACGCCCGCCGGGCCCCTCCTCCAGCAGGCGGACCACGTCGGGGTACGCCAGGGCGCGAGGCAGGTTCGCCGGGAGCTTCGGGCCTCGGACTCCTGCTGCGGGGTCCTGCTCCACGAGGCCCTCCCGGGTCAGGTAGGCGGTGAACCCCCGGACGGAGGAGAGCTTGCGAGCCGCAGAGGTGGGGGCGAACCCGTACCCCATGAGGCTGCGCAGAAAGCCCCGCACCCGGTCCCGGTTGATCCCCTCCGGCCCCTCGACCCCCTCCAGCTGGAGGAACTCGACGAACTGCGCGAGATCCACGGCGTAGTTCACGGTCGTGTTCTCCGAACGGTTCAGCCTGTAACGGAGCTGGTCGAGGAATCCGTCGACGAGGGAAGAGAGGGAATCGGCCATGGGACCCATTGTAGCATCAAAAGCAGACACAACAAGAATTTTCAAAAGATGAAGGTCTTGTTACGCTTTTGACCCACTTTCGCCCTTTCAGGAGGAACCGCGGCACCAGGGATGGTCCGCCAGGAAACCCTCCAGCGCCTCGGCAGAGCGGACCCCGTAGGCCTCGCAGCGTTCCGTGCGGCTCTTGATCTTCCGCTCCAGCTTGGGAAAGATCCCCAGGTTCACGTTCATGGGCTGGAAGGTCTCGGGGCGGGCGTCCTTCAGGTAGTGGAGCAGGGAACCCAGGGCGGTCTTCCGAGGGAAGACGGGCAGTTCCTCCCCCCGAAGCCGGGCCAGGAGGAACAGGGCCGCGGCGGCTCCCATGGCGGTGCTCTCCAGGTACCCCTCCACCCCCGTCACCTGCCCCGCCAGGAAGAGGTCCTCCCGGCCTCGGGGACGGAGAAAACCGTCCAGCACACGAGGTGCACAGACGAAGAGGTTCCGGTGCATGACCCCCTTGCGGACGAACTCCGCCCTCTCCAGGGCGGGAATCAGGCGGAAGATGCGGTCCTGCTCCCCCCAGAGGAGGTTGGTCTGGAACCCCACCAGGTTGTAGAGGGTGCCCTCTTCGTTGTCCTGGCGAAGCTGCACCACCGCGAAGGGTTCCCTCCCCGAGGGGTCCGGGAGCCCCACGGGGCGCATGGGACCGAAGCGCAGGGTGTCCTCCCCCCGGCGGGCGATCTCCTCGATGGGCAGGCAGCCCTCGAAGAACCGCTGCTTCACCTCGAAGTCGTGTCGTGGGGCCTGCACCGCCTCCACCAGGGCCTGCCGGAAGGCCCGGTAGGTGGGTTCGTCCAGGGGACAGTTCACGTAGTCCTCCCCCTGGCCGTAGCGGCTGCCCCGGTAGCTGCGTTCGGGGTCCACGCTCTCCAGGGTGACGATGGGGGCCACGGCGTCGTGGAAGGCCAGAAAATCCTCCCCCACCAGGTTCCGGAGGGCTTCCGCCAGAGAAGGGCTGGTGAGGGGACCCGAGGCGAGGATGGCCGGACCCTCGGGCAGGGCCGTGACCTCCTCCCGCACCACCTCCACCAGGGGGTGCTCCTCAAGGGTCCGGGTCACCTCCCGGGCGAAACGCTCCCGATCCACCGCCAGGGCCCGCCCGGCGGGCACCCGGTGTCGACGGGCACAGGCCAGGATCAGGCTGCCCAGGGTCTCCAGCTCCCCCTTGAGGATCCCTGCGGGGCTGGTGGTCTGGTCTGCCCCCAGGGAGTTGCTGCACACCAGCTCCCCCAGGAGGTCCGTGGTATGGGCGGGCGTGGTGGCCCGGGGACGCATCTCGAAGAGGCGCACCGCCACGCCCCGGGAGGCAAGCTGCCACGCCGCCTCGGAACCCGCCAGGCCGCCCCCCACCAGGGTGATGGGATCAGCCATCGTCCCGCTCCTCCGTCACCGGAAGGGCCTCCCCCTCGGGCTCCACCGCTTTCTTCGGCTTCGACCAGGTGAGGTAGTCGCATTCGGGATAGCGGTTGCACCCGTAGAAGAACCGCCCCTTGGCCTTGCCCTTGGTGGCTTTGCGGCGCACCAGCTCCCCGGTGCCGCACTTGGGGCAGGAGATGCCGGTGGAGGTGACCCGCTTCTTGGTGAAACGGCATTCCGGATAGCCGCTGCAGGCGATGAACTCCCCGTAGCGCCCCCGCTTGACCACCAGGGGCTTGCCGCACTGAGGGCAGTTCTCCCCCACCTCTTCCGGGGGGATGTTCACCCGCTCCGCCGTGGCGGCCACGTCCTCCAGGGTGTGGCGGAAGGGCGCCCAGAAGCCCTCGATGGGGGCGAGCCAGGGAAGCTCCCCCGCTTCCACCCGGTCCAGGTCCTCTTCCATGTGGGCGGTGAACCCCACCTGGACCACCTCGGGGAAATGGCGCACCAGGAAACCGCTGACTCCCCGGCCCAGACGGGTGGGGACCAGCTTCTTGTCCTCCTCCCCCCGCACCACGTAGCCCCGTTCGCTCAAGGTCTCCACGATGGTGGCGTAGGTGGAGGGACGCCCAATGCCCTTCTCCTCCAGGACCTTCACCAGCCCCGCCTCGGTGTATCGGGCCGGAGGCTGGGTGTAGCGCTGTTCCATCTTGAGATCCCGGAAGCCCAGGACCTCCCCTTCCTCCGCCCGGGGGATCCGGGTGGGGCGCACCCCCAGGGGCCACAGCTTGCCCCATCCGTCGAAGAGCACCTCCACCCCCGACTGCCGCAGGCCGTAGTCCCCGCAGGACACGTCCAGGGCGGTGCGGGCCACTCGGGCCGGGGACATCTGGCTGGCCACGGTCCGGTTCCAGATGAGTTCGTAGAGCCGGAACTGTTCCGGGCTCAGGTGCTCCCGGATCCCCTGGGGGTCCAGGGTCACGTCGGTGGGGCGGATGGCCTCGTGGGCATCCTGGGAACGCCCCTTCACGGAGAAGAAGTTCGGCTTGTCGGGGAGGTAGTCCGCTCCGAACCGATCCCCCACGTAGCGCCGGATTCCCTCCAGGGCCTCCGGGGCCAGCCGGAGGCTGTCGGTGCGCATGTAGGTGATGAGCCCCACGGGACCCCGGCCGGGAAGATCGACCCCTTCGTAGAGGGACTGGGCCACCCGCATGGTGCGCCTCGGGTTGAAGCCCAGGCGGCGGGAGGCGTCCTGCTGGAGGGTGCTGGTTTTGAAGGGGGGCAGGGCACCCCGGGAGCTTTCCCGACTCTTGAAGGCCGCCACGACCAGGGGCTGGGACCGCAGGACCTGGGCGACCCGCTCCGCCTCCTCCCGGGAGGGGACCGAGAAGACCTTGCCCTTGCAGCGCTCCAGGCGCAGGAGGTACTCCCGACCGCCCTCTGCGTCGGCCTGCACGTCCAGAAGCCAGTACTCCTCCGGGTGGAAGGCGTCGATCTCGTCCTCCCGCTCGCACACCAGACGAAGGGCCACGGACTGCACCCTCCCCGCCGACAGGCCCCTCTGGACCTTGTTCCACAGGAGGGGACTGAGCTGGTAGCCCACCAACCGGTCCAGGACGCGTCGGGACTGCTGGGCCTGGACCCGGTCCATGTCGATGGGTTCGGGGTTCGCCACCGCCCCCTGGACGCCCGAAGCGGTGATCTCGTGCATCCGGATGCGGCAGGAGCTGGTGGGGTCCATCTGGAGCAGGGTGGCCAGGTGCCAGGCGATGGCCTCCCCCTCCCGATCCGGGTCGGAAGCCAGGAGGACCCGCTCGCTCCCCGCCGCCAGTTCCTTGAGCCGCCGGATCACCGGCGCCTTGCCTCGGACCTGGATGTACTCCGGCTCGAAGTCGTGTTCCAGATCCAGACCCAGGCGTCCCTTGGGCAGGTCCCGCACGTGCCCCACGCTGGCCTCCACGGAGAACTCTCCCCCGAGGATCTTCCTCAGGGTCCGGGCCTTGGTGGGGGACTCCACGATCACCAGCGTCCCGTGGGGGGACGAGGGACCGGCCTTGCGGCGGGTCGGTCTAGGGGCGGCCTCGGGAGCGGCCACGCGGCGCCCCGGGGCCTTGGGCTTCTTTTCCTTGGGAGACGGGGCGGCGGCCTTCTCCCCCGCAGCCTTCCGGGGACGGGAGGCCGCGGGCTTCGCCTCGGGGGAGGTTCCCTCGGGGGCCGAAGCGGAGGGCTTGCGCCGGGGGGTCTTGGGGGTTCCGGCGGGAGAGGCTTCCTTCTCGGAGAGGAGAAGGGGGGCTTCTTCCTGGGGGGAGACCTTCTTGCGGGGCATGGCCGAGGAGGTCAGCAGGTCCAGCGGGGGGAGGTCTCGTTCGCCCCGCCCTGATGGAGGAGAGCGCCGGGGGCCTCCGTGTCGAAAGCCCGATCCACCAGCCCCTCCAGGTCCGACAGGTCCACGGGGGCGTGGCGCATCTGCCCCAGCAGCACCGCCTCCAGAAGGGCTCTCTCGAGGATGGAACAGGGGATCTGGTAGACGTGAAGCAGACGGTAGACGAACTGCGCCGCTTCAAGGGTCAGGCTGCGACGTTCCATCTCCGAGAGGATACGGTATTCCATGGAGACACCTCCGGTCGTGTTCTGTCCCGCCTCGGCGGGACCGTAAAAAAAGACCCGGATCGTTCGGGTTCCGGGTCAGGGGTTCGAGTCCGTCGGGAGGCATCCCTTATCCGGGGCGGCCCGAAATCGACCGGGACCGGAGGGATAGACCCAACCCAGCGCCTGGAGAACGGAAAGAACTTTCAGAACGCTGGCGGCGCTCATTCTACCTTCACTCGCTAGGTTGTCAACCGTTCGGTCCCCTTCTCGGGCCAAAAGTCCCAGGATGGCCCGCCCCTCCTCTTCCAGCCCCCCCGGAAGGGAAGGGGAAGGCGAGGCGGGGGGAAAGAGGCTCCGCTGCCCCCCGGAGGGGAGAAAATCCTCCAGGTCCACCAGAGGGTAGGCCCCGTCGAAGAGGAGCCGGTTGGAACCCCGGCAGGTCTCCTCGTCCACCCGGCCGGGCACGGCCCAGACCTCCCGCCCCAGATCCAGGGCGTTCCGGGCGGTGATGAGGGCGCCGCTTCGAGAGGGCGCCTCCACCACCGCCAGCTTGCAGACCAGGGCGGCCAGGATCCGGTTCCGCAGAGGGAACCGCCAGGGGCGTCCCTCCGTGCCCAGGGGGTACTCGCTCACCAGACAGCCCCGTCCGCGGATGCGCTCGAAGAGTTCCCGGTGCCCCGAGGGGAAGACCCGATCCACCCCCGTGCCCAGCACCGCCGCGGTGTGTCCCCCCGCCGCAAGGCACCCTTCGTGGGCCATGCCGTCCACCCCACCGGCGCCGCCGCTCACCAGCCAGAATCCCGCCTTCCCCGCCCGGGCTCCCAGGGCCTGGGCCATGCGTCGACCGTAGGCGGTGGCCCTCCGGGTGCCCACGACCCCCACCGATTCCTCCCTGCCGGGGAGGGGTTGGGCCCCCCAGAGGTAGAGAACCCCGGGGGGCGTGGAGAGGTCCCCCATCCCGTCAGGGATCTCCCGATGTCCCCAGGGAAGGACCCGCACTCCCAGACGCCCGCAGGCCTCCAGCTCCCTCTCCGCCCACCCCTGGGCGAGACGCCGGGCCACTGTCTCCCCCGCGTCCTCCGGAAGCCCCAGGACGGTCCAGGGGAGGGCGGAGGAGGGACCGAGCAGCTCCTCCGGGTCGCGCCCCTCCTCGGTCCACCTTTGAAGGGCTCGGCCCGCCCGGCCCTCGAAGCAGGCGTTCAGGACCAGGGCAGCCTTCAGCCTGCGGTCCACGACGACTGTCCTTCCCGGAAGGCCAGGGCCTCCGCCACGTGAGACACCCCGACGGCGGAGGTCCCCTCCAGGTCCGCCACCGTGCGGGCCACCTTGAGGATCCGGCTCAGCCCCCGACCGGTGAGGCGCAGCCGTCCCAGAGTTTCCGTCAGGAAGGGACGCACCTCCGGGTCCAGGTTCAGCCCCCGACGCACCAGCCGCTCCGGAAGCTCCGCGTTGCACTGCACCCCCTGGGCGGCCCAGCGCTCCCGCTGGACTTGACGGGCCTGTTCCACCCGACGGCGCACCGCGGCGCTGTCCTCCCCTCCCCGGTCCTCCATCTGCACCAGCTCCGCCGGGGAAAGGCGGGGCACCGGGACGTGCAGGTCGATGCGGTCCAGGATGGGACCGGAGAGTCGGCGCTGGTAGCGGTGGATCTCCGAGGGGGAACAGGTGCAGGGGCGGCTCGGGTCTCCCCGGTAGCCGCAGGGACAGGGGTTGCAGGCGCAGGCCAACAGCACCCGGGCGGGGTAGCTCACCGTCCCCGTGGCCCGGCTGACCCGGATCCGCCCGTCCTCCAGGGGAGCCCGGAGGGCCTCCAGGGCGTCCCGGTGGAATTCCGGGAACTCGTCCAGAAACAGGACCCCCCGATGGGCCAGAGTCACCTCCCCCGGGCGCAGCCCCGAACCGCCCCCGCAGAGGGCCACCACGCTGGCGGTGGGGTGCACGGGCCGGAAGGGACGCAGGCGGGAGGGGGGCCCCTCCTCCCCCGCGGTGCTCCGCACCGCCAGCACCTCCGTAAGCTCCTCGTCCCCCAGGGGGGGCAGGATGCCCCGGAGGGCCCGGGCCAGGAGGGTCTTCCCGGAGCCCGGGGAGCCGGTGAGGAGCAGGTTGTGGTGCCCCGCCGCGGCGATCTCCAGGGCCCGCTTCGCCCCGGTCTGCCCCTTGATGTCCCTCAGGTCCGGGTCCGGGACCCAGGGGGCCTCGTCCACGTCCCCGTGGGGGACCGGGGGCAGGAGGGATTCGCCCCGCAGGTGCCCCAGGAGATCCGGGAGGGTGGGGGGAGCCAGGAGGGTCGCCCCCTTCACCCAGGCGGCCTCCGGCACGTTCTCCGGGGGAAGGAACAGGGGCACCCCCAGGTCCCGGGCCAACAGGGCCGCGGGCACCGCTCCCCGAACCCGACGAAGGCGGCCGTCCAGGGCCAGTTCCCCCAGGAAGATCCCCTCGGGACGACGGGGCAGGGACCCCACAGCGGCCAGAAGCCCCACCGCCATGGGTACGTCCAGGAGCGCTCCTTCCTTGGGCAGGTCCGCCGGAGCCAGGTTCACCGCCACCCGCCCCCGAAGGAGCACCCCCAGGCTGCGCAGCGCCGCCCGGACCCGCTCCCGGGCCTCCTTCACCGCCGCGTCGGGCAGCCCCACCACGGTGATGGAGAAGAGACCCCCGGTGATTTCCACCTCCACCTCCACGGGCACCGCCTCCACCCCGCGGAGGGTCACCCCCCGGACTCCCGTCACCCGTCGTACCTCCCCCCGGTGATGTCCCGGTGGTGGTGCACGGACCAGCCCGACCCGGTTCGGTCCAGGGCGAGCAGGTCGATGCGCCAGAACCCGTCGTAGCGCCGCCGGGCCACGTAGTTCCGCCCCGCCCGCACCAGGCGGCGGAGCTTCTCCGGCCCCACGGTGTCCGAGGCCTCCTGGAGGCGGCTCTCGGAACGGGTCCGCACCTCCACCAGCACCAGTTCGTCCCCCTCCCGGGCCACCAGGTCGATCTCCCCCCCGGGAAGACGCACGTTCCGCTCCAGGACGGCCCACCCCAGGGCCGCCAGATGCTTCGCCGCCAGATCCTCCCCCAGGCACCCCAGCTCCCGGGGGGTCACCGCTTCAGGACCTCGGACTTGCGGTCCAGGTCGTAGACGAACACCAGGACCCGGGCCACCGCCTGGTAGAGTTCCGGGGGGATCTCCTCCCCCAGCTCCAACGCCAGGAGGGCGCTCACCAGGGCCGCGTCCTCCACCACCGGGATCTGCGCCTCCCGGGCGATCTCCACGATCCGCTCCGCCAGGACCCCCTTGCCGGAGGCCACCACCACCGGGGCGGACTCGTGCCCCTCCTCGTACCGCAGAGCCGCCGCCTCGGGGATGCGATGCTTGCGGGCCACGGCTACGCCTCCATGTCCACGCCCCGCTGGAGAGAGCTTTCCCTCCGGCGGACCACGGAGACCCCCAGGTGCTGCAACCCCAGGGGAACCGCCTTGAGGGCCTCCTCCAGCTCCGGGAGATGCTGCCGCACCGTCCGGGCCACCGAGGGAGCCCCCACCCCCAGGTCCACCGTGAGGGAGCGCCCGTTGGTCACCAGCTCCCCCTGGACCGTTCCCAGACGGTTGCCCTGGGTCTCGAAGGAGACCCGCCAGATCCTTCGCCCCCCCTGCTCCTCCCTCGCCGTGGCCACCCGGGCCAGGGCGGGGTCCTCCCGGTCGTCCAGGGGCCACCACATGGGGGCCAGGAGGGCTCCCGGGTCCACCCCCGGGCGGGCGGGACGGGAGGCCACGGAATGGGCCTGGAGGAACCGGGCCACGTCGTCGTTTCCCTCCCGGGCTGCCTTGAGTTCCCGGCTCCACTCCTGAGGGGTGGCATCCGCCCCCGCCTTGCGGAGGCGCTCCCGAACCTGCTTCCACAGGTCCCCCACCTGAGCGGGGTTGAGCTGGAGGTACCAGGAAAGCTGGGAGGCCTGGGGATCGCTGAGGGGAAGTCCCCGGGCCCACAGCTCCACCAGGGCGGAGAGGGTCTCGGGTTTGCCCCCCAGGCGGATCCAGGCCTGTCTCAGGGGGACCAGCACGTCGTCCGTGGCGGGAAGCCCCCGCAGGAGGAGGGCCAGGGCCACGGGCTGTTCCTTGGCGGGAAAGCGGGAGAGGAGGGCCAGGTCCGAGGCCTGGAGACGCAGCACCGGCACGTCGCCGGAGGCGTCCCACACCGCCCGGAACCGCTGGCCCACGAAAAGGGGCAGGGAGGAGCGGGCGGAGAAGGTCTGGTTGCCCACCCGGACCTGGTAGAGCCCCTCCTCCTGGGAAAGCACCAGCCCTTCCACCACCGCCCCGCTTGGGATGCGCGCCGTGGAGGGACGACTGACCTGGGAGACTTCCTCCGAGGGGAGGAGGACTCCCTGCGCTCGGGGATCGATGTTCCCCCCCTGGATTCCTCCCACCCCGGGGCTCACGGCGCGGGCCTCCAGCGGAAGGTGGCCCGGTGCACCGGCGAAGGACCGAGGCGCTCCAGGGCACGGCGGTGTTCCGCCGTGGGGTAGCCCTTGTGCTTCGCGAAACCGTATCCCGGATAGAGCCGGTCCAGGGATTCCATGGCCCGGTCCCGGAGGACCTTGGCCACCACAGAGGCGGCCATCACCGCGGGGACCAGGGCATCCCCCCCGGGAAGACACCGTTGGGGCAGGGAAAGCCCGGGGATCCGGGCATTGCCGTCCACCACCACCAGGTCCGGCGGGGGATCCAGGGCCACCGTAGCCCTTCCCATGGCCCAGAGGGACGCCGCCAGGATGTTCGTTCCGTCGATGCGGGCCGCCGAGGCGGCCTGGGCCCGCCAGAGCACCCCCAGTTCCTCCATGAGGGCGAAGAGGCTCTCCCGCCTTCGGGGCGTCAGGGCTTTGGAATCCCCCAGCCCTCGCTGCATCAGGCGACGGCGCTGGTCCGGGGTGAGCACCGCCGCCGCGGCCACCACGGGACCTGCCAGGGGTCCCCTGCCTGCCTCGTCCGTTCCGGCCACGATCACGAGGATCCCTCCTTCTCCCGGGACGCGGGAGGAACTTCCAGGCTCCATCGCCCCAGCTTGCCCGTGCCGAGGGCCTCCAGAAAGGCCCTTCCGGCCCCGTCCAGGTCCACCACACCGCCGGGAAGGAGTCGTCCCAGCCGACGCCCCACTCCCTCCAGGCGTTCCTCCGGGCTCTGGGACTCCCGAGAGAGGTTCCAGACCGAGGCGATGCGCCCCCATTCTCCTTGTTCCTCCAGGTGGGCGATGCAGTCCATGGCCAGGTCCTGAGGGGTGCCGATCACCTGCCCCTTGGTGGCGTTGAGCCACGCCAGACGGCGGTGCGCCCCCGCATCGGACTTGGGGTCCAGGACGCCGGGGGAGTCCACCACCAGAAGCCCCTCTCCCCGAAACCAGGAAACCCCCCGGGTCACCCCGGGGATGCCCCCCACCAGGGCGGACTTCTTGCCGATGAGGCGGTTCAGGAGGAGGGACTTGCCCACGTTGGGCACCCCCACCACCGCCAGGCGCAGCTCCCGGAAGTCCGGGCGACGCTGCTGCAGAGCCTTGCGGAAAGGGACGGGCAGGGGCTTGCGGGCGTCCACCGCCCAGGCCGTGCGGCCGGACCGCCGGAAGTGGTCCACCCAGCGCCTCGTGACCTCCTCCTCCGCCAGGTCCGCCTTGGTGAGGACGATCCAGGTCTCCAACCGTCCCTGCTCCTCCAGGAGGGGGGAGGCGGTGAGCCGGGGCGCCCGGGCGTCCCGGACCTCCAGAAGGAGGTCCAGAGACCCCAGAAGCGCTTCGAGCTGTCTTCTGCCCCGGGCCATGTGCCCGGGGTACCACACCGTCCGCCCCATGTCCCCCTACCGAGGGAGGCCGATGCGCGTCAGGGGCCAGTACCGGAACACCACCGGCCCTTTGAGGAAGTTCCGGGGCACGAAGCCCCAGAAACGGCTGTCCTGGGAGTTGGGGCGGTTGTCCCCCATGCAGAAGTAGCTGTCCTTGGGCACCTCCGTGGCCGCCATGGTATAGGTGTCCGAGTTCACTACGTAGGGCTCGTCGATCTGCACCCCGTTGACGTAGACCTTGCCCTCCCGCAGTTCCACCGTCTCCCCGGGGAGCCCGATGATCCGCTTCACGAAGTCCCGCCTCGGGTCCACGGGGTACTTGAACACCACCAGGTTCCCCCTCTTGGGGTCCACCGAAGGCAGGTGGTACCAGAACTTGAGCACCAGCACCCGGTCCCCCGGGTCCAGGGTGGGGATCATGGACCCGCTGGGAATCCAGAACGCCTGCACCACGAAGGTCCGCAGCACCAATGCCAGCACCAGTGCCCAAAGGATCGTCTCCAGAGCCTCACGCCACCACGGTTTCGCCATATCCCTTCCCCAACCTCCCGTCCAACATCCGGCCCAAGGCCTCGGCGCGGCTTGCTGCCGCAAACGCACTCCGTTTATAATGCCCGGACCCAACCATTTCAAGCATCCCCGTCCCTGCGCCCGCCGGGGAGGCTCCCCAAAGGAGGCAGGAGCATGAAGCGTTTTGCGGGGCTCTGCGTCCTTCTCTTCGCGGCCTTCAGCCTGGGCTACGCCCTCCGGGACCTCCAGAATGAGACGCGGCCCCACCCCCTTCCCCCCGAGGAATCTGGAACCCGGGTGGAGGTGATCCTCTTCCGGGGCGGGGGCTACTGTCCCGTCTGCGACGACCTGGAAAGGAACGCCCAGGAGGCCCTCGAAGGCCCCCTCTCGGGGGACGTGGCCGCAGGGCGCCTGTCCTTCCGCAAGCTCTCCCTGGAAGAGCCGGAAAACGAGCGTTACATTGAAACCTACGGCCTCTTCGGCACCACCCTGGTGGTCTCCCTGGTGCGAAATGGCCGGGAGATCCGGTTCCGCAACCTAGAGGAGGCCTATCGCTTGGCCGACCGGCCCGAGGCGTTCCGTCCCTTCTTCCTCCAGGCCCTGGCGCCCTTCCTGAAAGAGGCGGTGGCCCCATGATCCTGGCCGCCTTCACCGCCCTGTGGCTGGGGATCCTGGCCACCCTGAGCCCCTGTCCCCTGGCCTCCAACGTGGCGGCCCTGTCCTGCGTGATCCGGCCGGGAAACCCCCGGGAAGCCCTGATCCAGGGAGGCGCCTACGGGGCGGGGCGGTTCCTGACCCACCTCCTCCTGGGGGCCCTGCTGGTGGGAGGGCTCCTGGACGCCCCGGACCTCTACCGGAACGTCCTGCGGATCCTGGCCAAAGCGGCGGGCCCCCTGTTTCTGGTGGTAGGAGCCCTCCTGCTGGAGTGGCTCACCCCCCACACGGGGGGGAGCCTCAAGAAGGCCCTGGCGGAGAGGATCCCCCCAAACGGCCCGGGGGCCTTCCTCCTGGGGGTGCTCCTGTCCCTGCTCCCCTGCCCGGAGACGGCGGCCCTGTTCTTCGGCGGACTGCTGCCCCTGGCGGCCCGGGAAGGGTCCTCCCTCCTCCTCCCGGGGCTTTTCGGCCTGGGAGCCGCCCTCCCCGTGGCCCTGGCGGGATGGGGGCTTTCCGCGGGAACCCAGGTCATCTCCCGGCGCCTCCGGCGCATCGACCCCCTGGAGACCCTGCTGCGCCACCTCACGGGGGTCGCCTTCCTGGGGGTGGGCTTCTACTTCACCCTGACGCACGTGTATCGCCTTTTCTGATCGGAAACCGGAACAGGAGGAATCCCCTTGAACGAATGGATCCAGCACATCCCCATCTTCGGCAGCCTCGCCAACGCCGCGGCGGTCCTGGCAGGAGGCTCCTTCGGCCTGCTCATGCGCTCCCGCCTCCCCCAGAGGCACGTGGAGACGGCCTTCCACGCCATCGGCCTCTTCACCCTCTTTCTGGGCATCCACATGGCCGCCAAGACCCAGAACTTCCTCGTCCTGATCTTCAGCCTGGTCCTGGGCGCCCTGACCGGGGAGGCCCTGAACCTGGAGAAGCGCCTCGACAACTTCGCAGAAGGGCTCCGGCAGCGCTTCCGCTGCGAGAACGACCGGTTCGTCCAGGGCTTCGTCACCGCCTTCCTGCTCTTCTGCACCGGCTCCATGACCATCCTGGGGGCCATCGAAGAGGGCCTGGGAGGGTACCCCAACCTGCTTTTGGCCAAGACGGTGCTGGACGGCTTCTCCTCCGTGGCCCTGGCCGCGTCCTTGGGCCCCGGGGTGGTGGCGGCGTCGGTCCCCCTCCTCCTCTTTCAGGGAGGCCTCACCCTGGGGGCCCGAGCGTTCCAGTCCCTCCTCTCCCAGCCGGTGATCGACGAGATGTCCGCAGTGGGGGGCATCCTCCTCCTGGGATTGGGCCTTTCCTTGCTGGAGATCCGCCGTTTCCGGGTCCTGAACCTCCTCCCGGGGCTCCTCTTCGCCGCAGCTCTCTCCAGCCTCTTGTCCTGATCCCCCTGGATCGAACCCCGACGGTGGGCTATACTCGATTCGTTAAGGATTTCCGGCCCCTCAAGGGCCGCACGAAGAGGGGGGTGGAGAAAAGGTGCGTCGATTTCGCTGCATCAGCTGCAAGCACGAGTTTGAGGTGGAAGACAAGGAAACCGTCGTGAGGTGTCCCCAGTGCCTGGACCGATTCGTCCAGCTCCTGGAGGGAACCCCGGTGAAGGGAAAATCCTGGGGCAGCAAGAGCTACAGCGTAAAATCCACGAAATGACCTCCAAAGGGGGTTGCGCGAGTCGCCCCTCCATCGTATAATTCCCGATGTTGCAAGGCTTCGGGCGACTAGCTCAGCGGGAGAGCACTGCCTTCACACGGCAGGGGTCACAGGTTCGAACCCTGTGTCGCCCACCAAAAGGATCGGGCCGCGCCTTCGGGTGCGGCCCTTTTTTTGCCCGTGCCCCCGGATCTCGCAAGCTCTCAGAACTCCTCCTCCCAAACCACGCTCCCCGTACGTAAACGCCCTGTAGCCCCCCGAAAAACACCGCCGGTTTCATGAAACCTCGCTGGTCCGGTGGTAGGGTTTTCCCTGTACCCCATCCCAACCTGGATCCGTTAGGAGGAATTCCCTTGCGCCGCATCCTGCTGGTTTCCCTGTTTCTGCTTTCCCTGGCCCCCGCATGTTGGGGAGCCACCCTCTTCACCACCACCATCCGGGAGACCGACACCGGGAAGGTCCAGGACATGATCCTGGAGGTCATGACGGGAAAGAACTTCACCGTCGACGAGGTGGACCCGTACAAGGTGGTGGTGGCCAAGAACTTCGGGGACGGCTTCTGGCTTCCCACGCAGCTCTGCAAGGTGAAGTTCAACATGCTGCAGCGGGACGGCAACGTGCGCCTCCTGGTCAGCGAGCTGGAACTCCTTCAGGGGCAGGTGACCCGGCAGCGGTCCATCGACCACCTGATCCCCCTCATCCAGGAAATCCGCAACAAGCTGGACGGGACGCCGATCGATCAGGTCGTCAACGAGGCGGTCAACCAGCTTCCCGATTCGGGGAACGTGCGGAAGAAGTCCCTGGGAATCGTCCTGGGGGACAGGAACCCCGACGGGTACGTGGCCATCTCTTCCGTGGAGGCGGGCAGCAAGGCAGCCGATGCGGGGCTCGTGGAGCGGGACGTGCTTCTGGAGGTCAACGGTCGAAGCACGAAGGAGATGGACACGGCGGCCCTGAGGTCCTATCTGGCCAACAAGGCCGCGGAGGAGGCCTCCCTGGTACTGGTCTACTCCCGGGGGGGAACCCCGCAGGGCTCGGTGACGATCCGGTGAGCCGCCTACCCGTTCTGGAGACTCCCCGGCTGCTCCTTCGTCCCTTCGCCCTTTCCGACGCCCGATCCGTGCAGGCGCTGGCGGGAGACGCGGCCATCGCGGACACGACCCTTCGCATCCCCCATCCTTACGAGAACGGGATGGCGGAGGAATGGATCGGCACCCACGAGAGGTTGTTCGAATCGGGAGAACAGGCGAACTTCGCCATCACCCGGAAGACGAACCGGGAACTGGTGGGAGCCATCGGTCTGGTGATCGAAGGGGGGGCCGATCGGGCCGAGCTGGGGTACTGGGTCGGCAAGCCCGGCTGGGGGCAGGGATACTGTTCCGAGGCGGGGCGTGCCGTCCTGGCCTTCGGCTTCGGGACGCTGCATCTCCAAAAGATCCATGCCTGCTTCTTCCCTCGCAATCCCGCCTCCGGGAGGGTCCTGGAGAAGCTGGGGATGATCCGGGAAGGGGTGCTGCGCCGACACGTGAAGAAGAACGGCATCTACGAGGATATCGTTGTCTGCGGGATCCTCCGGGAGGAGTGGTTCAAAGAGCCAGGAACGACCAGCCGAAGGGGAGAAGCCGACCGAAAAACCCCCTCCACCGAACCCTGCGACGAGGGGAGAGTCGGAAACCTCTAAGAACCTCTGTCCTTGCCCGCCGGTGCAGGGCCGAACCGGAGGCTCCCGATGCCGCCCCCTGTCCTCCCGCACCAAACGGGGGTCGCCCCTTTCGGTGCGACCCCCTGGGACTGTCCGGAAACGGCAAGGCCCCTCATCCCGCTTCCTCCGCCGCTTCTTCCGCCTCCTCGGGTTCCGTCCTCTCCCGGGAGGGTCCCCTCCAGAGCTCCGATTCTGCCAGCAGCACCCCCGCCAGGAGGATGGCCCCCGCCACCAGTCCCTGTCCCCGAAGCCGCTCCTGCCCCATGAGGATGGCCACCCCGTAGCCGAAGGGACTCTCCAGGGCCAGGAGGATCCCCGCGTGGACCTCGTGGGTGTACCGAAGGGCCACACATTGGACCCCGAAGGGGAACACCGTGGCGAGGAGGGCTAGGAAGAGGATGCTCCGCCAGAGGCCCGGGGTGAAGCGAAAGTCCGGCAGGGGCTCCAGCAGCACCGCCCCCAGGAGAAAGACCATCCCCCCGCAGAGGATCTGGATCGTCGCCACCGCCAGGGCGTCGTGCTTGCGGATGCAGGCGGCGCAAAGCACCACGTGGAGGGCAATGGTCACCGCCATCAGGAGGGAGAGGACGTCCCCTCCGTTGAAGGCCATGCCGGGGGTGAAGGCCAGGACCGAGAGCCCCAGAGAGGTCACCAGGGACCCGGCCAGGGCAACGCGGCTGGGCCAACAGCGATGGAAGGCTGCGGAGACGAAGGGAACCATGGCCACGCTGGTCCCGGCGATGAAGGACTGTTTGGCCGCGGTGCTCAGGGTAAGGGCGTAGATGTGGAGGAGGTAGGAAAGGGCCATGACGAGGGAGAGGGCGTAGACGGGGATGGCTCCCCTCCAGTCGAATCCCCGAAGGTGGCGGCGGAAGAGCACCACCATGGCGGTTCCGGCGATGGCGAAGCGGATTCCCAGAAGCCAAAGGGGGGTGATGGATCGGATGGCCAGGGCCGAGACGGGGTACCCCGCCCCCCACACCGCCGCCACCACCAGGAGGGCCAGGTCCGCCGCCAGCACCTGCCAGGGACGGGGATTCGGCTGGATGGGCATCCGTCAGCCCTCCTCGGAGCCCGAGGCTGCCGCAGAGGCTTCGGGGCGGACCAGGGAAAGGGGAAGCGCCCCCACCCACTCCTCCGCGTCCTCTCCATCCTCGTAGTACGCCGGGATCCGGAGGAGGCGCCGGAAGCCCAGGTCACCGTAGAACTGCCGGGCTCCCTCGTTGGAAAACCGGACGTGGAGGCGCAACCGGTGGCACCCCAGATACGTCCCCGTCTCCCCCAGAGCAGCCAGAAGCTGAAGGCCCACTCCCTGACGCCGGTACCGCAGGTGGACCCCCAGGTTCAGGAGGAGCAGGTCGCCCCGCTCCACCCGCCCCACCGCAAACCCGCAGAGAACCCCCTTGGGGGCCTGGGCACCCAGGTAGAAGACGCCCCCCTCTCCGCGGAGGTCCTGCGCAAAAACCCCGGAGGCCCAGGGGAAAGGTTGTCCCTGGGCCTCGATCTCCACCAAGGCCGCCTGGTCCTCCGGGCGGCAGAAGCGGATCTCCACGGGCAGCAAGGGAGGGGAACCCTCCCTCTAGAGTCCCTGCAGGATGGTGGCTTCCCGGGCGGGTCCCACCCCCACCAGGACGGCCGGGGCCCCGCAGAACTCCTCCATGAACTTCAGGTAGTCCCGGGCCGCTCGGGGCAGATCCTCGGGACGGCGGCACTCCTCCAGCGGCTCGGTCCACCCCTTCAGCTCCCGGTATACCGGCTCGGCGTTCTGAAGGAGCTGCGGGTCGGAGGGGAAGTGCTGGACCTCTTGTCCGTCGATCCGGTAGCCCACCGCCACCTTCAGGGGGTCGATCCCCGTGAGCACGTCCAGCTTGGTGACCGCCAGGCCTCCGAGGCCGTTCACCATGACGGCGTAGCGGAGAGCCACCAGGTCCAGCCAGCCGCAACGTCGGGGCCGACCGGTGGTGGCGCCGTACTCTCCCCCCCGATCCCGAAGCTGCTGCCCCAGATCGTCCAGAAGCTCCGTGGGGAAGGGGCCCTCCCCCACCCGGGTGCAGTAGGCCTTGGCCACCCCGAGGACCCGGTCGATCCGGGTGGGTCCCACCCCGACGCCCGTGCAGGCTCCCCCCGCGGTGGGGCTGGAGCTGGTGACGTAGGGATAGGTGCCGAAGTCCACATCCAGCAGGGTGCCCTGGGCCCCCTCGAAGAGGACCCCCCGTCCCTCGTCCAGGGCCCGGTTGACCTCCAGGGCACCATCACCCAGGAACGGAGCCAGCTCGCCCCCCCAGGCAAGGGCCTGGTTGTAGAGCTCGTCCAGAGCCAGGGGTTTCTCCCCGTAGATCCGGGTGAGCAGCAGGTTCTTCATCTCCAGGTTGAAAGCCAGCTTCTCCCTCAGGGTCTGGGGGAAGAGCAGGTCCTCCATGCGGATGCCCACGCGGTTGAACTTGTCCACGTAGCAGGGACCGATGCCCCGGTGGGTGGTGCCGATTTTCTGGCAGGAACTCCTCTCCCTCTCCCCCAGGGTGTCCAGGATCTTGTGGTAGGGCATCACCACGTGGGAGGTGCGGCTCACCACCAGCCGGGCGCGATCACGCCCCTTCTCCTGAAGCTCCCGCAGCTCCGTCAGGAGCTGGGCGGGGTCCACCACCACGCCGCCGCCGATGACGCAGGTCTTCCCCGGGTAGAGCATCCCCGAGGGAAGCAGGTGGAAGACGTGCTTCTCTCCCCCCGCGATGACCGTGTGCCCCGCGTTGGCCCCTCCCTGGTAGCGCACCACCAGATCCACCCGCTCCGCCAGGGCGTCCACCACCCGCCCCTTGCCCTCGTCGCCCCACTGGGCTCCGATGATCACTTCCGCCTTGCGCTTCATGGTCTTCCTCCTCCTGCCTCCTCCGAAACCAGGCCCATCAGGTCGGGGAGGGTCTCCAGCTCCACACCCGGGGGAATCGCATCCCCTCGGGAAAGACGTTCCAGAAAGTGCACCGTTCGAGGCCGGGGATGGCCGATGAGGATCGCCTGCCCCTTTCGGCGGGCAAGGGATGCCCCCGCCTCGAAGGCGGCACGGATGGCCTCGTCCTCGTCCCTGTGGTCCAGGAAACGATCGTTCCTCGACGTCCGAATCCCCTTCTCCTGGGCCACAGAAAACCCGCAGGAAGCGCCGTTGGTTCGGCTGTCCAGAAAGATCCAGCCGGGACGCGCCTCCTGGAGCACCGAGAGGAACCGCTCCATGGCGACCCGATCCGCCGTGGCCCGAGATCCCCGGTGGTTGTTCACCCCGAAGGCTCCGGGGAGGGCCTCGAAGGCCCGCAGGGACCGTTCCCGGATCACTTCGGCGGACCAGCCCGAGGCCACCGCATAGGGGCCGTCGTCCCCGTCTCCCTGGGCCTGCATGGGCAGGTGGACCAGATAGGGGATGCCCGCGTCCCGGGCGATCTTCGCCGTGGCTGCGGCGTGGGGAGCGTCGGGAAGGATGGCCCAGGTCAGGGGAAGGCCCAACCCTACAAGACGCCTCGCCACCGCAAGATCATACCCCATGTCGTCCACCACCAGCGCAACCCGGCCGACGCCGGAGGGGACGGGGGTGGGAAGGAACAGGGGAGAGGGGGCAGGGGCCGTAGGGGCTGACGCCTCCTGCTCCGAATCCGCAGCCTCCTCGCGCTGCGGCGAAGGCGTCGCGGAGACGGAGGACGCCTCCTCCCGTGCCCCGGAAGGGGTACCCGTCGCGGAGACGGAGACGGGGGGGACAGGAGGGGCCGGCCGGGCGGCCCGGGCGGAAAGCCAACCGGCCCCCGCCCCGAACCCCGCGACGAAGGCCAAAAGGCAGAAGAAAAAAACCCGGAGTCTCCCCCGGGTTTGCGGTTTCTGGGGTGCGGGGGGGCGCATCAGGACCCCTTGGTCTTGGCCTTGAGGATCGCCAGGCCCTTCTGCACCTGCTTATCCTTCTTCAGATCCCGCTGGGGTTCTCCCTCCACCTTCACGTCCGGCACCAGACCCACGTGGTCGATCACCTTGCCGGAGGGGGTGTAGTAACGGGCGATGGTGACGTACATCCCCGCCCCGTCGGGGAGGTTGAATAGGGTCTGCACGGACCCCTTGCCGAAGCTCTTCTTGCCCACCAGCACGGCCCGTTTGCGGTCCTGCAGGGCCCCCGCGACGATCTCCGAGGCGCTGGCGCTTCCCTCGTTGATGAGCACCACCGCGGGAAGGCGGGTGTTCTTCCCCGAATCGGCGTAGAGGGTGTCGTTGGCCTTCTCCACCCGGCCCTTCATGCCCACCACCAGGCCCCCGTCCAGGAAGAGGGAGGCCACGTCCACCGCCGCGTTGAGGAGCCCTCCCGGGTTGTTCCGCAGGTCCAGGAGGATCCCCTTGGCGTTCTTGGACTCCGCCGTCCGGATGGCCTCCTGAAGCTCCGCCCCGGACTTCTGGTTGAAGTGCACCAGGCGGATGTAGGCGTACCCGCCGGGGAGCATCTCCATCCGGGCGGACTTGATGCGGACCACCTCGCGGACCAGGTCGAACTTCAGAAGCTGGTCCTTGCCGTTGCGCCGCACCCAGATCCGGACCTTGGTTTTTGCGGGACCGCGAAGCATCTTGACCACTTCGTTCTGGTCCATGCCCACGATGACCTTGTCCCCCACCTTGACGATCTCGTCCATGGGCTTGAGTCCCGCCCGGTCCGCCGGGGTCCCCTCGATGGGGCTGATGACCAGGGTCTTGCGGTCCTTCTGGCCGATGTAGATCCCCAGGCCCCCGTACTGGCCCTCCATCTCGATGCTCTCTTCCTTGAGCTGCTCCGGCTCCACGAACCGGGTGTAGGGGTCCCCCGTGGCCCCCACCACACCCTTCATGGCCCCGTAGAAGAGCTTCTTCTCTCCCGGTCCCTTGTCCCCGTCCACGTGGTACAGCTCCAGGATGGACCGAGCCTGCTTGAGGATCATCAGGTTCTGGGGGCTGAAAGGCAGTCCCCGGCTGCCGTCCGTGGGGGTTCCGTCCCCCGCGTTGGCCGCCAGGATGCCCGTCACCACCAGGGCTCCCAGGACGACGCCGCACACCATGTCGCGCATCCGCTTCCACATCACGATCCCGAACCTTCCTCCGTCGTCCGGCCCCCGCCCCCTTGGCGGAACCTCGGGCCTTGATCGTTCCTCACTGCAGGTATTTCATGGGGTTGGTGGCCTTGCCGTTCACCCGCACCTCGAAGTGTAGGTGGGACCCCGTGGCCACCCCCGTGGCCCCGATGCGGCCGATCAGATCCCCTGCCTTGACCCGCTCCCCCTCGGACACCTCGATCTTGGAGAGGTGGGCGTACACCGTGGTGAGGTTTCCCCCGTGGTCCAGGATCACCACCTGACCGTACCCCCGAAGCCAACCGCAGAAAAGGGCCTCCCCGCTCTCCGCGGCGCGCACCGGTTCGCCGTGCCGCCCGTCGATGTCGATGCCCGTGTGCATGATCCGAGTGCGGAACACCGGGTGGACCCGCACGCCGAAGGGGCTCATGATACGCCCCCGATGGGGCCACTGGAACCGTCCCCCCTTGTAGTACACCACCGCAGGCTTGTCCTTCTTCAGGGCCGCCAGGCGGCGCTTCTCCTCCATGAGCCGGGTGATGGTGTTGTTCAGTTCCCGCTCCATCCGCAGGGCCTCGTCCAGGCTTTCCATGTGGAGACTCTTCTCCCGGCGCACCCGGGTCAGGAGGACGTTGCGCCGGGTCGTGGCCACCTGGAGTTCCCGCTTCTGGCCCTGCAGCTGCCGGTTCTGATTCTCCAGAAGGGATTTCTGTTCCCGAAGCTCCAGATGCGCCGCGTCCAGGCGGGTTTTGCGGTCCGAAAGCTCCCGGATGAGGCGCTGGTCCTGGTCGGCGATCTTCCCCAACAGATAGGAGGTGGCCAGGGCGTCCCGGGCTCCCGGGGCGGAGAGGAGCAGGTTGAACTCCGCCACCCCGCCGTACTTGTAGATGGTCACCAGCCGCTCCTTGAGGAGGTCCTTCACTTCGCCGATCCTGCCGGAGGTCTTTCGGATCTCCTGGACCAGCTCCCCCATGCGGTTCTGGACCTTGGATCGCTTAAGCTGAAGCACCGTCATGCGCTGCTCCGTGACGGTCACCTGTTGGGCCAGCCCTTCGATTTCCTGGATGACCCCTTTCTCCCTCCCCGCCATCTCCGTGACCTTTTTCTTGTGGTAGGAGATCTGGCCCTGCACCCGATCCAGCCGCTTCTCTTCCTTGCGGAGCTTCTGTTCCAGCTCCTTGGGGGAAGGCGCGGCCCACGCAGGCCCGGAAAGGACGGACCCTCCCAGGGCGAAGCCTCCCCACACCAGCAGAAGACCGGCCAGAAGGGAGCGGCCCGTTCGGCTAAATCGCATGGTCCGCTACAAAGGCCTCAGAGCACGGCGGATGAAGCGCTCCACCGCCATGAGGCTGGCGATGAGGCTCACCGTGGCGCCGGCTCCCACCAGGATTCCCCCGAGGCGCAGGGTCAGCCCCCGATCCTGCAGGAACGGAAGGAAGGGCAGCAGGTCCTTGAGACGATCCAGGGCGGCTCCGTAGGAGACCCCGAGGAGGCCTGCGGCCACCAGGGCCCCGGCGCTGCCCAGGAAGACCCCCTGGACCACGAAGGGAAAGGCCACGAAGGCCGGGGTGGCCCCCACCATCAGCATGATGCCGATCTCCTCCTCCTTGGAGTAGACGGCGATGCGGATGGTGTTGAAGAGCACCACCCCGCTGGCGGTGATGGCCACCAGCAGCATGATGAGGGAGAAGCGACTGGCGAACCGGGAGAGCTTGGAGAGCTTCTCCGCCAGCTTCCCTGCGTAGACCACGTCCTGCACCGAATCCAGAGCCACCAGCTCCCGAGCCACGGAGGACACGTGGGAGGCCCGGACCACCCAGATCTCCAGGCTGGGGGGCAGGGGGTTCTCCCCCAGGAGGGTGACCGCCTGGGCCTGATTGCCCAGCCGAGCCTTGAGCCGCTCCAAGGCCTTCTCGGCGGTGATGATCTCCACGGCCTTCACGCCGGGGAGGCGGCGCACCCGCTGGGCCGTCGCCTCCATGTCCGCGTCAGGCTTCATATAGGCCTGGATGGAAAGCTCCCCCTCCAGGGTCCGCACCACGTGGCGGGCGTTCATGACGAAGAGCACGCTGCTGCCGATGAGGTAGAACACCGCCACGGAGGTGAACAGGGTGAGAAAGCTCAGCCCCCAGTGACGGAAGATGAGCCGGACTCCGTCCCGAAAGGCGTACCTAAAGCTCGCCATCGATCTCGTACCTGCCTCTCGTCTCGTCCCGCACCACCCGGCCCATCTTCAGCTCCACCACCCGCTGGCGGTAGGCATCCACCAGGTACTGGTTGTGGGTGGCCATGAGCACCGTCGCCCCCAGGGCGTTGATGGACAGGATGAGCTGCATGATCTCCTCGGCGGTGTGGAGGTCCAGGTTGCCCGTGGGCTCGTCCGCCAGCAGGATGGAGGGGGAGTTCACGATAGCCCGGGCGATGGCCACCCGCTGCTGCTCCCCCCCGGAGAGCTGGGGAGGATAGAGGAACCGACGTCGCCAGAGGTTCACCCGGTCCAGGACCTCTCCCGTGCGCTCCTTCACCTCCCGGGCGGGCATGCCCAGGACCTCCAGGACGAAGGCCACGTTCTCGAAGACGTTCAGGTGGGGCAGCAGGCAGAAATCCTGGAAGACCACCCCCACGTCCCGCCGGAAGAGGGAAAGGTCCATCCGGCTGATCTTTCTGAGGCTAAAGGCCCCTACGGTGATCTGTCCCCGGCTGGGGACCACCTCCCGGGTGATGGTGCGCATCAGGGTGGTCTTGCCCGATCCGGTGGGGCCTACCAGGTACACGAACTCTCCCTTGGGGATCTCCAGGTACACGTCCTCCAGGGCGGTGATGTCGGGGTGGAAGATCTTCGTGACCCCCGAAAGCCGTATATCCATCGGTCACCTCCTGCGCATGGCCCAAACCTGCACGGCCCCTCCCACAATCTGCCGAAAGGTCAGCCCGTAGTATTCCTGCAACTCCTCGGGCATGCCGCTCTGGCCGAACCGGTCCTCCACCGCCACGAAACGCAGGGGGACGGGATACTCCCGTCCCAGGCACTCCGCCACGGCGCTTCCCAGCCCTCCGATGCGGCTGTGCTCCTCCGCCACCACACAGCACCCCGTCCGTCGGACGGAGGCGAGGATGGTCTGTTCCGGGAGGGGCTTGACGCTGTAGCAGTCGATCACTTCCGCTTCGATACCCTGGCGTTGCAGGATTCGCGCTGCCTTCAGAGCTTCGTGGACCATGATACCACAGGCGCAGAGGGTCACTCCGTCTCCCTGGGTCAGAAGCCGCGCCCCCCCGGGGTGGAACTCCCCGTCCTGGGGTCCGTACAGCGACGGCAGGGGACAGAGGCCGAGACGCAGGTAGGCGGGCCCCTCCATGCGGCTCAGTCGGCGCACGAGTCCCCGGGTGGAGGTCCCATCCGCAGGGACCAGAACGGACATGTGGGGAAGCACCCGCATCACCGCCAGGTCCTCCACCATCTGGTGGTCCGCCCCGTCCTGCCCGGCGGTGACTCCTCCCCGGGTGGTGACCAGACATACGGGGAGATCGGGGATCGCCACGGCGGAACGGATCTGGTCGTAGGCCCGCCCCACCAGGAAGGGAGCGCAGGAGGACGCGAAGACGGTCTTCCCCCCCAGGGCAAGCCCCGCGGCGGTGAGGACCAGGTCCTGTTCCGACACCCCCGCGGGGAAAAAACGGTCGGGACAGAGGGCGACAAACCCCCGATCCGGGACCGAAGACCTGCTGGCATCCACCACCACCAGATTCGGACACAGGGGACCCATCTCCTCCAGTCCCTGGCAGTAGGCCTCCCAAGTGGTGCTTCCCCCGGGTTCGCTACGCATCCCCCGTTCCCCCTCCCCGGACCTCCAGCTCGCTCAAGGCCCGGTCCACGTCTTCCCGGGAAAGGCCACGGTCTCCCCCCCGGCCCTCCTCCGCGAAGGAGACCCCCTTGCCCGTCTGGGTGCGCAGGAGGATCGCCATGGGAGCCTCCCGGTCCTCCCTCAGACCACAGAAGGCCTCCTCCAGTTTTTCCATGTCGTGCCCTTCCGCGTCCAGCACCTCCCAGCCGAAGGCCTCCAGCTTCCTGCGGATGGGTTCGATGCCCTTGACCGCCTTCCAGGGCCCCTCCTCGTGGTGTTCGTTGGCTTCCACCAGGGCCACCAGATGTCCCAGGCGGCGGACCGAAGCGGAGAGAGCCGCTTCCCACACCGCCCCCTCCTGAAGCTCTCCATCCCCCAGAAGGCAGAAGACCCGGCTCGGAAAACCGTCCAGCCGCAGAGCCAGAGAAAGTCCCACCGCCAGCCCCAGCCCCATGCCCATAGACCCTCCCGGCGCCTCCACCCCGGGAACGCGCCCCACCTCCGGGTACCCCTGGAGGAGAGCCCCCAGGCGGCGGAAGCTCCACAGCTCCTCCCTGGGGAAAAACCCTCTCCGGGAAAGCACGGCGTAGAGGGCGGGGCACCCCCGTCCCTTGCTCAGGAGGAACCGATCCCTCCCCGGGTCCCGAGGACGGTCGGGGTCCACCCGCAACACCTCCCAATAAAGGTAGGTCAGCAGGTCCACCAGGGAGAGGGCGGAGTCCAGGCGCCCGGAGCGGGCCACCCCGATCATGCGCACCACGTCCTTGCGGACCTCCAGGGCGGTCTGTTCCAGCGTTTCCCGATGTTCCGGCGTCATGCACCCCATCCTCCCGTCCCACGAAGACGCTCCAGGCACCGGGTCAGAGCGGCGCGCAGAAGACCCCGGGTTTCCTCCAGCCTTTCCCGAGAAGGCTCCGAGCCGGGCTGCGAGAAGGGAACCGCAGACCAGCCGGATCGGGGCGTCCAGGTGGGAAGCCCCCACTCCTCTGAGAAGGCCGTCACCTTGGGGTCGTAGGGCACCGCCGCAGCGGGAAGTCCCGCCAGGACCGACAGCACCAGGGCGTGGAGCCTCATGGCCACCAGGCCGTCCATCTCCGCGGCCGCAGCGGAAAAGGACTCCGGGGAGTCCAGGAGGCGGATCTCCTCCAGCGGCAGCCCCTGTCTGTCCCGGGCCTCCGCCAGGCAGAGCCGATCCTCCTCCGCCAGGGCAAGGCCCACGAAGGTCCACCCCGCCCTCTCCGCCAGCTCCCGAAGGGCCCGGATCGCCCCCTCCCGAGCCTCTCCCTTCCAGGGACGCAGGTTCACCCCCAGACGTCCGGTACCCCTTCCCGGGGCCAGGCGGGGCAGGGAAAGCCCCAGCACCGGGTCCGGGGCCAGTTCCGTCTCTCCCAGTCCCAACCCTCGGACCGCCTCCAGGGAGGGGCGATCCCGGACCACCCGGACGACACAGGGGGCAAGGGCTCCCCGGGCGACCCGCCGGGCGAGGGGAGAACCCAACGGACCCACGGACTGCCCGAAGGCCCAGGGGATGCACCCCCGACAGCGGGCCGTCTGCACGACCCCCCAGTAGTAGACGCAGCTTCGAAGGCTGGTGGCGTCCTGCAGAAGCCCCCCTCCCCCCAGGAGAAGGGTCCGGGAGCGCCCCAGCATCCGGGCCACCCCAGGGAGGCTCCAACGATCCGCCGACTCCGTCCCCAGGGCCCGCCGGGTCCCGGCGGGATCCGCCGAGAGGATCCCCACCCGGCTTCGGGGGATCCCGCCTTCCTCCAGGAGTTCCACCAGGGCCCGGGCCAACAGCTCGTCCCCCAGGTTGCCGAAGCCGTAGTAGCCGCAGAGGACCACGTCCAGGGGACGGGTCACGGGGCCTCCGCCCCCTTCCTTCGGGAAAAGCGCATTTCCCAGGCCAGGAAGAGCCCCCCGCCCAGGAGGAGCCCCGCCCACCATCCGTTGAAGACCCGAAGCAGGGTGAGGGCGAAGGGCGAATGAAGGTGGCAGAAGGAATTCACGGCGGAGGCGAAGGCCAGGGAAGCCCCCACCCTCAGAATCTCCCGGTACCGGGGCCAGAGGTTCCTCCGCGACGCCAGGATCGCCAAAAGAAGGCACGGGTAGCCCACGAGAAACTCCTTGGTCCGGGGGCGGACCCGCAGGAGACGCTCCAGCATCTCCCGGGCGTGGAGCTCCCACTGGGGGACCAGGGCGGTGTTGTCGCTGCGCACCGCCATGAAGAGCACCGCCCCCAGCACCAGCCCCGCCGCCAGGAGTTCCCCCCAGAGGGGAGGACGGGCCAGGATCTCCCCCAGCCCTTCGGGATGGATGCGGTTCCTGAGGTCGTGGAGCAGCACCAGAAGAGGGGGCAGCAGCAGGGTGAGCTTCACCCCGGAAAAGCCCCGCAGGCGCAGCATGAACTCCGGGGTCCCGTAGAACGAGGCCAGGCAGGCCCCTGCGGCCAGGACCAGGAACAGCCCTTCAAAGGCTCCCCGGAAGGGGTGGTCCTCCCTGTCCAGGGCCGCCAGGGTGGCCTCCGTCGCCGCCAGGGCTCCCAGAAAACCGCCCAGGTACCGCCCCGCGGGAGGGAGGGCCCAGACCCCCAGGGCCACCAGCACCGTACCGCCTCCAAGGAACACCCCCCACCGTCCCGACCCCGCCGAGGCGAGGCCCCGCAGGCCGAACCGCCGCCCCAGGGCCAGGGCAAAGGCCGCCAGAGCCAGGGAAGCTCCCAGAACCGCCAGGGGAGAGCGCCCCCACAGGGGCAGGGTGGAAGGCCAGCCCAGTTCGTAGCCTCGGGCCTTAAGGGAATCGGACAGGGACTCCAGATCCTCCAGGAAGAAGGGCAGGCGGTGTCCGTTGTACAGGTCGTAGGGGCGGAAGAGGAGGAGACGCACGGAGCGTTCGTGGGCCGCCCGGACCATGCGCTCCACCACCTGTTCCCGGGACATGCGCCGGGAGAAGATCTCGTCCTTCACCAGACTGTGCAGGGGAAGCACCAGGGGAAAGACCCGCTCCACCAGCTCCGAGACGCCGATCTGCTTGACGAACTCCGCCTGGGCCACCGGAACCCGGCGTTCTTCCAGCAGGGCCGCCAGGGGATCCAGGTCCGGATACCCCGGGACCACGAGGCCGGAGGGAAGGATCGACCGGATCTCCGGGTACTGGTCCATCAGAAGCCCCAGGGAAGCCGCCACCCGACCGCCCTCCACCCCCAGGCAGGGAGAAGGACGAAAGACCACCGGGATGCCGTTCCTCCGGGCAAAGTCCAACCCCGCCAGGTCGGGGAGGAGTCCCGAATCCAACAGCTCCGGGAAGGAGGCGGGGAACACGGCGGCAAGCCATCCCCCCCCGCTCTCCCGCACCAAGCCGGGCATCTTCGTGGACAGATAGGGAAGAAACACCTGCCAGGCCGCCTCGTCCGCCCGTCCCCACAGCACCCCCCGATCCCCGGGAAGCCCCGGGGGGATCGGGACGGAAGAGGGAAGGTCCTTTGCGGGAGTCCAACGGAGGGGGAACCCTCCGTTCAGGAGATCCTTGCCCGTACCCTCCGAGACGGTGAGGCCCCGCATCCCCAGGGAATGCAGGCGCGCCCAAAGCCTTTGGGGGGAGACACCGCTCTCCCTGGCCAGGGAGACCAGGTCCCGGTACTCCATCACCAATCCCACGGTATGCTGTTGCCTCTCCGCCCCCACGCGAGGCGCCAGGCCCGCCCCCGCCAGGAGGGCCGCCAGGGCCAGGGCAATCCACAGCCAGGCCCGAGGATGGGAGAGAAAGTCGCGGGGGGCTCCCCCCCGTCCCTTGAGATCAGGCATCCTTGGCCCCTCCCCACTGGCTCGCCAGGGGCCAGCCCGCCTCGCCCAGCAGGGCGCTCAACCTCGTCAGGGGCAAGCCCACCACGTTGAAGTAGCAGCCCGCGATGCCCTCCACCAGGAGAGCTCCCTTTCCCTGGATGGCGTAGGAGCCCGCCTTGTCGTCTCCCTCGCCGCTTTCCGCATAGGCCCGAAGGGACGCCTCGTCCAGGGGACGGAAGCGCACCTCCGTGCACTCCACCGCCCCACGAGGCGTCTCCTCCCCCGGGACCGCCAGGGCCACTCCCGTGAGGACCCGATGAGCCCTTCCCTGGAGGAGACGTAACATGGCCAGGCCTTCCTCCCGATCCGCAGGCTTGCCCAGGATGGCGTCTCCCACCGCCACCACCGTGTCCGCCGCCACCACCCACCGGTCGGGGAAGCGCCGTCCCACGTGGAGGGCCTTGTCCCGGGCCAGACGCCCCACCAGGGCCTCCGGGGTCTCTCCCCCTCGGGGGGTCTCGTCCACGTCCGCGGGGCACACGTCGAAGGTCCAGCCCAGTTCCGCCAGGAGGGCCCGGCGCCTGGGACTGGCGGAGGCCAGCAGGAGGTTCATCGGGCGACCCACAGGCCCACCACGCCCCCCAGGAGGGTGCCCAGGTTCAGGCGCAGGGCGAAGTGAAAGCCGAACTCCAGGGCCAGGAAATCCACCCGGTCCACGTTCCAGCCCCAGCGGACCACGTCCCGGAACAGGGGCGCGGTGGTGGAGAAGTGCTGGAAGAAGATCCCCATGAAGGTCCCCAGAACCACGCAGGCCAGGAAGATCCACCAGCGGAGGCTGCTCACGGCGCCGCGCACGGCCTAGAACCCTCCCGCGAAGGTCGCGGCCACCACCGAGCCCCCCAGGACCAGGCAGTAGACCCCGAAGACCCACCAGGCGCCGAACAGGGAGATCCGGCGAAGCGCCAGCAGAGACAGCAGCCCCGCGACGAAGGCGGCGGCGAAACCCAGCCCCCAGTCCTGGGGCAGCGCCGAGAGGAAGGCGTCGACCCCTCCGACCTGGTGCAGCTCCACCAGGTTGGCCCCCAGGATGGCGGGGAGAGAGAGGAGGAAGGAGAAGCGGAAGGCCTCCTGGGGCTCCAGGCCCGCGACGAGCCCCCCCACGATGGTGGATCCGGACCGGGAGACCCCGGGCATCACCGCGATCCCCTGCACCAGCCCCACGAGAATCCCCGCGCCCAGGCCCACGTGACGCTCCCGAACGGGAACCCAGCGGGAAACCAGAAGGATGCCGGCGGTGACCAAAAGCCCCGAGCCCACCCACAGGGAATTGGTGGACCCAAACTCCACGTAGGGCTTCAAGGGCAGGCCGACGACGGCGGTGAGGAGCGTGGCGACGATCACCGACCAGCCGTAGCGCCACCCGGCCCAGCGGCGGGCGTTGGGGTTGAAGAACCCCATGAGCCACTCCCCTCCCAGCTCCAGGATGTCCCGGGCGAAGTAGAGCACCGTGGCCAGAACCGTGGCCAGGTGGAGCAGCAGATCATAGGCCAGGGGAGCTTCCCGGAAACCGAGGAAGATCTGGGCCAGGGCCAGGTGTCCGGAGCTGCTCACGGGCAGAAACTCCGTGGCGCCCTGCAGGGCCCCCAGAAGGATCACCGGGGTGTTCATGGTCGTCCTCTCCTTCCCTAGGCCTGCCCCCGGATCCGCGCCAGATCCAGGACGATGCAGGCCAGGTTGTGCGCGTGGTCCCCCACCCGCTCCAGGTTGCTCAAGATGTCGATGAACACCACCCCCGCCCCGGGCTGGCACTTGCCCTGGTTCAGCCGTTCGATGTGCCGGGCCCGAAGGTCCCGCTCCATGGCGTCGATCCGGTCCTCCAGCTCCAGGACCTCCCGGGCCAGGACCGCGTCCTCCTTGTCCAGGGCGGCGGCGCTCTTGCACACCGCCTGGTCCACCAGGGAGAACATCTCCTCGAACTCCTCCAGGGCCTTGGGGGTGAAGTGCAGTTTGTGGTCCCGCATGAACTCGTACATCTCGATGAGGTTGGTGGAGTGGTCCCCGATGCGTTCGATGTCCCCCACCCCGCTGACGCAGGCGTTCAGGATGGTGGACAGGTCCGGGGAGAGCCCCCGCTGCCCCACCTCCGTGCCGAACCGGACGATGTCGTGGGTAAGTTCGTTCACCAGTTTTTCCGTCCCCAGGACCTCCGCGGCCTGCTTGTCGTCGCTCTCCATCACCGCCTTGCGGCACCCCTGGAGCATCTCCTCCGCCAGCCCCACCAGGCGGATCATCTCCTTGCGCACCGCGTTCACCGCCGCGGCGGGGGAGGCCACGATGAGCTTCCGGTCCAGGTACTGGGCCCCCGCTCCCTGGGCCTTGCCGTCCCCGGGGAGGATCCGCTGGATGAACCGCACGTAGGGCCCCACGAAGGGCAGGAAGAAGAGGGTGTTGGCAATGTTGAAGATGCTGTGGGCGTTGGCCACTTGTCGGGCCACGTCGGTGGAGGTGAGGGCCACCAGGTGGGTGTAGAGGGGCAGCAGAGGCATGAGGATGCAGGTGCCGATGACGTTGAACAGCACGTGGCACGCCGCGGCCTGTTTGGCCGACCGGTTCCCCCCGAGGGAGGCCAGCACGGCGGTGATGGTGGTGCCGATGTTGTCCCCCATGATGATGGCGATGGCCACGTCCAGGGGAAGAAGTCCCTGAGCGGCCATGGCCATGGTGAGGCCCACGGTGGCGGAGCTGGCCTGCACCAGCATGGTCACCCCGGCTCCCGCCAACACCCCCAGCAGGGGATGCTGGCGGAAGGGAAGGAACAGATCCGCCCGACCTTTGAGGAAGCTCATGGCGTTTCCCATGAACTGCATCCCCACGAAGAGCAGGCCAAAGCCCACCAGTCCCGCCCCCAGCTGCTTCTGGCGACGGTTCTTCCCCGTGAGGTTCAGCACCGCCCCCACCGCCACCGCCAGAAGGGCGTAGTCCGTCACCTTGAAGGCGATGAGCTGGGCGGTGATGGTGGTGCCGACGTTGGCCCCCATGATGACCCCGAAGCCCTGATAGAGGGTCATGAGTCCCGCGTGGACGAAGCTCACCACCATGACGGTGGTGGCGCTGCTGCTCTGGATGATGGTGGTCACCAGCGCCCCCACCGCCACCCCCCGGACGGGGGTCTCGGTGAGGTGGGCGATGAGGCGGCGCAACCGATCCCCCGCCAGGTCCTGGAGGGCCTCCCCCATGATCTTGATGCCGTAGATCAGGAGCCCCACGCCACCCATGAGCTGCAAGAAATCCTTCAAGGACATGAAAGACCCTCCGTAGGAACCCAGATTATTGGTGCAGAGCGATCACGCCGCGGAGCGTTTCCTCCCCTTGGTCGGGGTCGGCTGCCCCAACCGGGTCACCAGGGGGATCAGGGTGGGGTAGGTGCGGGAATAACGGCTCAGCACGTCCCGAAGTTTCTTGCGGATCAGGGTGGGCACCGAGTCCGGGTCCGTCTCCGGGTGACCCGCCAGGGGTTCCAGGGCCTTGCGCACCGCCCCTTCCATCTCCCGATAGAGGTCCTTGGCGTCCTGGCAGTGCAGGAACCCCTTGCTCTCGATGGAGATGGGAGAGGCGATGCGGAACTGCTCGTCCACCACCAGGGACAGGGCGATGAGACCGTCCTCCGCCAGCTCCCGCCGCTCCCGCAGCAGACTGCCCTCGGACTCTCCCAACGCCACCCCGTCCACCAGCACGGATCCCGAAGGCACCCGGCCGGAGATCTGCCCCTTCCCGTCCACCAGTTTCAGCACGTCCCCGTTGGTCAGGACGAAGACCTGCTTGGCGGGAACTCCCAACTCCCGGGCAAGCTGGACATGGCGCACCTGATGCCGGTACTCCCCGTGGACCGCGGCAAAACACTTGGGGCGCACCAGGCTGAGGATGATCTTCAGCTCCTCCTTGGAGGCATGTCCGGAAACGTGGATGGCCTGGCTCCGGTCGTACACCACCTCCGCCCCGCAGGCGAAAAGCAGGTTCACCGTCCGGCTCACCAGCTTCTCGTTTCCCGGGATGGGGGTAGCGGAGATGACCACCAGGTCCTTGGAACCCAGGCGGATCTGCCGATGCTCCCCCTTGCTCATGAGGACAAGCCCCGAGAAGGGCTCGCCCTGGCTGCCCGTGGTGAGCACCACCAGGCGGTTCGGGGGAGTGGACTCGATGTCCTGCTGGGAGATGAAGAGATCGTCCGGGGCATCCACGTAGCCCAGTTTGCGGGCCAGCTCCACGTAGGAGATCATGCTGCGCCCCACCAGGGCCACCTTGCGGTTGTATCGGGCGGCGGTCTGGAAGACCTGCTGGGCCCGGTGCAGGTTGCTGGCGAAGGTGGAGATGACGATGCGCCGATCCTTGTACAGGCGGAAGAGCTGCTCGAAGGTCTGCCCCACCGTGCGCTCCGAAGCGGTGAAGCCCTCCCGCTCCACGTTGGTGGAGTCGGAAAGGAGAAGCAGAACCCCCTCCTTGCCCAGCTCCGCGAAGG
The DNA here is from genome assembly GCF_000165795.1 of Aminomonas paucivorans DSM 12260. Taxonomy (NCBI): domain Bacteria; kingdom Thermotogati; phylum Synergistota; class Synergistia; order Synergistales; family Synergistaceae; genus Aminomonas; species Aminomonas paucivorans. The sequence goes on along the minus strand of NZ_CM001022.1, from coordinate 897,060 downwards.
CGCTGTAGTCGGTGATCCGCCCGTCGATGGGGGTGGCGTCCAGCTTGAAGTCCCCCGTGTGGACCACCAGCCCCACGGGAGTCCGGATGGCAAAGCCCAGACTGTCGGGGATGGAATGGCACACCGAAATGCCCTGCACGGAAAAGGAGCCCGCCTGGGTGGTCTCCCCCGCCCGGATCTCCACCAGCTTGGGGCGATACCGGGGGCAGGCCTCGTTCAGTTTATTCTCCACCAGACCCAGGGTGAGCCGGGTACCGTAGACGGGCACGTCCAGCTTGGGGAGGATGAAGGGAAGACCTCCGATGTGGTCCTCGTGTCCGTGGGTCAGGAAGATGCCCTGGATGCGATGGCGATTCTCCACCAGGTACTGCGCATCGGGGATCACGAAGTCGATGCCCAGCATCTCCTCCTCCGGGAACTTGAGGCCGCAATCCACCACGAGGATTTCCTCGCCGTATTCGAAGAAGGAAAGGTTCTTCCCGATCTCGCCCATCCCGCCCAGGGGAACCCAACGCAGTTCCCCGGCGGGTCTCCCCTTTTTCGTCTGTCCATGTTGCCCTCCGCTACGCGACCTGCGGGACCCGCTGCGCGAAGCGTTTGAATTTCGCATCCTTCCAACTCCCTTCCAAGCGATTATCCTACCATGGACGAGGAGGAGGGACCAGAAGAGGCCTTGCCCCCCCGTTCCCTGTGCCGAGGGGAAGACAAGTCCCGAAAAGACCGGAGACTTGTCAGCCCTGGGAGGCTATGGTAAACTCCATCTCGCGCTGGTCGTTGGGGAATGGTGCAACGGCAGCACGCCTGACTCTGGATCAGGTAATCCTGGTTCGAATCCAGGTTCCCCAGCCAAACAACGAGTTTCGGTCCCATCGTCCAGGGGCCTAGGACGTCGGGTTCTCAGCCCGAAAACAGGGGTTCGAATCCCCTTGGGACTGCCATTGAAGAGCGAGGGACCTCCTGAAGAGGGGGTCCCTTTCTCTATGCCCCCCGCAGCGCCCTCTCCCCCTTCCGGAACGGCGCAAAAGACCGGTCCCGACCTCCGACGTGCGGAGATCGGGACCGAATCGTTCAGTCCTTCTTCCCGGTTTTCCGGCGAGCCTGAGGGTGTGCGGGACGCCCCCCTCCCGCGGGATGCCGCCCCTTGTCCCCGCTTCCGGAGGGACGTCCCTTCCCCGGACCGGAGGGACGAGGCTTACCTCCCTGCGACCCGGAGCTTCCCCGGCCCGCATCGTCCCGACGACGCGGAGCGTCCTGTCCCGGGGCAGGTCCTTCGCCCCCCTGGCTTCGGGGTCCGAAGGGTCGACCGGCCCCCTCCCGGCGATCCCGGGGGCCTTCCCGATCCGGACGCCCCGTGGGGGACGGGGAACGTCCGGGACGCCGATCGTCTCCCCGGGGACCGCGGGGACGATCTTCCGCTGGAAAACCCTCCCGACTTGCCCCGGTTCGCCCCGGATGGGTCCCCTCCCTTGCCTGGGCGGGACGCTCCGACCGGGACGGCCCGGCATAGGGGTGACGATCCGGTTCTCCCGGACGGTGGGGACGGTTCTCCCGGTCCGGGCGCCCGTCCTCCCGAGGGGGACGGAAATCCCTTCCCCTCTCTCCCCCTGCGGGGGTGCGAGGCCGACCCTCCGACTCTCCCGGGCGATCCCCCTTCCCTTGCGGGGCAGGACGACCCGACCGGGGCGGTCCGGCATAGGGGCGACGATCCGGCTCTCCCGGACGATCCCCCTTCCCCTGTGGGGCGGGGCGACCCGACCGGGGCGGCCCGGCATAGGGACGACGATCCGGTTCTCCCGGACGGTGGGGGCGGTTCTCCCGGGAGGGGTTTCCCCCCCCTTGGGGACGGGGTTTCCGGGAAGGAGAGACCCCCTTGTCCCTCGGTGCCGGGGCGGCGGGACGGGGAAGCCTTTCCGGTTCCGGGGGCAGGACCCCGAGGGGCCTTCCTCCCTCCGCTCCCTCCACCCGCTGGCGAAGCTGGCCGCAGGCGGCGTCGATGTCCGAGCCCCGTTCCACCCGAACCGCCGTCTCGAAGCCCTGCTGTTCCAGGATGCCCTGGAACTGTTCCACCCGGTAGCGGGGGGGACGTCGGTAGGCGTCCTCCAGGGAGCGGTTCCCGGGAATGAGGTTCACGAACACCGACAGTCCCCGAAGGTACTCCCCCAGCTGGCGGGCCTGGGAGGGGTCGTCGTTCACCCCCTCGAAGAGGGCATACTCGATGCTGATCCGGTCCCTGGTGACCTCCTGGTAGTCCACCAGGGCCTCCCGCAGTTCCGCCAGGGGGTACTGGGCGTTCAGGGGGACCAGCCGGTCCCGCAGGGCGTCGTTGGCCGCATGGAGGGAGACCGCCAGGCGCACTCCCAGCCCCGAGGCGGCAAGCGCCCGGATCCCCGGAACCACCCCGCAGGTGGAGAGGGTGATGTGCCGAACCCCCAGTCCCCGCATCTTGGGGTGCTTGAGGGCACCCAGGGCCAGGAACACCGCATCGGCGTTGAGCAGGGGCTCTCCCATGCCCATGGTGACCAGCCCCTGAAGCTCCCCGTAGCGAGCCTCCATGCCCAGGAACTGCCCCACGATCTCCCCGGGAGAGAGGTTCCGCACGAAGCCGGACTGGCCGGTGGCGCAGAAGGCACAGCCCAGGGGACACCCCACCTGGGTGGAGATGCAGGCGGTGCGCCGCCCTTCCTGATCCAGCAGCACCGATTCCACGGACTGCCCGTCCCCCAGACGCCACAGGAGCTTTCGGGTCCCGTCCTTCCGGGAGACCTGCTCCGCCGCCACCTCGGGGATCCCACAGGACCAAAGGGCCTGGAGCTTCTCCCGAAGCTCCAGGCTCAGATCGGTCATGTCCTCGAAACGAAAGACCCTCTTGCGATAGATCCACTTGCAGATCTGGTCCGCCCGAAATCGGGGCTGTCCCAGCTCCGCCAGGCGCTCCACCCAGGTCTCGTAGCTCCAATCCAGCACAAACGCTTCCATGGCTCGACTCCTTTGCCCTTCAGGGGCGGGTTTCTCGTCCCGATGCTGCCCCCTATGCTACCTGGATTCGGGCCAGGGTTCCACCATGCTGGGGTAGAGAGGGAATCCCTCGCTCAGGGAACGGACCGACCGGCGCACCTCCCCGGCGGTGGCCTCGTCGTCGGGGCGGGAGAGGATCCGATCCATGGCGTCCGCCACGGCCTCCATCTCCCGGCCCCCCATGCCTCGGGTGGTGAGGGCGGCGGTGCCCAGGCGGATCCCGCTGGTCACCAGGGGTTTCTCCGGGTCGAAGGGGATCATGTTCTTGTTGCAGGTGATCCCCACGGAGTCCAGGAGCTGTTCCCCCTTCTTGCCCGTGAGGCCCTTGGATCGAAGGTCCACCAGGAGAAGGTGGTTGTCCGTCCCCCCGGAGACCAGGCGAAAACCCCGGGACTGGAGGGCCACAGCCAGGGCCTGGGCATTGGCCGTCACCGCGGCGGCGTACTCCCGGAAGTCCGGCCTCGCCGCCAGGGCGAAGCACACCGCCTTGCCCGCGATGACGTGCACCAGGGGACCCCCCTGGATGCCCGGAAAGACCGTGCGGTCCAGGTCCTTGGCGTACTGCTCCCGGCAGAGGACCAGGGCGCCCCGGGGTCCCCGCAGGGTCTTGTGGGTGGTGGTGGTGACGAAGTCCGCGTGGGGCACCGGGCTGGGGTGCACGCCCCCCGCCACCAGTCCGGCGATGTGGGCCATGTCCACCATGAACACCGCCCCCACCTCGTCGGCGATCTGCCGGAAGCGGGCAAAATCCAGGAACCGGGGGTAGGCGCTGGCCCCGGCCACGATCACCTTGGGACGATGCTCCCGGGCCAGGCGAGCCACCTGTTCGTAGTCCACCGTCTCCGTCTCCCGGTCCACCCCGTAGCCCACGATGCGATACATCCGGCCGGTGAAGTTCAGGGGGTGCCCGTGGGTGAGGTGCCCTCCCTGGTCCAGACTCATGGCCAGCAGGGTATCCCCCGGTTCCATCACCGTGAAGTACGCCGCCATGTTGGCGGTGCTCCCGGAGTGGGGCTGCACGTTGGCGTGCTCCGCCCCGAAGAGCGCGCAGGCCCGCTGCGCCGCGATCTCTTCGATGGACTCCACGAACTCGCACCCTCCGTAGTACTTCTTGTGAGGGTATCCTTCGGCGTACTTGTTGGTGAGCACCGATCCCTGGGTTTCCAGCACCGCCCGGGAGACGAAGTTCTCCGAAGCGATGAGTTCCAACCCCTCCCTCTGACGGCCCTGTTCCCGCACCATCAGCCCGTGGATCTGCGGATCCACCTCCGACATGGTCCTTTCGAAATCCCCTGCCATGAGGACACCTCCTATTGTTCCCGAAGCAATGTTCTGTTTATAGTATCAGAAAGAAAACCCGCCGGTGGACATCGTCCCCGGCGGGACACCCCACCCGCAAGGAGGAACCTTCATGACGATCCGAACCGCCTTCCAGAACCTCTGCCGCTTCTTCGCCGTCGCCGCCCTGCTGGCCCTTTCCGTCCCCGCCTGGGCCGTGGCCCCCGCCCCAACGCAGTACCGGGCCGACGTGGTATCCAAAGGATCCGGAGAGACCACCTCGTACCGATTCTACTCGGGGGACCGCATGTTCCGCATGGACACTCAGGAGGCCCAGGTGATCACCCGGCTGGACCGGCGGCTGGTCTGGATCGTCCAGCCCGGGGAAAAGATGTACATGGAACAGCCCTTCCGCCCCGAGAAGGCCAATCCCCTGGTGGCCCAACAGGACGAGGGGGTCTCCGTGAACCGGCAGAAGATGGGCGCCGAGGTGGTGAACGGGGTGGCCACGGAGAAGTGGAAGGTCACCGTCCAGTCCGCCAAGGGAGGCACCCAGACCTTCCTCCAGTGGATCGACCCCAAGACGGGCATCGCCATGAGGACCGCCGACCCTGCGGGAAAGTGGAGCCAGGAGCTGAAGAACCTCCAGGTGGGTCCCCAGCCCGCGGGGCTCTTCGAGGTGCCCAAGGGCTACCAGAAGATGACCGTCCCGGGGATGTAGCGTCCCACAAGAGGACGTTCCCGAAGGGCTGGCTCCCAAGGGGGAAGCAACCCCGACAATGAAGTCTTGTACCTCTTTTTTGTAAGGCATGTCAAGGACCATCCCAGGTGATCCACAAAAAAAGCCCGGGGCTCGGCGAAAACGCCGAACCCCGGGCTTCCCTTTGGACCTTGGCCTTGCCGCGGGAAGCTATTTCTTCCTCGGCAGGACTCCGATCTCCTCGAAGTACCGCCGGGCTCCCACGTGGAGAGGGATGCGGATCGCCGCCACCCCTTCGGGAGAGAGGGCGCTCATCCGGGCGCTCACCGCCACCAGCTCGGGCTTGTGGGCAAAGAGTTCCTTCGTCAGCCGGTAGGCCAGGGCCGCATCCAGCTTCTTGTCCACCGCCAGGATGTTGGGGCTGCTGAAGGTCTTCACGGGCTTGTCCTGCCCCTTGTAGGACCCCGCAGGGATGGTAAGAGGAGCGTAGTAGGGAGTCTCGGCCACGAGACGCTGCACCACTCCGTCGGGCACGTCCAGGAAATCCACCAGCCCCAGGGTGGTGGGCTCCACCACGCTGGCGATGCCGATGGCCCCCACGGTGAAGGCCGCGTCGATCTGCCGGTTGGAGAAGGCCTGGACGGACTCCGCATGCCCCAGGTTAAAGAGGGTGATGTCCTTCGCCGGGTTGATGCCCACGGCCCGGAAGACCTGGTTCGCCGTGAGGGACACGCTACCCCCCACGGCCCCCACGGAGACCCGTTTGCCCTTCAGGTCCTGGAGGGTGCGGATCTTGCTGCCCTTGGCGATGAGGATGTGCACCGCCTCGGGATAGAGGGGGACCAGGGCGCGGAGGAAGGTCTGGGGGTTGTCCTTGTAGTGGCCGCGGCCGTTGTAGGCGTCGTAATAGAGGCCGTCGGCGAAGATGACCTCCGCCTCCCCCTTGCCCATGAGCTGGATGTTGTTCCGGGTTCCGCCGGTGGACTGGGCGGTGGCCTTCAGGTCCGGCACCCGATCCGTCCAGATCTTGGCCATGGTGGCCCCCACGGGGTAGTAGGTCCCTCCCACGGGACCGGTCCCGATGCTCAGGAACCGGGTCGCCGCGAATCCCTGTCCTGCCATCAGAACAAGGCAGGACAGGGCGAGAATCCAGGAAACGAGGCGCTTCATCGAACGATGCTCCCTTCTCCCACGGCGGGGAAACCGCCGTCCACCCAACCGCGGGATCAGGGGTCAGGCCCTCAAGGCACAACCGATGACCGGGGAAGCTCTCCGACCCGGGGTTGGGACGATGCGTACCCTCCGGGGTGCATGCCATGCACCCCCTTGCGGGAATCGCGTCAGAACCGCCCACGGACCATGGAGCCACCTCCTTCGCTGCCTCCGGAGCCCCCAAGCAGGAAGGGGGGCACAAAAAAAGGCCGGTCCTCGAAGAGAACCGGCACCGACACGCTGGTGGAGCTGGGGGGAGTTGAACCCCCGACCTCTTCCATGCCAAGGAAGCGCGCTCCCGCTGCGCCACAGCCCCGAACGTGCAACAGCGATGATTATAGGGACCCCTCCGGTGCGTGTCAACCGAGGGGGAGCGCCTCTTTTGCCGTTGCGCTTCTCCCTCCCCCGTGGCACCATGGCGGGTGCCGCCCTTGGGGCGAAGGAAAGGACCGATGTGATGAAAAACCCCACCCTGCGCCGCCTCTCCCGTCTTCTGCTGTGCCTTCTCCTCCTCGGAGTCTCCTCGCTCCCCGCTTGGGCCGTCACCCGAGCGGAACTCCTGGGGCGGGTCCTGGAGACCCTTCGAGTCTCTCAGATCCCCTCGGGGGGCCTGCCCCCCGACGTCCCCCCGGACCATCCCTTCGCCGGGTCCCTGCGCACCGCCGTGGCCACAGGGCGGATTCCCGGGGGGCTCCCCTTCGATCCGGATCGCCCCCCCTCCCGGGAGGAGGCCCTGGACCTGGCGCTGAGAGGCCTGGGACTGGGAGTCGAACGGGATCTCCTGGCTCGGCTGCGGGCTCCCGCTTCCGGGGATGCGTCCCTTCCCGCCCCGACGGTGACGGAGACCCTGGACCCGCCGCTCCCCGGAGAGCTGGGCCAAGCCTCCGCCGATCCCCTGGGGGACGAGCAGGTGCCCAAGCTGCTGGACTGGGTGGCCCTCTGCCCCGGGAGACTGGTCTGGGAGGCCCGGACCTCCGAGGTCGGAGCGGAGCTGCTGCTCCACCGGGAGGGGGTCGGCGGCGCCCCGGAGGAGGGCTTCGTCCTCCAGATCGACGCGACGTCCCTGGAGGACGGGGGCGCTGCGGTGACCGCCTCGGCGGAGAGCCTGGGGCTGCACCCCCAGGTGGTCCCCACCCCCACGGGCCCGGTGGTGCAGATCGGCCCCTTCCCCACCTCCCAAGCGGCTCTGGACGTGGCGGCGCAGCACCCCGAGTGGCCCCAGGCCAACTGCGTGACCCTCCAGGCCCAGGTCTCCCCGGCGCTGTTCTACGCCGCCGCCCGGGTGAACATGGGGCGCTACGCCCTTCGGGTCCCCTTCGCGGAGGCAAGCGGCGGGTTCGGACGGCTGGCCCTGTCCCAGTTCGCGGAACGGTCCGACCCACGCCCCCTGGTGGCGATGAACGGGGGATTCTTCGCGGGAAACCGGCCCATCGGCTCCCTGGTGCTGGAGGGCCTGCCCGGGGGAAAGGCCTACGGGGGGCGGTCCGCCCTGGGCTGGACCGAACGGGGAGACCTGTTCTTCGGGGACGGCACCTCCCGGGTGGCGATCCAGGCCTCCGGGACGCGCCTGGAGGTGACCCGCTTCAACACCCCCCCGGACGCCCACGGCCTGGCCCTGTACATCCCCCAGATCTGCCCCCAGCCCAAGGGCCTGGGGGACGCTCTGCTCCTGCGGGTGGAGGGGGGCGTCGTGGCCGCCGCAGGGGGAAGCGACACGGTCCCCACGGCCCTGTCGGGCACGACCTTCCTGGTGGCGGCCCGGGGACGCTCCCGGGCCTTTCTGGAGAGGCTCCAGACGGGGGACCCGGTGGAGATCCGCACGGAGTGGGCCTTTCCGGCCTTCGAGGGATGTTCCGGGGTGCTCCAGGCAGGACCTCTTCTTTTGGAGGGAGGACGGGACCACCGCAACCCCGAAGGCTTCGCCCGCACCCTGACGGACAGGAGACACCCCCGCACGGTGGTGGGCATCGACGGGTCCGCCCTGGTCTTCCTGGTGGTGGACGGCCGCAGCACCCTGCACAGCCGGGGGACCACCCTGGAGGAGACCCGCGCCCTGGCCCGAAGGCTGGGGCTCGTCACGGCCCTCAACCTGGACGGAGGGGGCTCCACCCAGCTGATCTGGAAGGGGGTCACGGTGAACCGCCCCTCCGACGGACGGGAGCGCCCCCTGCCCTATGCCCTGCTGGCGGTCCCCCGGTAGAGTTCCAGGGAACCGCCCTTCACCTGAAGGTCCAGGCGGGGGTAGGCGAAGTCCACCCCCGCCCGGTCGAAGTGATCCTTGAGCTTCAGCCGGTACTGGCGACCCACCTCCCAGTGTTGTCCCGGAGGGGTCTTCAGGAGGACCCGAAGCAGCACGTCGCTGTCCCGAAAGTCCACGATCCCCTGCACCGTCGCGGGTTCCAGCACGTCCTGGGGCCTCTCCAGGGCCAGCTCCTCCGCAACGGCCTCCAGGAGACCCAGGGCCTTGCGGACGTCCGCCTCGTAGGGGATCCCCACCTCCACCTTCGCCACGGACCACCCCTTGGTCTGGTTCACCACGGTGGTGACGGCGCCGTTGGGGAGGATGATGAGTTCCCCGTCCAGGTTCCGCAGACGGGTGGCCCGAAGGGTGAACCCCTCCACCACCCCGCTGTGCCCCCCCAGGGTGACCACGTCCCCCACGTTGTACTGGTTTTCCAGCACCACGAAGAAGCCGTTGAGGAAATCCCGAAGGATGTTCTGCGCCGCCAGGGAGATCCCCAGGCTGGCCACCCCGAGCCCTGTCAGCACGGGGCGCAGGTCGATCCCCAGGCTGCCCAGGAAGGAGAGCCCTAGGATGGCCCCCAGGACCACCCGGGCCAGGGGCAGAGCCAGGTGTTCCAGGGTGTCGACCCGCTGCTCCACCCCGGAACCGTTTCCCTCCCCCCCCCAGCGGCTTCGGACCCCCGCGGCGAACCGACGGATGAGACGCCGCGACGCCTGGTCCAGAAACCACCAGAGCAGGAGGGTGGCCAGGGGCCTCAGGTAGGGGGCCAGGATGTGGGGCAGACGGTCCAGCAGTTCCAGCATGGTCGCTCCTCCTCTCCGTGCTGGGGTCATTATACGCACGTGGGGGGAGGGCTCAGAGCCCTCCCCCCACCCTGTTCCCGAGCTGGCTCGGCTTGGAGCTTTAGCGGACGTCCCGCACCACCCGGGTGGACTCCACGTAGCGAAGCCCCCGGGCGGACTGCTGCCCCAGGACGAAATCGTAGAGGGCGTCGTCCCCTGCCAGCACTTCCGGGGCATGGACCCCGGGGCGAGAGATCCGCCCCTGCGCCAGGGCCCGGGCGAAAATGGCGCAGGAGGACCCGGTGCAGCGCCCCATGGAGTACATCCCCGTGGCCTCGTCATACCGGTCGAAGAGATCCCATCGGTGGGTGATCCGGTCCCGCCCCTTGAAGCCCGTCACCTCCACCTGCATCACCGTCAGGTCCCGATCCCCCGCGTCGGGGTCCATCTTCCACAGGGGAAAGAGGAGGTCGCAGGCCACCTTTCGGGGCACCACCGAGGCTCCTCCCAGGTTTCGAGGCTCCGTGTCGAAGAGCCCCATGTCCCGAAGCAGGCGGATCTGCTCCACGTGCCCGGGCCAGCGGAGGGTGCGCTCCTCCATGGTGCGGGCCTTCACGTTCTTCACCAGGGAGCGCAGGCCGTCGGTGATGAAGGTCTCCAGAACCCCCACCCGGGGAAACTCCCTCTGGTTCAGCTCCCCCATGGCCTCCACCTCCCGCACCGCCCCGTCCCGGACGCACCGGGCGGGCCGGGTATACTCCTCGATCACGTCCTCCGGGGACCAGGTGACCTGGTAGTTGAAGGGAGGGACCTTCCGCTCCGGGATGCCCCCCACGTAGATGACCGCCTCCTCCACCTCGTCCAGGAGGGCCGCCCCCCGACCCACCAGAAAGTTGGACATCCCCGGGGCCACCCCCATGTCCGGGACCACGGCGCAGCCCGACTCCCGGGCCAGTCCGTCCAGGGCCTCGAAGTCCTCCGCCATGAAGGAGATGTCGCTGTAGGACTTTCCCGCCCGGATGACCCGCTCCATGAGGCCGTAGCCCAGCCGCCCGGGCACCCCGGCGGTGACCACATCCGCCTCCTCCAGCAGAGGAGCCAGGACCGCCTCGTCGGTGCAGGACCCCTGGACGACCCGGGCCTTCGGGGCCAGCTTCCTGGCCTCCTCCAGGTTCTTCGGGTCGAAGTCCACCACGGTGGTCTCGAAGTCCCGGGAAAGGTCCGCCGCGATGATGCGCCCCACCAGCCCCGCGCCGATCTGCAATGCCTTCATGGTCCATACCCCCTTGAAAGGTCGTGGCGTCGCAGGTGGATACTAGCATACAAATACGAAGGGGTCTACAATCTTGCGGGAGATCGTAAAGATGCGGCGGGCCCTTTCGGACCCGCCGCATCTTTTTGCCGTCTTGTGCGCCCCAGGCCTATCGGGCCTTGGGCTTGCCCACCGTGTCCACCTCCACCTGGGGAATCCTCCTGCGGATCAGCGCCCGCATAGGCTCTTCCTGATCCCGCCGGAAGAGGAGCTTCCACCCCGTGACCCCCCGCTCGAAGAAGGCCATCATGTTGCCCCCTCGAAAGGCCAGGGTCACGAACTTCACCTCTTCCCAGGGAAACACCTCCCGGTTTCGGTTCAGCCAGGTCTTGGTCTCCTTCACGATCCCCTCGTCGGCCACGTACATCTTCTTGTCGAAGCCCAGGGCGTAGAGACACGCCGCCCCCACGAAGAGCTTGGCCACCAAGGAATCCCCCGACCCGGTCAGGTAGCCCCGCATGGCCGTCCCCAGGAGAAGCACCCCCGCCGCCCCGATGAAAACCTTCATCCACAGGGGCATGGGGCTCCCGGAGAGGGAGTCGATGCGGCTCGGGTCTGGATCAGGCTGCGGACACGGCGCACTCATGACGTGAAAGGTCCCTCCTGCCTACAGGTTCGCGGGCTTGGTCCGGGCGATGACGGGTTCCCCTTCCTTGCCCTTCCAGGAGATGCCGATGCCCATGTAGGTGATGGCGATGGCCACGAGGGGGTTCAGCCAGTTCAGGATGGCGAAGGGAGCGTACTCCACCGTCTTCACCCCCAACACGCCGCTGTTGTAGGCACCGCAGGTGTTCCAGGGAATGAGCACCGAGGAGAGGGTGCCGCAGTCCTCCAGAGACCGGGAGAGCATCCGGGCGTGGAGGCCCTTCCACTCGAAGGCGTTCTTGAAGATCCGGCCGGGCATGACGATGGACAGGTACTGGTCCCCCAGGAAGAGGTTGCACAGGAAGCAGGAGACGATGACCGAGGTCACCAGACCGCCCACGCTCTTGACCACCTTCAGGATGGCCTCCAGCACCACTTCCAGGAACCCGCAGCGCTCCATGATGCCCCCGAAGGACAGGGCGCAGGTGATCAGGGCAATGGTGTTGGCCATGGACATCATGCCGCCCCGGGTGAGGAGGTCGTTCAGCATGGAGCCCACTTCCTTGGCCAGTTCCGGCGCCAGCCCCACGATGTTGTTGTCCGCCAGGAGCTTGGCCACGGCGTTCATGTCCGAGGCGTTGGCGATCTCCCCCGCCAGGGTGGCGGAGTAGCCGTCCAGGGTGAAGCTCAGGACGTCCCCGATGCCGTAGCCGTTGACCAGGGCCATGATGCCTCCCGCGAACACCCCCGCCAGGAGCCCCGGGATGGCGGGGCACTTGGCCACGCAAAGGCCGATGACCAGGATGGGGGGCACGAAGCCCAGGAGGCTGATGTCAAACTCGTGGGAAAGCACGCTCTGGATGGCGGCGATCTTCGCCGCGTCCAGGGAGCCCCCGGCGTACTTCATGCCGAAGACCACCGCGACGACGCAGACGATGAGGTAGGTGGGGCCGGTGGTCCACATCATGGCCCGGATGTGCTGGAACAGGTCCGTCCCCGCCACCGCGGGGGCCAGGTTGGTGGTGTCCGACAGGGGGGACATCTTGTCTCCCACGTAGGCCCCGGAGATGATGACCCCAGCCGTCACCGGCGCCGGGATGCCCAGCCCCGCCCCGATGCCCATGAGGGCGATGCCCACGGTGCCCGAGGTCCCCCAGGAGGTTCCCGTGGACAGGGCGACGATGGAGCAGATGAGCAGGGCGGTGAGGAGGAAGACCGAGGGGTTCAGGATGGACAGGCCGTAGTAGATCATGCTGGGCACCACCCCGCCGGGGATCCAGGTGCCGATGACCATGCCGATGATGTAGAGGATGAGGATGGCCTGCATGGCCATCATGATGCCGTTGATCATGCCCTCTTCGATGTCCGACCAGGGACGCTTGAGGACGAACCGCCCCACCAGGGCGGCCAGGGTGGCGGCGACGACGATGGGGATGTGCACGGAGACCTCCCAATGCAGCACTCCCGCTCCGATGAAGGCGGCACTCAGAAGAAGAACGATCAAGGCTTCCAACAACGTGGGCTTTCGCCCGATGTTTGCGGACATGTTTGCGACCTCCCCTTTTTTGTTCTGACATAAGAAACCGACACCGACTCCCCATTCAGCACGGCTCTTCCCCCACCACCCCCTCGGAGACTCCCTTTCTGCTGCCGCTGCCTCGTATACCTTCACGGCCACCTCATTATAAAGCTCCCTATAAAGGTGTCCAGCACAAAACGTTGCAATCCTTCGGACAAATCTGCCACCTCTCCGGGCCCGGAACCGGGAGTTGCAAAAAAGGCGAAAAGTGGCCCACAGGAAACCACCTCTCGCCCACTGTTTCTTTCCCGATCCTCGCAGCGGGTCCAGAGGAGGACCTACGGAGCCGCCTGGATGCCCCCCAGACCCATGAGGGCCTTGTCGTCCACCGTCACGGGGGTCTGCCCCCGGAGCTTCTTCAGGGTCTCCTCCAGATAGCTGCGCTGGAGCCGCTGGGCCACCTCGCCCTTGGCCTCCTCGAAGGAGAGCGCCCGGGCCGCCCGCTTCTCCAGGACCTGCACCACGTGCCAGCCGAAGTCCGTCTTCACGGGGCCGCCCACGGCGTCCTTCCTCAGGGAGAAGACCAGATCCTCGAAGGCCTTGGGGGTCTGCCCCCGCTCCACCCACTCCAGGTCGCCTCCCCGTTCCGCCGTGGCCTTGTCCCGGCTCTGCTCCGCCGCGGTCTTGGCGAAGTCCGCTCCCCCCAGGACCGCAAGAAGGGCCTTGCGGGCGGAGGCCTCGTCCTCCGTCAGGATGTGGCGCACGTGCACCGCCTCGGCCTGGACGAACTGGTCCCGGTGGGCGTCGTAGTAGCGCTTCAGGGTCTGATCGCCCAGGTCCCACGCCCCCGCCGCCCGCTCCATGTAGGCCTGGGAAAGGGTGCGGATCCGCTGCCAGCGGAGCGTCGCCGCCACCGCGGGCTCCAGGGCGATGCCCTTGGCCTCCGCCGCCCGGGCCAGAAGCAGGGCGTCCGCCAGCTGCCGGGCAAACTCCTCCCGGGCCTTCCTGTCCATCTGGTACAGGGCCATCCCCAGGGCCATCTCGTTGCCCCCCACGTTCATCCCCAACACATGGAGCATCTCCCGGGACGAGACCTCCTCGGCCCCCACCCGGATCACCGGGGGCTCTTCCTTGGGGGCAGAGGCGGGGGCCGCCCAGGCCGGAAGGGCCAGGGACACCAGAAGACACCCCACGACGACGCCACGACGCAGCACGGAGCGCGAACCGTTCACGGACGTTCCTCCTTCGGACCGGCCTCAAGCCGGTTCCCTAGTATGGTTCCGGGACGACGCGCAGGGTGCGCCGCGACGTCCCTTCCGGGAGCCTCGCTACGGCGGTTCCCCGGACAGATGGCATCATGGAGGCCCTTGGTCCCTCCGTCAAGTCCCGAAATGCGTCAGGAAACCGACTCTTCCCCCCCCGGGACGGCGGCTTCGGAGGGCGCGTCGAGCTTCTCGAACCGCAGCTCCCCCTCCGCGGGGGACACCCGGACCCGGTCGCCCCTCCTGAGGGTTCCTTCCAGAAGAAGGTCCGCCAGCCGATCCTCCACCAGGCGCTGGAGGGTGCGACGCAGGGGGCGGGCCCCGTATTTCGGGTCGAAACCCTTCTCCAGGATCAGGGTCAGGGAGGCCTCGTCCAGCTCCAGTCCCAGGTCCTGCTCCCCCGCCCGCCGGGTCACCTCCGCCGCCATGATCTTCACGATGGCCAGAAGCTCCTCCCGGTCCAGGGTGCGGAAGACCACGATGTCGTCCACCCGGTTGAGAAACTCCGGCCGGAAGGTGCGCCGAGCCGCCTCCAGGATGGTGTCCTTCATCTTGCTCCAGGCGTGGTCCCGCTCCGAGGACCCGTCCAGGGAGAACCCCAGGGTCTGGCCCTTCATCAGGTCCTGGGCCCCCACGTTGCTGGTCATGATGACCACGGTGTTGCGGAAGTCCACGGAGTGTCCCTGCCCGTCGGTGAGCCGTCCGTCCTCCAGGAGCTGGAGGAGGATGTTGAACACGTCGGGGTGGGCCTTTTCGATCTCGTCGAAGAGCACCACCGCGTAGGGACGCCGGCGCACCGCCTCGGTGAGCTTGCCCCCCTCCTCGTAGCCCACGTAGCCCGGGGGGGCGCCGATGAGCTTGGCCACCTCGTGGCGCTCCATGAACTCGCTCATGTCGAAGCGCACCAGGGCCTCCTCGCTGCCGAAGAGGAACGCCGCCAGGGAACGGGCCAGCTCCGTCTTCCCCACCCCCGTGGGCCCCAGGAAGAGGAAGCTCCCCACGGGACGCTTGGGGTCCTTCAGGCCGCTTCGCGCCCGGCGCACCGCCCGGGCCACCGCGCCGATGGCCTCGTCCTGCCCCACCATGCGCCGGTGGACCTCCTCCTCCATGCGCAGAAGCCGGGCCGCCTCCTCCTCCGTGAGCTGGAGCACCGGGATGCCCGTCCACTCCGAGACGATGTGGGCGATGTCCTCCGCCCCCACCAGGGGCTCCTCCTGGTTGCGGTCGTTCTGCCAGGACTTGCGGCGGTGTTCGATCTCCTCGAAGAGGCGGCGTTCCTCGTCCCGCATCCGCGCGGCCTTCTCGAACTCCTGGGCCATCACCGCGGACTCCTTCTCCTTGCGGATCCCCTCCAGGGAGCGCTCCAGGTCCTTGAGGTCCTCCGGGGCCTCCATGGTCTTGAGGCGCGCCCGGGCCGCCGCCTCGTCGATGAGGTCGATGGCCTTGTCGGGAAGGAAGCGCTCGGTGATGTAGCGCTTGGAGAGCCGGGCCGCCGCCGCCAGGGCGTCGTCGCAGAGCTTCACCCGGTGGTGGGCCTCGTAACGGTCCCGCAGGCCCGCCAGGATCTTCACCGTGTCCTCCTCCGAGGGCTCCTCCACCTGGATGGGTTGGAAGCGCCGCTCCAGGGCCGCGTCCTTCTCGATGTACTTGCGGTATTCGTCCAGGGTGGTGGCGCCGATGACCTGAAACTCCCCCCGGGCGAGGCTGGGCTTGAGGATGTTGGCGGCGTCCACCGCCCCCTCCGCCCCCCCGGCGCCCACCAGGGTGTGGATCTCGTCGATGAACAGGATGACCCCCTTGGCCTCCCGGAGTTCCTTGACGAGCTTGCGCATGCGCTCCTCGAACTCCCCCCGGTACTTGGTGCCCGCCACCAGGTTGCCCACGTTGAGCTGCACCACCCGCTTGCCCTTGAGCACCTCCGGGATCTCCCCGGCGATGATCCGCTGGGCCAGCCCCTCCACGATGGCGGTCTTGCCCACCCCCGGATCCCCGATGAGCACCGGGTTGTTCTTGGTGCGCCGGGAGAGGATCTGCACGAGGCGCTGGATCTCCTTGGCCCGGCCGATCACCGGGTCCAGCTCCCCCTTCTTGGCCATGTCGGAGAGTTCGATGCCCAGCTGGTCCAGGGTGGGGGTCTTGGAGCTGCCGTTCTTCTTGTCCCCCTCCGCGGCGGGCTCCCGCCCCCCCTCGGCGTAGTCCGGGGAGGCGCCGGAGAGGAAGCTCTGGACCTCCTGACGCACCTTGGGCAGGTCCAGACCCAGGCTTCCCAGGACCTGGGCGGCCACTCCCTCCCCCTCCGCCAGGAGGCCCAGCAGGATGTGTTCCGTCCCCACGTAGTTGACCCCCATGCCCCGGGCCTCCCGCATGGACAGGTCCAGGACCCGCTTAGCCCGGGGGCTTAAGGGAAGGTCCACGGGACGTTCCCGGGGCTGTCCCTTCCCCACGGTGGATTCGATCTGTCCGCGCAGCTCTTCCAGGTCCAGGCCGAAAGCCCCCAGGACCTGGGCGGCCACCCCTTCTCCCTCCGCCAGGAGGCCCAACAGAATGTGTTCCGTGCCGATGACGTCGTGCCCCAACCGAAGCGCCTCCCGGTGGGCCAGCTGCACCACCTTCTTGCCTCGTTCCGTAAAGAACTGCCACATGGGTCTCCCTCCTCGGGGGTCCTCTTGCCTTTCCACCGGGGAACCTCCGCAGAGGCCCCCGGGATCGTCACTCCATCGCCGCCAGGGCTTCCCGAAACCGATCCGCCCTCAGGACGGCCCGCTCCTCCGGGGAGAGGACCCGTCCCGCCAGCCCCTGCATGCGGGCAGGCTGGGCATCCGTCATCAGGTGGTTCCACCGGGGCGCGTCCAGGAGGGGCAGGATGCCCAGCTCCCCCCCCATGCGCACCAGAGAAAGCTGCTCCAGCGCCTCGGCGAAGCGCAGGATGCGGGCGTGGCGGAGACACCCCCAGGCCCGACTCACCCGGTCCTCCACCGCCAGACGGTGGGCCCGGTGGAGGGCCTCCAGGGCCTTGCGCTCCTCCCCCACCAGCTGCCGGACCACCCGGGTGACCTTGTCTTCCAGCTCCTCCTCCGTGGGCCCCAGGGTCACCTGGTTGGAGACCTGGTACATCGCCCCCTGGGCCTCGGAACCTTCCCCGAAGGCCCCGCGCACCGCCAGGCCCACCCTCTGGCACTCCCGGACCACCGCCTGCATCTGCCCGGTCTGCATCAGCCCGGGAAGGTGGAGCATGGCGGAGGCCCGAAGGCCCGTACCCAGGTTGGTGGGACAGGCGGTGAGGAACCCCAGGGAGGGGTCGAAGGCGAAATCCATCTCCCCCAGGGCTTGGTGGACGCTCCTGGCCACGCACCAGGCCTCCCGGAGGTTGAGCCCCCCCAGGACCACCTGAAGGCGCAGGTGGTCCTCCTCGTTGACCATGAGGGAGAGTACCCCCCGCCGGTCGATCTCCACGAACCGGCCGTCCCCGCCCCGGCTGAACTCCGGGCTGATCTGGCGGTTCTCCACCAGCACCTGCCGGGAGAGGGCGTCCAGGTCGTCGATGCCCAGGCGGGAACTCCCCACCAGGGGCGAGACACGCTCCAGCAGAGCCGCCAGAACGTCGGCGGCGTCCCGTCGGACCCCGTCGTCGCACCGCCCGGGGAAGGGGAAGGCCGCCAGGTTGCGGGCCAGGCGCACCCGACTGGAGAGCACCGTGCGCGGGGCCTCCCCTCGCCCCTCCAGCCACTCCAGGGGGGCCTCAGCCAGGATCCCGGCAAACAGGGGGAACCCCTCCCTCCAGGGCGCGGATGCGGTCCCGAAGGGCCGCCGCCCTCTCGTACTCCTCGTCGTGGAGGGCCGACTGCAGCTCCGTCCGCAGGGACTCCAGCTCCTCCAGCCCCTCGGGCAGGCGGGACGGACGCTCTCCCCGGTGGACCTCCCCCCCCTGCACCTTGCGCAGCAGGGGAAGGAGCTGTTCCCGAAAGGCCTCGTAGCACTCCGGACATCCCAGCAGGCCGCTCCTACGGAACTCCCGGTAGGTCAGGCCGCACCGGGGACAGACGATTCCGGGCACGACCTCCGCCCCCTTGCCTTCTGGCCCCAGGGAGGGGAGGAGGTCCTTGAAGGAGAAGGTGAGGGTGAGCTGGGGCAGCCCCTCCCCCAGCTCGGCGGCGCAGTCCCGGCAGAGCCAGTGTTCCTCCACCCGGCTTCCCTGCACCTGCTTGATGTGCACCTCCGCCTCCCTCTGGCCGCAGCGCTCGCAGAGCATGGAGACTCCGATCAGGCCAGGGCCAGGCTAGTGACGAGGCGTCTCATCAGCTCCGCCCGCATCATGTCCCTCCGGTAGACCGGAAGGTCGAAAAGGGTCTTCCCCTGCTCGTCCTGGCTGCGCAGGGCCACCTCCATCAGGAGCCTCTCTCGGGGGGTCAGGATCCCCCGGTTCTGGAGGTTCGTCAGAAGCCGACGGCTCTCCTGCTCCGTGAGGGTCTTGCCCACCAGCTCCTCCAGGTGGTTCACCCGCTCCTCCGGGTCCCTCAGGCAAAGCTGCACGATGCGGATGTACCCGTGCCCCCCCCGCTGGCTCTCCACCACGAAGCCGTGCTCCGGGGCGAAGCGGCTGCGGAGCACGTAGTTGATCTGGCTGGGAACGCAGCCGAAGCGCTCCGCCAGCTCCTTCCGCCGCAGGGACACCTGGTTGTTCTCCGCTTCCTCGAACAGCCGGGTGATGTAGTCCTCGATGGTCTTGGTCAGGCTGGACATGGTCATTCCTCCCGCCGGGGATCTCCCTCCGATTATACTTTTTGGTCAGCAAACGTCAAGGTTACCCCCGGGGACGCGGGGGCTCCGGGCATTCCGAAATCTAGGGAGAAGGGGGCGAGGTCGACGCGAGAGCGTCCTTCCCCGGGACCAGGAGGATCCACAGGGCTCCCACGACGAAGAGGGCCGCCGCGACCAGGTAGGCCGCCCGGAAACCCGCCAGGGCGGAGGCGGGGGCTTCGATTCCCCCGGGGGCCCACTGGGAGAAGAGGGCCTCGTAGAGGCACACCCCCAGGGTGAGGCACACCCGGTTGGCCACGCTGAAGATCCCCGACGCGGAACCCCTCATCTCCGGGGGCACTCCCCCCAGGACGAGGTTGCCCATGGGAGGGTAGAAGAAGCCGTTGGCCACCCCCAGCCCCACCAGGAAAAGCAGGGGGAAGAGCAGCCCCGGGACGTGCAGGGTGGAGGCGAAGAGGACGCAGCACCCCGCCGCCCCGACCTGGGAAACGGCGCAGAGGATCCGGGGGGAGATCCGGTCGGAGGTCCGCCCCCCCACCCCGGAGAGGAGCATGTAGACCCCCGAGAAGAGCAGCATGGCGAACCCGCACCCCTGAGCGGAAAGCCCTTTGGCCCCCTGGAGGAAGAAGGGCAGCAGCAGGGTGTTCCCCCCGATGAACAGGTACCCCGGAAGGGACCCCAGCACGGGGACGCGAAACCCGCGCCGCCCCAGAAGCTCCCGGTCCAGCAGGGGCTCCGGGTGACGCCGCTCCGCCAGGGCGAAAAGCCCCAGGGCGATCCCCGCCCCCAGCAGGGAACCCAGGATGAGAGGGGAGGTCCACCCCTCCTCCCGGCCCCGGTTGAGCCCGAACACCAGGAGGAGGATCCCCAGGAAGGAGAAGAGCGCCCCGGGGACGTCGAAGCGCCGCAGGAGCCCCCGCAGGTCCAGGGGAGACCGGTCCGCCCCCTCTCTTTGCAGGTAGGCATGGGAGGCATAGAGGGAGACCGCCCCCACGGGGAGGTTGATGTAGAAGACCCAACGCCAGGAAAACCAATCGGTCAGAAAGCCCCCCAGGGGAGCCCCCAGGGTGGCGCCGAGCCCCACGGCGGTGGTGAGGATGCCGATGCCCCAGCCGAGCAGGTCCCGGGGAGCCACCTGGGAGATGAGGGCGTAGGAGGACACGGTGAGCATGGCCCCCCCGACCCCCTGGAAGAACCGGGCGGCCACCAGGGAGGCCAGGCCGGGGGCGAGGCCGCAGGCCAGGGAGCCCAGGAGGAAGACCCCCTGCCCCCAGAGGAAGACCCGCCGCTTCCCCGCCACGTCCCCCAGGCGTCCGAAGATCAGGAGGCACCCGGAGAGGGAGAGGAGGTAGGAGAGGATCACCGACGCCGCCTCCCCGGAACCCAGGCGGAAGACCCGGGCTATGGTGGGGAGGGACACGTTGACGATGGAACCGTCCAGGGAGGCCATGAAGGCCCCGAAGGCCACGCAGACCACCCCGGGAAGGCAGGCCCGACGGCGGGCCCGCAGGTCCGGGGTGGGGGCGGAAGGGCTCAGGACCGGCCTCCTCCCACCCGGCTCTCCGTTCCCGCCGCCAGGCGGGCCAGGTTGGCCCGGTGCCGCCACGTGGACAGGAGGGCCAGGGCCAGGGCGGTGATCCCGTAGGGAGCGGGGGCGCGGAACAGGAAGAACAGCCCGGCGGCGGAGAACAGGGACACCAGGGACGCCACGGAGACGTACCGGGTGGCCTTCATGACCCCGTACCAGATGGCTCCTCCCAGCAGGGCAGGCCAGGGGTTGAACCAGTCCAGAAAGAAGAGGACCCCGAAGGTGGTGGCCACCCCCTTGCCCCCCTTGAAGCCCAACCACAGGGGGTAGTTGTGCCCCAGCACCCCCGCCGCTCCCGCCAGGGACAGGATCCAGGGGTCCCGGACCCCGATGGCCCACGCCGCCCCCACCACCAGGCCCCCCTTGGCCATGTCCAGAATCGCCACGGCGATGGCCCAGGGCTTGCCCATGAGGCGTCCCACGTTGGTGGCCCCGATGTTCCCCGAGCCGTGGCGCCGGATGTCCTCCCCCCGGACGAGCTTCGCCGCCAGGTACCCCGTGGGGCAGGAACCCGCCAGGTATCCCAGGACGAGCCAGATCAGATCCATCCCCTCACCTCCTCAGCACCAGGGCGTCCGCCGCCACCGCTCCGCCCCCCTGGAAGCCCACGAACACCGGGTTCAGGTCCAGTTCTCCCAGACAGGGCTCCGCCGCGGCGATGCGGGACACCCGGCTCACCAGCTCCGCCAGGGCGTCCACGTCCCGGGGCTTCTGCCCTCGGGCCCCGGTGAGGAGGGGGTAGCCCTTCAGCTCCCGGAGCATCTCCCGGGCCGTCTGGAGACCGAAGGGAGCCCGGCGGAGGCTCACGTCCCGGAGGACCTCCACGTAGATCCCCCCCAGGCCCACCGCCACCAGGGGACCGAACAGGGGGTCCCTCTTGACGCCCACCAGGCACTCGAAGCCCTCCCGCACCATCTCCTGCACCAGGACCCCCTGGATCACCCCCTCCGGGGCGAAGCGCAGGGCGCTCTCCAGGATGCGTCCGTAGGCGTTGGTGAGGGCCTCGTCCCCCCCCAGTCCCAGGGCCACCGCCCCCGCCTCGGTCTTGTGGGGGATCTGGGGAGACATGACCTTCAGGGCCACGGGGTAGCCGATCTGCCTGGCCGCCTCCAGGGCCTCCTCCCGGGAGGTCACCAGGCGCTCCCGGGTCACGGGGATGCCGTGACGGGCCAGGAAGCGTTTGGCGTCGTGCTCCGTCAGGGAGGTGGGGAAGGCGTCCAGCAGGTTGCGGGAGACCTCCGCGTCCACCGGGGGCTCCGGGGTCGACCGGCTCCAGCGCCACAGGGCCCCCAGGGCCCGGGCGCAGCGACCCAGGCTGGAGTAGACGGGGACTCCATCGGCCCGCAGGCGATCCACGAAGCGCCCCCCGTGCTCCCGGTCGATGAGCCAGCAGCAGGCCAGGGGCTTCTTCGCCTCCCCGAAGGCCGACGACAGGTCCTCCGCCATCCTCTCCCCGGACTCCCCGGTGATCATGGAGAGCACCGCCACGGACTGGTCCACCTCCGGGCTCTCCTCCAGGGCGCGAAGACACCCCCGGAAGCCCAGGGGATCGTTGATGACCTGGGCGGTCATGTCCACGGGGTTCGCGGAGGAGCCGAAGGAGGGGAGGTAGGGGTCCAGGCGGCCCCGCAGATCCGGGGAGAGAGAGGGGACCTCCAGCCCCGCGTCGGCGCAGGCGTCCGCCAGGATGATCCCCGCCCCGCCGGAGGTGGTGAGGATCCCCACCCGGTTTCCCTTCGGGGGGGGGACGCTCCCCGCCAGGCGCCCCAGGTCCTGGATGTCGTCCCCGTCCTCCAGGGGGATGACCCCGTACTGCCGGAAGAGGGCCCGCCATACCGCGTCGTCCCCCGTGAGGGCGGCGGTGTGGCTTGCCGCGGCGGCCGCGGCGACGGCGCTGCGCCCCACCTTCAGCACCCCCACGGGCACCCCCTTCGCCCGGGCCGCCTCCAGGAGATGCAGGAAGCGTTCCCCTTCCGAGAGCCCCTCCAGGTAGAGCAGCAGGAGACGCACCTCCGGGTCGGAGAGCATGTAGTGTCCCAGGTCCACCACGTCCAGGTCCGCCTGGTTTCCCGTGGTGGCCACGTACCGGAACCCCACCCCCTGGTCCGCCGCCATGGCGAAGGAGGCGAAGCCGAAGGCGCCGCTCTGGGAGATGTACCCCACGGACCCCACGGGGCGGCGGTCCGTGTCCAGAGAGGCAGAGAAGCTCAGGGGGATCCCCTCCGCCAGGTTGACCAGGCCCTGGCAGTTGGGCCCCAGGACCCGCACCCCCGAGGCCCGGGCCAGGTCGGCAAGGCGCCGCTGGGCCTCCGGGTCTCCCCCCTCCGCGAAGCCCGAGGAGAAGACTACCGCGTGCCCCGCCCCCACCTGCCCGCACTGCTCCATCACCCCGGGCACCAGGTCCGCCCGCACCCCCACCAGCACCACGTCGGGGGCTTCGGGGAGGGAGAGCAGGTCCGGGTAGCAGGGAAGCCCCCCCAGGGTCTGGTGCCTGGGATTCACGGGGTAGAGGGCCCCGGAGAAGCCGTAGCGCCGCAGCAGCTTGAGGGGCCTGCCGGAGATGCTCTCCTCCTGGGCGGAAGCCCCCACCACGGCGACGCTTCGGGGGCGGAACAGACGGTCCAACGACGGGCTCGGGGACGGTTCCATCAAGGGGACACCTCCAGGGAGACTCTTGGGCATCAGGATACAGAAAAAGCCCTGGAGGGGAAAGATCGGGACCGGTCCAGGGCACATCCAAGACAAAGGGGGGACGCTGCCTTAGAATAAACCCGTAAGCGGATTCGAGGGAGGGGACGGCTTGGCCTTTCGGGAGGAGATCGCGCACCTGCCCGTGGACGAACACATGACCCTGAGCTTCATCCTCACCGAGAGTTCCCCCATGGTGACCATCCACAACAACGACACGGGGAAACGCCGTTCCGTCGCCCTCTCCTGGTTCCTTCAGGAGGGCCGGGAGATGCACGTCCGCACGGGCCCCCGGGCCACCCGGACCTACACGGTGCAGGAGCTGGACGAGACCCTGTCCTCCCTGGTCACCCTGGCCATGGCGCACCCTCTGGTGAAGCCCCTGATCTGGCAGACCTTCCGCACCCTCACGGAAGTGCTCCACCAGCCCAAGGTCATCACTCGGGAATCGGAATACGGCATGCTCTCGGAGGAGAAGCGCACCGCCCTGTGGCTCTCCTGGATGCTCGCCGGGGCCTCCGTGGGCCGTCTGATCCCCTGTTTTCCCGCCCAGGGGCAGGAACTGGAGCTTCTGGAAAAGCACACCGCCGGAGGACCCTGGAAGGAGGGGGTCCGGGTCACCGCCCAGGAGAACGGGGTGGCGGCCCTCCAGAAGAAGGGCATCCTCACCTCCCTGATGCGGGCGACCCCTCAGAGGTGGTACCTGCCCCTCATGGTGGCCTCCAGCTCCGCCGTCCTGGGGATGGTGGAGGCGGGAAACGACGAGGAGGGGAACTTCCTGGCCCACCAGCTCTGGAAGCAGCGGGCGGAGGTGCGCAAACCCGGGGGGACCA
Source organism: Aminomonas paucivorans DSM 12260 (assembly GCF_000165795.1). Classification (NCBI taxonomy): domain Bacteria; kingdom Thermotogati; phylum Synergistota; class Synergistia; order Synergistales; family Synergistaceae; genus Aminomonas; species Aminomonas paucivorans. The sequence continues at coordinate 873,283 of NZ_CM001022.1, read as the reverse complement.
TGGACCGGGCGGTCATCGCCCCCGCTGCGGCGGACCTGACGAGGCGGCTGGTGGCCTTCATCCGGCACTTCTACGAGCTGCCCCTCATCGACTGCGAACTCACCGTGGACGGGCACGAACAGCTCCTCAAGGAGAACTACGGCCGCCGGGATCGCATCGACCTCCCCGCGGGACAGCTGGGGAAGGCGGAATACGTCATCACCTCCTACACCCAGAAGGACAGCGCCCTGGGGGCGCTGGTCTACCACCCCAAGGGGCGCACGGTGCTCAAGGACTGGGTCCTGCGCTACCCCCACCAGGTCTACCCCCAGGCCCTGGACAACGACTCCTGCGGCAGCATCCCGGACAACAACGTCACCGTCCTGAACCTGCTGCGGGCGGTGCGCTTTCAGGCGTGGATGGAACGCATCCTGCGCATCACCCGCAACACCATCCCCTCGGGCTTCTAGGCCCTCCGGTCCGACTCCTCCGTCCAGGGGGGGCTCACCAGGCACAGAAAGGCCAACGTCCCCGGCCCGGGGTTCTCCACCCACTGCACCGTCCCGGGAGGCACCAGGACCGCCGTGCCCGCCTCCACGGAGATGCGACTCTCCCCCACCGTCATGGCCCCCGATCCCTCCAGGTACCAGTAGGTCTCCGTCCGCCCCTCCAGCAGGTGGGGCAGCGTGGCCCCCCCGGGGGGCACGCTGGCCCAGGACAGGCTGAAGGCCCCGTCCCCGGGCAGCTCCTCCCGATGAGGATGGAGCACCTCCGCCAGATGCGACCCGTCGGGGGCGGTGAAGCACCGCAGGTCCTTCAGGCGTTTCACCACCGGTTCCCGATCCTCCAAGGCCCTTCCTCCCTTCCGCCTCTACGGCGAGGGGGGCGCGATCCGCGCCCCCCGTTTCGAAGCTAGAACCGGTTGTCCCCGTCCAGCAGGTTCCCCAGACCGCCCAGGAGGGAGCCCTCTCCCCGGCTGCCCCCCTTCTGGGGAGCCGCGGCCAGCATCCTCCCCGCCAGGCGGGAGAAGGGCAGGGACTGGAGCCAGATGCGCCCGGGGCCGGTGAGGCTGGCAAAGAAGAGCCCCTCCCCGCCGAAGAGGGCGGTCTTGATGTTCCCCACCTGCTGGATGTCGAAGGATACGGAGGGGACGAACCCCACCACGCAGCCCGTGTCCACGTGCACCGTCTCCCCCGCCGCCAGGTCCCGCTCCAGCACCGTGCCCCCGGCGTGGACGAAGGCCATCCCGTCCCCCTCCAGACGCTCCATGATGAACCCTTCCCCGCCGAAGAGCCCCGTGAGGATCTTCTTCTGGAAGTAGATGCCGATGGAGACCCCTCGGGCGGCGCAGAGGAAGCTGTCCTTCTGGCAGATGAGGGTGCCCCCCAGGTCCGGCAGGGAGACGGGAAGGATGCACCCCGGATAGGGGGCCCCGAAGGCCACCCGTCCCTTGCCGGCTCCGGACTGGGAGAAGAGGGTCATGAAGAGGCTCTCCCCGGTGAGGACCCGCTTGCCCGCCCCCAGGACCTTGTCCATGAGGGTCCCCCCGGAGGAGGCGGAACCGTCCCCGAAGACGCTGTCCATGTGCACCGACGGGTCCTTGTACATCATGGCTCCCGCCTCCGCCACGACGCTCTCCCCCGGGTCCAGCTCCAGTTCCACGTACTGCATCTCCTGGCCGAAGACCCGGAAGTCCACCTCGTCCGCCCGCCGCCTCGCTCCGGGCGACGCGGGAAGGGGAGGAATGCCGTCGTCGGGGGTCGGCCCGAAAAGCTCCGGAACCTGTTTCATGGGAAGCCAGTCCGCAAGCCCCTGCCGCCAGGCGAACCCCTCCGGGTCCTGCCTCACCTTCTGTCGGGCCTGTTCCTCCTCCAGGGGACCGATCCGGTCCCCCCCATAGCTTAGGTACCACTGCATCCGCTCCGCCTCCCGTTCCTCAAGGGTGTCTTCGGGGCCTCGTGCCGGGGCCCCGGGATCCGCTTCCGTCGTCCTTTCCCGCCCGCCGTCGTTCCTCCGGAGGCACCAGACAGCGGGGGGCGGTGCCGATGAGGTCCTCCCGCCCCGCCGCCCGCAGGGCCTCCCGCACCAGGGAGGCGTTCTCGGGCATCCAGTACTGCACCAGGGCACGCTGGAGATGACGCTCCCTCCCCCGGGGCACGTGCACCGGCTCCCCCGTGAGGGGGTCCAGCCCGGTGTGGTACATGCAGGTGGACCGGCTCCCCGGGGTGGGGGTGAAGTCCTGCACCTCCCGGGGGCGGATGCGGCGACGGTGGAGGAACTCCGCCAGCTCCACCGCGTCCGTCAGGGTGCACCCGGGGTGGGAGGTCATGAAATAGTACACCAGGTATTGATCCTTCCCCAGCTTCCGGTTGGTCTCGGCGAAGCGCTCCATGAACCGCTCCAGAACCTCCCGGCCGGGCTTGTTCATCCGGGCGGTGACGGCGTCGCTGGCGTGCTCCGGGGCGATGCGAAGCTGCCCGCTCACGTGGTGGGCGCAGAGGTCCTCCAGAAAGGAACCGTCCGGGTCCAGGAGGAGGTAGTCGTAGCGCAGGCCGGAGCGCACGAAGACCTTGCGCACCCCCGGAAGGGAACGCAGGCGGCGCAGCAGCTCCCGGTAATCCCGGTGGTCCGCCCGGAGGTTGGGACAGGGGGAGGGACCCAGGCAGGTGCGACCCCGGCAGGGGCCGTCCCTTCGGGCCTTCTCGCAGGGGGGGACGCGGAAGTTCGCCGTGGGCCCCCCCACATCGTGGAGGGTCCCCTTGAAGTCCCGCCGCTCCGTCAGGGCCGTGGCCTCCCGGATCAGGGAGGGGATGGTGCGCCGCTGGATCCTCCGCCCCTGGTGAAGGGACAGGGCGCAGAAGGAACAGTCCCCGAAGCAGCCCCGGTGGCTGGTGAGGCTGAAGCGCACCTCCTCCAGCGCCGGGACCCCGGCGTCGGAGTAGCGGGGATGGGCCTCCCCGGTGAAGGGCAGCTCGTACACCCGGTCCAGCTCCTCCGGGGAGAGGGGGGGAGCGGGGGGATTCTGCACCACCCACCAGGCCCCCTGGTCCTGGGCCAGGGGACGCCCCCGGAAGGGATCCTGCTCCTCCGAGGCGAGGCGGAAGGCGTCGCAGAAGATCCGCCCGTCCCCCCGCACGGCGTCGTAGGAGGGCAACCGCACCGCCTCGGGGGGCACCCCGTCCCCCTTGACGCGGTAACAGGTTCCGGGGACCTCCCGGAGGGACTCCACGGGACGCCCCTCTTCCAGCCCTCGGGCGATGCGCTCCAGGGGGACCTCCCCCATGCCGTAGACCAGGAGGTCCGCCCGGCAGTCCACCAGCAGGGACCGACGCACCTCGTCGGACCAGTAGTCGTAGTGGGCCAGGCGGCGCAGGCTCGCCTCGATGCCTCCCACGATCAGGGGCAGGTCCTTCCACAGCTCCCGGATCCGGTTGCAGTACACCAGGGTGGCCCGATCGGGGCGGTGCCCCGGCTCTCCCCCCGGAGAGAACTCGTCCCGGCGGCGGCGCTTCTTCTCGGCGGTGAAGTGGCACACCAGGGAGTCCAGGTTCCCCGCCGTCACCAGCGCCGCCAGGCGGGGACGCCCCAGGGAGGCGAAGGGCTCCGGGGTGTGCCAGTCCGGCTGGGGAAGCAGGGCCACCCGGAAGCCCAGGGACTCCAGGAACCGCCCCACCACGGCGGGGCCGAAGCTGGAGTGGTCCACGTAAGCGTCCCCGGAGACCAACAGGAAGTCCGGACGATCCCAGCCCCGGGCGGCCATCTCCCCGGGGCTGGTGGGCAGGAAGCGGGAGGGATCGGCAGGGGCTCCCCGGGAGGGGAGGGCCGGGCTGCGGGTCACGCGACCCATCCGAGCCCTTCGTCTTCCGAGGCAGGGGTTTCCGTGGGGGCGAGAAGGGGGATCGTCGAACCCGAGGGCTCCTCCCGGCGGGCGGAGAAGACCTGCTGGGGAGCGTAGGCCTCCTCGGCCCTCTTGGAGGCCAGTTCGGCCTGGGCTGCGGCGATGCCCGCTGCGGCGGAGGCGGCCACGGCCATGTCGGGACCGGAAGGGTCTCCCGGGGCCAGGGCGGCGGCCCGGACCTGGGAGAGGATCCGGGCGGTCTCCTCCGGGGTGTCCCCGGCGGGGGCGTGGATGGGCACCTCTCCGGACACGGCGTAGCTGCGCCCGTCGGGCCCCTGGACGTACCCGAAGGTGGCCGCCCCGGCGTAGGCTCCCCCGGCGGCCCGGTGGGCCGCCTCGTGGGCCCGCACCTCCCGGTCGATGCGCTCCAGCTCCCGGATGGCCCGCTGGGTCTCCGGGGTCTGGGCGTAGGGAGACGTGGCCTTCCGATCCACGGAGGCGGAGGCGCGATTCGAGGAGGAGCCGGAGGGCTTTTCGTCCCGGGCGTCTTCGGCGGCGTCGGTCTTTCTGGAGTCCACCCGCACCCCCGAGGCCACGGCGCCCCCGGACTCCCCCAGGTCGCGCAGCGCTTCCTCGGGACCTTCCAGGCGCACCTCCGCGGCGGCGACGTAGCGGTTCCCGTCGGGGCCCACGGCGTAGACATACCGCACCGAGCGGACACAGTCCCCTCCCCGGGCGCGCAGGTCCGATTCCTGGGCCCGGATGAGGGCCTCGTTGCGGCGAAGCCGCGCCACGGCCTGGCGTTCCGCCCCGGAAAGCCCCGAGTCCTCCGGGGAGACCACGGGGGCCCGGCTCCCCCCGGCGACGCGGGTGGGAGGGGCTGCGGGTCTTTCGGGGATGGCAGAAACGGAAGCCACGTCCATGGCCCTCACCTCCGGTTACACCACGCTACCACATCGAAGGGAAGAGGGCAACAAAGCCCCCCTGCCCTCTCCCCACTCCCGGTCGAGGAGGGAGTGGCACTCCTGGTCCACGAAGCCCCCCCGGGAGAACTCGTAGTCCCGGAGACACCCGTCGTGGTGGAACCCCAGCCGCCCCAGCAGGGCCTCGGAGCGCCGGTTTCCCCGGTTCACGAAGGCCTCCACCCGATGGAACCCCAGGGTCCCGAAACCGAACTCCAGGACGGCGGACAGGGCCTCGGACATGAGCCCCCGGCCCCAGGCCTCGGAGGCCATCTCGTACCCCACCTCCGCTCTCCGGTGCTCCGGCGCCAGGTTGTGGAACCCGCAGGTCCCCAGGACCCGGCCCTCCTCTTCCAGGACCCAACGAACCCCCTGCCCGAAGGGCCAGAGGTCCGTGAGGATGCGCATCATCCCCTCCGTCTCCCCCAGGGACGAAAAGGGCGTCAGGACCAGGTACTCCGTCACCGCCGGCTCGGTCCACACCCGGTGCAGGGCCGGGGCGTCCTCGGCACACAGGGAACGCAGGACGAGGCGGGGGGTAACCAGGACAGGGAAGGGCTTCGGACTGTCTTGGGGTGACACGGGAAAGACCTCCTTTGGGCTCCCCGGATTGACGGGGAGGGGCATCCTGTGGTAGAAACCTCTTCAACCGATGCGAACGAAAGGAGGCACAGGCATGATCTCGACGGCGGCACAGAACCACCTCGTTTCCATGACGGTGTTCTCCTTTACCAGCGCGGGTCCCCCTCGGCGGGCCTGCGCCTAGCATCGCTTGCGCGCACGATCCGGTCATCGAGGCAGGGGCCCCTTGGAACCATCAAGGGGCCCCTGCCCTTTTTTTATACCCCATCCCAGCGAAGGAGGCATCCTCATGAACACGAATCGGACCCCAAACCAAACCGCAACCGCCCTGGAACGCACCCGGCAACGGCTCCGCCTGTTGGAGGAGCGGGACCACCCCTATGCCCGGAAGGTGCGGGACGCGGGGCTTTCCTGGCGGGATCTGGACTCCCTGGAAGCCCTGTCCGCCTTTCCCTTCACCACCAAGCAGGACCTGCAGGAGCACTACCCCCTGGGGTGGCTGGGGTGCGACCGGGCCGACCTGGTGCGCTTCCACGCCACCTCGGGCACCACGGGGAACCCCACGGTGGTGGCCTACACCGCCTCGGATCTGGACGCCTGGTCGGGCTACATGGCCTGGTGCCTGCATCTGGCGGGGGTACGCCGGGAGGACACGGTGCAGGTGGCCTACGGATACGGCCTCTTCACCGGAGGGTTGGGACTGCACGGGGGGGCGGAGCGCCTGGGGGCATCGGTGGTTCCCGCCTCCGGGGGATTCTCGGAGCGTCAGATCAAGCTGATGAAGGACCTGGACGTGACGGTGCTGGCCTGCACCCCCTCCTACGCCCTGAAGCTGGCGGAGACCTGGGAGGAGTCCGGGGGCGGCCCCACTCCCCTGCGGGTGGGGATCTTCGGGGCGGAGCCCTGGTCCGAGGGGCTGCGACGGCAGATCGAGGACCGCCTGGGCATTACGGCCCTGGACGTCTACGGCCTCTCCGAAGCCATGGGACCGGGGGTGGCCATGGAGTGCCCCCATCAGAACGGGCTGCACCTGCACCCGGACTCCTTCCTGGCGGAGGTCATCGACCCCGTCACGGGCCGCCCCGTGGCCCCCGGGGAGATGGGGGAGCTGGTGCTCACCTCCCTGCACAAGGAGGCCTTCCCGGTGATCCGCTACCGCACCCGGGACCTCACCCGGCTCCTGACGGCCCCCTGTCCCTGCGGCACGGAGGGTCCCCGGATCGAGCGCATCCAGGGGCGAAGCGACGACATGCTCATCCTCCGGGGGGTCAACGTGTTCCCCTCCCAGGTGGAGGCGGCCCTCCTCTCCGTGGAGGGACTCTCGGGGAACTACCAGATGGAGGTGTGGACCCACGAGGGCATGCAGAACCTGGTGGTGCGGTGCGAGCGGATGCCCGAGGTCCCCGACGCCGCCTCCGACGCCCTGGCCCGTCGGGCCTCCAAGCGCCTCCAGGAGCGTCTGGGGATCCGCATCGACTTCGAGCCGTTGAGCCCGGGGAAGCTCCCCCGGTTCGAGGGCAAGGCGAAGCGGGTGGTGCAGGCCCCCGCCCCCGCCATCACCCGCTAGGGCTCCAGGTGCCGAGGGGAGACCAAGAGTTCCAGCCTCCACCCGCCCCGGCCCTCCCGTTCCAGGACCGCCAGGGCGGCGGGGGGCAGGAGGAGGTCCAGGCGCCCCTCTCTTCCCGTGAGGAGCAGGGACGCCAGGCGAGGGAGGAGGGGCAGGTGGGACACCAGCAGCCCCGTCCCGGACAGGGTCGCCAGCTCCTCCTCCAGGGCAGCGGGGTCGTCCCCCGGGCGCAGGCCGGATCTCGTCTCCGGGACCCTCCCTCCCAGGGCGGCCCCCACGCGCTCGGCGGTCTGGAGCGCCCGAAGCTTGGGGCTGCACCAGAACGTGCCCGGGTCGACCCCCAGACGGGCGAGGAACCGCCCCATCCGGTCCGCCTGGGCCTCCCCCGCCGGGGACAGGGGACGGTCCGGGTGCACCTCCGCCTCCAGAGCCTCTCCGTGCCGCAGCAGATACAGTCTCATGGCGACCTCTCCCCCTTCCCGTCTTCCCCATCCTAGCGCAGGAGAAAAAAACACGGAGGCCCTCCCCATCAGGAGAGGACCTCCGTATCTCGTTCGACCCCCGAAGGGGTGTTCTTCAAAAATGGTGCCGAGGACGAGACTCGAACTCGTACGGGTTTCCCCACACGCCCCTCAAACGTGCGTGTCTACCAGTTCCACCACCCCGGCACTGCGAGGGTTATTCTACGTCAGGACCTGCGCCCCGTCAACCGAGGAGCCGTCCTAAGCCTCCCGGCGCTCCTTGATGCGGGCCGCCTTGCCGGAGAGCTTGCGCAGGTAGTACAGCTTGGCGCGGCGCACCTTGCCCAGCCGGACCACCTCGATCTTGTCGATGCTGGGGCAGTGGATCGGGAAGATCCTCTCCACCCCCACGCCGTTGGAGATCTTCCGGACGATGAAGTTCTCCCTCAGTCCCCCGTGCTGCCGTCCGATGACCACGCCTTCGAACAGCTGGATGCGCTCCCGGTTGCCCTCCCGGACCTTCACGTGCACCTTCACGGTGTCCCCGGCGCGAAACGGCGGGGTCGGCTCGGCCTTGTGGTACCTCTTCTCGATCAAGGCAATGCGCGGATCGATCATGTGGGTTCTCCCTCCTTGCCTTCCAAAATGGATTCATCGGGCCCGTGGGCCACCGTCTTCACGCTTCCTTCTCCCTAGCGCCAGCCGAGGAACCGGTCCAGCACCACCGCCACGGCACCCACCCCGGAGAGGTGGTTGTACCCGTCGGGGGATCCCCCCCGAACGGGAAGCAGCATCCCCTCGCAGTCCCGCAGGGCCTCGTCGTGCAGCCCTCCGCCGGCGCCGAACACCAGCACCACCGGTCGGTCCTCCTCCAGGAAACGCCGCTTGAGCCCCAGCCAGTGCTGGGCTCCCTGCAGCGGTCGGGCGCTGGTGGCCACCAGCAGGGGGTCGGCCTTCTCCTTCTCCCTCACCCAGGCTGCCGCCCGGGAGATGCGGGGAAAGAGCTTCAGGAGTCCCAAGGCCTCGCCCCGCTCCCTTGCCGCCCCGTCCCCCTGCGCTCCGTGGACCTGAAGCCGCTTTGCCAGGTCCCTTTGGGCGGGCAGAGGGTCGGCCACCAGAAACCGCCGGACCCCGTAGGTGCGGCAGGTTCGAGCCATGTCCCGCAGCTCCCCCGCCGCCACGGAGGCGACGGTCGCTTCGCCCCGTTCGTCCCGCACCGGATGGTGCACCTGCAGGACGTAGATCCCGTGCTTCAGGTAGGGCAGAAGCCCCGCCCGGGCCAGCACGTCGGGCCGACGGGCCAGGGTCCTTCGGACCCCTTCCCGCCTGCGCCATTCCTCGATGGCTCCGTGGTCCCCCCCCGCCAGCACCTCCGGGACGACGTCGTCCCTCCAGGCGGCCGGTCGGGTGAAATGGGGGTGGTCCAGGAATCCCCGGTAGAACGAGTCGTTCACCACCGCCTCGCCCCGTCCCACCACGCCCGGGACCAGTCGGGCCAGGGCGTCCACCAGGGCCATGGCAGGCAGTTCTCCCCCCGTGAGGACGAAATCCCCCAGGGAGACCTCCAGGTCCACGAAACGGCGGACGAACCGCTCGTCCACCCCCTCATAGTGGCCGCACACCAGCACCACGTGGTCCACCCGGGACAGGTCCTCCACCAGTTCCTGGTGAAGGGGCACCCCCTGGGGGCTGGGGTACACCACGAAGGGCTTGCCCTCCCCCGAAAGGGATTCCACCGCCCGGGCCAGGGGCTCCGCCATGAGGACCATGCCTCCGCCGCCGAAGCTGTAGTCGTCCACCTGCCGGTAGTCTCCCTGGGAGTGATCCCTCAGGTCCACCACCCGGACGTCCAGCTTCCCCGACGCCACCCCCCGCCCCAGGACGCTGCACCCCAGGTACTGTCGGATCAGGTCCGGAAAGGCGGTGACGATGGACAGGCGCATCAGTCCCAGAGTCCCTCCAGGAGCACCACGGTCATGGTTCCCGCCTCCAGGTCCACCTTCCGGACCACGTCGGCGATGGCGGGGAGCATCTTCAGGGCCCCGTCGGGGGTACGTACCCCGTAGACGTCGTTGCTTCCCGTGGAGATCACGTTCTCCAGACGTCCCAGGTCGCGCCCCGTGTCCTGCTCCACCACCCGAAGCCCCAGAAGGTCGTCGATCCAGTAGCAGTCCTCCTCCAGGGGCACCCGCTCCTCCGGCGCCACCGTGACCAGGCCCCCCTTGAGGGATTCCGCCTCGTCGCAGGTGTGGACCTCCTCGGTCCTCACCAGGAACAGGTTCTTGCTCTCCAGCACGTCCAGCCCCAGCACCGTGAGTTCCCGAGGTGCCCGGTGAACCCCGACCTTCGGGGCGGGAAACTCCACCACCAGACGGTCCATGGAGCGGAACCGCTCCGGGTAGTCCGTCAGGGGCTGGAGCTTCAGGACGCCCTTGATGCCGTGGGGACCCAGGATGCGGCCCACCACGATCCGGGAGGGACGATCCTCCCGGTCAGTCCTCGTCGACATCCACGTCCACCTTGTCGCCGGACTTCACCGCCGCCGCCTTCGTCACCAGCCGAATCGCGTTGATGGTGGAACCCCGCTTGCCGATGATGCGCCCGATGTCCCCCTGGGCCACATCGATGGTCACCAGGACGGCCCCCGCCTCGTTGCGGGTCTCCGCCACCTTGACCTCGTCGGGCTGGTCCACCAGCCGGCGGACGATGTAGTCCACCAGGTTCCCGTATTCCGGCATGGCTCCCGTCGGGCCCGGCCCTTAGGCCTTTTCGGCGGTGAACTTGTCCCACACGCCGGTCTTCTTGAGCACCGCCCGGGCCGTGTCGGAGGGGGTGGCTCCGTTGCGGAGCCAGTGGAGCGCCCGCTCCTCGTCCACGCGCAGCTCCGCGGGATCCGTCATGGGGTTGTAGGTCCCCAGCATCTCGATGAACCGCCCATCCCGGGGGGACCGGGATTCGGTCACCACCAGGCGGTAGAAGGGGTTCTTCTTCTTCCCGTGGCGGGCGAAACGGATTCGAACTGCCATTCGCACAACACCTCCTGCTTCCTCTGGTTGTCTTCGCGACGCCGGGGACGAAGCGCACCGGCTCCCCCCCGACGGGGAAGTCTATCGAAAAAGGTTCCTCATGCCGCCCCCGGGCATCCGGAAGCCCTTGCGGCCCCCCTTGCCGAAGGCCTTCATGAGGTCCTTCATCTGCTCGTACTGGTGGAGCACCTGGTTCACCATCTGGACGGAGGTCCCCGATCCCAGGGCGATGCGGCGACGCCGCGCCCCCTTGATGATCTCCGGGCTCCGCCGTTCCCGGGGGGTCATGGAGAGGATGATGGCCTCGGTGTGCTTGATGCGCTTGGGGTCCAGGTCCGCCCCCTGGGCCATCTTGGAGGCCCCGGGGATGGGGAGCATCTCCAGGACCTTCTCCAGGGGCCCCATCTTCTGGATCTGCTGGAGCTGCAGGAGCATGTCCTCCAGGGTGAAGCGGTTCTTCTTGAGGCTCTCCGTCAGGCGCTCCACGTCCTGTTGGCTGGTGACCTGCTGGACCCGTTCCACCAGGCCCACCACGTCCCCCATGCCCAGGATGCGCTGTCCCATGCGGCGGGCGTCGAAGACCTCCAGGTCCTCGATCTTCTCCCCCATACCCGCCAGCTTCACGGGAGCCCCCGTGGCGGCTCCGATGGCCAGGGCCGCTCCGCCCCGGGCGTCCCCGTCCAGCTTGGTGAGCACCACCCCGGTGAGGCCCAGCTTGGCGTGGAAGGACTCGGCGACGGTCACCGCCTCCTGCCCCGTCATGGCATCCACCACCAGGAGCACCTCCTGGGGGGGCACCGCCTCCTTGATCCGCACCAGCTCCTCCATGAGAGCCTCGTCGATCTGGAGACGTCCCGCCGTGTCCAGCAGGATCAGGTCCGCCAGGTGGTCCTCCGCGTACTTCAGGGACCCCCGGGCGACCTGTACCGGGTCGGTCTGCCCCGCCTGGGGGCCGTAGAAGGCCACCCCCGCCTTCTCCGCCAGGACCCGGAGCTGCTCCACCGCCGCGGGGCGCTGGAGGTCGCAGGCCACCACCAGGGGCTTGTGGCTCCCCTTGAGGCGGGAGGCGATCTTCACGGTGCTGGTGGTCTTCCCGGACCCCTGGAGCCCCGCCATGAGGTACACCGTGGGGGGCTTGGGGGAGATGGTGAGGGGCTTGGGCTCCGAGCCCATCACCGCCACCAGTTCCTCGAAGACGATGGTGAGCACCTGCTGCGCCGGGGTGATGGAGGCCAGCACGTCCTGCCCCGTGGCCCGCTCCCGGATGCGGTCGGTAAGGTCCTTGACCACCTTGTAGTGCACGTCCGCCTCCAGGAGAGCCCGGCGGACCTCCCGGAGGGCGAGGTTCACGTCCTCCTCGCTGAGGCGTCCCTTCCCCCGCAGGGTTCCGAAGATCTTTTCGAACCGATCCTTCAGGGCGTCAAACATCCGCGGAATCTCCTTCCTCCGGCTCGATCAGGACAAACAGCTCCCGGACGAAGGGCTCCGGCAGTTCCTCCCGGTGGCGACCCACCAGGTCCGCCAGGGCCCGATGCAGCTTCTGCCTTTCCTTAAGGAACCCCAGGGCGGCCTCCGCCTCCTCCAGGTGCTCCCGGGACCTCTGGATCAGGTCGTGGATCCCCTGGCGCGTCACCCCCAGGGCGGAGGCGGCCTCCGCCAGGGACCAGTCCTGCAGGAGGACCAGATCGCAGGCCTCCCGCTGTTTCGGGGTGAGCAAAGCTCCGTAACGGTCGTAGAGCCTTCCCATGCGGAGGCGCTCCTCCAGCCGTTTTTCAGGCTCCACCCGCACCCCTCCTCTCGGACAGAGCGATTCTACGCACCCGAAACCATTGTGTCAAGGAAATGCCCTTTACACTCCTCTCGGGGACAGAAAAAGGCCGGGGTTTCCCCCGGCCGGTTCGTTCCCCTTCCTCCCGTGGCTTCGCAGGCCTTAGGAGTGGTGGTGGTGTCCTCCGTGAAGGTGGGCAGCGTCCCGGTGGTCGCAGCAGGCGTGGGCTCCTCCCCCGAAGACGGACTCCTCCATCTCCTGGAGGGCCGCCCAGATTTCCCCCAGCCCCTGGCGCTTGCACACCACCGCATGGGCCAGGGCCTGCCGAACTCCGGGGTCCTCCACCAGGTTCCAGCGGGCCACCAGATCGCTCATCTGGGACAGCTCCTCCGCAAGGCACTCCCGCAGGAGTTCGGCGATCTCCAGGGGATCGGAGGTGGGGCCGTGGACGTGGTCGTGCTCCCCCTCGGGGGTGATGACCCGGCACATGCCGTCCTAGTCCTCGGGGCAGAAACAGCCGTCGGCGCCGTGCTCCAGGTAGTCCCGAAGCTCGTCCATCACGAAGTCGTGCACCAGCTCCGCCGCCTCCCTCTTGAGCTTGTCCCCCTTGGCACGGAAGAACTCCTCGCTGAGGTCCTTGGGGGACCCCTGGGAGGACTCGAAGTCGATCTCCTCCAGGAGGCCCTCCACGAAGGTGGCGTTCACCCCGGGGATCTCCACCCCCCAGGGCGCGTCGTCCTCCGCCAGCTCCTCCCGGCGGTGCAGCTGGGTGGGGAGAATCCGAAGATCCGGACAGGCGCAGGAGCAGGAACAGGTCCCCTCTCCCCCGAGCCTCTCCTGGCTGTAGTTGCGCGCGTCCGCCTCGTGCTCGAACACGTGGACGTCCATCTCTCCCTCGCGGCTCTCCACCACAACCCAGACACGGTCGTTCATCGGCGATGATCCCCCTTATGTCCTTTGGATGTGCCCCCGGGCTCCGGCGAAGGCCGAAGGCCCAGGGGACCTTGCCCTTGGTGGGCCTATCCTAATCCGTATACCCTAGGCCGACAAGCGGGGTTCAGGCGTCGGGGATGCAGACGTTGGACAGGGTGCCGATGCCGTCGATCTGCACCTCCACTCGATCCCCCGGCGTCAGGGGGCCCACCCCCTCCGGGGTTCCCGTGGCGATCACGTCCCCGGGCATGAGGGTGGCGAAGCGGCTGAGGTGGGCGATGAGACGCGGCACCGGGAAGATGAGCTGCTCCAACCGCCCGTCCTGCACCACCTTGCCGTTGAGGGCCGTGCGCACCCGGGTCTGGGGGGACATCTCCCTGGCCAGGAGGAGCACCGGCCCCAGGGGAGCGAAGGTGTCGAACCCCTTGGCCCGGGACCACTGGCCGTCCTTGCGCTGCAGGTCCCGGGCGGTGACGTCGTTGAAGCAGGTGTAGCCCAGCACGTAGTCCAGAGCCTGCTCCTCCGTCACCCGGCGGCAGGGCTTGCGGATCACCACCCCCAGCTCCCCCTCGTAGTCCACCCGCCCCACCCAGGAGGGGATCTCGATGGACCCTTCCGGAGGCAGCAGGGCAGAGCGGGCCTTGAGGAACACCAAGGGCTCCTCGGGCACGTCGTTGCCCAGCTCCTTGGCGTGGTCCGCGTAGTTGCGGCCGATGCAGAACAGGGTCTGGGGCTCCACGGGGGGCAGAAGCCGCACCCGGGACAGGGGATAGCTCACCCGCAGGTCCTCCAGGCTCCCCCCCGGGTCCCCCTTCACCAGGTCCACCATGTTCCCCCGCAGCAATCCCTGGTAGACCGTGCCTCCCAGGTCGAATCGACAGTAGAGCCTCGGTTCTCCCGCCATGCGTCCCCTCTCCTTCCCCCATTCCTTAGGGGTCGCCCCGTCCTCCCCGCTCCCCTTCCGGAGACGGTCAGGGACGCACCCAGCCTCGCCGAACCGCCGCCTCCCGGATCCGCTCCAGCCCCTCCAGGAGCATGGTCCGGGGACACCCCACGTTGATGCGGGCGAAACCCGCCCCGCCCGGACCGAAGGTGGCTCCGTCGTTCAGCGCCACCCGGGCCTCCCTCACCAGGAAGGCCTGCAGCTTCTCCGGATCCTCCTCCCAGTCCCGGAAGTCCAGCCAGAAGACGAAGGTGCCCTGGGGGTGGTCCATCCGCACCCCCGGCAGACGATCCCGCAGGTAGGCCTCCAGGGTGTTTCGGTTCTCCTCCAGGTAGCGCACCAGGGCATCCAGCCAGGGGCCGCCTTCCCGGTAGGCCGTCTCCAAAGCCACCAGCCCCAGCTGGTTCGCCCCGCCCAAGCAAAGCGCCCCCAGACGGGTCTCATAGGCCCGCCGCAGCTCCGGATCGGAGATCACCACGGCGGAGGTGTAGAATCCCGCCAGGTTGAAGGTCTTGCTGGGGGCCACGAAGGTGACGGTGCGGCGGGCCACCTCCTTTCCCAGGGAGGCCAGGGGAACGTGGACTCCCCCGTCGGAGAAGACGATGTCCTGGTGGATCTCGTCGCACAGGATCAGGGCGTCGTACCGCCCGCACAGCTCCGCCAGGGCGGAAAGCTCCTCCCTCGTCCACACCCGGCCCACGGGGTTGTGGGGGCTGCACAGCAGCACCGCCCGGGCTCCCCCGGCCAGGAGGCCTTCCAGCCCCTCCAGGTCCATGACGTAACGGTCCTCCCGGCGTACCAGGGGGTTCCAGAGAAGCTTCCTGTCGTTTGCCTCCACCACCGCGGGGAAGGGATGGTACACCGGGGGCTGCACCACCACCCCGTCCCCGGGACGGGTGAGGGCCTCCAGGGCCACCGCCACCCCGGGCATCACCCCGGGAGCGTGGCAGACCCAGTCCGGGTCCACGTCCCAACCGTGACGGGTCCGCTCCCAGGCCGCCACGGCCTCCCGCACCGAACGGCCCCGAACGGGGTAGCCGAAGACCCCGTGGTCCACCCTCCGGTGCAGCGCCTCCAGCACCGGAAGAGGCGCGGGAAACTCCGTATCGGCGATCCAGAGGGCCAGCAGGTCCTCCTCCCCGAACAGGGTTCCCAGCAGGTCCCACTTCTTGCACCCCGTTCCCTTTCGGAGAACGGGACGATCGAAATCGAAGTTCATGAAACTCCTCCCTTCGGACTAGCAGAAGCATAGCACACCCCCCCTTTCCCCTCCGTTGTTGATCCCCTCCGGAAGTTGGGGCTATCATGTCCCCTGACGACAGAGAGACCCCACACTCCAAGAAAGGGCGGTGGGCACATGCCCCAGATCGTGTTGGTGCGCCACGGAGAAAGCCTCTGGAACAGGGAGAACCGCTTCACCGGCTGGACCGACGTGGACCTCTCACCCAAGGGGACGGAGGAGGCCCACGCGGCGGGACGGCTCCTGCGGGAGGAGGGCTTCGTCTTCGACCTGGCCTACACCTCCGTGCTGCGCCGGGCCATCCGCACCCTCTGGATCGTCCTGGACGAGATGGACCTCATGTGGATCCCCGTGCGCCACTCCTGGCGGCTCAACGAGCGGCACTACGGAGGCCTCCAGGGGCTGAACAAGGGGGAGACCGCGGAGAAGTACGGGGAGGATCAGGTGAAGATCTGGCGGCGCAGCTACGCCGTCCGGCCCCCCCTCCTGGAGCGGGGGGAGGAGCGGGACCCCCTGCGGGATCCTCGCTACGCCGACCTGGCCCCGGAGGTAGTCCCCCTGGGGGAGTGCCTGGAGGACACGGTGGCCCGGGTGGTGCCCTACTGGGAGCAGGAGATCGTCCCCGCCCTGGCCCAGGGACGGCGGGTCCTGGTGGCCGCCCACGGCAACAGCATCCGCGCCCTGGTGAAGTACCTGGACGGAGTCTCGGATCAGGACATCGTGGAGCTGAACATCCCCACGGGGATCCCCCTCCTCTACGACCTGGACGACCGGTTCCACCCCCTGGGGCACCGATACCTGGGGGACCCGGAGGCGGTCGCGGCGGCCGCGGCGGCGGTGGCCAACCAGGGGAAGGCGAAGGGGTAGCCCCACCTGCGCGAACCCAGGAAAGACCGAGGGGGGCGGCCTGCGGCCGCCCCCCTCGGCGTTTGCCCCTTCCCCCGTCCCGGAAGGGTCGTCAGGCCAGATCTCCCAGGTAGGCCCGGCGCACCACCGGGTCGTCCAGAAGATCCCGGGCAGGACCCTCCCGCACCACCGACCCCGTCTCCAGGACGTAGGCCCGGTCCGCCAGCTCCAGGGCCCTCTGGGCGTTCTGCTCCACCAGGAGCAGCGGCGTCCCCCCCCGGCGCACCGAGTCCAGGGTCTCCATCACCTGATCCACCATCAGGGGGGCCAGTCCCAGGGTGGGCTCGTCCAGCAGCAGCATCCGGGGGCGCCCCATGAGGGCCCGGGCGATGGCCAGCATCTGCTGCTCCCCCCCCGAAAGGGTCCCGGCGGTCTGGGCGAGGCGCTGCCGCAGGATGGGGAACAGCTCCAACATCCGCTCCCGGTCCTCCCCCAGCCCGGCATCCCGACGCAGGTATCCTCCCATGGTCAGGTTCTCCTCCACCGAAAGCTCCGCGAAGAGGCGGCGACGCTCCGGCACCAGGGCAAGCCCCGATCGGACCACCTCGTGGGGGCGGGAGGGCAGGGGAGCCCCGGCGAAGAGGATCTCCCCGGAGGTGGGGCGCAGCACCCCCGCCAGGGTCCACATGAGGGTGGACTTGCCCGCCCCGTTGGCCCCCACCACCGACACCGCTTCCCCCTCCCCCACGGAGAGGGACAGGTCCCGGAGGGCGTGGATCTTGCCGTAGTGGACGTTCAGGCCCCGCAGGGAGAGCATGGGCGCCCCTCCTTTCCCAGGTAGGCCCGCAGGACCTGCTCGTTGCTCCGCACCTCTTCGGGGGTCCCCCAGGCCAGACAGGCCCCGAAGTGGAGCACCAGGATCCGGTCGCACAGCCCCATCACCACGTCCATGTGGTGTTCGATGAGCAGGATGGTCAGGCCGAAGCGTCGATGCAGCTCCCGGACCAGCCCGGAGAGCTGCCGGGATTCCTCCCCGTTCATCCCCGCGGCGGGCTCGTCCAGAAGCAGCAGACGGGGCTCCATGGCCAGGGCCCGGGCGATCTCCAGCTTCCGCTGGAGGCCGTAGGGCAGATTGGAGGCCCCCCGATCCCGATGTTCCGAGAGCCCCACCAGGTCCAGCAGCTCCTCCGCCCGGGCGTCCACCCCCCGGTGCCGGGCCCGGACCCCGGGCAGCCGAAGCAGGGAGGAGAACACCCCGTAGGTCTCCCTCTGGAGCAGGGGAACCCGCACGTTGTCCAGACAGGAGAGGCGGTTGAAGAGACGGATGTTCTGGAAGGTCCGGGCCACCCCGGCCCGCACCACCTCGTCGGGACGCCGCCCCGAGAGGACCGTGTTCCCCAGGCGGATCTCTCCCGCCGTGGGGCGGTACACCCCGGTGACCAGGTTGAACACCGTGGTCTTCCCCGCCCCGTTGGGCCCGATGATCCCCGTGATGCTCCCCGGGGCCACGGAGAAGGACAGGTCGTCCACCGCCCGGATGCCCCCAAACTCCCGGGAAAGCCCCCGGACCTCAAGCAGTCCGTCCACGACGCCACCCCCGGATCCACGAGCCGATCTCCTGGTACCCCATGAGCCCCTGGGGCCGGAAGAGCATGATGAGCACCAGCACCAGACCGTAGGCCACCAGCCGCCACATCTGGGCCACCCTCAGGGCCTCGGGCAGGGCGATGAACAGAAACGACGCGATCAGGGGCCCGGAGATGCTGCCCATGCCCCCGGCGATCACCGCCGCCAGGAGCATGGTGGACTGGGTGAGGGTGAACATGACGGGCTGCACGAAGGAGAGGTAGTGGGCCAGGAGCCCCCCGGAGAGGCCGCAGAAGGCGGCGCTCACAACCAGGGAGAGGAGTCGGGCCCGAAACAGGTGCACCCCCGCCATCTCCGCCGCCACCGGGTCCTCCCGCAGGGCGATGCACCCCTGACCGAACCGGGACAGGAGGAAGTTCCGGGCCACCCACACGGACCCGGCCAGACAGAGGACCACCAGGGGCAGGGTGGTGAAGGGCTCGATGCCCGGAAGCCCCCGGGCCCCGTTGGTGATCTCCAGGTTCTCCAGGAGCACCCGCAGAGCCTCCCCGAACCCCAGGATGGCGATGGCGAAGTAGTCGCTTCGGAGCTTGGCCCGCAGGGTGGGCACCCCGATGACCAGGCTCACCGCTCCCGCCGCGACCACCCCCGCCCCCAGGGCCAGGGGAAAGGGGACGAAGTAGTAATAGGTGAGGATGGCGGACACGTAGGCCCCGATGCCCACGAAGGCGGCGTGCCCGAAGGAGAACAGCCCCGTGAAACCCGTGAAGATGGACAGGCCCAGCACCGCGATCATGTTGATCCCCGCCAGGGTGACGATGGACAGGACGTAGTTCACGGCCCTACACCTTCTCCGAGGCGTCTCGGCCGAAGAGGCCGTTGGGCAGGCACACCAGCAGGGCGATGAGCAGGCCGAAACTGAACACGTCCCGCATCACGCTGGACACGTAGGTGGACACGAAGGTCTCCAGCACCCCCAGCACCAGCCCCCCCACCAGGGCCCCGGGCAGGCTCCCCAGGCCGCCGATGACTGCGGCGATGTAGGCCTTGTTGGTGACCCACCCCATGGTGGGGTAGACCAGATACTTGATCCCCAGGAAGACCCCGGCGATGCCCCCGAAGAGCCCCGCCAGCAGGAACACCACGGAGATGAGCCGATCCAGGTTCACTCCCATGAGGGAGCACATGGTCATGTCGCTCACCCCCGCCCGGATGGCCACCCCCGTGCGGGTCCGGGTGAGGAACAGGTGGAGCCCCCCGATGGACACCAGGGAGAGGGCGAAGGCCCCCAGGTCCAGGAGACTCACCGTGGCTCCCCCGAAGAGGGGCACGGTCTGCCGGGAGAAGAACTCCGGGTAGGCGTAGAACCGGGACCCGATGGTAGCGTACACCAGGTTCTCCAGGAACACGGCGCACCCCATGGCGGAGATCATGAGGTACAGGGAGGGAGCCTTGCGGTGCCGCAGGAGGGAGTAGGCCAGCTTCTCGTTGGCCACCGCCAGCAGCCCCGCCCCCATCATGCTGCCCGCTACCACCAGGCCCAGCCCGGCGTGGAGCTTGGAGACCAGCCCCAGGCCCATGTAGGCCCCCAGCATGATGACCGCTCCGTGGGCGAAGTTGCTGAAGTTGAGCACGCTGAACACCAGGGAGTAGCCCACCGCCATGAGGGCGTAGATCCCTCCGATGGACAGCCCCGTCACCAGGGTCTGCAAGAACAAGGGCACAAACCTCCTTCCGGGCGCACAGGGCCCGGACACAGCATGGGTCCTTCCGGGAAGCGGCGCAAGCCCCCTCCCGGAAGGACCCGGGGATTTCGAAGACCGGGAGTGCTACTTCGTCCCGGGGTGGAACTTCTTCACGAAGACGAAGGACTTGGCCTGGGTGTCCACCTTCTGGATCACCGCAGGCTTGTCCAGGGGGTCATGGGTCACGGGGTCTATGGTGAGCACCCCGCTGGTGACCTTGAGTCCCCGGGCGTGGGCCATGGCCTGGGCCATCTTCGCCCCGTCGGTGCTCTTGGCGGCTTGGATCCCGTGCACCACCAGCAGCAGCGCGTCCTGGGCCATGACGGGGTTGGGAAGCACCGGATCCGCCCCGAAGGCCTTGCGGTACTCCTGCACGAAGCCCTTGATGTCCGGATCCGCCAGGTCCGTGAGGTTCACGAAGTACCCCCCGTGGATGGCGCTGCCCCCCAGCTCGATGAGGTCCGGGCTGCCCCAGTTGTCCGTACCCAACAGACGGGCCTTGAGTCCCAGGTCCCGGGCCTGCTTGGCCGCCATGGCGGCCTCCTTCTGGCTGGTGGGGATGAAGAGCACGTCCGGCTCCAGCCCCTTCATCTTCCCCAGCTGGGCCCGGTAGTCCAGCTCGTCGGTGCGGAAGGCCTCCTTGGCCACCACCTTGCCCCCCGCCTTGACGAAGGCCTCTTCGAAGTACTTCGCCAGCCACTGTCCGTAGTCGGAACCCACGTCGTAGAGCACCGCCGCCTTGCGGGCCTTCAGGTCCCGGAAGGCAAACTGCGCCGCCACGGTGCCCTGGAAGGGATCGATGAAACAGGGGCGGAAGGCGAAGGGCCGGGTCTTGCCGCTGCGCTTGTCGATGGTGACGAAGGGGTTCGTGGCGGTGGTCACCACCATGGGGATTCGGGCCTTCTCCAACACCGGGGCCGTGGCGATGGCGTTGCCGCTCTGGGCGGGGCCGATGACCGCCACCACCCCGTCGTTTGCCAACCGCCGGGCCACGTTCACCGACTCCACCGCGTCGTTGCGGTTGTCGTACCCCACCAGCTCCAGCTTTTTCCCCAGGACCCCGCCGGAGGCGTTGATCTTCTTGATCAGCATCTCCAGGGCTAGCTTCTCCGACTGCCCCCACATGGAAGCCCCCCCGGTGAGGGACACGGAGTGCCCGATTCTGATGGTCTCCTCCGCCCCCGCCGCCCCGGTCCAGGCCAAAAGCAAACCGCACAGCAGCCACACCCATCCCTTGCGCATTCCCAACCTACCCCCTTCGTTCAGATCCGTCCTCCCTCGGGAAAAGACGGCCGCGCCCACCCGGGCCTTCTCAGAACCCCGGGCTATCGCCTCCAGTAGCGCCGGCAGTCCTCCATGAGGTTGTCCAGATGGCGTCTCATGGCCAGCTCCGCCAGCTCCGGGTCCCGCTGCTCCACCGCCTCCAGGATCTTCCGGTGGTCCGGGTTCGCCACCCGCCCCGCTTCCCGGCGGATGATCTCCAGCTCCCGGGCGTAGAAGGGGTTCTGCCGCAGCAGGTCCACCGCCGCCCCCAGCAGGCGGTTGCCCCCCGCCCGGGCCAGGATGCGGTGGAACCGCGTGTCCTCCTCCGAAACCCCCTTGCCCTCCCGGGCCTGGGACTCCATGATCTCCACGGACCGGCGCAGGTCCTCCACGTCCTCCTCCGTGGCGTGCTGCGCCGCCAGCCGCGCGGTCTCCTGCTCCACCGCCCGCCGGGCCTCCAGCAGCTCCAGGATGCGGTCCCGGTCCTGGGAGAGCACCGAGTCCACGAAGTCCCGGGCGGCGCTGTCCCGGACCGAGGCCTGCTCCAGCAGGGCGAGGTGCTTTCTTCCCTCCGGGGTCAGACGACGCCCCTTGTTGCGGTCCTTTTCCAGAAAACCCTGGGCCTCCAGATCCCCCAGAAGGCGTCCCACCGTGGCCTCCGAGAGGCCGTGCCCCCGCTCCTGGAGGCCCCACCGCAGCGCCCCCGCCCCCAGGGGTTCCGCCGCCTCCTGGATCAGAAGAAGGAGATCCTTCACCACCTCGTCCCGATCCGCCACCCGAACCCCTCCTCGATCGTGCAACCCGAGAATTTGATGAGTGGTGTTACTGTAACACTCCTCCTCGGGCTGTCAAGGAATCCGTGAAATGTAGGGTTCTTACCCGCTTTGGAAGGAGAGTGTCCTGCACGGCCGCAAAGCAACGGGAAGGTTCACCCCTATTTGATGAGTCGTGGCACCCGGGAGGAGAACATGAAGAGAGCCCCTCGGACCTGGGTCCGAAGGGCTCCGGGGGGATCGTTCGGTTCCACGCGAAACCGTTCCCATTCCGTCCTCCCGGGGAACTCAGAAGGTGGTCCAGAGAGGCACGAGGGCGATCACGGAAGCGGCGATGCCGGTGCACGTGTGGATTCCCGCCCGAACGGGAAGGGACAACAGGCGGGCGATGCCCAAATCGAAGACCCGATCCAAAAACTCCAACCCTAAGGCCACGACGCCCGTCAACGCCAGAAAGACCACGCCGCGAAGCACCAGATCCATCCAGGACACCTCCCTTTCTTTCCACGGGCCTCCTCGATTCGAAGCCCCTCGGCCTTCTCCCTTTCCCCGGGGGAGACCCCCTCGGGGGAACCGCCGTCGCACCCAGCAATATTAACTATTTCGCGACATCATTGTACCCCTGTACACCCCAACAAACAAGGTCGTTTCGGATTATGGCCATATATTCCAAAGCAAAATACCGTATTTCAATTGCTGCAAACGATAACGCAAGGGGAATCGCCCTGTACCCGAAACGTTACCTTTCATAATACAAGGCCCCGGGACTTGCGTCCCGAGGCCTTGTGCGGTCCGATCCATCCTGACGACGGAGAGAAACCCTTAGACGGGGTAGGCCGCCTCTCCCTCCAGGGTCTGAAGCCCCACGTCCTGCTTGGTGGTCCGGGCGAACTTCCGGGGCAGGAAGTCCTTGGCCACTGCGGGGAACAGGACCTGGGACAACACGTCCTCGGGCTGGAGGATCCAGGGGGCCACCTCCGCCCGGGCCGCCTCCAGCTCCGGTTCCAACAGCTCCCCGGGACGACAGACGATCGGCTTTTCGTCCCCCAGGACCTTCTTCTGGACTTGAGGGTCCACGGGGGCGGGGGTGCGGCCATAGTAGCCCAGGAAGACCTGACGGACCTCCTTGGGCACCACCTTCCAACGCTCCCCCGCCAGCACGTTCATGGTGGCCTGGGTTCCCACGATCTGGCTGGTGGGGGTCACCAGGGGGGGGTAGCCCATCTCCCGGCGCACCCGGGGCACCTCTTCCAGCACCTCCCTCAGGCGGCCCAGAGCCCCCTGTTCCTTGAGCTGGCTCTGGAGGTTGGAATACATGCCCCCGGGCACCTGGTAGAGGAGGATGTTGATGTCCACCCCCGCCATGCCCAGGATCTGCCCCTGGTACTTCTCCCGAAGGCGGGTGAAGTGTTCCGACACGGGGAGGAGCTTCTCCAGGGAGATCCCCGTGTCGTAGGGGCCCCGCTGGAGGGCCGCCACCAGGGTCTCCGTGGCGGGCTGGCTGGTGCCCATGGCGAAGGGGGAGATGGCGCAGTCCACCACGTCCGCCCCCGCCTGGATCCCCGCCAGGTAGCTCATGGCGGCCAGGCCGCTGGTGTAGTGGCTGTGTACCTGCACGGGCACGTCCACTCGCGCCTTGATGGCGGACACCAGGGCCGCCGCGTCCATGGGGGAAAGCAGCCCCGCCATGTCCTTGATGCAGATGGAGTCCGCCCCCATGCCCACCATGTCCTGGGCCTGCCGGGCGAAGAGGTCCAGGGTGTGCACCGGGGAGGTGGTGTAGGAGATGCCCATCTGCAGGTGGGCTCCCTCCTTCTTCACCTGATCCGCCGCCACCTCCGCATTCCGCAGGTCGTTCAGGGCGTCGAAGATCCGGACGATGTCGATGCCGTTGCCCACGGCGCGCCTGACGAACTCCCGCACCACGTCATCTGCGTAGTGTCGGTAGCCCACCAGGTTCTGCCCCCGCAGGAGCATCTGGAGCTTGGTCTTCCTGATGCGCCTCCGCAGTTGCCGCAGCCGCTCCCAGGGGTCCTCGTCCAGGAAGCGCATGCAGGCGTCGAAAGTGGCCCCCCCCCAAACCTCCAGGGAGTGGTACCCCACCTCGTCCAGGGCCTCGGCGACGGGCAGCATGTCCTCGGTGCGCAGCCGGGTGGCCATGATGGACTGGTGGGCATCCCGCAGGGCGGTCTCGGTGATCCCCACCTTCCGGGGAGCCGCGGCCCCGAAGGGGTTGTTCCGCGCCGGGGTCGGCTCCGGGACCGGTGCCGTCCTCGGCGCCTCGTTCCGGGGAGCCGGGGGCGAATCGGGGCGGGACGCCCCGGGGGGGGCGTCGGACACTCGGGTGTAGGCTCTTCTTCCGTTGATTTCCAAGGGCTGTGCCATGTATCTCATCCTTCCCGAACCACCGAAGCCAAGGCTTCGGGTCCACGCCGAGGGGGGTCACAGGACAAGGGAGGCGGCGGGAGAAACCCCGTCGCCTCCTCGAGAGCACGTCGAGCAGGTTTCCCTCGGCGGTCCTGCTTTTAGTTCTCCCAGGGCATGGAGGCCAGGTACTTGTAGGTGCGCCACCGGGACTTGAGGTCCTTCTCCTCCTCCGCCAGAAGCTGCGCCGCCACCTCCGGATGCATCTTGGTGAGCATCTTGTAGCGGGTCTCGTTGTAGACGTAGTCTTTCAACGGAAGGGTGGGGTCCTTGCTGTCCAGCACCAGGGGGTTCTTGCCCTCCTGGGCCAGGTCGGGGTTGTAGCGCATCAGCACCCAGTGCCCCGATTCCACCGCCTTCTTCTGCTGCTCCAGGCCGTGGCGCAGATCGAAACCGTGGTTGATGCAGTGGCTGTAGGCGATGATGAGGGAGGGCCCGTCATAGGCCTCCGCCTCCAGGAACGCCTTGATGCACTGCCCGTCGTTGGCGCCCATGGCCACCCGGGCCACGTAGACATGCCCGTAGGTCATGGCCATGAGGGCCAGGTCCTTCTTGCCCTGACGCTTGCCTCCGGCGGCGAATTTGGCCACCGCACCCCGGGGGGTGGACTTGGACATCTGCCCGCCCGTGTTGGAGTAGACCTCCGTGTCCAGCACCAGGACGTTGACGTTCCGGCTCGTGGAGAGCACGTGGTCCAGGCCGCCGTAGCCGATGTCGTAGGCCCAGCCGTCCCCGCCCATGATCCAGACGCTGCGCTTGGCCAGGGCGTAGGCCACCGAGAGCAGTTCCGTCGCCTCCGGGGTCCCCATCCGGCACAGCTTGTCCTCCAGCACGGCGATGCGCTCCCGCTGCTGGAAGATCTCCCCCTCCGTGGCCTGCTTCGCCTCCAGGATGGAGGCCACCAGGTCATCCCCCACCTCCGGGGCCAGTTTCCTCAGCAGGAGGGAGGCGTAATCCGCCTTCTGGTCCAGGGCCAGGCGGAAGCCCAGGCCGAACTCCGCGCAGTCCTCGAAGAGGGAGTTGTTCCAGACGGGGCCCCGGCCCTGGGCGTTCACAGTCCAGGGGGTGGTGGGCAGGTTGCCCCCGTAGATGGAGGAGCACCCCGTGGCGTTGGCCACCATCATGCGGTCCCCGAAGAGCAGGGAGGTGAGCTTGACGTAGGGGGTCTCGCCGCAGCCGCCGCAGGCCCCGGAGAACTCGAAGAGGGGGTGCAGGAGCTGCACGTCCTTCACCGTCCCGTGGTTCACCTTGCCTCGGTCCATCTCCGGCAGGGCGAGGAAGTAGTCCCAGTTGGCCGCCTCCGCATCCCGCAGGGGCATCTGAAGCTCCATGTTGATGGCCTTGCGCTCCGGCTCCGCCTTGTTCTTGGCGGGACAGTTCTGCACGCACAGGCCGCAGCCGATGCAGTCCTCCGGGGCCACCTGGACGGTGAACTTCATCCCCGGGAAGTCCTTCCACTTGGCGTCGGTGGACTTGAAGGTGGCCGGAGCCCCCTCCAGCAGCTTGGGGTCGTAGACCTTGGCCCGGATGGCCGCATGGGGACACACCAGGGAGCACTTGCCGCACTGGATGCAGGTGGCGGGATCCCACACGGGGATGTCGATGGCGGTGTTGCGCTTCTCGTACTGGGTGGTGCCGCTGGGGTAGGTGCCGTCCACGGGGAGAGCGGACACGGGGACCGAGTCCCCGTCGTCCACCATCATGGGGGCCAGCACCTCCCGCACGAAGGCGGGAGCCTCCGGGGACACGGGGGGCTTCAGGTCGAAGGAGCTGGTGACCTCTCCCGGGACCTTCACCTCGTAGAGGTTCGCCAGGGTGGCGTCCACGGCGTCGATGTTCTGCTTCACCACCGCCTCGCCCTTCTTGCCATAGGTCTTCTTGATGGACTTCTTGATGGCCCCGATGGCCTCGTCCTTGGGAAGCACCCCGCTGATGGCGAAGAAGCAGGTCTGCATGATGGTGTTGATGCGGTTGCCCATGCCCGTCTCCTTGGCGATGGTCACCGCGTCGATGACGTAGAAGCGGAGCTTCTTGGTCAGGATCTCCCCCTGGATGGTCCGGGGGAGGTGGTTCCAGACCTCCTCGGGGCCGAAGGGGCTGTTGAGCAGGAAGACCCCTCCGGGGACGGCGTTCTTGAGGACGTTCAGCCGCTCCAGGAAGGAGAACTGGTGGCAGGCCACGAAACCCGCCTTGTCGATGAGGTAGGAGGAGCGCAGGGGCTTGGGCCCGAAGCGCAGGTGGGACGTGGTGAGGCCTCCGGACTTCTTGGAGTCGTAGACGAAGTAGCCCTGGGCGTAGTTGTCCGTGTCCTCCCCGATGATCTTGATGGAGTTCTTGTTGGCCCCCACCGTCCCGTCGGAACCCAGGCCGAAGAAGAGGCAGCGCACCGTCTTGGGATCCTCCGTGTCGAAGGAGCGGTCGTATTCCAGGGAAAGCCCCGTCACGTCGTCCTCGATGCCCACGGTGAATCCGTTCTTGGGCTCCAGCTTGTTCAGCTCGTCGTAGACCCCCTTCACCATGGCGGGGGTGAAGTCCTTGGAGGAGAGGCCGTACCGCCCTCCCACCACCATCACGTCGGGGCGATGGGACAGGGCCTCCAGAACATCCATGTAGAGAGGCTCCCCCGGGGCTCCCGGCTCCTTGCAGCGGTCCAGGGTCGCCACCGCCCGTACCGTGGCGGGCAGGGCCTCCAGGAGCAGGTCCGAACGGAAGGGCCGGAAGAGACGAACCTTCACGAGGCCCACCTTCTCCCCCTTGGACACCAGGTGCTCCACGCACTCCTGGGCCACGTCGGCGCCGGAGCCCATGAGGACCAGCACCCGCTCCGCGTCGGGAGCCCCCACGTAGTCGAAGAGGTGGTACCGCCGACCCACGACCTTGGCGAACCGGTCCATGGCCCGCTGCACCGAGTCGGACATGGCGTAGTAGTAGGGATTCCGGGACTCCATGGACTGGAAGAAGGTGTCCGGGTTCTGGGCGGTGCCCCGGATGAAGGGGGCATCGGGATTCATGGCCCGATCCCGGTGTGCCCGCACCAGATCGTCGTCGATCAGGGCCTTCATGTCGTCGTAGCCCAGCTGTTCCACCTTGGAGACCTCGTGGCTCGTGCGGAACCCGTCGAAGAAGTGCAGGACGGGCACCCGTCCCTCCAGGGTAGCCGCCTGGGCGACGAGGGCCAGGTCCATGACCTCCTGCACCGAGGCGGAGGCCAACAGGGCCCACCCGGTGGAACGCACCGCCATGACGTCCGCGTGGTCCCCGAAGATGGAGAGGGCATGGGCCGCCAGGGTTCGCGCGGAGACGTGCATCACCGTGCTGGTGAGTTCCCCTGCGATCTTGTACATGTTGGGGATCATGAGCAGCAGCCCCTGGGATGCGGTGAAGGTGGTGCCCAGGGCACCCGCCTGCAGCGCTCCGTGGTAGGCCCCGCTGGCCCCGGCCTCGCTCTGCATCTCCGTGACGCTGGGAACGGCTCCCCAGATGTTGGGGCGCCCCTCGGAACTCCATTGATCCGCCCACTCCCCCATGTTGGAGGAAGGGGTGATCGGGTAGATGGCAATGACCTCGTTGGTGGCGTGAGCTACGTACGCCGCCGCTTCGTTACCGTCCAGGGTTACTTTCGGTCGCATGCTTTCAACCTCCTCGGATTCGCCCGTCTCTTCGGGGCCGGAAGAGCCGTTGGGCTTTCTCTTGTGTCGCATGCCTCCGCCCTGTTGCCCCAAGCTGGACCATTATAGCAAGTACGGAGCGTAAGAAACCCCCGTTTACGGATTCGTCGTCCTCCTGCGGAGGACCTCTCGGAGAGCCTCTCCCCGGGTCACGGACTCGGGTCCCCTCAGCGCCCCTCCCTCCAGGACCCGGGAGAACTCCTCCCGGGAGACCCAGGTCCCCGAGGGGGCCGCCGACCAGGCCTCGGGAGCCTCGAACCCCGCTGCGGCCAGCAGCCCCGCAGCCTGACGGGCGGAAAGGGGCAACAGGGGGGCGAAGGACCGGTCCGAGAAGGGGGCCAGCCAGCCGTACAGGGTCGCCGCCTCCACCCCGGGCCACCAGGGAGACTCGTCGGGCACGTCGTCGAACCGGTCCATGGACAAATGGGATCGCCCCTGCCAGAGGGCAACCTGCACCTTCAGGGGATCCACCGCCCGGGGGGGCACCCCCTCCCGGGCCGCCAGGGCAGCCAGGGCTCCCGCCGCCTGCCCCGTGAGCAGGGCGATGGGCTGGAGACGGATCGCCCCGTTCACCATCCGGGAGACGGACAGGTTCTTCTCCGCCGCCACCAGGCCGTCGACCCGCTCCGGCACGAACACCTCGAAGGGCACCTGGAAGACCCCCTCGCTGGGCACCCAGGTCTTGGGGAAGGTATCCGCCCCCTCCCCCAGGTCGTGCTCCAGGTAGCGGTCCAGGTGGCTGCCGTGGATGTCGATGGGGTACTCCCCCAGGGCGAAGGCGTGGGGGAAGCGCTTCAGGGCCTTCCCGGTGCTCCGGTCCCGGCGGATGTCCGAGGCGGTGAGGGTGAGAAGCCCCAGGATGCGACGGCTTTCCCGGACGTAGGGAAAGGGAGGGAAGCTCTCCAGGATCGGGGCCAGGTCCGGGGAGAGGACCTTCCAGGACTCCCAGCGGGAGGCGCTGGGGCCGGAGAAGCCCTGGTCCCGGTCCACGGACCAGTCCTCCAGGCCCAGTTCCGTCTGGAAGTAGCGCAGGAACTGGAGGGTCCGCAGAAGGGCCAGTCGGTCCACCTCCCTCCGGGTGGCCCGGTCCTCCAGATAACGCACCGAAAGCCCCGGCTTCTCCCCCCCGTTGGCGGGGTAGTCGTTTGCCCAGTTGATCCCCGTCTTGGTCACGTTCCCCCAGGTGTCCGGCACGTCCGCCGATACGGGCAGGGGGTTGGCGGGGTCCGGAAGCCCCCGGTAGGCGTTGTGGGAGGGGATGTCGAAGGGATACTTCCCGGGCCACCGGTTCCCGTCCCGGGTCACCACCTTGCGGAAACGGGGCAGGGCCTCCCGGTACCCCGGCGGGTCTGCGGGAACCCGAAGCTCCCGGGGGAGTCCCTCGGGGTACCGCCGCACCACCGCCACCTGGGTGAGGTCCTGGATGTTCGCCTCCAGGTCCAGGTTCGGGGAGATGCGGTTTCCCGCCCGGTATCGGGCCCCGGTCAGGGGGATCAGGTCGCCGCACTCCGTGGCGTCCACGAAGACCTTCCCGGAGAGTTCCAGGGGGAACAACCCCTCCCGCAGGAACGACACGGCCACCAGCCGGTCTCCCTCCCGGGCGGCCGCCACGGGACGGGTGCGCAGGAACAGGTCCACGGACCCGCCGCTTCCCTGGGCCTCCCGGAGCAGATCGGTGAGGACCTGCTGCCCCACCCGGGGCTCGAAGGCCGCCGTGTCCGCCCCCCAGTAGCAGGTGGAGATCCCCCGACCCAGGCGGGCGTAGTGCTCCCGGACCCGGTCCAGAAGCTCCCGGTAGATCCCGGAACGGTTGCGTCCCTGGTCGTCCATGGTGGACACCGCCGCCCCGGTCATCTGCCCCCCGATCCAGGAAGACTCCTCCACCAACGCCACCCGGGCTCCCATGCGGGCCCCCTGGATGGCTGCGGCGCAGCCCCCCGCCCCGGCCCCCACCACCACCACGTCGTACCGGGGAGCCCCCCAGGCCCCTCCGGAAACCAAGAGGATGCAGCAGAGCGCCCACGCCAGCCGTTCCCATCCCTTCATCAAGCCACCCCCTCGAAACGCGGGAGGGCCGGGCTCCCTTCGGAGCCCCGGCCCTCCCGATTCAGACGTTCCCTTCGAGAAACCTCCTACCAGCGCAGATCCCGAACCGCCTTGGAGCCGTCCTCGAAGAGGGCCTCCACCCGGACGGAACCTTTCTTGCGGCTCAGGGACTTGTTGTCCTCCATCCAGAGCTGCAGGACGAGGGCCCCGTTCACGGGGACCGACACGCTCCCGTCCGAGGCGTTCAGATACGCCCCGCCGGGCTTGCGGACTCCCACCAAGCCGTTCCGGTTCCCCGGGACGGTGTCCCAGACGCCTCCGCCCGTGGTGGCACGCACCAGGAGGGCCTTGAGGGTGCCCTTCCCGTCCAGACGGACGGAAAAGCCCCAGTCCACCTTGCCGTTCCCCCGGAGCAGCTCGTCTCCTCCCACCCGATCTCCCTTCAGGGAGAGGGGCCGACCCAGGATGGCGAGCTTCGGAGCCGCGGCAGGCTTGGCCGGGGCGGCAACGGTTCCCGTCTCCTTCTCCAGGACCCGGCCGTCCTCGAACACCAGGCTCACCCGGAAGGGGCCCGTTCCCGCGGCGTCTCCCCCCGCGTAGAGGCTCAGGGGGGTGGTGCCGCTCACGGGCAGGCGCAGGGACCCGTCGCCCCGGTTCAGAAACTCCGTCTTCCCCTCTCGGGCCACCCCCAGCAGGGCGATCTTGTTTCCCGGAATGGTGTCCCAGGCCCCGTCCCCCTTGAGGGAGCGCAGCTTGGCCCCGGTGAGGACGCCCTTGCCCTGGACCACCACCGTGAAGCGCCGATCCCGGTCGAAGTCCCCGCCCCGGTTCTCCCCGGGGCCCAGCAGGTCGAAGTCCGACGCCTCGGGCCCCTTGAACTCCGTCAGGGTCGGGGCCCCCTCGGGCAACGCGGCGGGAGCCGCATCCCGGGTGAGGAGGGTTCCGTCCTCCAGGGTCAGGGTGAGCTGGGACCGGGTTTCAGGGCGACTCAGGCTTCCGTTGTCCTCCAGGAAGAGCACCAGCTCCGTCTGGTCGCGGAAGGGCACCCGCAACGTCCCGTCCGCCCGGGTGAGGATCTCCGTGGAAGGACGGGTCACCACCACCAGCCAACGCCCGTTGTCCTTCAGGGTGTCCCAGGTCCCCTCCGGCCCCCGGTGGTTGCTGAACCGGATTCCCGTGATGATCCCCCGTCCCTGCAGCTTCACCCGCACCCGCCAGTCCGGGGTTCCGTTGCCCTTCAGGGCCTCTCCCTGGCCGACCAGGTCCCGGTCCGAGGGCCCCTCCACCCGAGCCTCCAGGATCCGGGGAGCCCCGGAAGCAGCGCTGGGGGAAGGCGAAAAACCCGCAGCGGGCGTGGGCGTCAGGGTGGACGTGGGGGAGACGGTCAGCGTCACCGGAGCCGCGTGGACCCGTCCCTTGGCCTCGCTTCGGTCCAGAAAACGCACCGTCACCTCATACTCCCCGCCCTTGGCTGCCTCCCCCGCCAGCTCCGAGACCACCAGCCGAAGCCGAGTCCCCAGGAGAAACGCCACGGCGGGAAGGCGGCTGTTGCCCTGGTTCAGGAGCCCACCGCTTTCGTCCAGGACCCCCAGGGTGGGGCGTCCGTTCCCCGGGACGGTGTCCCAGACCATTCCGGTGGTCAGGTGCTTCAGTTCCGCCCCCACCACCGCCCCGGCTCCCTCCAGGGTCACCGAGAAGGCCAAATCCTTCTTGCCGTCTCCCTGGATGTTTTCGCCGGTCCCCAGACGGTCCTCCACGAGGCCGTCAAAGGCCAAGCTCCGCACGGTCCCCATGGCGGCGCAGACCATCCCTGCCCAAAGACAGCCCAAAAGGCCCAGGGCCACCACCCAGCTTCCGCGCACCGTCCCCCGTCGTGTGTGCATCCTTCATCCTCCTCTGCTAACCACGCTGGAACCTCCGGTACGGGAAAACGATACCATATTCTTGCGCGACGCGGCCCCGAAAAGGGGAAGGAGCGGGACGCCCGAGGGCGCCCCGCTCCTTCCGGGGAGGGTGGTTCGAGAAAGACCGGGGTTTGCGGCCCCCGGCCGGAAGCCGTCGGCTTTAGAACTCTTCCTGGGCGGTGCGGGCGATGATCTCCTCCTGGTGGTACTGATCCAGATCCACGAAGTAGTCGCTGTAGCCCGCCACGCGCACCAGCAGGTCCCGGTACTGGTCCGGGCTCTTCTGGGCATCCCGCAGGGTGGCGGAGTCCACCACGTTGAACTGGATGTGGTGCCCTCCCATGCGGAAGTAGGTACGGATCAGCTGGGCCAGCTTCTCGATGCCCTCCTCCCCCGCCAGGACGGAGGGAAGGAAGCGCTGGTTCAGCAGGGTGCCGCCGGACTTCACCTGGTCCATCTTGCCCAGGGACTTCACCACCGCCGTGGGGCCGTGGCGATCCGCCCCATGGGAGGGGGAGGTGCCGTCGGACTCGGGCAGGAGGGCGAACCGGCCGTTGGGCGTGGCCCCCAGCTTCTTGCCGAAGTACACGTGGCAGGTGGTGGACAGCATGTTCAGGTGATACGTGGGCCCCTTGGGGGAGTGCTTCCCGTCGATGGCCTCGAAGAGGGAAGCGTACACCCGCTGCATCAGGGAGTCCGCGTAGTCGTCGTCGTTGCCGAAGAAGGGGGTCTTGTTCCACACGAACTGGCGCAGCTCCTCGTGCCCCTGCCAGTTGTCGTCGCAGGCCTTCACCAGGTCCGCCAGGGCCACCTTCCGATCCTCGAAGACGTGCTTCTTCAGCACCGACAGGCTGTCGGTGATGGTGCCGATGCCGCAGCACTGGATGTAGTCGCTGTTGTACTTGGGGCCTCCGTCGTAGTAGTCCCGGCCGTTTTCGATGCATCCCTCCACCAGGACGGACAGGAAGGGGGCGGGGGCGTAGGCGGCGAACATGCGCTGGAGGAAGTTGTCGTTGCGGATCTTCACGTCCACCACGTGGTTGAGCTGCTTCACGAAGGCGGCGTAAAGGTCCTCGAAGTCCCGGAAGGAGGCCAGGTCTCCCGTGCGCAGCCCCACCTGCTTGCCCGTCAGGGGGTCCACCCCGTTGTGGAGGGTCAGCTCCAGGATTTTGGGGGTGTTCAGGTAACCATGGAGGAGGTAGGCCTCCCTGCCGAAGCAGCCCGTCTCCACGCAGCCGCTGGTGCCGCCCTCCCGGGCGTCCTCGGGGGTCTTCCCCACCCGGACCTGTTCCTGGATCACCATGTCCGCGTTGAACACGGAGGGGTAGCCCGAACCCCGGCGGATGACCTTCCCCGCCGCCTTCAGGAACCGCTCCGGGGTGCGGCCGGAGATCTGCACGCTCACCTGGGGCTGGAGCAGCTGCAGCTCGTCCAACACTTCCAGAACCAGGTAGGACACCTCGCTGGTGCCGTCGGAGCCGTCCCTCTTCAGCCCCCCCAGGTTGATCTGGGTGAAGTCGTTGTAGGTGCCGCTTTCCGCTGCGGTGACCCCCACCTTCGGGGGTGCGGGGGTGTTGTTGACCTTGATCCAGAAGCAGGAGAGAAGCTCCTTGGCCTTTTCCCGATCTAGGGTGCCCTCCGCGACGCCCTTCTCATAGAAGGGCGCCAGGTGCTGGTCCAGGTGCCCCGGGCTCATGGCGTCCCAGCCGTTGAGTTCAGTGATGGTTCCCAGGTGGACGAACCAGTACATCTGCAGGGCCTCCCAGAAATCCCGGGGGGCGTGGGCGGGCACCCAGCGGCACACCGAGGCGATCTTCTCCAGCTCCGCCTTGCGGACCGGGTTCGTCTCGCTGGCGGCCATCTTCTCCGCCAGCTCCGCGTGGCGCCGGGCGAAGAGGATCGCCGCGTCGCAGGAGATGGACATGGCCTTGAGTTCCTCGTTGCGCTCGTTGGCGTGCGGGTCGTTCAGCCAGTCCAGCTTGGTCTGGGCCTCGGCGATCTTGGCCTGGAAGTCCTCCATGCCCAGGCGGTAGATCTGACCGCCCATGACGGTGTGTCCCGGGGCCCGCTGCTCCATGAACTCGGTGAAGCAGCCCGCCTCGTAGAGGTCCATCCACTCCCGGGGGATCTGGGCAAAGGCCCGGTCCCGCATGGAGCGTCCCCGCCAGTAGGGGATCACCTTTTCCCGGTAGACGTCGATGTCCTTAGGGTCCACGGCGTAATTCGTCATGGGCCGGGAGTTGAGGATCTCCAGGTCCTCCGCGGAATGGCAGTTCAGCTCCGGAAAGGTGGAAACCGACTTGGGACGGGGTCCCCTCTCGGCCACGATGAGGTCGTCGGGACCGATGTAGATCTCCTTCTTCTCGCAGAGGTTCCGGAAGTTCAGCGCCCGGGTCACGGGGACGGAATACTTGCCCCCGTTCTCCAGGTAGAACTCCGTGGTGAGCAGGGCCCGCTCGATGGAAATGCTGGGCCGGGTCTCGAAACTCTCTTTGCGCAACCGTGCGATCCGTTCGTTCATGTCCCTCATCCTCCAATCGTGACCTCCAGTCCCTGACGCCTCAGAGCCTCCGCGGCGACGCGAACCTGGTGCTCCGTGGGCGGAGGGGTCTCCTCCAGGCGATACGTCATCCCCCACTTCGGATACTTGCTTCGCCCCGCCGTGTGGTACGGCAGGAGATTCAACCCTGCGACGTGGTTCAGGGACGCCACGAAGCGCCCCAGGGCATCCAGGTTCTCCGGGGAGTCGTTGATCCCGGGGATCAGGGGGACCCGGATGTTCAGGCGGGCTCCCGCCTCGTCGAGACGCCGGAGATTGGACAGGATGAGCACGTTGTCCACCCCCGTGTAGAGCCGATGCGCCTCCGGGTCCATGTGCTTGAGGTCGTAGAGGAAGAGGTCCGTGTGTCGCGCCACCCGGAGGATCGTCTCCTCCGGGGCGAAGCCGCAGGTGTCCACGGCCCGGTGGAACCCTGCGGCCCCGCAGGCCTCCAGGACCTCCAGGAGAAACTCCGGCTGCATGAGGGGTTCCCCTCCGGAGAAGGTGACCCCGCCGCCGGACTGGTCGTAGAAAAGCTCGTCCTTCCTCGCTTCCGCCACCAGCTCGGGGACCGTCAAGGTCCGCCCCACCAGCTCCAGGGCCAGGGAGGGACAGACGGACGCGCAGACCCCGCAGCCAACGCAGCGGGAGAGGTCCACGTGCACCCCGTCGTTCACGAAGGAGAGGGCCTTGTGGGGACAGGACTCCACGCACCGGCCGCAGCCGATGCACCGGTCTTTCCGGTAGAGGACCACGGGGAGGAGAGACTGGCTCTCCGGGTTGTGGCACCACCAACAGGACAGGGGACACCCCTTGAGGTGAAAGGTGGTCCGGATACCCGGCCCGTCGTGGATGGAGTACTTCTTGATGTCGTAGACGATCCCCGTGGTCATCCCCGCTGCCCTCCCCTGCCCGTTCAGGCGCCCTTCTTTTCGTCCAGCTCGTTCTGCCGGGCGAAGTAGTACTTGCGAATGAACCGTTCCTGGACCGAGAAGGACCAGTGCACGTCCCGGATGAACTCCGCGGCCCCGTTGAAGTCCTTTCGGCTCACCAGCTCCACCAGATCGTCGTGCTCCCGGGTGGAGTTGATCTCCCATTCCCGGACGAAACCCTTGTTGCGGGGAAAGTCGTAGAGCCGCTCCTTGAGGATCTTCACGGTATGGAGCAGGTCCCCGTTTTCCGAAAGCCCCAGGTAGGTGTCGTGGTACTCCAGGTTCTGACGATAGAAAAGGTCGAAATCGTTCTCCTCCAGGGAGGCCTTCATCCCCTCGTTGAGGAGGTACATGCGCTTGGCGTCCTCTTCCCGGAACTTGAGGGCCACGTGGACCATCACAGAACCCTCCAAGGCGCCCAGAATCTCGTAGATGTTGCGGATGGTCTCCAGGTCGAGCTGGTTCACCATCACGCCCCGCCTCGGGTAGATGGTCACGAACCCCTCCGCCTCCAGCTGAAAAAGGGCGTCCCGCAGAGGGGTCTTGCTCATGCCCAGCTCCTTGCTGATCTCGTTGAGGTTCAGAAAGGCGCCCTGCTTCAGGCGACCGTCGTTCATCTCCCGTTTCAGATATTCGTAAACCTGCTCTCGGAGCGACTTCAGGATGAAATGAGGTTCCTCCATCTTTCGCAACGCCTCCGTAAGCTGTCCAGAGTGTACCACAGATATATCAGATATCCAATGCCTCCGGTCCCAACTTGCCGAGGTCTTTGCCGCCGCATTCGCGTTTCTCAGACTTCTCTTCCTCCTTCCCCACCGGCTCCACAGCGGCCCACGCAACGGGTCCGACGCAAAAAACCTGCATAACACAGGGGTTTTTGCCGGATCAGGCCCCCAGGGAATCCAAAAGCCACGTCCCTTTCCCTTTCGGCCACCCGTTCTTCTCCTCTCCGCTCCTCGGTTCAGGCATCCCCCCGCAGCGTCGCTGCGTCAGAATCGCAGAAGACACACCAAACCCAGCGTTTGGAAAGGTCGACCTCCTCCTCGCAGCGCATCCCGTCTTCGAGGCCGAATATTCCGCCTAAAACATCAGGCCCTTCGTGCCTCGCCCCCGGCAGAGGCTTTTCGCCTCCCATCGCCACAAGCTTACCAGCGGCGCACCTTTAGAGGGGGAGAAACGGCATAAGAGGGGGGCGAATCGCCCGATCCCTGCGGGGACGGAAGGCGCGAAACGGGAGAAGGGCCTTCGGGACAGGGCGCAGCGAGAACGCGCCCCAGGCCGAAGGGAGTCAGGGGGTTTCGGGATCCGTCCCCTCGCAGAGGAGGGGGGAGCCATCCTCTCCGCCTTTGCCACCGAACCAGCGCCGAAGCCGCCCCTTCACGGGGGGGTCGGGCCACTTCTTCTTCGTCGCCGTCCGGGAAAGGGCCCCGAAAAGCATGGCCCCCAGGTAGGCCCAAGGGGCCCGGGTGACCAGCGCCACGGCGAAGAAGGCAAAACACAGAGTGGCAAAGAGGTTCCGGTAAAAAACCATGAAACGTTCGTTCCTTTCCGGCCTGGGGGAGAGGCCGTCCGCAAGGGCCGCTTCGGCCCCGCAGGGGGGCCGAAGCGGCGGGAGATCCGAACCTACCAGGGCACGTCCAGGATCACGTGGGGCAGGAAGAGCACCAGTTTGGGCACGTAGGCGGTGAAGAGCAGCACCGGCAGCCAGCACAGGAGCATGAAGGCAAGGGCGGGCTTCATCATCTCGTTGATGGGCGCCTTGCCCAGTCGGCCTCCCAGATAGAGCACCGGAGCCGCCGGCGGGGTGATGCAGCCCAGGGCGGTGTTGACCCCCAGGACCGCGGCGTAGTGGATGGGGTTGAAGCCCAGCTGCATGATGATGGGCATCATGATGGGCGTCGTGAGCACCACCACGCTGATGTCGTCCATAAGCATCCCCATGATCACCAGGAAGACGTTGATCATGGCCATGATGACCCATCGGTTCTCCGAGACGGACTGGAAGAGGAAGAGCATCTTGTTGGGCAGGTCCTCCAGCACGTAGAGTCGGGAGAGCATGGACACGGAGTAGAGCATCACCATGATGACCCCGGTGGTGACGGCGGACTCGATGACCACGTCCCAGAGCCCCTTCCAGTTGGTCCCCTTGTAGACGAAGAGAGCCACAGGGATGGAGTACAGCACCGCCACGGCGGAGGCCTCGGTGGTGGTCATGACACCCCCGTAGATGCCCCCCAGCACGATCACGGGCAGCATGAGCGCGGGGATGGCCTTGCGTCCCCTCTCCTTGAAGAGGTTCCACTTCTCCTCGGAGGTCCGCTTGTGGGCCACCAGTACCTGCTCGTTGCCCCGAAGCAGGTACATGTTCACCAGACAGATGAGGGTGGTGGTGACGATGCCCGGCATGACCGTGGAGAGGAAGCAGGCGAGGATGGACTGGCCGCTGATCCAGGCGAAGATGATGAGGGTGGCGTTGGGGGGAATGAGCAGCCCCAGCAGGGAGGCGTTGGACATGAGGGCCGCCGCGTGTCCCCGGGGGTAGCCCCCCGCCTGGAGTCGGGGGAACATGATGGTGCCGATGCAGGACAGGGTGGCGCAGGCGGCGCCGGAGATGGAGCCGAAGACGGCGCAGGAGATGGTGCCCACCACGCCCAGGCCACCCCGGACGTGACCCACGAACACGTCCACCATGTCGATGAGCTTCTCCCCGATCTTCCCCCGCTCCATGATGCCCCCGGCCATGATGAACATGGCGATGGCGATGAGGGAGACGGAGTTCATCTGGGTGAACCCGTAGGGCAGGAGCTGGCTGGGCTCGTATCCCATGCCGTCGGGGCCGCCGAAGAAGATGAGCCACGCCGCGGAGGCCATGAAGCTCACGGGCACGGGAACGCCGATGACCAGACACGCCATGAGAACCAACAGGGCAACGTAGATCATGCTTTTTCACCTTTGAGAAGGGCCTTGGCGCTCTGAAGCAGCGCCACGCCGAAATACCAGGCCATGAAGAACAGGCCCAGGGTGATGGCCAGATAGGAGGTCCAGAGGGGGATGCGCCAGATGGTGGTCATGGGGAGCGCAATGCCCGTGCCCAGGGGACCGCGGAAGCCGAACATGAAGAATTCGTAGCCGTAGTAGAGGAAGAGGCAGGTGACGGCGAAGGTGACCAGATCCTTCAGGAACGCGAGAAAGCGCTTGAAGCCCCCCTCGGGGATGTAGGCGGTGACCAGGTCGGCGCTCACGTGGCTCTTGTTGAAGGCCCCGTAGCCGGCGCCGCAGAAATAGAGCCAGAAGGCGAAGAGCTTCACCCATTCCTCGTAGCCGTAGAGGTCCGCCTGAAAGACGTAGCGCATCAGGGTGGCGGCGGTGATGAGCGCCGCCAGGAGCACGGACATGGAGAAACACACCAGAGAAAAGAAACCCACCACGACTTTGTCGACGGGGTTCTTCGGACGGTGGGGTGCCGGGGAACAGACCGTTCCGCAGGAGTCGCAGGACGGGGTATCCATCGCTTCCACTTGCTCGGACACGAATACACACTTCCTTCCTTAGTTCCGGGAGACCGGCGCGGATCTTTCGTCGCAAAGGCCGGGCGCTCCCGGGCACACGCCCGGGAACGCCCACGGCCCTTCGGGGAGAACGGGTCTCCCGCCTCGGGTCCCTAAGCGGGGCTCGGGGTCTATTTCGGCGCCAGGTTCTTGCGGAACTCGGAGATCAGCTCCTTGGTCATCTTGCCCTCCAGCTTGGGCCAGCTGGCGGCGACCGCCTTGGCGATGGGGACGAGCTGGGCCTCGGAGTAGCGGAAGACCTTGATGCCCTTCTTCTCCATGGCCTTCATGGACTGCTCGTCCAGGGCCTTGGCCTCGTCGATGCTCTTCATGGTGGCCCGGGTCAGCGCCTCGGCCACGATCTTCTGGTCCGCCGGCTTGATCTTGTCCCAGGTCTTCTTGCTCATCATGAAGTTGATGCACTCCATGGAGTAGTTGGTGGCGTACCAGTACTTCAGGACGTCGCCCAGGGCGGTGAGGGCAGCGGTGGTGGCGAAGCCGTTCACGCCGTCGCAGACCCCGGTCTGCATGGACTGGTACACGTCCGCGTAGGGGATGGTGACGGTGCGGTAGCCCTGAGCCTCAGCACCCAGCTTGTACACGTCCATGTTGGGGACCCGGCAGAGGATGCCCTTGTTCACCTTCGGGTTGAGGGGATCCTTGGCGGGCTTGGTGGTACCGGTGCCGATCATGCCCTCCACGTAGAAGCCCAGCAGCTTCACGCCCAGACGGCTGTTGAGTTCGTCCATCTTCTTGAAGAGCCACCCGTTGGGGTTGAAGGCCTTCTTGGCGGAATCGTAGCCCGTGACGTAGCCGTTGATGTACATCAGCTCCAGCCGGGGGTCGAACTGGCTGGGCACGGAGGTGAGGGACATGTCGATGGTGCCCCGGATGAGTTCCTCGTAGACCAGGGTATAGTCTCCCAGCTGGTTGCCCGGGAAGACCTTGATCTCGATGCGCCCCTTGGTCTTCTGGCCGATCTCCTTGGCCACCGCCTGCATGAGCTTCGTGCCGGGGTGGTCGGCGGGGTACTGCCCCGCGAACTTCAGGGTGAGTTCCGCGGCCTGCACCGCAGGGGCCATACAGAACACCGCAGCCATCGCCGTCAGGGCGAGCTTCGCAAACATGCCTTTCTTCATGAAAACCGTCCTCTCCTTCCCAAACCGACAGGGCTTCTGCCCCGTCCCGAGCTTCCTTCCTCCCGGATCACCCCAGGCCCGCAAAGAAACAATCCCCTCCCCCGCATCCCTCCTCAACGTTCGCAAATGAAGGGGGCGACCGACCTTGGGACGTCGCCCCGGAAGAAACCGCCTCTCTTTGTATGTGATACTTTATTCGCAGACCAAAGGAGGCATCCGTCAAAGCGTGTGAATCCCTTACATCCCGCAAAACACAGGCGGCCCCTCGGAAAGGGGCGCGTGAAAGGGGAGAGCCTCGCCCATTCGTCCCGGATAAACCTAAAAAAAACCTCCGTTGCGGGACATTAGCTTAAAAAAATTCCCACAATCTCCTTCTGCGATCCAGAAACGTCGTGGGAGCGATTTAGCTGAAGGGATTTTAGAAACTGAGTTTGGGCGCTTCTTAGATATTTCAGATATCAATGGGACATAAGATACGCACTCCCCGAACCCTCGTCAAGAGTGAGGGATCCGAGGACCTCGGCGAACCGGGGCACCGGAAGACATCCCTAGAGGTCAAACCGGACAAAACCCCAAGAAAGAAAAGCTGCATCCCCTGCTGCGGACCAACCTCCGAAGTCTGGGACGCAAGAAACAAATTTTCTTAGGAAGGGGACAAATGCACCTCCCGATCAGAGGGGAGCCGAGGCAGGGCACCCTCCGCTGACACCCCTTCCGGGGGATGGTAGTCTGATGATGCGTCCTTCCCCGAAACGACGCTCCTCCGTTTGCGGACGAACCGGGGAATCACAGCAGATTTCGGAGGTGGTGTCCCATGAAGGAAAGCACGGGGAACAGAAGGACACGGAAGGACGAGGGCGGAAGCCGTTCCTTGGGGCGCCTCCTGCTGGCCCTGGCGGTGGGGGTCCTTTCCCTGTCCGGCGTGCCGGGCTGCCTGGCCGGAGAAAAGGAACCGGAGGGCGGGAAGAGCTTCGTCGGGACGGTGGAGGGGACCGCCCCGGAGGTCCGCCTGCTTCGCGGACTGGTGACGGCCCTGAAACCGGAAAGCCTGGACCTGACCCTGGACGGCAGCCCCGACGAGTCGGGCCGGGTCCGACGGCTCTTCTTCGAGGCGCGGGGCGTTCGCCAGGGGGGGGTCCGCATCGACCGTCTTCGGGTGGAGGCCCTCTTTGTGCAGCTTCAGGAGGAGAAGGACGCTCCCTCAAACCCTGGGGGGGCTCCCGAACCGGGGAACCTGGGGGTGAAGTCGGCGGTGCAGGGCTACTTCGAGGGACGGGTCACGGAGAAGGACCTGAACGACTTCCTCCTGGGGGCGACCCTCTCCTCCGGAAACTCCCAGTGGAAGGACCTGCACCTGGACCTGCGCCCCGGAGGCTTTACCGCCTCCGCCCGCTTCTCCACCGGGGCGGTCTCCGCCCTGGTGGAGATCCGAAGCCGCCTGGAGATCCAGGAGCGCGACCGGCTGCGCATGGAGGACTACCAGGTCTCGGTGAACAACGCGGACACGGACATGGCCCTGGTGAAGGAGGCCCTCGAGAAGGCCCAGCCCCTTCTGGACTTCCGGGACTTCCCCTTCCCCGTGCGGCTTCGCCACCTGGACCTGGACGAGCAGAGCCTGGTGCTGGCCACTCAGACCCCGCCCTCCCTCTTTCCCGGAAAGACCCTGACCTATCGGGCCCGCTGAGGTCCCAGACGAGAGAGGGGGAGGCCTTCGGGCCTCCCCCTCTCTCGTCGCTTTCCCCCGGAAGGGGGTCAGTGCAGCAGGATGCGCAGCTCCGTCACCTTCGCCAGGCCGTCCTCCGTCCGGTCGGAGACCACCGGAAGGGGAACCCAGGGGCCCGCCCCCTCCCGGCAGAGCACCCACCCCTGGTGGGCGCCTTCCGCGACTTCCCGGTCCGCGGGGCGCACCGCTCCGGAGAAGAAGGGGAACTTCCCCGTCAGGTCCTCGAAGTCCGGCCCCCGAAGGATCAGCCACTGATTCATCCGCTGGGTTTCCTGAAGCTCCGGGCTGAAGGTGTGGTTGCGGGGGACGATCTGGAACCCCCCGATGTCCCCCGCCGGGGTGGTGCTGACGCAGAGGACCCCCAGGTGATTGGCCCGAACCCGACTCGCGTCCTGGTAGAGGGTTCCGGAGAAGCGTCCCGTCCCGGAGACGGGGCGATCCACCAGGCCGAAGAGGTGGTCCCCCGAGCCGTCGTGATACCAAGCCCTGCCTCCCACGCGGTTTTCGATCTGCAGGTAGTCCACCGCCGTCTCCGGTACGAAGACCTCCACCTCCAGGGCCTTGGCCACCTTGAGGAGGTCGGGGGAGCGGAAGCGGATGCGGCTTCCGATGGCGTTGATCACGTACACCGGGGAACCCACCGTGGGGGCGTAGCGTCCCCAGAGACCCATGCCCCCGGTGCCCTCCACCACCAGGCAGGACCCCAGTCCGGCGGTGGCCACGAAGGTGGCGGTGGGGATGAGGCTCAAGGTCCGTCCGCGGTTTCCCTCCACGTCGATGAGGAAGTGGTGGGCGTTGGCGGCGGTGGCCACCACCTCTCCCCCCACCCCGTAGCGGCTGGCGGTGAAGCCGGGATACTTGGTCTTCCAGGGGAGAACCCGCACCTTGCCGCAGGGGACGGCGGA
Organism: Aminomonas paucivorans DSM 12260; assembly: GCF_000165795.1. Taxonomy (NCBI): domain Bacteria; kingdom Thermotogati; phylum Synergistota; class Synergistia; order Synergistales; family Synergistaceae; genus Aminomonas; species Aminomonas paucivorans. The sequence continues at coordinate 830,942 of NZ_CM001022.1, read as the reverse complement.
ACCGTCGGGAAGACGGACCTCCGCAGGGGCACCCACTTCGAAGGGGATGTGGAGGGTGTAGAGAAGCTGTCCCTGGGGCTCCGCAGAGGCGGGATGGGGAAGGAGAAAACCCGAGAGGAACAGGACCAGAAGAAGAGGGCGCAGGAGAACGGTGCATCTGCATTGACTATTCATCATAGGACCCATCATACGAGCCCCCGGGCCTTTCCGCCACCCCGCACGTCAGATGCCCCGACAAAGATGGTCCAGGAGGATCTTCAGGCCGATGCCCACCAGGACCACCCCGCCCAGGACCTCGAAGCGTCCGCTCTGTCCGCGGAAGAACCGTCCGGAGGCCAGCAGCCCCCCCAGACAGACCAGGAAGGTGATCCCTCCGATGACCCCCGCCGTGGGCAGGACCCGCACGGGCATGCCCAAGAAGCTCACCCCCACCGCCAGGGCATCAATGCTGGTTCCCAGGGCCAGCAGGAGCAACAGGCGCCCCCGGGTGGGATCCCCCTCCCCCACAGGACAGTCCTCCTTTTTCCCCCGGCCCTCCCGGACCATCTTGCCCCCCACGAAGAGCAGGAGCCCGAAGGCCACCCAGTGGTCCAGGGGGCGGAGCAGATCCGCGAACCGGGCCGCCAGGATCCAGCCCAGCAGGGGCATGAGTCCCTGGAAGAAGCCGAAACACCCCGCCACCCGAAGGGTATCCCTCCGGGTCAGCCGGACGCGACACAGGGGGATGGCACAGGACACCGCGAAGGCGTCCATGGACAGGCTCAGCCCGAGCACCGTCGCCAAGGTCCAGTTCATGGTCTTCTCTCCCCTCCCGCCCCGCGGGGCAACAAAAAGCGAGACTTCGCATGGCGACACCATGCTAAGTCTCGCTCGCCGACTCGAAATCGCGGCGGCCGGACCAGGCGCCCGAAGGCGCCAGCCTGTTGATCCGGCCTCGTGAGCTACTCCCTTAGGTCCCCGCAGGGACAGGGTCCATTTTACCCCAGAGAGGGGAAAAGAGACAGGACGCTACTCCACGTACCCCTGTTCCCGACGCTCCTCATAGCGAGCGAACCGCCCCATGCCCGTCTTCATGCGCCGGAAGCCCAGGCGTTCGTAAAACGGCTCCTTCCCCGGGGAGGCGAAGAGGATCACCGTGAGCCCCTCCATGCGGGAAAGAAGGGCGGACACCACCGCACGCCCCACCCCGGCCCCCTGGGCCTCCGGGAGTACGCAGACGTCGTAGATCCCTCCCTGCCAGACCCCGTCGGAAAGGGCGCGCCCCAGCCCCAGCAGCCGCCCCTCCCCGTAAACGAAGCACACGTGGGCGCTGGCCTCGAAGGCGGCCCGCAGATCCCTGGGGTCCCGGGTCCCCAGGGGGGCCCGCTCCACCAGCTCCGCCGCCTCGTCCCAATCCACCCCATCGGTGGTCTCCCGCACGGTCCAACCCATGACGTCCCCTCCCCCTTCCCTTCGGGGTCATTCTACGCCCCACCCCCCCGGGCTTGGGGCATACTGGGGGCAGGAAGGGAGGGATGATTCCCCATGAAGAGCCACACGGAGTACCTGTGGATGGACACGTCCCGAAGGAAGGAGCTGGTGCACCTCACCCCGGCCCTTGAGGGAATCCTGGAACGCAGCGGCATCCGGGAGGGGATGATGCTGGTCTCGGCCATGCACATCACCTCGGGGATCCTGGTGAACGACCACGAACCGGGGCTGCATCAGGACATCCTGGACTGGCTGGAGCGCCTCGCCCCGGAGGACCCGGGGTACCTCCACCACCGCACGGGGGAGGACAACGGGGACGCCCACCTCAAGCGCATCCTGACCCACCACCAGGCGGTGCTGCCCGTCACGGAGGGGCGGCTGGATCTGGGCCCCTGGGAGCAGGTGTTCTACGCGGAGTTCGACGGACAGAGGCGGAAGCGGGTGGTGGTGAAGGTCCTGGGGGAGTAGCTACTCCTCCTCCAGGGCCCGCACCAGGGCGGGAAGGAGCTGTTTTTTCCGGGACATCACCCCGGGAAGCCGGACCCCCTCGGGAGAGGGAGTCTGGCCGAAGGCCCGGAAGAGGAGGTCCCGCTGCTCCCCCGCCGCCAGGACCCGGGAGGATTCGTCCAGGGGATCCGTGAGCATCAGCGCCACCAGGCCGTAGCCCCGGCGCCCGCACAGGTCCTCCATGGCCCGAGCCAGCTCCTCCCGAAGGGACGGGGAGAGGGCGGACTCCGCCACCACCAGTTGCCCCACCGCGGCGGACCAGTCCCCCAAGGCGTACTCCTTCAGGTCCTGCTGGAGCAGGTCCTCGGGTTTCTTGCCCTCCAGGGAGGAGGCGGCCCGGAAGAGTTCCGCCGCGAAGGCGTCCAGATCCCGGATGCCCGCCATCTCCCCCATGCGTTCCGCCGCCATGCGGTCCAGGGGGGTGGAGGTGGGGGACTTGAACCGCAGGGTGTCGGAGAGGACGGCGGCGCAGAGAAGCCCCGCCACGGGGCCCGTGGGCCGGAGTCCGTTCTCCTCGTAGAGGGAGCACACCAGGGTGGCGGTGCTGCCCAGGGGCTCGTTGCGGAAGAGGATGGGGGATCCGGTCTGGATGTCCCCCACCCGGTGGTGGTCCAGGATCTCCAGTACCTCCGCCTCCTCGATGCCCGGGACGGACTGGGCCCGCTCGTTGTGGTCCACCAGCACCACCTTCTTGCGCTTTCGGGAGATGAGGTGGTATCGGGCCACGAAGCCCTGGACCCGGTTGCGGGAATCCACCACGGGGTAGCTTCGGTACCGGGTACGCAGCATGGCGTCCCGGATGTCGTCCACGAAGTCGTCCAGGTCGAAGACCACCAGCTCCCGGGAGGTCATGACGTGGCGCACCGGGAGGCTCAGGTTCACCAGCCTAGCGGCGGTGAAGGTGTCGCAGGGAGCCACCAGGACCCGGCACCCCGCCGCCTCGGCGGCGGATCGGACCTCCGGCTCCACGTCCCCGCCCCCGGTGACCACCAGGCAGGAAGCGCCCAGCTCCAGGGCCCGGAGCTGGTTCTCCCTCCGGTTGCCCACCAGGACCAGGTCCCGGGGCTCCACGAACTCCCCCATCCGATCCGGGGTCATGGCGGCCACCACCACCTTGCCCTCCACCCGGCCGGACAGGTCCCCCACCTCCACCCGGGCGGTGAGGGTCTCCGCCAGGTTGGTCCAAGGGGTCTGCCCCGCCGCCAGCCCCCCCGCGTCCAGGCTGTCCATGTACCGCTCCGTCAGGTCCGACAGGGTCGCCACCCCCAGGAGCCGCTCGTGGTCGTCCACCACAGGCAGGGTCTTGGCGCCGTGGCGCTTCATGAGGTTCCAGGCCACCTTCAGAGAGCACTCCGGGGAGACGGGGATGGGGGGATCCAGGTCCAGGTCCTCCACCCGAGGCCGCACCGTCTCCAGAAGCAGGGGTTCCGGGAAACCGAAGGTCTTGAGGACATGGGCCGTCTCGGGGTTCAGGTCCCCCAGACGGCAGGGCACCGCCTCATGCCCCAGGCGACGCTTCAGCTCCGCGTAGGCGATGGCGGAGGCGATGGAATCCGTGTCGGGGTTGCGGTGTCCCACCACATAGAGCGTGTCTTTCATTCTCTTCTCCCCTTCGTCTTTTGGTTCGCCCCACTCAGGGGAGTACAGCATAGCCCAAGGGGCCCCGAAAATCCCGCGACGAAAGATTCTTCCTGTTGCGACATTCCCGGGGCCCCGTCAGGCGTAGATGGCGCTTTGCACCGTCAGGTCCGTCCGGGAGGCCAGGTCCACTTCCCAGAGCCCCTCCCTGCGGCCGGTCCGGATGTTCTGGGAGCACCGCACCAGGGGACGCTGCCGCCGCGCCGGGTCCACCCGATCGGTGCAGTCCACCACCAGCCCCACGTCCCCGTTGGAGAGCACCAGGGTGGTGCCGAAGGGGTAGGGCACCACGTACCGGGCCAGCTCCTCCAGGATGCCCCCGTGCACCGCCCCCTCCGCCGCCAGAGCGAAGAGCCGCTCCAGTGCCTCCGCGGGGTGGCAGGCCTTGTCGTCCTTCGCCGTCCCCATGCCCGGTCGCTGGGGGCGGCTGGACACCAGGGCGTCGAAGGTGGTCGCCAGGATCGCCGCGTCCACGAAGGGGTGGTGGTCCGTGGAGCCCCTGGGGTAGCCCTGCCCGTCCCGCCGTTCGTGGTGGTTCGCCACCACCGCCCCCGCCAGGGGGGACAGGGAGGGAAGCAGACGGGCCATCTCCCGGCTCACCCGGGGATGAGGGTAAAGGTACTTCGCCCGGTCCTCCGGGGAGAAGATCGGCACGGCCAGCACCTCCCGGGGGATGGAAAGCATCCCCCCCTCGCACAGGAGGATGCCCGCGAGCAGGTCCTCGAAACGTTTTTCGTCGAAGGGGTGTTCCCGATGCTCCCGGTGCCCCCCCCGATCCTCCACGTAATGGAAGCTCCCCTCCCGGTAGCTGTTCTCCAGGACCCGGGCGGCCAGGATAGCGGACTGCACCGCGTGCTCGAACACGTAGAGGGAGTTGTGTTTCGGCGCAGGGAGGTCGAAGGAGAGCAGAGCATAGCGCCGATCCCGCACGTCCTCCAGGATCGAGCGGGCACAGTGCCGCAAAGCCTGGTCCACCTGCATCAGATCCCGGAATTCCACCGCGCCGCCCCCCGCCCCTCGGGGAGGCGCGATCCGTTCCCTCTCTCCCCGGTCCGCCCGCTCCACGTACTTCTCGTAGAGAAAACAGTAGATCCCCTCCAGGCGCCGCACCAGATCGAACCGGGCGGTCTCGTCGGGCACCACCGCCCGGGAGAGCACATCGTCAAACCCTTCCCTCCGGACGTACACCGCGTGGACCACCCCGTCCAGGGACTGGATCTGCTGCTCCGAGAGGGGCACCCCGGCCTTCAGGAGGAGCACCCCGTCGTTGCGCAACACGTCCACCGCCAGGCACATCCCCGGCTCCAGTCGGCTCACCGACCGCCTCTGCACCCCACCACCCCCTAACGAATTCATGGTACGCCCCCCCGGAAGGGGGCACAACAACGCCGGTACATTAGGCTCCTTCCATTTTCCACCGATCTGTAACTTGTTTTAGGGTTGTTTCTGTGGTACGTTCCGAAAAGGGCTGTTCTGTGATTATTTGTTCCTTTTCAGCATGGTTTCGACCAGAGGGGGAGAAGGACATGGAAGGATCGGGACGTCTGTGGGGGTACGGCCTGTGCACCGGAATCGGGACAGCCACGGCGCTGGGGTTCTGGGTCGCCCAGAATCCCACGTTTCCGCGGCTGGCGGCGGGAGGGGCGGGGATCGTCCTGGCCGCCCTGGGAGGGGCCTCGGCGGGACTGCGGACCCTCCCCCACCCTGCGGAGGGGGAGGAACGCCCGCCACAGCCGGCCCAAGTCCCCTCGGGTTCCTCCGAGGCGAAGCGTCTGGCCCTGCAGCTGGCATCGGCCTGGGAGGACGTGCAGGGGGCCTGCCGCTACATCTTCCGCTCCATGCAGGCCATCGGGGAAGAGACGGGGCAGGTGGCCCGGGCGGGGGACGACGTGGCCGCCCTGGCACAGGAACTCCAGACCCATCTGACCCGGAACACCGAGAACACCGAGGCCTCCGCCCGGACCCTGGGAAGGGTGGCCGACCAGGGCAGGGGCATCCAGGAGGAGGCCCGGAAGGACCAGGAGCTGGTCACCTCCACCGTGGAGGCGGTGCGCCTGGTGGCCCAGTCCACCCGAGGGGTGGCGGAGGCCATCGAGGACATGAAGGGCGTGTCCGACCACATCGTCCAGATCACCGACACCATCCGAAACCTGGCCAAGCAGACCAACCTCCTGGCCCTCAACGCCTCCATCGAGGCCGCCCGGGCGGGGGAACACGGTCGGGGCTTCTCCGTGGTGGCGGAGGAGGTGCGCACCCTGGCGGAGGCCTCCACCAGGGCGGCGGAGGAGATCGGCAAGCTCGCCGCCTCCAGCCGGGACCTGGCCCAGGTGGCGGTGGACCGCATGGAGGACGCCCGGGTGCGGGTGGAGGCCACGGACGAGAAGGCCGAGCTGACCCGCCAGAGTCTGGACCGGGTCCTGGGAGCGGTGGAGGAGGTCCTGGACTCCCTGGGCAGCGCCTCCCGGTCCGCCCAGGAACAGGCCGAGGCGGCCCGGGAGATGACCCGGGCGGTGCATACCGTGACGGAGCGGGTCTCCGACCAGGCGGAGCGGCTCCGCCGGACGGACACGAAGCTCCAGGAACAGTCCGGCATCACCGAAACCATCCACCAGCGCCTTCAGGGGGTGGAGGGAGCCTCCCGCACCCTCACGGGACAGCTCTTCCGCCAGTCCCCCGGAGCCCTCTCCCTGGAGGACCTGCGGTGCCGCGGTACGATCCGCATGGGCATCGAGCAGGGGGATTTCGGGGTGTTCCACTTCTGGCGAGACGGGCGGGTGGCGGGCTTCGACGCGGACCTGGGACTTGCCCTGGCCCAGGCCACAGGGGTCCGCCCCGAATGGGTTCCCATCCCCTGGGGCAACGGAGAACCGGGGACCATCACGGGAACCTGGTCGGCGGGGTCCTTCCAGGGTTTCGACCTCCTGGTCACCGCGGTGACCAAACTGCCGGAGCGCATCGAGCGGGTCACCCTCTCGGACAGCTACTTCGAGAGCGGCCAGCTGGTGGTGGTCCCCCGGGACAGGGGGCTTTCCTCCCTCCTGGATCTGAAGGAACGGGCGGTGGGGGTCACCCGGGGGGCCACCAGCGAACAGGCCGCCCGGGGCAAGCTGAAGCACAGCCGGATCGTCCCCCTTCCTTCTGCCCGGGACGTGGAGCAGGCCCTGGAGGCGGGCAAGGTGGACGCCCTGGTGGTGGACGGCCCCGTGGCATGGGGGATGACGGACCGACACCCCCAATGGACCTACCTGGAAACCCGGCTCACCCAGGAACACTTCGGCATCACCCTGCCCCGGGACGTGTCCTGGGACCTGAAGGAGCTGGTGGACCAGGTGGTGCGCCGGGAGAGGGAGCACCTCTTCCGCAAGTGGTTCCCCGGCAAGAGCCTCTGACCCCCTCCCCGGAAGCCGTCCTTCCCTTGCCACAAGGCCCCTTCCCCGGCGGAAGGGGCCTTGTGGTCTTGCCCCATTTCCTCTACTCTCCCCCTGATAGAACTCTGATGTTTCTGAACAGGAGGAATCGACTCGATGAACACAGGCACACAGCGAACCTTATGGGTAGCGGGAACGGGGATCCTCGTGGGAGGGGCCTCGGCGGCCTGGGGGTTGTCCGGGCTGGACCCGTTCCGTTACCTGGTCTCCCTGATCCTGACGGGGGGAAGCATGGGGGCGGTCCTGGCGTTCCTGAACCGTCCTGAGGCCGGACAAAAGGGGCAAGACGCCCCCCTGGCTCTGGCTTCCCGAACCTCCACTCCGGGAATCGGCGAGGGCCCCGGCTTCTCCGAGGCGAAGCGTCTGGCCCTGCAGCTGGCATCGGCCTGGGAGGACGTGCAGGGGGCCTGCCGCTACATCTTCCGCTCCATGCAGGCCATCGGGGAAGAGACGGGGCAGGTGGCCCGGGCGGGGGACGACGTGGCCGCCCTGGCACAGGAACTCCAGACCCATCTGACCCGGAACACCGAGAACACCGAGGCCTCCGCCCGGACCCTGGGAAGGGTGGCCGACCAGGGCAGGGGCATCCAGGAGGAGGCCCGGAAGGACCAGGAGCTGGTCACCTCCACCGTGGAGGCGGTGCGCCTGGTGGCCCAGTCCACCCGAGGGGTGGCGGAGGCCATCGAGGACATGAAGGGCGTGTCCGACCACATCGTCCAGATCACCGACACCATCCGAAACCTGGCCAAGCAGACCAACCTCCTGGCCCTCAACGCCTCCATCGAGGCCGCCCGGGCGGGGGAACACGGTCGGGCTTCTCCGTGGTGGCGGAGGAGGTGCGCACCCCTGGCGGAGGCCTCCACCAGGGCGGCGGAGGAGATCGGCAAGCTCGCCGCCTCCAGCCGGGACCTGGCCCAGGTGGCGGTGGACCGCATGGAGGACGCCCGGGTGCGGGTGGAGGCCACGGACGAGAAGGCCGAGCTGACCCGCCAGAGTCTGGACCGGGTCCTGGGAGCGGTGGAGGAGGTCCTGGACTCCCTGGGCAGCGCCTCCCGATCCGCCCAGGAACAGGCCGAGGCGGCCCGGGAGATGACCCAGGCGGTGCAGACCGTGACGGAGCGGGTCTCCGACCAGGCGGAGCGGCTCCGCCGGACGGACGCGGGGCTCCAGGAACAGTCCGGAGCGGCGGAGGCCATCGAGGAACGGCTCCAACGGGTGGAGAAGGGGTCCTCCTCCCTGGGACAGACCCTGTTCCGCCTGGACCACAACCCATCCCTCTCCCTGGAGGATCTGCGCCGCCGCGGAACGGCCCGCATCGGGGTGGAGAAGAACGACGTGGGGGTGTTCCACTTCTGGCGGGGCGGCCGGGTGGAGGGCTTCGACGCGGACCTGGCGACGGCCCTGTGCCAGGCCATGGGGGTCCGCCCGGAGCTGGTCCCGGTCCCCTGGGGGAACGGGGAGCCGGGGACCGTCACGGGAACCTGGACGGCAGGGTCCTTCGAAGGCTTCGACTTTCTGGTCACCACCGCCACGAAACTTCCTGAGCGCATCGAGCGGGTCACCTTCTCGGACAGCTACTTCGAGAGCGGCCAGATGGTGGTGACCCGCAGGGAGACGGGGATCCTCCGCCTCATGGACCTGAAGGGACGGGCTGTGGGGGTCACCCGGGGAGCCACCAACGAGCAGGCCGCCCGGGGCAAGCTGAAGCACAGCCAGATCGTCTCCTTCCCCTCCTGGCCCGAGGTGGTCCGAGCCCTGGAGAGCGGGGCGGTGGACGCCCTGGTCATCGACAGCCCCGTGGCGTGGGAACTGGTGAAGGAACACCCCGGCTTCGACGCCCTGGAGGCCCTCCTGACCCGGGAGCACTTCGGGATCACCCTGCCCCGGGACGTGTCCTGGGACCTGAAGGAGCTGGTGGACCAGGTGGTGCGCCGGGAGAGGGAACGCCTCTTCCGCAAGTGGTTCCCCGACCGGGTCCGTTAGGTCGCCCAGGCGGGGGGAGGCGCCGCGGCGTCTCCCCCCGCCTCTAGAGGGGACCGAACTCCTCTTCCTCCGCCTGTCCCAGATCGTCCACTCCCGCCAGGGCCTCCAGGTGGTGGGTCAGCTCGTGCATCAGGGTCTCCCGGATCTCCTCCTCCCAGACCTCCCGTGGCTCCCCGGCAAACAGCTCCCGGAAGGACCCGTGGTAGAGGTAGACGGTTCGCCCCATCAGGTCCTCCACGTACTCCCCCAGGATCCAGTAGCCTCCCCGCTTCACCCGCTTGGGCACCGCCAGGATCCCCCCGTTGAGGTTCCGGGTGAGGTCCGGGGGCAGCTCGTCCGCCAACCGATCCGCCAGGGTCCGGAAAGCGGGAAAGGAAAGGCGGGTCATCCCCTCTCCCCCTTCTCCCCCGTCAAGAGATCCCCCAGCTCCTCCTCCAGGGCGGTGGCGAAGGCACCGTTTCGGTAGACCGAGACGATCCGCAGCGTCTCTTCCCCCGAGGCGGCAGCAAGCAGCTCCCGGACGACCCGGGGACGTTCCAGGAAGACCTCGCCCCGGGATCCGCCCCGTCCCCGGGCCACCACCGTGGGGATGCGCGCCTCCCCGGAAAGGGCACAAAGCCGCTCCTCGTTTCCCTCCCGGGGAAAAAACCGGAGAGACGCCTCGGGGCGCCATGCGGCCACCTCCTCCAGATACGGCACCAGGACGGCGCAGTCCGGACAGAACAGCTCCGCATAAACCTCCAGGTCCGGCAAGATCCCCGCTCGCAGCACCCGCTCCCGGAACGCCTCCGAGGCCCGGATCCGCTCCCGGAAACCCCGGTAGAGGGCCCGGTCCTCCTCCGTCCCCGTGGCCAGATAGGCCTCCAGGGGCAGCCCCTGCTCCACCGTCCCGCCGCCCTCTCGGGCGGGGTGTCGGGCCACCACCCGGTTGAGGCGCAGGAGAGCCTCCGGCGCCACCGCGAGGGTCCACAAAGGGTCGCCGGTGCCTCCGTACACCCGGGGGTACCGCAGCAGCTCTTCGTCCACCACGCAGGGAAGATCGTGGGGCAGAAGGGGCAGGGAACCCACGACAAACCCCGTGACCTCCTTCGCCCTTCCGGGAGAGGCCAGGCGAACCGAAGAGACCCCCAGGATCCGGGCCGCCTCCTCCAGATCCAGCCTTCCCCTCCCCCCCGAGGCGATCCAGACCAGGGGACGTCCCTCCGCCTCCAGCACCAGGGCCGGGGCGGTCTGCCCCGGCTCGATGCGGAAGGCCGCGGCCCCTTCAGCGGCGGAGCGGGTGGGGATCTGCCGATAGAACAGGACGAAGTCCGCCCCCGCTTCCCGCAAAATCCCCTCCAGTCGCCGCACCGTCTCCGAAGGAACGGGATCCGCCCCCTTCCGGGGGAACCGGGCCTCCCCGGGAACGTTCGTCGCGCTCATGTCCCCATCCCCTCTCCTCCAGCTCCGGGACGGGAGGCGTTTCCTTCCCCCGCCCCGAGGGGCTCCTCCCGCTGCCACACCACCGCCCGACAGGGGGTCCCCTCCACCCCCCGGATCTTCAGGGGAAAGGCCTGAAGGAATCCATACCGCCCCTTCAGGGCTTCCAGCCCCACCAGTCCCTCCAGGAGCAGCACCCCCTCCCGTCCGAAGTGGCGGCACACCTCGAAGGACCGGCTGCGGCGGGACTCCAGCCCCACCGAGTCGATGCCCACCAGTCGGGTGCCCCGCTCCGTGAGGTACCGGGCCGCCCGGAGGGACAGCCCCGGGCGCCTCTCCGGGTCCAACCGTCCCGAGGCCAGCACCTCCTCCATGTGACCGGTACGGAACACCAGGGCGGGACAGGAGAAGTCCTCCTCCCTCAGGAGGGACTCCAGGTCCTCCGCCTCCGTGTCCTCCCCCCGCCGGGTCAGGTCCACCACCGCGCAGGGTCCGGCGAAGGACTCCAACGGGTAGGCCTCGATGCGCGATCCCTCTTCCAGGAAATAGTGCCCCCCCTGGACATGGGTGCCCGTCTGGGAGCAGAAGGACAGGTCGTACACGTACTCCCGCGTCTTTCCCTCCACCCGGCTGAAGGGCCCCCGCACCTCCAGCCCCGGGTTGCCGGGGAAGCGGAAGGCGTCCATCTCCTGGGTCACGTCGAAGAGCCGCCACCCCTCCAGGGGGTCCGTAGCCCGACCCCGCCGGGAGGCCTGCCCTCCCCCCTCATCCCATGGATTCCCCCACATGGAATCCCTCCCTGCGCTAGAATTGACCGCATCATGGACGAGAGAGGGAGAAGACGCAATCCCCCCGTCCCTTGCGAGGAGGCTTCGCCGTGCACGCTCTCAGACGGATCCTGTTGCTTGCGTCCCTCCTGGGGGTCCTCCAGGCCGTTCCCCTGTTTGCCACGGACACCTTCGACGCCGACCTCCCCCTGCCCCGGGAGAAGGTGGAAGCCGCCCTCCCCGGAGGGGCCTACGGGGGCTTCGTCTGGAGCGACGGGGGCGCGGAGACCCCCTTTCTGCCCCGGGGCTTTCCCCAGTGGGGCATGTCCCGGGCCGAGGTGGAGACCCTCCTGGGATCACCCGGGGAGACCGGGGAGGCCCTGGGCATGACCGTCCTGGGCTACCCCACCGCGGACCTGCTCCTGGAGGGGGACCGGCTGGTAGGGTTCCGCTTCGACCGGGAGGGGCACGACCCGGACCTCAACCCCCTTTTGAAGACCCAGGGGTGGTCCCGGTCCCCCCGAAGCAACGACCGTTTCGGCCCCTCCTCCCCCCTCTACGGGCATCGGTTCGCCACCTACCGGGACCCGGCACCCCGCATCGCCGTGACGGCCTGGCTGGCCTCCGAAGGGCCCGATGCGGGGGCCTACGTGACCCTGCGCTCCACGGCGGAACGCCTGGGACTTCGCCCCTGACCCTTCGCGAAACGACGCAGGGGAGGGGCTTTACGCCCCTCCCCTGCGTCGTCCGTTCTCCCGCGCCGCCGACCTTCGGGACCTAGACGCAGACCCCTTCCCTCGGGGAAACCCGGTAGGCCGCCAGGTCCTCCACCGTCACCAGGGGAAAGCGATGCTCCCGGGCGAAGACTACCGCCTCGGGCAGCCGGGCCATGGTCCCGTCGGGGTTGGTCAGCTCGCAGAGCACCCCGAAGGGCTCCAACCCCGCCAAGGTCATCAGGTCCACCGTGGCCTCCGTGTGTCCCCGCCTCTGGAGCACCCCCCCGGCCCTTGCCACCAGGGGAAACACGTGCCCCGGCCGCCGCAGGTCCTCCGGGACCGCTCCGGGACGGACCGCCGCCTGCACCGTGCGCACCCGATCCGCCGCAGACACCCCCGTGGTGACCCCCTCCGCCGCCTCGACCGACTCGGTGAAGGCGGTGCCGTAGGGGCTGGTGTTGCGACGCACCATGGGAGGCAGGTCCAGGGAACGGGCCTTCTCCTCCGTGAGGCAGAGACACACGATGCCGCTGCACTCCCGGATGAGCAGGGCCATTTGGGGAACCGTGAGGGACGAAGCCGGGAAGATGAGATCCGATTCGTTCTCCCGGTCCTCGTCGTCGGTGACGAGGATGCCGGTGCCGCAACGAAGGGCCTCCAGGGCCCTCTCCACCCGTTCGGCGGGGCCGCCGAACCGGGAGGCCAACAGGGAACGCATGAGCCTTCCTCCTCTCTCTACCCTCCGGACTGTGACCGTCGGCCCTGGCCTCTCACCAGATCTGCTGGCCCCTTCCTGGCGGAAGGGCGCTCGCGGGCTCCCCGGAGAACTCCGGGATACCGCCGGTGGGGACTTTCACCCCGCCCCGAGAACGGAACCCCTAGACCCTACTGCGGCAACTTCTCTCCGTCAACGCCCTCCCGAAGGCTTGGGGCTCCGGACAGGGCCACCTCCATCTCCTCCCGAAGCTCCTCCTCTGCCCGGGCCAGCAGACCCAGCAGCTCGGGGATGCGGGGACGGGCCTCCTCCCCTCGCCCTGCCCGGTACAGGGTCATCAGGTCCGCGGAGAGGGACTCCATCTCCCGCCCCCCCAGATAGGAGGCGCCTCCTTTGAGCCGATGGAGGACATAGGCCGTCTCTCCCTCGTCCTGGTCCCGATACGCCCGGTCCAGGACCGCCCGCTGCTCCGGCAGGGACTGGAGGAACTCCTCCACGAACTCCCGCATCAGCTCCTCGTCCCCCTCCGTCATGGCCCGCAGGACCTCCAGGTCCGTGACGGAGGTCCCCCTCCCCTCCCCCCGAGGTTCCGGTTCCTCCTCGGAGGAAGCGCGACGGGAGAGCAGCCCTCCCAGGGTGCGCCGCAGCTCCACCGGAGTCACGGGCTTGGGAAGGTACTCGTCCATCCCCACCTCCAGGCAGCGGCGCCGGTCCTCCTTGGTGGCAAAGGCGGTCAGGGCCACCAGCAGGACCCGCCCCGCGCTCCGAGCCTTCTCCAGGGCACGGATGCGACGAGCCACCTCCAGGCCGTCCAGTTCGGGCATCTGGATGTCCAGGAGCACCAGGTCGAAGGGGGTTCGGACGAAGAGGCGCAGCGCCTCCTCCCCCGTGGCCGCCTCCCGGATCTGCCAGTGCAGACGCCCCAGGAGCGCCGCCATGAGCTTCCGGTTGGCGGGGTTGTCCTCCGCCAGGAGGACCCGGACCCCTTCGGGCAGGGGGGCGCTCCCCTCGTCCCCGGGTCGGCCGGACCGGACTCCCTCCGGGGCGGGGGACAGGACCAGGGAGAAGGAGAAGACGCTTCCCGCCCCCGGTTCGCTGGCCACGAGGATCTCCCCTCCCATGGCCCGAACCAGGTGACGGGAGATGGAAAGCCCCAGCCCCGTGCCGGGAAAGCGGCGATGCAGCAGGGTCTCCCCCTGGCTGAAGTACTCGAAGATCCGCTCCAGGTTGACGGGGAGAATCCCGATCCCCGTGTCCTGGACCCGGAAGTGGACCTTGCGTGCCCCACCCTCCCCCTGCTCCCCCCAGGCGGTCACGTGGACCCTCCCCCGTTCGGTGAACTTCACCGCGTTGCCCACCAGGTTCCAAAGGACCTGGCGCAGGCGAAACGAATCCCCCAGGAAAAAGCCTTGGGCGGAGGGGGCCACGTCCCACGAGAAGACGAGGCCCTTGCGCTTCGCCTCCATCCCCAGGAGGGAGCAGACGCTTCTGCAGGTCTCCTCCAGGTCGAAGGGCTCGTGGTCCAGCTCCAGCCTCCCCGCCTCGATCTTGGAGAGGTCCAGGATGTCCCCCAGAAGCTCCATGAGGGAGCCCGAGGCCTCCCGGATCAGGCGCAGCTGTTCCCGTTGGGGGTCGTGAGGGCACTCCTCCAGGAGCAGCTCCGAGAGCCCCACGATGGCGTTCATGGGGGTTCGGATCTCGTGGCTCATGTGGGACAGGAAGGCCATCTTGGCCTCCGAGGAGGATTCCGCCCGGTCCCGGGCTTCCCGCAGATCCTCCTCCATGCGTTTGCGCTCCGTGATCTCCACCATGACCCCCACGAACCCCAGGACACCTTCCCTCTCGTCCCCGAAGGAGGCCTTCTGCACCACGAAGTGGCGTTCTCCCCCCTTCCCCGCCTGCCAGGGAGTCTCGAAGGAGAGGGTCCCGGGGTGCCGGAGCAGTTCCATGTCCGAACGCACCACCTGGGGCAGAAGGGAGGCAGGCAGGAACTCCTGGGCGGTGCGTCCCTCCACCTCCTTCAGATCCCGCCCTACCAGGTCCAGAAAGGCCCGGTTGCATCCCAGATAACGGCCCTGGGCGTCCTTGTAGAACACGGGGCTGGGGATGGTGTCCAGAAGGGTGCGCAGGAAGGCCACTTGATGTCTCTGCTCCTCCTGAACCTTCCTGCTGGCGGAGAGGTCCCTCAGGAAGGCAAAGAGCAGGGGAGGTTCCCCCTCCTGAAGGACCCGGTCGGCCTGAACCCAGACGGGCAGCCGCGTCCCGTCCCGGCAAAGCAGGTCCACCTCGTAGTCGCATTGCCCCTGGAGGGCCCCCAGGTGCCACTGGTAGTCCAGGATGCCCAGCTGGTCCTCCGGCACCACCCGTCGGAGGGACAGCCCCAGCACCTCCTCCTTCCGGTACCCCCCCAGCCGCAGGAAGGCCTCGTTGCAGTCCGTGATGGCCCCCCCCTGGTCCGCCATGAGGAAGGCATCTCCGGTGCTGTTCAGGACGGCGCGCCAGCGGGCTTCGGAGCGACGCAGGGCGTCCTCCGCCCGCCGCCGGTCCGAGACGTCCACGGCGATGCCCGTCAGGTAGCGGGGCTGCCCCCGTTCGTCCCGGGTCAGCACGCCCCGAAGGTCCAGCCAGACCTCTCCTCCGTCCCCCCGGCGAACCCGCAGCTCCGCCCGGGCCTCTCCCCTTTCCTGCGCCTCCTGGAGAAAGCGCTTCCAAAGGGGAAGGTCCTCCGGGACCAGCAGCTCCCCCACGCTGGCGCGCAGGGGAAGTTCTCCCAGGGGAATCCCCAGAAGCCGTTCCGCCCCCAGGGTGAGGAAGACCAGCTTGAAGTCCGGCAACCGGATGCACCAGATGGGATCGGGGCAGGAATGCAGGAGGTCCATGAGGGGGAAGTCCAGCACCTTAGGCACGGGACTTGCGGAGACTCTTCGTCGCGTGGGCAGGAAGATCACCTCTTCCCTGATGGTTTCGCCGGGGAGATCAGTCCGACGAGGCCGACAGGCAGTAACGGTGCAGGGGCCTCCCCCTGCCTCGATGGTCCAGCACCAGGTCCGCCATACCCTGGGACGCCAGGTACTCCAGGTAGCGCCGAGCGGTGGTTCGGGACAGGCCCAGCTCCGCCCCCACCTCCTCGGAGGAGAGACTGGCGGCACGAGCCAGGAAGGCCAGGACGGATCGGAGGGTGGCAGGATGCAGCCCCTTCGGGAGGCCCTCCTCGACGGGAGAAGGGGCGCGTTCCCGCAGGGCGTCCACCTGCTCCTGCAGAAGCCCCCCCTCGAATCCGTCCAGGCGTCCTCGAAAATCCCGAAAGGCCTGGAGGGACTGTTTCAGACGCTCCGCCCCAAAGGGCTTCACCAGATAGTCGAAGGCTCCCAGACGGAAGGCCTCCCGAACCGCCTCGGGGCGGTTTTCGGAGGACACCACCAGGGTGTCCACCTCCACGCGAAGACGCCGCAGCTCCATCAGGACGTCCAGTCCGTGGGTCCCCACCAGGTAGAGGTCCAGGAGCAGAAGGTCTCCCCCCCTTCCCTCCCGGAACCACCGGAGCAGGTCTTCCCCCCGGTCCACCGTCCCCAGGAGGACGAAACCGGGGCAGGACGCCAGAAACCCTCGATAGAGCCGTACCATGCAGGGGTCGTCCTCCGCCACCAGGACGCCGTAGGAAGGGACCATGACCCGCACCACCACCTCGGGGAAGGGTAGAAAAGCAAAGAAGCCCTTGCCTCCCATGATAGTGCCACGGGACGTGTGGTTCCATCCCTTTCCGCCCCCTTCCTCGCGCCCCGGCGCCTCAGCCCATCTCCCCCACCGGAGCCAACCCGCGCAGGGCAGACGAGGACGGAAGGGCCCGCAGCCCCTCCTCCCCTTCGGCGCGCAGGCGGAACCGATGCACTTCCCGGTCCAGGGCTTCCGACAGCCGCGCCAGCTCGTCGGAACCCACCGCCACCTGCTCCGCCACCGCCGCGACCTCCTGAATCTGTCCCTGCACCGACTGGGAGGCAAGAGCCACGTCCTGGGTCTGTCCCGCCATGCCCTGCACCACCGAGGAGATTTCCTGGCTGGAGGCGGCCTGTTCCTGGGACACCGCCGCCATGTCCTGGGAGGCGGCGGCAATGGCTTCAAGCCGCTCCCCGATGAGGGCAATGGCCTCCCGGGCCCTTTCCGTCAGGGCCTGGACGCCCTCGGACCCGGAGGCGTTGGCCTCCACGGAACGCACCACGTCCTGGAGGTCCTGGGCGATGGCCTGGGCCAGGCCCGCGATGCTCCGCGCCGCCTCGCCGCTCTCCTCCGCCAGCTTGCGCACCTCTTCCGCCACCACCGCGAAACCTCGCCCCGCCTCTCCCGCCCGAGCCGCCTCGATGGCCGCGTTCAGGGCCAGGAGGTTCGTCTGGTCCGCGATCTGGCCGATGGCTCCCACGAAGCCCTGGATGTCCCGGGCGCGCCCCGCCAGTTCCTGCACCCGCCCCATGGACGCCCGAGCCTCCCGGGCCACGACCGCCACGGAGGCCACCGCCTCGTGCATGGCCTCGCGCCCCTGGTCTCCCGCCCTCCGGGCCTCCTCCACCTGCCCCGCCACCTCGGTGCTCCGCACCGCCGCGGTCTGGGCCCCCGCGGAAACCTCCTCCACGCTGGCGTTCACCTCTTCCGTCCCAGAGGCCAGGGATTCGATGCGGCTCGCCGTCACGTCCACCTGGGACCGCACCTCCTCCACCGCCGCGTTGGCCTCCTCCGCCGTGGCGGAGAAGGTCTGGGCGTGACCGCTCATCTCCTGGCTGATGCGCCCCACGGAACGGATGGCCCCCTCGAACTGATCGAATAGATGGGCCAGGGCGGCGCGGACCGCGGCAAGTTCGTCCCGGGCGGTTTCGCGGCTGCGGAACGTCAGGTCCAGCTCCGAGGCGATCCGCTCCAGGTTGGCCACCATCTCCCCCATGGGACCGGTGATGGAACGGACCACCAGCCATCCCAGGGCCAGGGCCAAAAGAAGGGCCGCAGCCACCACCCCCAGGGCCACCGTGCGTGCCGCCCCCGAATCAGCCTCCACCCGCGCCTTGAGGGACGCCATGTCCTTCTCCGAAGCCTCCGCCAGGGAACCCAGGGCCGCCAGGGCCTGGGCGGTGACGGCCCCGTTGTCCCGGAGAAACACACGGATCTCCTCCATGGGGGTCTGGGACCGCACCATTTCCTCGAAGGTCCCCGCCACGGAAGCCATGCCCTCCAGGGCCTGGGCAGCCTGGTCATGGGGCGCCCGATCCGCTCCCTTCGGGAGGGTCTTCTCGTAGTTTCTCAGGGAATCCCGGGCGGAACGGACCTGCCCCACCGCTCCCTGGGCCAGCCGAACCGCCTCCTCCTGGTCCAGGGTGTTCAGGGAGCGATAAACCCCCAGGGCTCCACTCTGGGCAGAAGCCATGGAGGCAAAGGCCCACCGCATCCCCTGGGCACCCCGATCGTGCAGCACCGCCGTGTCGGCGCTGGCCGTCCGCAGCGCCCCGATCAGGTAGGCCGAAACCCCCAAGAGGGCGGCTCCCAACAGGACCACCAGGGCCAGAAGCCGAAACCGGATGCTCGTTTGCCTCAACGCCGTCGTCACACCCACGGGAACCCCTCCTTCGAAATGGATCATTTAACACCTATCCCATCCGACCCATTGTGTCCCCGATCCCCTTGGGGCGCAACGCTTTTGGCCATAGTGAGCATAGGGTTTCCCTCCGCCAAACCCCTGAGGCGCCCCGACCCCCGGGGGGGTAGAATCGGGACAGGCCCCTTCGGGTCCCAAGGAGGTTACCCCATGAACTACGAGGTGGATGCGGCGGTGTTCGAACGCTTCCCGGGCTTCCGCCGGGCGGTGGTGGTGGCTCGGGACCTGGACAACGCCCGGGAAGTCCCGGAACTGGAGGCAACCCTGCGGGGTCTGGAGGAGGCCTTGCGGTCCGAACCGGGGGATCCCCTTGCGGACCCCCGGCTGACCGCCTGGATGGAGGCCTTCCGGGCCCTGGAACTGAACCCGAAGAAGTTTCCCCCCTCGGTGGTCAACCTGGTGAAGCGCGTCCGGGGGGGCAAGCCCCTTCCCTTCGTGAACCCCCTGGTGGCCCTGTTCAACTGCGCCAGCCTGGAACACCGCATCCCCTGCGGGGGAGACGACCTGAAGGTCGTGACGGGAAACCTGGCCCTGCGCTTTGCCTCCGGGGACGAGACCTACCGCCCCCTGGGGCAGCCCGAAGCGACGGAACACCCCCGTCCCGGGGAGGTGGTCTACCTGGACACGGACAGCGGCGAAGTGTTCTGCCGGGCCTGGTGCTGGAAGAACGGTGACGTCAGCAAGATCCTCCCCGCCACCCGAGAGGTGGCCATCAACCTGGACGGCATGGAACCCGTGAGCCTTCCCGACCTGGAGCGGGCGGCACAGATCCTGGCGGAGCAGATCCAAAGCCTGCTCGGGGGCCGCACGGAGATCCACCTGCTGACGCCGGAACAACGGTCCTTCGAGCTCTAGGGGGAAAGGGGTTGTCGCTTCCGGCCCCGCCACCCCTGACCGCCGTTGCGTAAAAAAACAGCACGAAGGGCGCCCCCCTAGGGGCGCCCTTCGTCTTCTTTGCGTCTGTGAATCCTGTCCTGCGGACGGTTCCCTACGCCAGGGCGATCGGGCTGTCTCCCAGGGCGTGAAGCCCCTGGGGGGTGCGCAGGTAGATCCGTTCGATCATCCGACCGTTCCTCCGTTCCACCGCTTCGAAGGACCCCTCGGGGGTCATCCAGAAGGGGGAACCGGAGACGTACACCAGTTTCTTGCTCATGGTCGCATACCTTGCCTTTCTTTCTCTGTTTCCGAGTGCCGGGACCGCAGCGGGAACGTCTCGGTGCCATTCCCGTTTTCCCAGATGGCGGTCCTAAAAGAAAAGGCCCTCCCGGGGTTTCCGGAAGGGCCTTGCTTGCGGGTCTCCCACGGAACTTCCAGCTCTGCCGAAGCGAGCACTCCGCCTCGACAAGGGATACTAGCACGTTTTCCCCTCCTTGCCAACCCCCAGGGGCGCCCTCCCGCCAGGCCTCTCCCCAGGGAGCCCCCCCGCCAAGGCTCCCCCGGGAAGAAACAGGGTCCCCAGGCTCAGGAAGCCGATGCCCCCCAGGATCAGGAGATGGTGGGCAAGACCCGGGTCGCTTCCCCACAGGAGAAGACGCCTCAGGGGATCCACCATCCAGGTCAGGGGGAAGAGGAAGGAGAGTCCCCGGGAAACCGTCCCCATGGCCTCCCGAGGCCAGATGGCTCCGGAGAGGATGAAGGCGGGGACGGTGTAGACCAGGGCAAACCGCGTGTAATTCACCTCCGAGACCATGCGGCAGGCCACGGCGGCGGCAAACAGGGCAACTCCGAAGGAAAAGAAGGCCCCCAACGCCCCGACGGCACCCCAGCTTCCCCAAAAGGGGATGGGGAAGAACCGGTTGCCCGCGAACAGCGCCAGGGCGAAGGCTCCCAGGGAACAGACCCCGTAAAGCAGGAGCTTCACGGCAAAGCACACCCCCACCGGCTCCGCCCCCCTTCCGGACCGTCTCCCCGTCCCCAGAAAGGCGGCCCCCACGGACAGGAGGATTCCCTCCTGAAAGGCCGCCATGGCAAGGCCGATGACGAAATACTCCAGATAGGAGAGGGTGGGGTTTCCCCTCAGACGCAGGCGAAGCTCCACCGGGTGGGACCAGCCCCTGGCCTTGTCTCGGGGGATTCCCCCCCAGGCCCCCTGGTCCGCCCCCAGATCCGCTCCCAGGACCTCCAGGATCTCCTGAGCCTCCATCCCTCCGGCACCGGCCACGGCGATGTTGCTCCCGTCGCCGATCCACATCACCGGGGAGGAGAGCCCTGCCTTCACGTTCCGGGCGAACCGGGGAGGGATCACCAGGACAGCCTGGACCCGACGCTCCCGGAGCAGCCTCTCCGCCTCCTCCTCGGTGCTCACCTGGTGGCACAGGGCGAAGCGCTCCGAATCCCCGAAAGCCCGGGTCAGGGAACGGCTCAGGGCGCTCTGGTCCTGGTCCAGGACCCCCAGGGGAATGCCCCGGACCTGTGCGGGACCGTACAAAACCCCGAAGAGGATCAGGTATGCCAGGGAGGCCCCGAAGAGAAACATCGCCCTGCGGGGGTCCCGCAGAAACAGGATCTTTGTCTCCCGCAGAAAACAGTCCACCCACATCAGCGGGAAGCCCCCGGGGGCAGGAGACGCTTCCTCCAGGCCACGCCCAGACACGCCGCGACGGAGAAACTCCCCCCCAGGGCCAGCAGGGATCGGACATGCCCCCAGAGTTCCGGGGCATATCCCGTCAGGGTCAGGTCCCGAAGGCTCACGGCGACGTAGCTCAGGGGGAAGGTCCCCGCCAGGAGGCACACCCCGGGGGTCATGGCCAGGAGAGGCCAGCTGTAGCCGCAGCACAGGAACCCCGGCATGACGTACAGGATGGGCAGCTGGAGAGCCAGCAGCTTCGAGGGAAGGAGGGCGGAAAAGAAGAGACCCAGGGCGGTGACGGCGAAGCAGAAGGCCCCGCCCAGGAGGAACAGGTCTCCCCACCGTCCCTGGTAGGGAAGGCGGAAGAGGAGGCCCGCCGCCAGGACGTACCCCCCCAGGGAGAACACCCCCAGGAGCCAGGTGGGCAGCAGCTTGGCGGCCACAATGGTCCCCGCGGAGGCCCGCCGCCAGACGGGCCGGTGGAACCGCTCGTCGCTCAGGGCGACGCAGGCCGTGATGAACAGGGCCAGCTGGAGCCCGTTGACCCCGATGCCCGACAGGATGAAGTTCTTGTAGGACAGGGTGGGGTTACCCAACACCCGCAGGCGCATCCGCACAGGAAACCCCCGGTTCAGGGACTCCAGGGGGGGCCGGCCGACGGACTCGCCGAGGCGCTGCCCCACGACCGCGGAGTAGTTCTGCACGATCTCCCGGCCGGACTTGAGGGCCACGTTGGCGTGGATCAGGTTGCTGGAGTCCGCCTCCAGGAGCAGGGGGGTCGAGAGCCCCTGTTTCATTCTCTTGGCGAAGTCCCGGGGAATCACCAGGGCAACCTTGGCCTCCCCCTCTCGGAGGAGATGGTCCACCTCCTCCGGCCCCGTAGCCTGGGCCACCAGGCGGAACTTTTCCGAGTCCTCGAAGACCCGGATCAGCGACCGGCTGGGGGCGGTGGCATCCTCGTCCAGGATCACCAGGGGGATGCCCGCCAGGGAACCCGCACGGTACACATCCCCGAACAGCAGCAGGTATCCCAGGGGCACCAGGAACAGGATGGCCGCCGTGGCGGGAGAGCGCCGGAGGATGCGGCGGCATTCCCGCAGGACCAGAAAGCGGAAGCCCACGATCAGCGGTCCTTCTCCACCCCCAGGACCCGAAAGCGCATCCCGGGGCGGACCGACGCCGCGTCGGTCTGGATCTTCACGTTGAAGGTGACCGTGTCCGTCTCCCCCCGCTCATCCGTGGCCCGGTACGTGGCGAACTCCGCCTTGTGGCTCACGTCCGCAATGCGCCCGAGCACCCGGGTCCGACCATCCCGCCCCTCCAGGTGGACCGTCGCCCCCAGGGGGTACCGGTCCAGCTCCGTCTCCCGGATCTTCAGGTCCACCCAGTTGTCCCCGGGGTCCTGGATCGCCACCAGGGGCATCCCGGTGGAGACCATGGCACCCTCCTCCACGTATTTCGTGGTGACGATGCCGTCGAAGGGAGCCCGGATCTTCGACTCGTCCACGAAGACCTGAGCCTCCCGAACCGCGGCCCGGGCCTGCTCCAGCTTCCGCGCCACCGCATCCCTGTTGTCCCGGTTCATGGCCACCTGGAGCAGTCCCGCCCGGGCGGATTCCTCCGCCCCCTGGGCCTGGGCCAGCAGGGCTCGGCTCACCAGAAAACGGGTCTCGTTGGCCTCGAAGACCTGTCGGGACACCACGTTTTCCGCGAGGAGCTCCTGGTAGCGTCGGTAGTCCTTCGTCGCCAGGTTCAGGTCCGCCTCCGCCTTCCTGCGTTGGGCCGTGGCGATGGCCAGGACCGCACGGGCCGCCTGGGCCTGGTAGACCGTGGCGGTGTCCGCCTGGGCGAGTTGGGCCGAAAGGGCCTTCTCCGCCTCTCGGGCCTGATCCAGTCGGGCACGGAGATCCCGATTGTCGATCCGGGCCAGAACGGCGTCGCGGCTCACCAGCTCCCCCTCCCGAACCAGAAGGTCCACCACCCTCCCCGCTACCCGGGAGTTCACGTCCACCTCCTTGGCATCCCCTCGCCCCCACAGCTCCGCCCCGGGAGACTCCCCATGCTCCCCCGCGGCGCACCAGGCCACCGCCGCCATTCCCGCCGCCGCCACCAGCACCGCCAGGAGCAGCAGCCCCGGCCTTCCGGAAGGACGTCCCCTCATCGCGCCTCGCCCCCCCGTTCCCCCGGCGCCCGAAGCCCTTCCATCAGCAAATCCAGAAGCCGGGGCAGTTCCGCCGTGTAATCGTATTCCAGGGGACGGAGGGTACGCAGCAGGTATCCGTCCAACAGGCAGAAGATCAAGTGGGTGGCGGCCTCCGGATCCACCTCCCGGAAGAGCCGGGATTCCACCCCCCGGCGAACGATTCCCGTTACGGTCTCCACAATCCTCCGGTTGTTCTCCCGCAGGATGTCCAGGGCCGATTCCAATTCGGGGTCGTCGTCGGGAGGGAAGACCCAAA
Source organism: Aminomonas paucivorans DSM 12260 (assembly GCF_000165795.1). Classification (NCBI taxonomy): domain Bacteria; kingdom Thermotogati; phylum Synergistota; class Synergistia; order Synergistales; family Synergistaceae; genus Aminomonas; species Aminomonas paucivorans. The sequence goes on along the minus strand of NZ_CM001022.1, from coordinate 807,636 downwards.
GGCGAAGAAAAAAGGCGAGCCGTGCGGGGTCCTGCGAGAAGAAACCCACGACCCGCTGGAAGAGGAACAGGGGCACCTCGTCTCCTCGCATTCCCTCGGCCTCTTTCAGGGACCGATCCCAAAACTGCCGGTACTCCCGGGAAACCCAGCCCGCCACAGACAGGAACAGGTCCATCTTGCTCCCGTAGTGGGCGTAGATGGAGGGTTTCTTGATCCCCACCGCCCCCGCCACGCCCGTCAGGGACGTCCCTTCGTAGCCCCTCCACGCGAACAGTTCCAGGGCCGCTTCCTTGAGTCGGTCCACCATCATCTCCACCACCTACCTAACGGTAGGTAGTCTCGGTCTTCTGGGATTTCCCGTCAAGAGGGCTCCCCCAAAAAACAAAAGGGGCGGGCCCCCGAGGGAACCCGCCCCACCGATCCTGTAATCCCCGGTTCTAGAACGCCGGGAAGATGCCCTTGGGGACCAGCTGGGTCTGGACGAACTTCTTCACCTCCGGGGAGTTGCAGGCCTTCACCAGGGCCTTCACCCAGGGCTTGTCCGCATCCGCCTTGCGCACCGCCACCACGTTGGCGTAGGGGGAATCCTTGCCCTCCCGGATGAGGGCGTCCTTGGAGGGCACCAGCCCCCCCTCCACGGCGAAGTTGGTGTTGATCACCGAGGCGGTCACGTCCTGCAGGGTCCGGGGCAGCTGCGCCGCGTCCAGCTCCACGATCTTCAGGGACTTGGGGTTGGCGGTCACGTCCTTGGCGGTGACCAGCTCCCCCGCCTTCACCTGGATGAGGCCGTTCTTGGCCAGAAGCCGAAGCGCCCGGGCCCCGTTGGTGGGATCGTTGGGGATGGCGATGGTGTCTCCCTTCTTCAGCTCCTCGATCTTCTTGATCTTCTTGGAGTACAGGCCCAGGGGTTCGATGTGCACCTTCGCCACCCAGGTCAGGTTCAGGCCCTTCTCCTTGTTCATGTTGTCCAGGTAGGGGACGTGCTGGAAGAAGTTGGCGTCCAGGCTCTTCTCCCCCAGGGCGACGTTGGGCTGCACGTAGTCCGTGAACTCCTTGATCTCCAGGTCGAAACCCTGCTTGGCCAGGAGGGTCTTCACGATCTCCATGATGTCCTTGTGGGGAAAGGGGGTGACCCCCATGACGATCTTCTGGCGATCCGCTCCGAAGGCGGCGAAAGCGGGCAGCAGCAGGGCGAACAGCAGGGCGAACAGGGTCTTCTTCAACAGTTTTTCCTCCTCTTGTGGTGAATCACGCCCGCAGGAAAGCGGGCAGGGGACGGGAGTGGATCCGCAGGCAGGATCGCATGTCCGGGTCCATCATGGGGCGGCACCACCTGCCTTTCGGGAAGAGGAACTCATCGCAGCCTCCGGTGGATGCGATCCCCCAGGCTCTGCATGACCTGCACCACCAGGATGAGCAGCACCACCGACTGGATCATCACGTCGGTCTGGAAGCGGTTGTAGCCGTACTTGATGGCCAGGTCCCCCAGGCCGCCGCCCCCCACGACCCCCGCCATGGCGGAGTAGCCCAGGAGGTTGATGGCCACCACCGCCACGTCCAGCACCAGGGCGGGCAGGGCCTCCGCCACCAGGACCCGGAAGACGATGCACCGGTTCCCCGCCCCGAAGGACCGGGCGGCCTCCACCACCCCCGGGTCCACCTCCAGGAGGCTTCCCTCCATGATCCGGGCCACGAAGGGGACCGCCGCCAGGGTCAGGGGGACGATGGAGGCGGTGCTGCCGATGGAGGTTCCCACCAGCGCCCGGGTGAGGGGGATGAGGGCGATCAGGAGGATGATGAAAGGGAAGGATCGGAGCAGGTTCACCGCGAAGCTCAGGGACTCGTAGACCCCCCGATGGGGTGCCAGCCCTCCCTTGCGGGTGAGCACCAGCACCACCGCCAGGGCGAAGCCGAAGGCCACGGAGAGGACCGTGGACACGGAGACCATGTAGAGGGTCTCCCCCAGCGCCCGAAGCAGTTCCTCAATCACGGTCCATCACCTCCCAGAAGAGGCCGTTGCGCCCCAGGTAGGCCTCCACCCGGGGCAGGTCCTCCCGGCGCAGATTGACGATCAGGTAGCCCAGCACGTCGTCCCGGTATCGCTCCAGCTTGCCCCCCACCACGGAGAAGTCGATGTCCAGCTCCCGGGCCATGGCGGTGATGACGCTTTCCTTGGCGATCTCCCGAGGGAAGAGGAGGCGCAGGTTGATCCCCGAGGGGATGTAGGCGTAGTCGTCCTGGACGAGCTTCTTCAGCCCCTCCGGCGGGGAGAGGAAGAGGGATTCCGTCTCCCCCGCCCCCTGGACCACCCCCCCGTCCAGGAGCACCACTTTGTTGCAGATCCGCTTCACCACTTCCATCTGGTGGGTCACCACCACCAGGGTGAGGCCGAAGCGCCGGTTCACGTCCATGAGCAGGTCCAGGATGGAAAGGGTGGTCTTGGGGTCCAGGGCGGAGGTGGCCTCGTCGCAGAGGAGCACCCGGGGGTTCAGGGCCAGGGCTCGGGCGATGCCCACCCGCTGCTTCTGGCCGCCGCTCAAGGCCCGGGGCTTCTGGTCCCGCTTGTCCGGCAGCCCCACCAGCTCCAGCAGCTCCGTCACCCGGGCCTCCCGCTCCCGGGGCGGGGTCCCCCACACCTCCAGGGGAAAGGTCACGTTCTCCCCTACGGTGCGCCGTTCCATGAGGTTGAAGTTCTGGAAGATCATCCCCATGTCCCGCCGGAGGGCCTTCAACCCTCCTTCGTCCAGCTCCCGGACCTCCCGGCCCAGCACCCGGACGCTGCCCTCCTGGTAGTCCTCCAGCCCGTTGAGACACCGCAGGAGGGTGGACTTCCCCGCCCCGGAGTGCCCCACGACGCCGAACACGTCCCCCGGTTCCAGGGCGAAGTCCACGCCCCGCAGGACCTCCAGGTCCCCGTAGCGTTTTCCCAAGCCCCGCACTTCGATGATGGTCTCCATGCCTTCCGCTCCTCGCCCGTCCACGACAGCCGCCCCTCGGAAGTCCCAAGGGAACGCACGAACCGGCCCGCCGCCGGAGGCGACGAACCTGCCACGATGAATCCACGGAAACCCTGAGGGGGTGGGGCTTCTCCGCGAAGAAAGCCCCGGGGAAGGCGTTTCAGTAACGGCACCCTTCTCCCCGACGAATGGAATCGGGGGACCGGGATTGGAAGGCATTGTACGACTCCTCGGGGAAAAAGGGAAGTCCGGTACCCCGAAGGGTCGGGCAGGTCCCGTCGTTTCGCCGTTGCGCTATACTAAAAGGGGTCCTGAATGCGAGACGACCCCGAACCCGAAGAAGAGAGGGGATGCGCATGAAGGACGGCTGCAGGACGGGATACGTGGAGATCCGCCTTCGGGACGAACGGTTCGCCGTTCCCCTGGAAATGGTGAGGGAGATCGTCCGGCGTCCCCCCATCACCTCGGTGCCCGGTTCCCCTCCCACCATCCGGGGGCTCATGAACCTGAGGGATACCCTGATCCCCGTGCTGGACCTGGCGGATCGGCTGGGGCTCGGGACTCCGGGGGAGGAGAAGGAGATCCTGGTGGTGGAGGTGGAGGGGTTCCGCTTCGGCCTCCTCATCGGAGAGGCCGCCCAGGTGGCGACCCTGGAGGGGACGGTGCAGGAGCAGGACGGAAACCGCTTCGGCGGGTTGGTAAGCCGGGTGCTCCATTCGGGGGACCGACTGGTGCCCCTCCTGGATCCCCGAAGCCTCTTGGGGGAGGACCTGGCCCGGATCCGCCGGATCTGCGGGACCCGCCAGGAAACCGCCGGCCGGGAGGGAGGACACCGGCAGGATTGGCATTCCGTGGTGGTCTTCGACCTCCAGGGGACGGATTACGCCCTCCCCCTGGCCTCGGTCCGGGAGATCCTCCACTACGCGGAACCCTACCGCATCCCCGAGACGGCCCCCTACGTGAAGGGAGTCCTAAGCGTCCGGGGCAGCGTGGTCCCCGTGGTGGACCCCGCCGCAAAGCTGGGCATGCCCGCCCGGGCCGATCCCCCCCCATCGGCCAAGATCGTCCTGGTGGAGTACGGGGCCACCCGGGCGGGGCTCCTGGTGGACGCCATCCGGGAGGTCCTGGAGTTCACCGCGTCGGACCTCCAGCCCCCTCCTCCCCTGATCCGGACCACCGACGGCGTTGCCGCCGTCCTGGGGGTGGCGGAGGTGCAGGGAAAACTCATCGGTCTGCTGGACAAGGAGGTCCTGGTGGACGGGGCGGACCTGGAACTGTACGCCCCGGAGGGACGGGAGGGGACCCAAGGGGGGGAACGGGAGGGGGAAGGCGCTGCCCGGGAGGAACAGACCTGCATCGTCTTCGAGGTGGACGGGCGCTGGTTCGGCCTGCCCCTGGAGCGGGTCCGGGAAATCACCCGTCTGGGCCCCGTGGCCGCCGTCCCCGGGACGCCGCCCCACGTGGAGGGCACCATGAGCCTCCGGGGCGAAGCCCTCACGGTGGTGAGCCTGAGGCGGCGCTTCGGCCTGCCCGAGGGAGACCGGGAGGCATCGAGCCAGCGCCTCCTGGTGACGGACTCGGGGGTGACGGAAGGAACCCTGGCCTACCTGGTGGACGCGGTGGTGGGGGTGGAGAGCATCCCGGCGGATCGGATCCGGGCCCTGGCGGAGGAACCCCAGGAGCCCTCCGAAACGGAGTCGCAGGGAGAGGCGCTTCCCTCCCCGGCTCGGCGGTTCGTCACCGGGGCGGTGACCCTGGACAACGGCCACATCCTCCAGCTCCTGGACCTGGAGGCCCTGTAGACCCACGCCGGAGGAGGGGCTCCCCTCCTCCGGCCCCTTCCCGACCCGGCACCCTCAGTCCCCCGGGCGCTCTGCCTCCCCCGGCGCCACCAGGGGGTAGAGGTCGAACCGCACCTCCACGAACTCCAGCCACTGGGAGAGAAGGGCGTGAAGCTCCTCGTTGGAGACCACGTCGAACACCACCACGGATCCCCGGGCGATGCGGGGGTAGTAGTGCAGGACCTTCCCCTTTTCCTGAAGCTCTCGGATCCAGTCGCGGAACTCCCGACGCCGACGCCGGACCTCCTCGTTCAGGTCCGGCGTCGGGCTGCTCACCACCAGAAACAGCACGGCCAACCCTCCCCCCGGTCAAGGGCAGCTTCCCTGCCCGTTCTGGCGCGAGGATACTCCTTCCCCTCCTCCCCCGCCACAAAACAGCGCCGAGACGGGGGCAATGCCCCGACTCGGCGCCGATGTCCCTTGAAGAAACGTCTGCTTCCCTTATCCTCAGGGGAGGAAGGCCGCGTAGGCCGCCGCCTCTCCCTTTACGTCCTCCGCAAACACCGCAGCGGTGGTCTCGGGCTTCACGCAGGTGGGGAACCACATGGGATTGCTGGGGTTCACCAGGTCCTGCAGCGAGGCGTCTCCAAAACGCATGTGCCAGTGCTTCATCGCCTCGGGACCGTCGGAATGCACCGCCGTGGTCAGGATCCGCCCGTATCCGGCAGGGGAGGATCCGGTGGCCGTCCAGTGGTCCCACAGGGATCCCTCGAATCCCGGCATGGGGACCACGCCCTGGTACACGTAGCCGCCCCGCCCCAGCTCGGTGCCGTCGGCCGTCAGGAACACCGTGGCGTCCGCAGAGATCCGCACCAAGGCGAAGGGGGTATGAAGCATCCCCTTGAAGAAGGCCTTCACCGAGGCAGTGTCGTAGGACTTGCCCAGCTTCGTCGCCTCTGCGACGACGGCGGCGTAGGCCGCCTCCATGGCGGGGTCATCCAAATAGGAAGACACGGAAACCCAGGTCCCCAGCCAAGGAGTCCAGGGGTTTCCCAGGAACTGGGCAAATGCCTCCGCCTCGCTCCCCAGATCCGCCGCCACCGCCGCCGCCGTGGTGTCCTCCGCCGCCATGGTGGGCCACCAGGTGGCGTCCGCCCCGCTGCCCACCAGAGCCTCCAGGCTCGTGTTGCCGTAGCGCAGGTGCCAGTGCTTCATCGCGTCGGGGCCGTCGGAATGGACCTCCACCAGGGCGAGGTAACGATACGCCTCCCCCGGGTTCCCCACGGCCTCGAAAAGGTGCCAGGGCTTGTCGTGCCCGAGGATGGGGGCCGTGCCCGCGGATCGGTACGAAACGGTCCCCAGCACGGAACCGTCCACCTTGCGGAAGGTCACGGAATCCCCCTTCACCACCATCCCGGCAAAATCGCACCGGTACATCTTCTTCAGGAAACCCAAGACCCCCTGGGGCGTGTAGGCCGCGTTGTGGGCCGCCACAGCCTCGCAGGAAGGCGTCAGGGCAGGATCGTCCAGATACACGGAAAGGCTCTTCCAGGTCCCCTCCCAGGGGGCCAGGGCAGCCTGTTTGTCGCTGCCGCCGCCGCACCCGCCCAGGGCCAGGATCGAAACCAAAACCAACAACAGCCACCCCACCGGGTGTTTGCCGTAACGCCACACAGCACATCCCTCCAAAGGAACGGTCTCTAGTTTGAGGTCCCAAACTAACGGGGAGTATAGCTCCTTCATTCCCCCATGACAACCCTTGGAGTTCGAAGGTTCATCCCATCCAGACTTTTCCGGTCCAGTTGAAGACCCCCCCTCCCACAAGGAGCCAGAGAAACAGAACCCCCGCCAGGATCAGGGGCTTGCATCCCGCCCTTCGCACCGCCGTGACGCGGGAGGACAACCCCAGCGCCGCCATGGCGGCAGCCAGAAAGAGATCCCCCGCAAGCAACAGCCCCCGGACGACCCCCTCGGGGACCCACCCCAGGGAATGCAGCCCTACCGCCGCGGCAAACCCCAGGACGAACCAGGGAACCACCACCCGCTTCCCCTTCTCCCCCTCCAGGGGAGGCAGAATCAGGGAAAGCACCGGCAGCAGCGGGACCAGAAACATCACCCGAATCATCTTGACGATCACCGCAAAGCCCGCCGCCTCGGGACCCACCGCCCGCCCCGCCGCCACCACCTGAGCCACCTCGTGCACCGTGGACCCCACGTACAGGCCGTACCCCAGGCCGTCGCTTTCCCACAGGCCCCAGGCCACCCCCCAAGGATAGAGCAGGGGGTAGAGGAACAGAGCCAAGGTCCCGAAGACCACCACGGTGGAGACCGCCACGACCACCCGATCGGGGCCGCCCTGCACCACCTCTTCCGCCGCCATCACCGCCGCGGCTCCGCAGACGGAACTCCCCGTCCCCACCAGAAGAGTCGTTCGCCGGTCCATCCCCAGCGCGCTGCCCACGACCCGGGCAAGCAGAAGGGTGGAGGCCACCACCAGGAGATCCGTCACCGCTCCCCGCCACCCCACCGTGGCCACGTCCCCCAGGGTCAGGCGGAACCCGAAGAGCACCACTCCCCACCGAAGCAGGGTTTTCTGGGCAAATTGAACCCCCGGACCGCATCGGTCCTCCCACCGGGGATAGACCGTGTTCCCCAGAAGCATCCCCCCCAGGATGGCCAGGGTCAGGGAAGAAAACCCCCACCCCCTCACCCCGTCCAAGTGCCCGAGCCCCCACGCTCCCAACCCCAGGCACGCCGCTGCCGCCAGTCCGGGGATCCGTCCCCCCATGCTTCATCCTTCCCTTCTTCCACGCAGACTCCTCCCCCGAAAGGGAGGCTCGTGTCCAAACCAAGCTATCCCCCCCATAGTCCTGAGTCCAAACGATAAATTCCAAATGTATAATCATAAAAAATGATACTTATGCCGAAAGGGGGAGGACGGCCCTGGACGTGAGCCTGAGACAGCTGGAGGTATTCGTGGAGATCGCCCGGAGGGGGAACCTGACCCGGGCGGCGGAACACCTGGGGATCGGCCAGTCCGGAGCCAGCATGGCCCTGGGGGAGCTGGAACGGACCTTGGGAGGGCCCCTCTTTCACCGCGTCGGCCGGGGCCTGGTCCTCAACGAACGGGGACGCAACCTCCAGGAATACGGGGAGGCGGTGCTGGGTGCGGCGGATCGGTTCACCCGGGAGGCCCGGGGAGACCGGGAGCCTTCGGGCATCCTGAACCTGGCGTGCAGCACCACCGTGGCCGTCTATGCCCTTCCGGAGCGCATCACCGCCTTCCATCGCCGATACCCGGGGGTGGACCTGCGGCTTTGGGTGGGGAACACCACCGACGCGGCAAAACGGGTCCAAAGCGGCGAAGCGGACCTGGGAGCGGTGGAGGGGACCACGGACACGACGGGACTCAGGGAAACACCCTGGCTTCGGGACGAACTGGTGGTGGTGACTCCCCCGAAACACCCCCTGGCAGGGGCAGAGCTTTTGGACTGGACGGATCTGGAGGGACAACGCTGGATTCTGCGCGAGGCAGGCTCGGGCACACGAAGTACCCTGGAGGAAGCCCTCCTTCAGGAAGGGATCGTCCTGGCCTCGGTGATGGAAATCGGCCACACCGAAACCATCAAGGGGCTGGTTGCAGCAGGCATGGGGCTGGGGTGGATCTCCGAGAGGGCGGTCGCCCGCGAGCTAGAGAGAGGAGATCTTGGCGTCGCCAAGCCCCCCTTCCGGGTTTTCCGGTGGTTTCGCCTCCTGGTCCGAGAGGACGAAACCCCCGGGAGGTTGACGCGGCTGGCCCTAAGGGAGTTGTTCTCCCGCCCCGCAAGGGACCGGGAGCCTTTGGGGGCGGAGGGTCCATAAGGCGAAGGCGGGGGCCCGAAGGCCCCCGCCCGAAAGGGATGAAGTCGAAGTGTGCCGCCTAGCCCAGAAACTGCAGGCAGGCCTTGGCGATGCCGTACGTGGCTGCGGTGATGGAGCCCGCGGAGACCGCCACGGCGCCCAGCGCCTCGGCGAGAGCCTTTTCCGCCTGATTCCTTTCCATGTCCTTTTCCCTCCCTCGGGGGGCAATGCCCCGGTACAGCATGCAGTATACGCGAATAGAATCCATCGTCAAGCCGATTCCGTCAATTTCGCGCAAATCAGAACCTTCCCTCCCCTTCGCTCCCTCCGTTGACCCGACTCCGCTTCGGGAGGATCCTGGATGCGTCGGGCCCGCTTGCGGGGCAAAGGGCAAACCCCCTCCCCGGGGTCGCGCAGCGTCGCCGACACCCGGGGCCGGCATCCCACGTGAAGGAGGAAAAAACCATGGCACAGGAGACCAAGCCAACGACGTCGAAGGAGGAAACCTTCGACCGGTTGGACATCCGCCTGGGGAGAGTGCTCTCCGCAGAAAGGGAGCCCTCCGCCCCGAAACCGGCCTATCGGATGGTGGTGGATTTCGGAAAGTTCGGACGCCGCACCAGCGTGGGGCGCTTCACCCAGCACGGCCCGGAGGAGTTGGTGGGCAGCCTCGTCCTGGGGGTGTTGAACTTCGGACCCCGGCAGGTGGGGGAGGTCACCTCGGAGGTGCTGATCCTGGGGGTACAGGTCCCGGGGGCAGAAAGCGGGGAGGCCACCTTCCTCACTCCCGCCCGGGAGGCGAAGATCGGATCCAAGGTGTTCTGAGCGCCCCGGAGGAATCGGACGGGGACCGGAGAAAGAGCCGGGCTCCCCTTGCGCTCTCTGCTTCACCCCAAAGAGGAGGGACGATCGTGGCGGCAAAGGAAGAAAGGCCTCTGGATTCGGGAGAAGGATGGGAAACCGTGGCGATACCCCCAACCGCCTCGGTCTGCGGCCTGTTCTGCCGCAGTTGTTCGGTCTTCATCGGGAGCACGGAAGACCCCGAACGGCTCCAGCACCTGGCGGGCCTGATGGGCCTGTCCCCCGAGCAGGTCCGATGCGAGGGGTGCCGAAGCGCCGTGCTCTTCGCCCCCTGTGCCTCCTGTTCCTTCCGGGACTGCGCCCAATCCCGGGGCGTGGCCTTCTGCGGCGCCTGCGCCGACTATCCCTGCGAGGATCTGAAGGCTTTCCAGGCGGAGAAACCCCACCGCCGGGATCTCTGGAAGGACCAGGAGCGCATCGCCCAGATCGGCCCGGAGGCTTGGGAGGAGGAGCAGGCGATACGGTACCGCTGCCCCGCCTGCGGGACCCGGAATTCCGCCTACGACCTTGCCTGTCGGGGCTGCGGACGCGATCCGAGCTGTCCCTACGTGGAGGAACACCGGGAAGCCGTGGCGGGATACTTGGCATCCCGGGGGACGCCCCGCTCCTCCGGATCCGAGAGCGTCTAGGCAGCTTTCCGCGCCTCGATCCGACGGCGCACCAGCCGGACGATGCCCCGGATGTCCGTCACCACGCTGCCCGCCAGCACCAGATAGGGCACCCCCAGGATCAGGGAGGTCCAAACCATCAGGGGGGGGCCCTGGAAGAACAGGAGCGCCGGGGTCAGGACCAGGCAGACCGCCAGCACGGCGTAGCGCCACCGGATGGGGGGAAGCCCTTCTTCTCCTCGGGCAAGGTCGGCGATGCGCAGAAACCAGAAGACGAAGATGATGTCCGCGGCGCTGCAGAGCATGTTGGCCCCCACCTCCAGGGTGGCCAGGAAGCCTTCGATGCCCTCCCAGCGGGCGACCCACAGGTAGAACCCCTCAGGAAAGGGCACGCCCCACCGCCTCCCTTCGCAGGTTTCTCCACAGCAGGAAGGCCACCAGTCCCATGCTTCCCTCCAGGATCAGATACAGGGTGTTGACGATGCGGAAGTAGAAGAGGCACAGGTGCCCCCATTCCCGCAAATCCAGGGAGTGCCGCCAGGCCACGGAAACCGCCCCGGCGAAGTAGACCCCGTACAGGGCCAGGCAAAGCCCTCCCCACAGCAGGAAGACCTCCCAGGCCCGGTCCGTTCCCGCCCCGGAGGCCCCGGAAGCGTGGAGGCGGTAGAAACGCCACTCGTAGGCCAGAAGGCCCCCGTCGAGAACCAACATGGCGGTGCAGAGGAACTGCCAGACCAGGGAGGGGGAGTTGTTGGTGTGGTGGTGCAGCCGGGGGACCAGCCCCGCCAGGTCCGCCGCCGCCAGAAGGGCCAGGAGCAGGAAGAACGCCCCCTGTCCCCGGAGAAACGGCTTCAGGGGGCGTTTCGTCCCCTCCAGGTCGTCGCAGGCCCAGCGGGCGCAGCCCAGGCAGGTCTGCTGCACCAGCACCCAGAAAAGAGCCATGGCATAGCTGAAGACTCGATACACGGTGCACCTCCCGTGGGGAGATCTCGGAGGGAGGTTCTTCCCGGAGCCCCCCCGACAGCGTCGCCCCTCTCCCTCCGGCTTCGAAGACCTGGAGGAACCCAGGTTCGGTTACCCTACCACGTTTCCCCCACCATGTCCCCTCGGGGATGCATCCCCTGCTTTCTTATCCCTACGCATTTTCTCATAAATAACAATACAGTTGACTGCCGTCGCAGGATATCACTAAGATAAACAGACATGATTCCGGCTCGGCCTTGCATGTGTTCGCGCCGCTTGCCATCCTTCCGGAGGGGGGTCTTCGTCGGGAAAACACAGGTTCCGTCCGCACGGGCAAACCCAGGAAACGGGGCGCCCCGGCCGCAGAAGGGCGGCAGGAGGGCGCGCTGCCGTGGAGCCGGGCCCTCCCGGGACCGGCCCCGAAGGAGGTGGAACGCATGAGAACCACAAGGACAGGAAAACTCTTGGCCCTTCTGGCCTTTCTCCTGGCGGTGGTGCAGGTGCCCATCGCCCTGGCGGACAACTCCTTCCTCTCCACCCCCCGCGTCCAGATCAGCGGGAAGTGGCTCCGGTACACCCCGGGCCTTCCGGAGGCCTCCAGGGGAGCGGTCTCCAAGACCACCTTCGACATGACCATCAGCTACCACGACACCCTCTCGGCGGACAGCGTCCCTGCGGGGGACCCGAAACGTGCCCGGGCCCTGGAGGTGGAGTCGGTCATCAAGTACTGGGCCGACGCCCTCTATCAGCAGTCCAACGGCCAGCACACCCTGGGGACGGTGTACATCTACCAGGGCGGCAAGTTCGGGGACAAGGCCTCGGTGCTCTGGAAGGCCAACGCCTGGCCCACCGGGGCCATCGCGGGCTACGGCAAACCCGGACAGGTGATCACCTTCGGGGACGTGTTCAACTCCACCACCTTCGTGGGAGCCGCCTCCACCGCCACCAGCCAGGCCAACGGCGGCTACACCCTGGGGCACGAGACGGGACACTACGTCTACGCCCTCTACGATGAATACGTGGCCACCTACACCAACCCGCCCCGGTCCTGGCCCTGGTCCAGCGACGTGTCCCCCTCCGGGGCCGCCATCATGAACAGCCAGTGGAACGCCATGAAGAACAACGACGGGGGGTGGCTCAACCACTCCATCGCCGCCTTCTACGTGACCAGCACCGACACGGCGCAGAAGCGCATGTACGGCAAGAGCTGCTGGCAGGTGCTGCTGCAGGCTCCCTCCCAGGACGGGGTGAGCGGGGACACCACGGTGAAGCCCAGCCGGGTGCAGTACAGCTTCTCCAAGCCCGTCACCACCTCCGGGGATTATCTCAACGCCGTGACCCCCGGGACCCACCTGGCGGCGGCCCAGGCGAACCTAAAGATCCTTTGGCTCGCCGAGGCCACCATGGTCTACCAGATCGTGCTGGACCGGTCGGGAAGCATGGGAACCAACCCGGACAAACCCGACGATCCCACGCCCCTTTCCTACGCCAAGACCGCAGCCTGCAACCTGGTGGACTCCCTGCCCAAGAACGTCTACGTGGGGATCGTCCAGTTCGACGACTCCACCTCCCAGGTCTACCCCATCACCCTGATCGCGTCGAACGACGCAGCCGCGGCAGCCACGAGGGCAGCAGCCAAGGCGGCCATCAACGGGCTCACCTCCGGGGGGAGCACCGCCATCTACGATGCCGCTTCCTACGCCCTGAGCCAGTTCGTGGCCCAGAAAACCGCCCTGAGCGCGGACCTGCTGGGGGTGACCTACCTGCTCACCGACGGGGAGGACAACAGTTCGTCCAAATCCGTGGGGGAGGTGATCGGGGAGTACCAGGCCCAGAAGGTGCCCCTCATCACCGTGGGATACGGCGCCGGAGGTCAGGCAGGCTCTTTCGCCCTGACGCAGCTGGCCGACGGCACGGGGGGACAGTACTTCGCCTCCCCGGTGGATCAGGCGGCGCTCCAGCAGGTCTTCTTCGCCGCCCTGGGCAAGACCTCCGACGCCGTGAGCCTGGGCACCTTCAAGGAAACCCTGGCGGCGGGGGCCTCCACCACCAAGACCTTCCGGGTGGACAGCACCTTGGGGACGGCCACCTTCTTCGCGGGCTGGAAGGGCACCGCAGCCGGGGTGACTCTCACCCTGACCGGCCCGGGAGGGGCGGTGGGCATCGTCTCCGGGGACGTGCAGGATCAGGGAGGGGCCATCAGCTTCTCCAAGCGGATCAGCGGTCCTGCGGCGGGCACCTGGAGCCTCCAGCTCACCAACGTCACCGCGGCGTCCCTGGACGTCTCCTGCTCCGCCACCGGGGAACCCGGGACCGGCACGGGGTACTCCGTCACCCTGGGCCTGGCGGACGGGGGAAGCACCGTCGCCAGCTCCCGCCCCGCGCTGCTCCTGGCCCGGGTGAACCGAAACGGCGTGGCCCTGAAGGGCGCCACGGTGGTGGGAACCCTCACGGATCCCGCAGGGGCCGTTTCGCCCCTGACCTTCCGGGACGACGGGACCGGAGGGGACGCGACGGCAAGCGACGGGATCTACTCCGCCGTGGTCTCCGGCTACACGGGAGGCACCTACAAGGTGGACGTGACCGCCAGCAACCCCGGCGGAACCGCCCAGGAGTCCTACTGTGGACAAAGCCCGTCGGTGCAGAACCCCGACGACCCCGCGGCGGCGTTCAACCCCTACGGGGCGGTGGTGGCGGAGAACTTCGAGCGGTCCTCCTCCTTCCAGTTCACCACCAGCGGAGGGGCTGCCCCCACGGTGGCGCCCACCGGCGGCGGGGGAGGAGGAGGAGGCGGCGGGTGCGAGGCTCTGGGGCTCCTGCCCCTGGTGGCGCTTCTCCTGATCCCCGCGCTCTCTCTGATTCGCCGCAGAAAAGGCTAGACGAAACCGCGGGGTCCCTTGACCCCGGCCCCAACCAGGAGCGGGGGGAACCCGGGTGACCGGGTTCCCCCCGCTCCTCTCTTCTGCCGGATCTCCTGAAGGGAAACCCTAGGGCTGTTCCAGGGCCTCCCGAACCTTCGCCGCCAGGGTCTCGGCGGAAAAGGGTTTGGGGAGGAAGTGGACTCCCGGGTCCAGAACCCCCTGGTGGGCGATGACGTTCTCCGTGTAGCCGGACATGAAGAGGACCCGGATGTCCGGGACCCTGACCTTCATCGCGTCGTAGAGAACCCGGCCGTTCATCTCCGGCATCACCACATCGGTCAGCAGGAGGTGCACCGCCCCTCCGTGGGACTCCAGGACCGAGAGGGCCTCTTTGCCGTCTGCCGCCGGCAGGACCGTGTACCCCTGTCGACGGAGCAGGATGCAGGCCAGGGACCGGACCATGTCGTTGTCCTCCACCAGGAGGATCGTCTCCTGCCCTCGGAGGTCCCGGGACGAAGCCTCTGGGGAAGGCGGGGCCCCTTCGCCTCCTTCCCCCTGGGGGAAGAAGAGCTTGAAGGTCATGCCCTGCCCCGACTCCCCGTAGGCCCAGATGCACCCTCCGTGCTGCCTGACGATGCCGTACACCGTGGCCAGGCCCAGTCCCGTGCCCTTTCCCTTCTCCTTGGTGGTGTAGAAGGGCTCGAAGAGGTGGGCCCGCATCTCCTCGTCCATCCCCTTCCCGGAATCGCTCACCACCAGGAGGACGTGGCGCCCCACCGTCATCCCCTGGTGGGAAGCGGCGTAGGCCTCGTCCAGGTCCGCCGCCCCCGTCTCGACGGAGAGGACCCCGCCCTGGGGCATGGCGTCCTGGGCGTTCACGGCCAGGTTCAGGAGGACCTGTTCCAGCTGCCCCGCGTCTCCCCGGATGGGAGGCAGGGGGTCCTGCAGAAAGAACCGGAGCTTGATGTCCTCCCGGATGGTCCGACGCAGCAGTTTCTCGAACCCCCGGACGACCTCGTTGAGGTCCAGGGTCCGAAACTCCAGAACCTGCTTGCGCCCGAAGGCCAGCAGCTGGGCCACCAGGTCCCGGGCCCGCTGGCCCGCCCGGAGGATCTCCTCCACACACTCCCGCTTTTCCTCGTCCCCCCGAAACTCCGCCTGCAGGATCTCCCCGTACCCCAGGATGGGGGTGAGAAGGTTGTTCAGGTCGTGGGCCACGCCCCCCGCGAGCCTGCCGATGGAGTCCATTTTCTGGGCCTGGCGCACCTGATCCTCCAGGCGATTCCGTTCCTGCTCCGCCTTCTTCCGGGCCGTCACGTCGGCAAAGAGGCAGGCGAACTGCCCTTTCTGGGGACAGTAAGCGGTGACCTCGAAGTGCTTTTCCAAGGACTGGGAGTAGCTCTCGAAATGCACCGGCTCCCCCGTCAGGGCCACCCGTCCGTAGGTCTCGATCCAGCTCTCCTCCGTTCCGGGGAGAACCTCCTTCACCCGGCGCCCGAGGATCTCCTCCCCCCGAAGCCCCGTCATCTTCTCGAAGGCTGGGTTCACCGCCACAAACCGGTAATCCGTGGGCTTACCCGTCTCGTCGCAGAGGATCTCGTGGACCGCGAACCCATCGAGCATCTCCCGGAAGAGGGTCTGGTACTTCTCCTCCGTCCGCTGGCGCTCCATCTCCCCGGTCAAACGGGAGGCGAAGCTGCGGAAGAGGGACCGAGCGCTGGGGTCCACCTCCAGGGGGCGACGATCCAGGAGAACCACCAGGCCCAAGGCTTTCCCGTCCCCTCCCCGCAGGAGGGTCCCCCAGCCGCTTTGCGCCCCCAGTTCCTCCAGCCTTGCGTCCCGGGGGAAGACGCCCCGGATGCCCGAGGGGACCAGGCAGCTGCCCCGGGAAACCACCTCCCCCGCCAATCCCTCCAGGGGAAAGGAAAACCCGCTTTCCCGGAAACCCTGGGGCCCCCAGCCCGCGACGCAGTGCCCCCACCCCGGCTCCCCCGGGTCGAGGCGGGCAATGAAGGCATGGCTCATGTCCAGGGACAGGGCCATGTGGCGGACCAGGAAGCGGAAGATGTCCTCCCCCGGGGGGACGTCCGCCTCGGCTATGAGCCGAAGGGCCTCCTCCGCCTTCTTGAGGGGGGTGATGTCCGTGTGGGTCCCCAGCATGCGCAGGGGACGCCCCCGGTCATCCCATTCCATCACCTTTCCCAGGGAAAGAACCCACCGCCAATCCCCGGAGACGGACCGCATCCGGTATTCCGCCCGGTACTCCGGCAGAAGCCCGGCAACGTAGCCTTCGTAGGCCCCCACCGCCGCCTCCCGGTCCTCGGGATGGAGCCGCTGCACCCATTCCTCATGGCTCTCCCGAAACGACCCCGGATCGTACCCCAGCATGCGGGCATACTCCGGGTTCACCAGCGTTTCGCCGGTCTGGCAGTTCAGGTCGAAGAGCCCCTGGTTGGTGGCGTGCAGGGCCAGGCGCAGGCGTTCCTCGTTCTCCCGCATCTCTCCCAGGAGACGGATCCGGCCTCGCTGGTCCGAGAGGATGGCACCGATGAGCACCGTGGTGAGGGGGTAGGCCAGCATCACCGGCAGGCCGATGCGGCGCAGCACCAGCCACGCGGCTCCTCCTGGGAGGGTGAACATGAGAAGGAGCATGGCGACGTGCACCCCCACCCCGAACCCCCAGAGCATCCCGTAGGAGGCGGGCACGCCCCGCAGGGTCCAACGCCTATGGAACACCACCCCCCACAGGGCGGAGGAGAGGATCACCAAGATGCCCGTGTAGGTGCCCACCCCTCCCTGGAGGGCCCGGCAGACCGCCGCCATGACCGCGGACACCGCCGCAGCCCAGGGTCCGAAGAACAGCCCTCCGAGGCTCACCATCACGGAGCGGCCGTCGAAGATGAGCCCCGGCCCCAGCACCAGGGGGGTCAGCATTCCGATCACCGAAGCGGTGCCGAAGATCGTCCCCTGAAGCACCGCCGCCCCCAAGGTCCCCCGCCAGCGGCGCTCCACGAACCCGGAGACCACCGAGAGGGCCACCAGAAAAGAGAGGTTTTGGATCAGACCGGCGAAGACCAAAGGCATGTCCCCCTCCTCGAATCACCCCGCGACGCGGCAGGGCGACGCCCTTTTCTCCCAACCCCGCCGGGAAGGCGGGAACCGCCCCAACGGTCTGCCCCGCGAGCTGTTTTTCCCGCCCCTTCCCGGAAGTGACCCCGCTTCGGCCCGCCGGACCTGGGGGCGGATCCGACCTAGCGGACGTACACCCCATCGGGGACGACCCCGCCCCCGTCCCGGAAGGCCGGTCCGGTGACCACCGTGACCTCTCTCCCCGAGAAGAGCAGGGTCAGCTCCCGCTTCGGGACGGAGTCGGAGACCACCGACGCCCGGCCGTTGGCCAGGACGCCCCTGCCTTGGAAGGACACCGTCCTCGCCGCGCCCTTTCCGTCCCGAACCGTCGCTTCCAAGGCCACGAAGAGTTCCCGCCCTTTGTCGTCGGTGCCATACACCTCCAGGACCCCCGAAACGCCTTTGCGGGAAAGGACATAGAGCCCCTGAGCCCCCTTGGGGTTCTTCCTCAGGAAGGATCGGGAGATCTCCCCGTTGATGAGGACCACCTGGTCCATGGTGGCGTCGGCATAGGCTTTGGCCTTCGGAACTCCTTCGCGAATCCGCCGCCCCGCCCCGACATCCCGTCCCTCTCGCAGCCAGGCCCGCTGCACCTCCCCAAGCCGTCGGAACTCTCCGGGAGTCAGCTTCTCCTTCGCCTCTTCCCAGGCTCCCCGAAGACCCTCGTCCGCCTCCCGGAACTCTTGGGACTGAGCGAGCAGCTGGCGGTATTCCTCGTCGGTCAGCCCCCATGCGGGGGAGAACGCCACCAGGGAGAGGAGAAGGACCAGACCCATCCAAATCGCTCTTTTCATGAAAGGACACCCTCCTTGGCGTTGGAACATCCCGAGGGGAGGCCCCCCAGGGCAGAAGCTCCCGCCCCCAAGGGCGCGGGAAACTACGGGAGATCCAGAACCTCCCGGACCTTGGCGGCCAGTTCGGAGGAGGAAAAGGGCTTCTGGAGAAGCCGGGCTCCCGCCGGGATCCCCCGTTCGGCCAGCACGTTGGCGGCGTACCCGGACATGAAGAGACAGCGAATCCTGGAAGAAACACTCTGGACGGCCTCCGCCAGCTCCCGACCGTTCATCTCCGGCATCACCACGTCGGTCACCAGGAGCCGGATATCGTCCCGGTGGCGTCGCGCCAGCTCCAGGGCCTCCCGGGGCGTTCCCGCCGCCAGGACCCGGTAGCCCAACCCCTCCAGCAGGATCTTCACCACCCGGAGGATCGCCGGTTCGTCCTCCACCAGGAGGAGGGTTTCCCCCTGGGAGCGAGCGGACACCTCCCCCCCTTCCCCGTCCGGGGCAACCGACGGAGCCTCGTCGAACCAGGGGAGATAGACCCGGAACGTGGATCCCTTTCCTGGTGCGCTGTCCACCTGGAGGAACCCCCGGTTCTGGGTGACCAGGCCGTAGACCGTGGCCAGCCCCAACCCCGTCCCCTGTCCCGGAACCTTGGTGGTGAAGAAGGGCTCGAAGAGGTGGGATCGGGTTTCTTCGTCCATGCCGAACCCGTCGTCCCCCACAGAGAGGACCGCGTACTCCCCCGGGACGGCGACGCCGTAGACAGGCTCCTTCGGCGCCTCCCGAAGGGTGGTCCGTGCCGTGGCGATGACGATGCGCCCCACCCCGTCGATGGCGTCCCGGGCGTTCACGCAGAGGTTCGCCAGAATCTGGTCCACCTGGGCGGGATCCATCCGGACGGTCCCTCCCTCCCCGGGGATCCAGTCCAGACGGATGTCTTCGCCCAGAAGGCGATGCAGGATCCCCAGAAGGCCCTCCACCGTTTCGTTCAGGTCCAGCACCTGGGGGGCCGAGGCCTGCTTGCGGGCGAAGGCGAGAAGCTGACGGGTGAGGTCCGCGGACCGAGCGGCGGCCTTCCGGATCTCCTTCAGGGCTCCGTGCAGGGGGTTGCTCGGCTCCGTCCGGGCCAGGGCGATCTCCGCCTGCCCCAGGATGACCCCCAGCATGTTGTTGAAATCGTGGGCCACCCCCCCGGCCAGACGCCCCACGGATTCCATCTTCTGCGAATGGAGCAGCTGCTCCCGAAGCTGCTCCCGCTCTCTCTGCGCCCGAAGCCGTGCGGTGATGTCCCGGGCATACCCCAGAAACCGGGTAGGCGAAAGCCTTACCTCCGCCAGAGACCACCGGCGCGGCTCCCCCGCCCTCGTCGCGAAACCCAGCTCGCGGTAGGAGCGACCGGTCTCAAGAACCTCCTGGAAGGCGGAAAGAGCCTCGGGAAGGCTATCCGGGACGAGGAGATCCGGGAGGCTCCGGGCAAGCAGTTCCTCCTCCGAGTATCCCGACATCCTGCAGGCCTCGGCGTTGGCCTGGAGGATACGCCTCTTTCCGTCGGTGACGAAGATCCCGTAGGGGGCGTTCTCCACGTAGCTTCGCCACAGTTCCTCCCCCGCCCGAAGGGCTTCCTCCGTCCGCTTGTGCGCCGTGATGTCCCGAGAGATCCCCAGAACCCCCACCAGATTCCCCTCCAGGTCCCACATGGGGGTCTTGATGGTCTCGAAAAGCCCTTGGTAGCTCCCGTCCCGGAAGACCAACCACTCCTCGTTGACCCGGGGCCCCCCGGCCTCCGCCGCCAACCGGTCGTGTTCCCGGAAGAACGCTGCCTGGTCCCGGTCCAGAAAATCCTCGTCCCTTCGCCCGAGGATCTCCTCCTCCTGGGCGCCTAAGAAGCGCTCGAAGGGGGGGTTGCAGCTCAGGAAGACCCCCTGGGGATCCTTGAGCCAGATCAGGTCCGGGATGGTGTCCACCAGGGTCCGCAGGAACCCTTGGGAACGGGCCAGGGCCTCCTCTGCCCGGTTGCGCTCCGTCACGTCCTGGATCACCCCGATGAGCCCCCGGACGGCCCCGTCGGCCCCCCGGAGAGGGGCTTTGTGGAACACCACGTCCCGCAGCTCTCCCTGGGCGTTCCGCATCTGGGAGGCGTAGACCTGCATCTCCCCGTCCCGGAAGAGTTCCAGGTCCTTGGCGTGGTACTGCTCCGCCAGTTCCGGCGGGGCGACGTCGTAGACCGTCTTGCCCACAAACGCCCCCGCCGGGCAACCTTGGAACTCCGCGAAGGCCCGATTGACCCCCAGGTAGCGTCCCGAAAGGTCCTTATAGAACACGGGGGCGGGGATCGCATCCAACAGCGCCCCCTGGAGGGACCTCGCGGCGGAGACCCCGGAGGCGTCCCACCAAGCGGCACTCAACGGCGTCTCCACTCCGTCGTCCCCAGGGACGACGGATCCCAAGAGAAGGACCTCCAGGAGGGATTCCGCCCGACGACAACGCTGCTCCAGCTCCCCGTAGGAAGGACGCTCCTCCTCCAACCCCTTCACCCCCTTCCGGGCTCCTCCATTCTACTAACCCGATGAAGCACCACACAATCCCCAGGGGGTCCGTTTCGGGGAGAAACGCACGAAGGCAGCGGGGGACCCCCGACCGGAGGTCCCCCGCTGCCTTCTTCTCTGAACCGAGCCGTCAGGCGGGGCGATGCCCCACCGGCTTGTCCAGAACCAGCCACACGCTGGACTCGTCCACCTCCTGCACTCGGTAGGGACACCCCGTCTCCCTTCCCAGCCGGTCCAGGTCCTCGGGGGAGTAGGTGGTGGCCCGAAAACCATCCACGCAGACGATGACCCCATCCCGGGTCTTCTCCTCGTCGATCTCCCCCAGGAGCCCCTTCTGTGCCTGCTCCCGGAACCAGGTCAGGCGGGTCTCCCAGAACCGGGAGCTGTAGCTGCTGAAGTAGGCCCTCCCCCCCGGGACCAGGGCGCGCAGGCACCGGGCCACCAGGTCCGAGGCCTGCCCCCGCATGGCGGAGAGGCCGTTCTGCAGACAGAGGACCACGTCGAAAGCCTCTTCGTAGGGGAGCCGGTAAACGTCCATCGTCTCCATGCGGCAGCGGGGACAGTCCGCCAGGTACTCCCGTCCCAGGACGACGGAGTCCTCGGAAATGTCGATCCCCACCAGGGATGCCGCGTGGGGAGCCAACTCCCGAAGGATGCGTCCGTACCCGGCCCCCACCTCCAGGACCCGCTCCGTTCCGGTCAGGTCCTGGCGCACGAAGCGGATCTCCTCCTCGAAGTACTGCCGGACCCGAGGGATCGCCGTCTCGTACACCTGGAACAGCTTCGCCGCGTTGAGCTTTTCCGCATAGTAGTTTTCCGCCATGCCGTCCTCTCCTTTGCCGCAAGATGAGAAACGCCATGCCCAATGCACCATAAAACACCATACATCACAGCGAAGATGCGCCCCGTGACTCCGGGCGGGAGACTCCATCGACACCCCTTCGGTACGACCTCGGGATGCCCCGGATCCCTCAGCTGTCCGGGGTCACCCGGGTGACCTTGGACCCCTGGAAGCCCATGCCCAGCATCAGCCCGTGCTGGCCGAAGAAGAAGGCGTACACGTCCTTGCGGGCGGTGGTGGTGGTGTGGGACCGGGCCCAACCCTTGTCCACGATCACCAGGCTCGGGCAGGACCCCACCTCCCACCCGTCGCTGGTGCGCAGGTTCTCCATGGCCGAGTCGGACAGGAGGAAGAGGGCGTAGCCGAACTTCTGCACCCCCGCCTGGATGCCGTAGGAGGCCGCGTCGGTCTCGTAATATCCCGTCACCGCGTCCTGCTGGAACAGCACCCCGATGCCGTGCTGCGCCCCCACCACGAACCCCGCCTTCACCACCTGGGGAAACACCAGGATTCCCTTGGCCTCTTTCGCCAGATCCCCCGCCTCCGGGGTGGTCTCGTAGAGCCCCCGCAGGGCCTCCCGGGCATCCTGTTCCACCCGGGCCGCCGAAAAGGCGAAGGCCGTCCCCGTCCAGACCCCGCACAGGACCAGGGCAAACAACACCGCGTTTCTCCAAGCGGTTCTCATGATCCGGTTCCTTCCCCTCTCCGTGAAGCCGTCCAGCCCTCCGTCCCGAAACCCGAAGGGCACCACCCCGCCGCCGTCTCCAGCGGGAACCGAAGGTCCTTTGAGAAACCCCACCCGATAACACCGGAAGACAACGGGGTCGGGGTCGAACCCCCTTCCCACGGCCGTGTTATCATGAGTTCCAGGGGATGTTACCACACTGAAGAACCCGTATCGAACCGCCGTCCCCCCAAACCCCATCCCGCGCCGCCAGGAGGCTTCGCCCATGCCCGTCCGCTGCCCTTCCGGGATCCCCATGCACGGGACGCTGAGCGTCCACCTGCCCCCCGAACCGGCCTTCCTGCCCCTCCTGCTGGCGACGCTTCGGGAGCTGTCCTCCCGGCTGGGCTTTTCCCAGGAGGACGGGTGCAAGCTGGAGCTGGCCCTGGAGGAGGCCTTCTCCGCCCTGGCGGTCCCCCTCGGCGAATCGACGGGGGACGAGGCGGTGGAGGTCCGGTTTCGGCGAGTACCCCTGGGGCTGCGCATCTCCCTGGCGGGACACCGACGCCCCCTTTCCCGACAGGACCTGACCGCCTACACCCCCGACAAGGCCTCGGAGCGGGACGGAGAGGCGGGTCTGGGGCTCTACATGCTCCTCCACCTGATGGACCAGGTGACCCTGACGGAGGGGACCGCAAACCGTCAGGAGCTTCACTTCTTCAAACTATAGTGGACCCCGAAAAATGGACCAGGAGCTAAGCTAAGTGCGGAGTCGGTCCGAGCCCTGGGCCCCCGAAAGAGAGGGGACACGATGACGGTCAAACGGCAACGACGATCACCGGAGTTCAAGAGCAAGGTGGCCCTGGCGGCGCTCAAAGGGGACAAGACCCTGGCCCAGCTATCCAGCGAGTTCGGCGTCTGTTCCGTCCAGATCAGCCAATGGAAGGCCCAGCTCCTGCAGCAGCTCCCGAACGCCTTCCAGCACCAGGAGCGACCGGTGAGGGCGGAGACCCTGACAGCCCCGTTGTACCAGGAGATCGGTCGGCTCAAGATGGAGCTTGACTGGCTCAAAAAAAAAGCTGGAGTTGACGCTTGAGGCCAAACGAGCCTCCGTGGATCCCCATCACCCCCGGATCAGCATCCGTCGCCAGTGCGACCTCCTGGGCCTGAATCGTTCCAGCTACTACGTCGGAGATTCCTGGGGCATGCAGACGCAGGAGAACCTTGAAATCATGGAGCGCCTCGACCGTCAGTACACCGCCGTGCCCACCTACGGGAGCCGTCGGATGACCGCCTGGTTACGTCGGGAGGGCTACGACGTGAATCGAAAACGCATCCAGCGTCTGATGCAGCTCATGGGTCTCGAAGGCTTGGCCCCCAAGCCGGGCAAGTGCAAGTCTCACCCGGAGCACGAGATCTACCCCTACCTGCTTCGCAGTGTCTCCATTGACAGGCCGAACCAGGTATGGAGCACGGACATCACCTACCTTCCCATGAACAGCGGCTTCCTGTACCTTGTGGCGGTGATCGACTGGCACAGCCGGTACGTCCTGTCCTGGGGACTGTCCAACACCCTGGACGCGACCTTCTGCATCGAAGCTCTGGAAGAGGCCCTGTCCCAGGGGACACCGGAGATATTCAATACCGACCAGGGCAGCCAGTTCACCAGCAAGGCCTTCCTGGGGCCACTGAAGGACCGGGAGATCCGCATCAGCATGGATGGCCGAGGGCGAGCGTTGGACAACATCTTCGTGGAACGTTTCTGGAGGACCTTGAAGTACGAATGGCTCTACCTGAACGACTACCAGGAGGTTCGAGAGCTCAAGTTGGGACTTAGAGAGTATATGAAGTTCTACAACGAGCAACGGCTTCATTCATCGCTGCGCTACCGGACTCCACAGGAAGTGCACTTCACCACCCCGGGTTCCATGGCGGTCTGACCTTAACAAACCTTGCCGCTCCCGTGGTCTTGACATTGGGGTCCACCATAAACGCCTGCCCGAAGGGGCCGGGACGCCCCCGGAGGCAGGAACCTGTCCGCCCCCTCCCGAAGAGGGCGAGGACCGCGCTCCCGCCTCTGCGGACCGAGTCCTTCCCGCCCAGAAGGACGCCCTGGCCCAAGAGGGAGGCTTCCCCTCCCTTCCCTGGGCGGAACTGCTGACGGACCCGACCCAGGCCCTCTTCGCCGCACGGAACGCCGGGGGAAGGAACCTGGCCCTCCAGGGATGGGGACGCCACGACGCCCGACCGACCCTGGGACTGATGGGCCCCTGCCACATCCTCCCCGGGGTCCCCGAGGAGCCCTGTCGCAGACGGCTGCTCCGGGCGGTGAAGGAGCAGGCGATCCGGGAAGGCCAAGGGGGGCTCCTGGCGACGTACCCCCTTGGGGAGGCCCGATCCCTTCCCCCCGAGGGCTTCGCCCCCTGCGCCCTGCTCCCCTACACCCCCGCCACGCCCTTCTCCCCCGAAACCGAAGGCCCCTGTGCCCTCTTCTTCCACCCCCTGGGCCCCTCCGGGGTCCTGGGGCCTCTGGGGGTCCCCCCGACGGCTCGGGGGCTCCTTGCGGGACTCTACGCCCGGTGGGGAGAAAACCTCGCCCCGCCGCAGGAGGGAGGGCGGGAGGGCCTCGCTCCCCGAAGCATCCTTTCCGTCACCTCCCAGACCCCGAAGGGGCGGACCAACCTGCGGGTCCACGCCTACGGCGCGGATTTCCCGCTGCGTCTGCGGGAGCTGACCGCCCACCTGCTGGAACGAGGCTACCGCCACCTGCTGCTGCACCTGCCCCTGGAGCTTCCCGCCACGGCCTTCGAGGCGGAGGCGGCGCGCCAGCAGGGCTACGTCCTGGTGGGGGTCCTCCCGGGCACCCCGGGAGGGGACGAACTGCTTTGTCTCCACCGATCCGGCCTCCCCCTGCCCCAGGAGGCGGCGGAGGCGGCGGAAGCCCTCTGCCCCTCCCTGGGGGCACACCTGAAAGGCGAAGGCGGGGCTCCCGGCTGAGAAAGCCCCGCCCATCCGACCGGAGGATCGCCCCAGGAACCCCTTCAGGAAAACTAGCGTCGGTTCTTGCGCTTCGCCTCGCGGACCAGCTGCTTCATCTCCCCCATACTCCCGAACATGTGGCGGATCTTCTCCCGCTCCCGCTGCCGCGAGTCCAGCGCCGCGTAGTCCATCTCCCTGCGGAGCTTCCGGAAGCTGTCGAGGCGCCTGGGCGAAAGCTCCCCCCGGGCGACGGCCTCCCGCACGGCGCAGCCCGGCTCCGTTTCGTGGGTGCAGTCCGGGAACCGGCACCGGGCCGCAAGCTCTCCGATGTCGTCGAAGGACCGGGATAGGTCCCCCGAATCGAGCTGGAGTTCCCGCATCCCCGGGGTGTCGATGACCAGGACCCCTCCGGGAAGAAGGATCAGCTGCCGGTGGGTGGTGGTGTGTCGCCCCCGGCCGTCGTCCTCCCGAACCTCCCCCGTGGCGAGCACGTCCTCCCCCAGCAGCCGGTTGATCAGGGTGGACTTGCCCACCCCCGACGACCCGAGGAAAGCCACAGTGGAACCCGGAGGGATGCCCTCCAGGACGTGGCGGAAGCCCTCCTCTTCCAGGGAGGAACAGGACAGGACCCGGGCACCGGCACACACCGAGGTCACCTCTTCGAGGTGGGCGGGCAGGTCATCGCACAGATCCGCCTTGGTCAGGACGATGACCGGCACGGCCCCGCTCCCCCAGGCCACGGAGAGGTAGCGCTCCAGGCGACGCAGGTTGAAATCCCCCACCAGGGCCATGCAGAGGAACACCACGTCCACGTTGGCCGCCACCACCTGCACGGCGTGGGCCGTCCCCGCCGCACGACGCTCGAAAGCGCTCTTTCGGGGAAGCACGCGGCGGATCACCCCGCTGCTCCCGGAGCCCTCCGGGAGGTCCATGAGGACCCAGTCCCCCACTGCGGGAAAGGCTGTCTCGTCCCCGGCGAGGTACGCCAGCTTTCCCGAGACCTCCCCCCACAGCTCCCCGTCCTCGCTCATGACCTTGTAGCGATCCCGATGCTGTTCCGTGATCCGGGCAAGGCACAGGCCACCCTGCCCCGCCGCCTCCTCGAAGGACGGCTGAAGCCCGTAGCGCCTCAGGTGTTCGTATGCCATGGGAACCTCCCTCCCTGCCTGCGACCTTCACCGTAACTGTTCCTCCAAACGGCAGAGGCAAGGTCAGTAATACTGGCGAATATACCCGTAGGCCCTGTCGAACAGATCCTGGTCCTTCACCTGGTACTTCACGTAAATCACTTTGCGCAGGGCCTTTTGAACCTCGCGCTCTCCAGCCTTGGTGTTTTGCCAGCCGGGGAACCGGACCAAACGCACGATCTCGTCGATGTCCTTGACAACCCGCTCGACCACCACCGGCGTCTTACCGCTCTTCACCTCGGCGAACAGTTCGGTCAGGGCCGCTTTGGCCTTGGCCTGTTCGTCCACCGGGTCCACCTGCTTCTCGGCCTGGACGACCTCTCTGGCCAGGGTCAACAGCTCCTTCAGAAAATCGAGACTGTGGAGCAGGCCCTGTTCATGTCGCTCTTTGAGCTTTTCGAGGCGTTCGCCCAGGGCGACGAAGATCGGGTTGCTTTGATGCCTGCACAGGCGGGCGACGAGATTGACCTCGATTTCCCTGGATTTTCTTTCCGGATCCTCGGAATCCAACAGCCCCTCAAGGACCTCCGCGTCCATTACCAGGGTCTCCAGATCGTCGCGCACCATCTCGAGATGCACGTTCTCATGCGCCAATTCGATGGTTTTGGCCCCCAGGGCATGCCAGAGCAGCTTGCCGTTGCCGCTCGGCGGCTTCACCGATTCATACACCTGGGTCAGCCACTTGTAGTCCTTTTCATAGGGACCGAGACAGGGATCGGGAGACAGGGCCTCCCACAGACGGGTAAGCACCGAGTATGCCGCCGCGAACGCATCTCGAGTCTCGTTATCCGGCAGGCAGTCCTGGGCCGCGATCAGCCCCTCGTAGCCGCCGACGGTGCGGTCCACCTCGGGGAAGAATGCCAGGCACTTCGCCACCACGCCGGGCAGTTCCTTCTTGAGCTCGTCCAGATTGGTGATGACCTTCTGCACCGACTTCTCGTCGAAATCCAGGGCTGCGGCTACGTCATCGAAGATACCCAGGTAATCCACGATCAGACCGTGGGTCTTGCCGGGATAGACCCGGTTGGTGCGGCAGATGGCCTGCAGCAGGTTGTGATCCTTCATCGGCTTGTCGAGGTACATCACCTGCAGAATGGGCGCATCGAAGCCGGTCAGGAGCTTGGAAGTGACGATCAGGAACTGGAGCGGGTCGTTCGGATCGCGGAAACGGTCGAGGAGCTTTTCCTCTTCGTCCTTGGCCAGCTTCCATTCCTCGTACTCGTCGGATTTGCCTCCTTGGGTGTGCATGACGATGGCGCTGGCCTCCGGGCCGACCAACTCGTCCATGGCCTTCTTGTAAAGCACGCAGCACTCCCGGTCGAAAGTCACTACCTGGGCCTTGAAGCCGTTCGGCTCCACCTTCTCCCGAAAATGCCCCACGATGTGCCGGCAGATGGCGTTCACCCGCTCCGGAGCTTTGATCAGCATCGCCATCTTGGCGGCTCGTTTGGCCAGGTCGTCCCGATCCAGCTCGCTCAAGCTCTCGGTCATCCGGGAGTAGGCTTCGTCGATGGCGTCCTTGTTGATGTGCAGCTTCACGTCCACCGCCTCGAAATGAAGCGGCAACGTGGCCTTGTCTCGGATCGAATCCTGGAAGGAGTAGCGGCTCATGTACCCCTGTTCATCCTCCTTCGCTCCGAAGGCCCAGAAGGTGTTGTGATCCCGCTTGTTGATCGGCGTGCCGGTCAGGCCAAAGAGAAAGGCGTTGGGCAGCGCGTCGCGCATCTTGCGTCCCAAGTCGCCTTCCTGGGTGCGGTGCGCCTCGTCCACCATCACGATGATGTTCTGCCGCTCGTTCAGGCGACCCTCCGCCTCGCCGAACTTGTGGATGGTGGTGATGAGGATTTTGCGCATGTCCGCCGCCAGCAGGCTCTGCAGCTCCTGCCGGGTGGCAGCTCCGATCATGTTCGGGATATCGGCGGCGTTGAAGGTGGCGGTGATCTGGGTGTCCAGGTCGATACGGTCCACCACGACCACCACCGTGGGGTTGCCGAGGCCCGCGTGCATCCGCAGCTTCTGCGCCGCAAACACCATCAGCAGCGACTTGCCCGAGCCCTGGAAATGCCAGATCAGGCCCTTCTTGGGGTAGCCCCTGACAACCCGGGCCACCATCAGGTTGGCGCCTTCGTACTGCTGGTAACGACAGATGATTTTGATGCGCCGGTGCTTCTTGCCGGTGGCAAACAGGGTGAAATGTTGCAGGATGTCCAGCACCACGCGAGGATGCAACATGGAGCGGAGGGAACGCTGCACGTCCGCTAACGTCCCCTCCGCCTTGTTGTCCCCTTCGTGCCAAGGCCCCCAGAGTTCGAGAGGCATGCGCACCGAACCGTAGCGATAGCGTTTGCCCTCGGTGGCAAAGGAAAAGACCCCCGGCACAAACATCTGCGGCACGGTCTGTTCGTAGCCGTCGTGGATATCGCTGGCCCCGTCCATCCAGGTCACCGCCGGTCGCACCGGCGTCTTGGCCTCGCCGATCACCAGCGGGATGCCGTTGACCAGCAGGACGATGTCGAAACGGCGGCCGCCCTCCCTGACCGGGTAAACCCACTGGCTGGTGACCACGTACTCGTTGTTGCGCAAGTTCTCGAAGTCGATGAGGCGCACCGGCGTGTGTTCGCCCCGCTCCCCGAAGGGCATGGACTTCTCCCCCCGCAGCCATTCGGCGAACAGCTCGTTGGACCGCACGAGGCCTTCGTTCTGCACCGACAGCGGGATGGTCCGCAGACGATAGAGCACCTCGTCGGCTCGGTCGGGCTGGACCTTGATTTCCGGATTCAGGCGGATGAGGGCGTCCCGCACCATCGACTCCACCAGCACGTCGGAGTGCTGGCGAGGCAGCTCTTCGGCGGCCATGAAGCGCCAGCCGAGGCGTTCGCCGGAGGAGTGAGGCGAGGCCACCCGGAAGGAAACCCCGCTTGCGCAGAGCGTGTCGAGGACCAAACGTTCAACGGTGTTTTCTTCGTTAAACATGGGCAGCTCCTATCGCTTCATTACTGAACAACGAGAGCATCCTTCGGGTCTTAGAAACGTGATTTGCTATCGCATCTCGAAGCCTCTTCTGTTCATTGAATTCCGTCACAATCCGTTCCTGGGTATCAAGGCCTGGGACAGGGAATTTGAATTCAAAAAGGATCTTTCTATTGATCTTTTTCATGCTGCTACTGGTGCCCGATGCCGTCTTCATCATGTGGCGTCTACCCCGATTGGAAAGAAGCACCAGCTCAAGATAATCAGGAAGTGCTTTCTGCGTATTTACTGGCAATCGTATTATAGTATCAGGGAAAGAAACATCCGGGCGATCTTCGTTAAAAATCCCCGCGAATCCAACCAAATCGATCGTATTGGACCGTGAAATGAGCAAGTCACCTTTGGACAGAGTACATGCAACCATTTTGTTGGTTTTCGCGACCGGCTTTAGATTTCCTCGGACATACCCGTTGGCGGAAAGAGCGGCTAAGGACAATACCCAATGGCCGGTTTCATTGGATGATGGCGGGGCTGAGCAACCGCTTTCCGGGCTGCCGGAAAGAACATCTAGTAGCGACAATTCAGAACAATTCAGAGTGTTGAGAGTGTGTTCAAGACGAGTTTGGGCAGTGATATGAATAAGGGTAAGGGCTTCCTGGTAGGCTGATACCGCCTCATCCGCCGCCCACAGGATCTCGGCAATGCGCTTCTGTTCCTCAAGCGGCGGCAGGGGGAATTCAAAATTCTTCAATGCCGTCCAACTGGTCCTCGGAGACAGCGAACCGGCCGAAGTGCCAAGCGCATGATCGAAGAAGGCATTGCTCTGGCAGATCCATGGCAGCAGTTCCGGCAGCAGCACCTTGCGGTCTTTCGGCTCAAACGTCAGGATGTCCCCGGAGCAAATGCCCTCAAACTCGGCGTAGGCGACCTTGCGTTGATAGGCCCGGCGCTTGCCGAAGAGCGTCTGCCCCGGGACGAACCTTCGGGTGAACGAGGTCCCCTCCGAGACAGGGTCCCATCGCCGGATATGCAGATTCTCCGGGTCCAAGTGTTCCAGCCCGACGATTCGTTCAATGCCATGAGCCTCGGGATCACGCTCCGCGAGGTTGGCGTTCTTCACCACTTCGCCGAACTTCACCATCTTCCAGCCGGCTTTCAGGGATAGATCCCTCATTCCCCCGTTCCCCCGGGCAGTTTCCCCGACTTTCGTTCCAGGCGTTTCTCATCAGCCTTCACCCTTCGCTCCAGCTTCTTGATATCCTCTTCCGGAGGAAGGGTTTCCGGTTTGATGCCTCGCTGGCCGAGCATGTGGCGCACGCTTTCGTTGTTCTGCACATGTTCGCTGGTTATGGCGACTTCACCCCGCAGGTCCTCCTGCTGGACATTATGGTTGGTCATCTCGGTGGCCAGGTTTTTCGCCGCGATGGTCAGAGTCGGCAGAAAATCGGCCAGTGGGCGTGTTTGGGTGATGCCGTATCGGTCCTTCATGGCCTGGGTGGTATGGCCGCCAAAGAGCGCCGCATCCCCCTTGGATCGAATCCGGCCGAAACCGGCGTCATCGACGCCCCGCTCGTAGATGTTCTGGGACAGCGTCTTTTCCGATTCCCGCAGCCGCTCCCGGGCATCCAGCCGGGCCTGCAAGCGCATCCGATCTTCGATCAGTTCTTGTCTTCGGGTCTGCATGGCAAAGTAACTCTGGGCAAAAGCGATGGGTTCCTTGCGGGGATCACCGTTCTGGGCAATCAGATAGCAGGCGTAGCGGGTGAGCATGAAATCCTCCACCGGCCGCTGCCCCCCCCTGCCGATCTCGATCATTTTCGTGACGCCACGAAAATGATCGTCCGCCTTGTAACCCGTTGTGACGCAAGACTCTATGGCGCGGTTGATGGCGGTCAGGAAGTTCTCCCAACGGACATAGCCAAGGGGCTCCATCAGATCTCGGGCAAACCAGAATTCAATGCCTTCGTCGGGAATGGCCCGACTCAAAGCATCAAACCGGCTTTGGAGTTGCTGAACTGTTTCCGATTTCATCGACTTTCCCCTCCTCTGACCATGATCCCGGTTCCGGGAAAAGAGCGTCCAGAGACCTGTGCAGAACTTCTCGAAGTCACCCGATAGACCCTATCGGCAGAACTCGCTCAACGCATACCGGCTAGATCACGTGCAACACAGGGCTCTGGGTTGGGTCCTGCAAAGGCTCCACCTGCGTGCCGGATTGACACAACCTGGGGTTGCGGCGAACCATCGTCCCGGTCACGCCAGGGCCCCCCTTGCCTTTTCATGTCGATGCGTGAAAGAGGAGTACCCTTTCAATCCGTCCTCCCCCACGTTGCTCACTTTGCATCTGTGGAATCCTGCGGCGACTGCGGGTAGTCGTTTTCAAGAACCGAGAAAAGGCCGTCCATCGACTCTCTCAGCACCATGGAGCTTTCCTGCCAATGGACAATAGTCTCCTTGAGGCTGATCGTTTCAGCCGCTCCGTTTCCATTGCCATGGCCGTGATCTACCCGAACGTAGAGCGGGATGCTGAGGTTGCTGCCTTTTGCGGCAATTTCTTCCGTGGAGACCACCCGGGCAAAGCTATCCTCGTCGGTAAAAGACCGGTACGCGGCAACGATACGCAGGATGTGCTCTTCGGTGAGGAAGCTCTGCGCCCGCTCGCGGGTCACCTCGTTCACCGCGTTGAGGAAGAGCACCTTGCCCCTGCGCTCCTTGGGTTTGTTCATCCGGCAGATGACGACGCAAGCTTCCATGGGGGAGTTGTAAAAGAGGTTGGGACCGAGGCCCAGCACACACTCCACCACGTCGTGGCCCACGAGCTTCTCGCGCATGGCCAGCTCTTCGTTGCGGAAGAGAACGCCATGGGGGAACAGGATGGCGCAGCGGCCGGTGTCTTCCTTCATGCTCTTGATGATGTGCTGCCAGAAGGCATAGTCGGCGCGGCCCTGGGGCGGGGTGCCGTAGATGTTCCGCCCCCACGGATCGGCGGACCAGGCATCGCGGTCCCACTGCTTGATGGAGTACGGCGGGTTGGCCAGGACCACATCGAACTGCATGAGCCGGTCCCCTTCCACAAAGGCAGGACCTGCCAGGGTATCGCCCCGGACGAGGCGGAAGTCCTCGATGCCATGCAGGAACAGGTTCATCCGGCCGATGGCGGAGGTGAGCAGGTTGCGCTCCTGGCCGTAGAGGCGCAGGTTCCGCCACTCCTTGTTCTGTCGCTTCAGATGGGCGACGGCGGAGAGCAGCATACCCGCCGAACCACAGGTGGGGTCATAGATCGACTCGCCCGGTTTGGGTTCGAGCATCTCGGTCATCAGATGAACCACAGTGCGGTTGGTATAGAACTCCGCAGCGGTGTGACCGGAATCGTCGGCGAACTGCTTGATCAGGAACTCGTAGCCCACACCCAGCTCATCCTCCGGGCAGTGGGCAAGCGAAAGCGTCTGGGAGCTGAAGTGCTCGATCAGCTCGCGCAGCATGCGGTCCGGCAGGCGGTCCTTGTTGGTCCACTGGGCGTCACCAAAAACCCCGTACAGGGTGTCGGGGTTGGCCGTCTCAATGGCCCGGAGGGCGTCCTGGATGGCCTTGCCGACGTTCTTGACCTGGGTGCGGGTGGCCTTCCAGTGGGCGTCCTCGGGGATCTGGAATCGGTGCTGCTCGGGAAGCGCGGCGTACTCCCGATCGCCGCCGGATTCCTCCAGCGCATCGGCCAACTCCTCATCGTACACGTCGCACAGACGCTTGTAGAACAGCAGCGGGAAGATGAACTGTTTGTAGTCCCCTGCGTCGATGGTGCCGCGCAGCAAGGTGGCCGCACCCCAGAGGTAGGCTTCAAGTTGGGATTGGGAAATCATTGCACCTGCCTCCGGAAAATCTTGAGCCCGCAGTGGGTGCATTCCCACGCTGGATCGTCATCGCTGACACAGCAGCCACCAAGCGTGATCTGGCCTTCATTCATTTTTCGTTCTAACTCCTCATCGAAAGCGGGCATCCCATAGAGGACGCTGGCCAGAGGAGCCTGCCTGCATTGGGGGCATTTGCGTGGTTTCTGCGCACGTTCGACTCGGGTTGATGGGTCGCTCATCCCATCAACCCCTCTTTTTCGAGCAGCGCCTTCAGCCGATCCTCGGCTGCATACGCCGCCTGCAGCGATTCCTTAAGGTTGGCGGTGGCCTGATGAATGGTCATAGATTCCTCCTCGATCACCGGCTCCACGTAGCGAGGGATGTTCAGGTTGAAATCATTCTCGCGGATCTCGCCCTGCGTGACCACCCGGCAGATCCCTTCCACATCCTGATAGCCCTCGTACCAGCGATGGATGCGGTCCACGTGTTCCGGCAGGAGCTCGTTCTGGGCACGACCGGTCTTGAACTCCTTCGAGGCGTCGATGAACAATACTTTCCAGCGATGGGCCTCGGGTTTTCTGTCCCGGAAGACCAGCACACAGGGCGCGAGTCCCGTGCCGTAGAAAATGTTCTGGCCGAGGCCGATCACCGCTTCGAGGATGTCCATCTCCAGCAGTTTGCGTCGGATCTCGCCCTCCTTGGACATGCGGAACAGCACGCCTTGGGGAACCACCACGGCCATGCGGCCGGTCCTGCGGGCCATGGACTTGACCATGTGTTGAACCCAGGCGAAATCGCCGGATTTGGCCGGCGGCAACCCGGCAAAGTTCCGGCCGTAGGGGTCGTTGATCCAGACGTCATCTCCCCATTTTTTGAGGGAGAAGGGCGGATTGGCGATGACGCAGTCGAAGGTGGCAAGGTTGTCGCCGGAATAGAAGGCAGGTACGCGCAGGGTGTCGCCCCGCTGGACATGAAAATCCTCCGCGCCGTGGAGAAAGAGGTTCATTCGGGCGATGGCGGAGGTGGTCAGGTTCTTTTCCTGGCCGTAGAGCTTGCCCAGCATGAGGTTCTCATCGCCGCCCTGCTCTTTGACATGGTGCAGCGCCTCGAGGAGCATGCCACCGGTTCCGCAGGCCGGGTCATAGATGGTTTCCCCGGCCTTGGGCGCAAGGATGCGGACCAGCAAGGCCACCACGGAGCGGGGAGTATAGAATTCACCGGCCTTCTTGTTGGTGAGGTCGGCAAATTTCTTGATCAGGTATTCGTAGGCTTGGCCGAGAATATCCGCTTTGCAGTGCTCATTGCTCAAGTTGAGCGACGAAAAGTGTTCGATCAGGTCCTTGAGCAGCACGTCCGAAAGGCGGTCCTTATTCGTCCATTGGGCATCGCCGAAGATGCCGTGCAGGGTGTCCGGGTTCGCCTGCTCGATGCAGCGCATGGCCTTCTGGAGCGCATGCCCGATATGGGCAATCGTGGCCCGAACATCTTTCCAGTGGCAATCCTCCGGAACCTGAAACCGGTGGTTCTCTGCGAACTGGGCAAATTCCACGTCTCCGTCGGACTCATCCAAGGCCACGGCATACTCTTCGTCATAAACGTCGGAGAGCCGCTTGAAGAACAGCAGTGGAAAAATGTAGGTCTTGAAGTCGGCCGCGTCGACAGAACCACGCAGAATGTTGGCGGCATCCCAGAGATACCCGAAAAGAGTTCCCGTATCCAGATCGACGGACTGGTTCCCTCCAACCTGTGCGTTCATGCCGTCTCGTTCATCCTCTCCGCCCTGGTTTTCGTTCGGGTCGCAACCAGAGGACATGGGGACCGTTAGAGTCCTTCCCTCGCCCCCCGTAGGGCGTTCTCCACCGCTTTGAGGAGGACCTTGCTGCTGCTGGTGGCCCCGGAAACGGCGTCTACCCGGAGGGACTGGGCCGCGATCACCCGGTCCAGCACGGCCTCCGCGGGTTTGCCCCGGCCGTTCTCGTGGCGCAGGATCTCGATGCGCCGGATCGCCCCGTCCGCCACGGTGACCCGCACCTCCGCCGCCACCAGCACCGCGTCCTGGGAGCCCACGTAGGCTCCGTCGGGGACCGTGGCGAGGTCCACGTCCTGAACCCGCAGGGCCTCCACGGCGGCCCGGTAGCGCTGCAGGATCCCGTGAAACCACACGCCCCCCATAGCCCCCAGGAGGCAGAGCCCCCCCAGGACGGCTCCAAGGATTCTTCTCTTCGACCTCATCTTCCAGCCCCGCCCCTCACCTTTTCCTCCGAGACGTCGATTCATGAGAAAAGGATAACCTGCGTCATCCTACCACGGAGGTTTCCCCCCGTTAAGAGGTGGGCGATTCGGAATCTCGACGCCGTCACTCCTTACCTCGCAGGCCGAAGCGGGTGAGCGCCGCCCCCCAAGATGTGATCCCTGACAGCAGGTCCTTGACCAGGACCAGCGGGAGGCGCAAAGCGCCCAAATCGTGGTTCATCGGTTCCTCCGGTTCCAGAGGAGCCTCAAAGACCCAGCGTCCCATTCCTCGTCTTCGTACACATAGAGCGCCCCCTCGTTCCCCCTGGGATGTCGTTCTTTCTCCGGAATGAAGCGCCGAGCCGAATCCGCCAGATCCTCGGCAACGTCCCGGAAACCGAAAGGGAGCCCTCCCAGCAGGCGGCGTACGGATCCGCAGAAAGACGGAAAGGCCCCGCAGGGCTCCGGTCCCTCTCCATGGGGAGGGAAGGCGTTGGAACCAAAACTGTGGCACCAGCGACCATCCTGGGTACGCAGCTTCACGCTCCATTGGGTACCGTCCAGAAGGGGCAAGAAATACTCCCGACGCCACTTCCAGACACCCAGCCGATCCAGATCGGCCCAGAATGCGTGCCATTCTTCTGTCGAAGGGACCACCCGTCGGGTCACTTCTTCCTCTTGACGCATCTCGTAGCGAAGCTCCCCAGGGAAACGACGGGGAGACACCACCTGCCAGCAAGGACCTGTGTATCCCCCCAGGAAGAGGGCAAATCGTCGGGGCATCTCAGGACGATCCATGTTTTTCCACGCCCCTTCGGCTTCGCTCCCGTCGGCGGATCTCCTCCGCCGACTGCCTCAGGCCATTTCGCAGGCCAGCCAGGAGAAACCGCAGGAGGCGGACGAAGCCCCACAGGATCCCGAAGGACAGGGAAAGCCCCTCGAAGAGGACCGCAAGGAACTGGACCACCACGGGACCCAGGATCATGCCCGCAAGGAAGCAATAGAGGTACTGCAGCCCATCCTCCAACACCGCACCTCCCCGGGGGATCTCCCTCCTGTTCTCGAAAGAAGGCGGAGGGTGCCCCGATGTTCGGGACACCCTCCTTATACTCCCTGGACCCGACAGGATACGTCGCTCTCGAACTCAGGCCCCCCCGAAGGCGCAGTTGGGGAAGACACAGGCAGGGCAGCGGGCACAGAGCCCCCCCACGCCCCAGCGACGCACCTCCTGCTCCACCGGGACTCCGGCGAAGAGGAAGGGAAGCAGCCGGTCCAGGGTGGTGGTCTCGTCATGGATCACGCAGGCCGGGGCTCCCATCAGGGCCCGATCCCCCGCCCAGGCCAGCATCAGCATGCTTCCGGGCAGGGAAGGCACCCCCTGGAAGGCCACCCGGTCCGCCACGGCGCGGATGCCCCCGGGGGTTCGGTCGTCCGCGTCCACGCTCATGCCTCCGGTGCAGAGCACCAGGTCCGCCCCCCGATCCAGGGCGGATCGGATGGCCCCGGCGATCTCCTCCACCCCGTCGGAGACGATCCACTGATCCAACAGGGTGCCCCCGTAGGGCACCAGCTTGCGCTCCAGCTTGGGTCGGAAGGCGTCGGCGATCTTGCCACTGCGGATCTCCGACCCCGTAGTCACCAGTCCCACCTTCAGGGGACGGAAGGGGACCACCCGAAGGGGAGAGGCGGCCGCCAGGGCTCGATCCACCACCGTACGGCGGACGGAAAGGGGGCGGATGCGGAAGGCCGCCACGGGCTGCCCCGCCTGGACGGACCTCCGGGGAAGCAGGGTGGAAAGAACCCAGTCCGGGTCCTCGTTCACCCCATGGACGGACGCCTCGCGGAAGAGCAAAAGGCCGGAGACGTCCGCCACCAGGGTGCAGCGCCCCTCGTCAGGGCCCTTCAGGGAAAGGTTCTCCCCCTGGAGGACCCGGGCCATCTCCAGGGCCGCGTCGTCCTCGTGCACCTCGTCGGGCTCCAGCTCCAGGATCTGAAGGTGCTCCCGGCCCATGGACCGAAGGACCGGCAGATCCTCCGGTCCGATGATCTGGCCCTTCTTGAAACGGGCCCCCTTGGTGCCCCGGGCGATGTCCACCTGGGTCAGGTCGTGGGCCAGGGGTTTCCCCAGGGCCTCCTCCACGGGCAGTACGGTGATCTTCACGCTCCCATTCCTCTCCTTCTAACGACCCACGGAGGAGCAAAACGCCCCTTCGGCCATGGGGAGCCCTGCGGGCTCCCCCGATTCGTCCGTTGCCCCTCCGCACCGAAGCACCTCGATCCTTCGAGGGGGGACCGCCAAGCGCACCGGGTGCCCCGGGCGCAGGTCCAGCCGCTGGAGGGAGGAGCGGGGGTGCTCCACCTGCCAGAGCCTGCCTCCCGAGGCCACCTCCAGGCGCACCACCCCCGCCAGGGGGATCAGCTCCTCCACCATGCCCTCTTCCAGCACGTTGTCCAGCAGTTCCTCGTCCACGGGCAGGTTCGGGTAGAGCACCTTCACCCCGTCGGAGGGGACGAAGATCGTGGCGGGCCCCTCCGTCAGGCCGTCCCGAGCCCCGAGGCGCAGGGCGCCCCAGGAAGCGTTGAGGATCCAGCCCTCCTCCCGGGTGGATTCCAGGTCCCCTCGCAGGAGGTTCCCCCAGCCCAGGGCATTCCACGCCTCCCCCCCCGCGTCGGCCTCGAAGAGCCGGTCCACCGGGAAGGTCCCCGCCAGGGAACCGTCCCGCACCACGAAGACCCGGCTTCCCAGGGCGCAGAGGTCCTCCACCTGGTGGGTCACGTAGAGCAACGGCACGGAGGTCTCCTCGTGGAGCCGCCGCAGCTCCCGGCGAAGGCTTCGGCGGAGAGGCCCGTCCAGGGCGCTGAAGGGTTCGTCCAGCAGCAGGAGATCCGGCTCCGCCGCCAGGGCCCGGGCCAGGGCAACCCGCTGCCGCTGCCCCCCGGAGAGCTGTCCGGGGTAACGTTCCGCCAGTCCCTCCAGATGTACCTTGTCCAGCCACTCCTCCGCCCGGAGCCGCTTCCGTCTGCCCGCGCCGGCGACCCCGAAGGCCACGTTCTCCAGGGCGGTGAGGTGGGGGAAGAGGGCCAGGTTCTGAAAACACAGCCCCACCCTTCTTTCTCGGGGAGGCAGAAAGATCCCCTCTCGGGCGTCGAAGAGGGTCCGCCCCCCCAGTCGGATGAACCCGCTGCGGGGCCGACGCAGCCCCGCCAGGCTCCGGAGGGAGGCGGACTTCCCCGCCCCGCTGGGGCCGAAGAGGACCCCCACCTCCCGGCCCAGCTCCAGGGACACGTCCAGGGTGAAGTCCCCCAGGCGATCCTGAAGGGACGCCTCAAGCCAGGCGCTCATGAGAGGCTCCTTCCATCCGGTGCACCAGGTAGAGGCTGCCCAGGCCCACGGCGGTAAGCAGCGCCGCCGCCACGTGGGCCCCCAGAAAATCCAGGCTCTCCACCCGGCAGTAGATGTACAGGGGCAAGGTCTGGGTGCGCAGGGGGATGTTTCCCGCCACCATGAGGGTGACGCCGAAATCCCCCAGGGCGCGGGCGGAGGCCAGGGCCAGCCCCACCAGGAGGGTACGACGCGCCAGGGGAAGGGTGATCCGGGAGAACACCTGGAACTCCGTGCGCCCCAGGGTGCGCGCGGCATCTTCCAGTTGGGGGTCCACCCCGGAGAACCCCGCGCGAGCCGCCTGGATCATGATGGGCAGCGAGGGGACCAGGGCCCCCAGCACCGCCGCGGGAAAGGCGAAGAGGATATGGGAGTCCCGCAGGAAGGGACACTTGGCCAGACCGAAGAGGAGGTAAAACCCCAGCACCGAGGGGGGCAGCACCACGGGAAGCTGAAGCACCAGGCTGAGGGCGTCCCGCCCCCGAAAGCTCCGTTTCGCCAGAAGCCAACCGATCCCCCCCCCGAAAACCACCAGGAGGGGGACCGTGAAGGCCAGCACCTTCAGGCTGATGAGAAGGGCGGCAAACACGTGGGGCCGCTTACCGGATCAGTTCGAAGCCCGCCTCGCGGAAGCAGGGTTCCGCCCGGTCGCTCCGGAGGTAGTCGAAGAAGGCCCGCCCCGCCAGGACGGAACGCCCGGCCACCAGCCCCCCGAAGAGGGTCTGAGGCGCCACGGGGACCTTGGTCCAGGTCCCTCCCAGCTTCTGGGCGATGCTCAGGGGCAAAAGGGCCAGATCCGCGCCGCCGCTCTTGGCGGCCAACCCCGCCTTCAGCACGTCTCCCCCCAGGATGAGCCGTCCCTGCTTTTGGATCGGATCGAACCATCCCTTGGACACCAGGTACTTCTTGGCCAGCTTGCCGAAGGGGGCCGTCTCGGGGTCCGCGATGGCCACCCGGTAGGCCTTGTCGGTCATCAGCTCCATCCGGGGAGCCTCCTTCTTGGCCCACCAGAGCACCAGGGGACACTCCGCGAAGGCCCGGACCTTCTCCAGCTTGCCCTTCTCCTCCAGGTACCGGGCCCACTTCTCGTCGGCGGAGAGGAACACGTCGAAGGGAGCCCCCATTTCGATCTGCCGGGCCAGGTTGCCCGAGGCGTCGAAGACCGCCTCCAACTTCATGTTCTTGTCCTTTTCAAACTGGGGAAGCAGCTTCTCCATCACCGGCTGCAGGCTCGCCGCCGCCGCCACGGTCTCCGCCGCCGCAGGGGAAACGGAGCCCAAACCCCATCCCAATGTCGCCGCCAAAACCAGAACGAATCCCCAACCGCCCCTGCGCATCCCCGAACGTTTCAAGACAGGACCTCCCTTGGTCGTAGTCATCCCGGCGCAGCCGTCGGGTCCCCGAAAACCGGCGGTCATTCCGCCTCGAAGCACCAGCGCTCCAGTCCCATGAGGGCGGCGGGACCGGCGGCGGTGGTGCCGTAGAGCACTAGGTCCGCCCCCTCCCGTTTCACCCGCCGGGCGATCTCCCCGAAGGTCCCGTTGGCCCAGGTGGAACCGGTGACCAGAACGAGACGGACCCCCCACAGGGATTCCTCAAAATCGTGCTCCCCGTCCCGAATCAGGACGCCCTCCACCTTCCGCCCCACGTTTTCCGGCTGGAGGTCCAGCACCCGAACCCGGGCAGGCCCCAAGGCCCGCACCGCCGCCTTCAGGATGGCAGGCTGAAGCCCCACCTGCAGGAGACAGCCTTCCTCCCCCAGGCGCTCCCGGATGCGCCCTTCCATGGTCTTGGCGCATTGTGCGGGGCCTTCGTCCCGACAGTGCCGGGTGGCCTCCGTCACCAACCCCAGGTGGCGAGCCAGCGCGTTGAGGCCCGACAGCACCAGGGGGCATTCCGCCAGATCCTCCGGATCCAGGCGCAACCATTCCCCCACCGTTCCGCTCCAGGAGGAGGGACAGGCGGTGAAGGCCTGCCCCACCTGTCCTTCGTAGGTGGCCTCCACCAGTTTTTCCTTGCCCCGGATCAGGGGGAATTCGTCCCGGCCCTCCGGGTCCCCCAAGGCTTCCTGGGGGGAAAGCGTCCGAATCTCCAAGGGGGCCGAACCCTCCCGAATCTCCGGGTGGTCCCGGAGGATCTCCTCCATGCGACGCTTCGCAGCCCTCAGCATGTGCCATCCTCCCCTTGGGACGTTTTCTTTTCTCGGCATCCGGAGCAGCAGCCGTACACCACCAGCTGCTTGCCCTCCACCTCGAAGCCTTCGTGAACGGCGACCCGGGGAAGAGGCTGGTCCACCAGACACTCCATGCGTCCGCAGACCACGCAGAGCAGGTGGACGTGGTTTCCCGGACATCCGGGGCCGGAGACGTCGTGGGCGCAGAAGCGCCACGCCCCGTCCAGCCCCTGCACCTGGTGCACCAGACCATGGGTGCGAAGCAGTTCCAGATTGCGGTACAGGGTCACCCGGTCCACCTTTTCGCGAAAGCGCCCTTGGATTTCCTGATGGGAAAGGGGCAGCCCCTCTGCCCGGAGAAGGGAGAGAAGCTCCTCCCGAAAGGGAGTGGCCCGAAGCCCCCGACCCTGAAGGTCTTCGGAGATGGTCATGGCTTTGCCACGGAGAATCCCCACTGCCGCCAGATGGGAGCGGCGCCGTCGGAACGGAGGAAGGCCAGGAAGGCCTTGGCGTTGGGGTTCGTGGAATTCGCCCCCAACCCCGCCACCGTGGGGATTTCCGTCCCCGGAAGCTCCCGGTAGGCCCCCTTGCTCCCCAGGGCGAGGGCCAGGGGCATCAGGGCAGCCTTGGCCGTGCCTCCCTTGACGGTCATGACTCCCTGGACCGCGTTGGCCACCACCAGGATCCTGCCGTTTCGCTTGCCCGCATCCCAAAGCTTGCGGTCCTGGAGGAACTTCCGAGCCAGT
The DNA here is from genome assembly GCF_000165795.1 of Aminomonas paucivorans DSM 12260. Classification (NCBI taxonomy): domain Bacteria; kingdom Thermotogati; phylum Synergistota; class Synergistia; order Synergistales; family Synergistaceae; genus Aminomonas; species Aminomonas paucivorans. Next base: position 766,286 of record NZ_CM001022.1, on the reverse strand, counting down.
TTCCCGTGGGAGGTGGACTCCGGGTCGGGGCAGGCCAGGACGATCTTCCCCAGGTCCTCCAGGCGAGGGGGTTCTCCCGACGCCACCCAGACCACCATCTGCCCCCGGGCGCAGGGAGCGGCGGCCTTCAGCTTGCCCCGCCCCGCAAGCCACTGGGGCCACTCCGGATCCGCCGCCACCAGCACGTCGTAGGGCGCTCCCTGGTCCATCTGCCGGGCGATGGTTCCGGTGGACTCCCGCACCAGGGTCAAGGGCTTGCCCCCCTGAACCGCATAGGCCTGGATCAGGTTCTCCACACAGGACGCAATCCCCGCCGAAACCGCCACGATGCCCTCCTCCGCGTAGGCGGGGCCGGAGCATCCCACCAACAGCGCCACCATGCCCCACAGCATTCCCCTGAGCCTCATTCCACGACCTCCCCTTCGTCACAATTCCGTTGCATTATCCCCCCTAGGACTCCTCATTTGCAACGAAATTGCGCACTTTTGTCTACGCCCGTGCGAACCGAGGGGACGAATCGGAAAGACCAGGGGCTCATCAAAAGGGCCAGACAACGGCGAGCCGCCCTCCCGTCTCCCCGGAAGAAGACGGGAGGGCGGCTCGCTTCGCCCCCGGAAACTATTCAAATCGCGGATAGATCGGGAATCCCCCGTCCTCCGAGAGGGCCCGGCGCAGGTTCTTCAGGTCCCCCCGGCGGCTCACCGCGATCAGCTCCGCCACCACGGAGACGCCGATCTCCTCCGGAGTCTCCGCCCGGATGGGCAGGCCCACGGGCTGAAAAATGCCGTCCAGGTACGCCGCCGCCACCCCTTCCCGGATCAGGTTACAGCGCACCACATCGATCTTCTTGCGGGATCCGATGAGGCCCTTGTAGGCCGTGACAGTTCCCTCCAGGGCCTTCACCACCGCCGCGTCCAGGGCGTGCCCCCGGGTGGCCACCACCACGAAGGTCCGGTCGTGGAAGCGGATCCCTTCCTCTGCGATGCGGTCCAGGGGACAGGCCACGGTGCGCCCCCAGGGGATGTTCTCGGGGTTGGCGAATTCCTCCCGCTCGTCCCACACGGTGACCCGGAAACCCGCCGCCGCGGCGATGTGGGCCACCGCCTTGCCCACGTGCCCCGCCCCGAAGACCACCAGCTCCCGCTCCCGTCCCATCACCTCCAGGAACACCGCCAGCTCGCCGCCGCAGGCCGCCTCCCCCTCCGCCACGCCGTTGCAGTGCAGGGCCTCCCTGAAATGTCGGTATTCCGGCCCCTTTGCCAGCATGTCCAGGGCCTCCTGGATGACGTGGTACTCCAGCACCCCGCCCCCCACGGTGCCCAAGATGCTGCCGTCAGGGCGCACCCACATGCAAGCCCCGAGGCTTCGGGGGGTGGATCCCACCTCCTCCACCACCGTGCAAAGCACCCCCGCCGCTCCCGCCTCCAGTTCCTCCCGAATCAGGTCCATCATGACGCGATTCATGCCTTGTCCCGTCCCCTCTTTGCCGTCCCCGGAGGCACAGGGCCTCCTTCCGCCGTTCCCCTATGCCGCTCCATCCCGAACCAGCCCCTCCAGCACCGGCTTCATGCGACCGAAGGCCTCCCGGAGCCGCTCTTCCGGAACCGTGGCGGCGAGACGCACATGGTGGGGGAAGGAGGTCCCGAAGGCCCCCCCCGGAACCATCACCACCCCCGCCTCCTCCAGCATGCGCCAGGCGAAGTCCTCCCCCGAAAGGCCCGTGCGGGAGACGTCGAAGAAGACGTAGAAGCTGCCCTTGGGCACCCCGCAGGAGAGCCCCGGCAGGCCGTTCAGCCCCTCCGAGGCGCAGCGCACCCGATCCCGGAACAGGTCGTGGAGCCGCCGGGTGAAGGGAGCCCCGTTCTCCAGGGCGTACAGGGCCGCCCGCTGCACCAGGGAGTTCACACAGAGGGTCTGCACGATGGCCAGCAGATCCATGGGACGCAGGATCTCCTCGGGCCCCAGGACGTAGCCGATGCGCCAGCCGCACATGGCGAAGCTCTTGGAGAACCCGCCCACCGTGAGGGTGCGGCGTCTCATCCCCGGAAGCGTGGCGAAGGGGACGTGCTCCCCCTCGTAGACGAAGGACTCGTAAAGCTCGTCGGAGAGGACGATCAGATCGTGCCGTTCCGCCAGGTCCGCGATCCCCTGAAGGGTGGCCCGGTCGAACACCGCCCCGGAGGGGTTGCAGGGGGAGTTGAGCACCAGCATCTTCGTGCGGGGGGTCAGGACCCGCTCGATGTCCTCCACCCGGGGAACGAAGCCGTTCTCCTCCCGGCAAACCACCGGGACCGCCACGCCCCCGTGGTAGCACACCTGCTGGGCGTAGAAGGTGAAGTAGGGCTCCAGGAGCACCACTTCGTCTCCCGGCTCCAGGAGCACCTGAAAGGCCAGGTGGCAGGCCTGGGACCCCCCGTTGGTCACCAGCACCTGCTCCAGGGGAACCTCCAGACCGTAGGTCCGGCTCCAGTAGCCCCGGATGGCCCCCCGAAGCTCCGGGATGCCCGAGCTGGGGGCGTAGTGGGTGTGCCCCTCCAGCCCCGCCTGCCGCAGGGCCTCCACGATGGAGGGGTCCGTGGGCACGTCGGGTTCTCCCAGACTCAGGTTGATGAGCCCGGAGCGCTTCGACGCCTCCTTGAACATCTTCATCATGGACGAGGGTTCCAGGCAGCGGAACCGTGAGACCACCTTGCTCCTCACGAGGATTCCCGCTCCTTCCGATCCGCCCGATCCTGCCGCATCCGGGTCTTCTTTGCGTGGGGGTCTCCATGGGTGGGGACGATGCAGAAGAAGGCGAAGTCCGTATCCCCCACGTTGGCGAACACGTGCTCCACCCCCGGGGGGACGTGTCCCCAGGACAGTTCCGGCAGGTCGTGGGGCACTCCTTCCACCGTCACCTGACCGTGCCCCTTCACCGCCACCACGAAGTGGTCCCACTCGTGGGTATGGGGAGGGATGGACTCCCCGGGAGGCAGGATGAAATACCGGACTACGTAGTCGTCCCAATGCTGCCCGGGACCGAAGACGATGCGCTTGATCACCCCCGGCGCCAGGGCCGAGGCGTTGTGCAGGGGAAGATCCTCCAGCCTGCCCGACGCTCCCTGAATCTCCGCCATGATCGAACCCTCCTCTCCTTCGCTCTTTTCGGTTGCGAAAAGGGGGAGCCGGAACGAGTCCGGCCCCCCCGAGGTGTCGCGGAACCCCCTTGGGGGCCTTACTTCTTGAGACCCGCCAGGACTTTGTCGGGGGAACAGGGAAGCTCCTTGATGCGCACCCCCGTGGCGTTGAAGATGGCGTTGCCGATGGCGGGATGGGGAGCGGAGAGGGGCATCTCGCCGGTGCCGGAGGCACCGAAGGGGCCGAACTCCCGGGGCATCATCTGGTGGATCAGCTTCAGCTCGTCCGGCACGTCCTTCACGTAGGGCAGCCCGCAGGCCACCAGGTTGTTGTGCTTGTGCATGTCAATGAAATCCTCGGAAAGGGCCAGACCGATGCCCTGTGCCAGACCGCCGTACTGCTGGCCGTCCACCACGTCCAGGTTGCAGATGGCCCCCACGTCGCTCGCCAGGGTGAAGCGATCCACCGTGGTCTTTCCGGTCTTCGTGTTCACGGACACTTCCGCCAGGAAGATCCCGAACATGTGGTTGGAGAAAGGATAGCCTTCCCCGGTGGTATCATCCATGCCGGTGCAGGTGATGACCTCTCCGCTGTTGTCACGGGTCTTGGCCTGCCAGTACCCCTCGTAGAACGTGGGGATCCCCTCCGCCACCATCTCGTCGTAGGTGCGATAGGTGCCGTCGGGCTTCTTCATGGCCTCCAGAAGCTTGTTGCAGGAGTCCACGATGGCGTTGCCCACCATGACCTGGCAGCGGCTCGCCGCGGCAGCTCCGCTGTTGGGGGCCTTGGCGGTGTCGTTGCACTCCAGCCGGATCTGCTCGGGCCGCAGGCCCAGGGGCTTGAGGGCCTCGTGGGCGGTGCCCACGCAGCCCGCATCGGCGCCCTGGCCGTGGTCCTCCCAGGTGTTGTAGAGGATCACGCCGTCCTTGGTAAGCTCGATGTTGCTGCTGGCGTCGTCGGCGCCGTCGTCGTTGGAGTTGTAGATGCCGAAGGAGATGCCCACGCCCTTCTTGATCTCCTCGGTGCTGCCTGCGGCGGCCCGCTTCTTGGCCTCCTCGTAGAGCGGGCGGACCTTCTCGATCAGCTCCTGGAAGGGATAGACCTCAGGCTTCTGCCCGTGGGCGAAGGAATCTCCCGGACGGATGACGTTCTGGACCCGGAACTCGAAGGGATCCATGCCGCACTCGTGGGCCAGCATATCCATGGCCGTCTCGCCGCCCCAATAGGTCTGGGGAGAGCCGTAGGCCCGGAAGGCGGCGCTCCACCGGTGGTTGGTGAAGATCGTGTAGCCGCAGCCCCGGACGCTGTCCAGGTGGTAGGGGGCCATGAAGAACTGGCTTCCCTTGTTGGTGAGGTCCTGGCTGGACTCGGAGTAGGGGCCGTGGTCCACATACCAGTAGTGCTCGCCGCCCACCAGCATGCCCTTCTCGTCGGCCCCCAGGCGGATCTTCATGAGGAAGGGGGACCGCTTCGGGGTGCGGGTGATGTGCTCCTTCATGTCCAGACGCATGTACACCGGCCGCCCCGTGGCGATGACGCAGATGGCGATGAGGAACTCGTTGGTGGGGGCGACCTTGTAGCCGAAAGTGGCGCCCATTGGGTTCATGATGATGCGGATCTTCGACGGCGCCATGCCGATACCCCGGGCGATCATGAGCTGGTGACGGTACACGCAGATGCTCTTGGACTGGATGGTGATCCGGCCCTCTTCGTCGAAGTAGCCGAAGCCGCAGTCCGTCTCCAGAGTCAGGTGGGGCTGCCGGGAGCTGTAGAACTCGTCGTCCACCACGTACTTGGCCTTATCGATGAGGGGCTTCGTGTCCTCGCCCTTGATGATGGGACGGACGTTGAAGCAGTTGGGGATGTCCGCCAAGTCGGGGATTTCGTCGTAGACCTTCACGGCCCCCTGAGCCATGGCGTCCTTCACGTGGAGAAGCTCCGGAAGCTGCTCCAGCTCCACCACCACCGCGGCGGCGGCAGCCCGGGCGTTCTGCTCCGTGTCGGCGCAGACGATGGCCACGCACTCGCCCCACTGGCGGATCTTGTCGCCCTCGGGCACGATCATGCGCCGCTCCCAGCCGTCGCCGGACATGGAGCCGGAACCCTGCTGGCCCCGGATGCGGTTGGTCCCCTTGTTGGCCTTGATGTCCTCGGCGGTGACCACCTTGACCACCCCAGGCATCTTCAGAGCTTCGGTGTAGTCGATCTTCAGGACCCGGGCATGGTGGGTCTCGGGGCACACGGGAACGGCGAAGAGGGTCTCCTGGGGCATCTTCCCATAGAGGTCGTCGCCGTAGTCCATGGTGCCGGTGGCCTTGTAGATGGCGCTGGGGCGAGGGTAGCGGCTGCCCCAGATGGTGTCCCCGTCCTTGTAGAGCTCGTCGAGGCAGGTCATGGTCTTCTCGCCCCGCAGGATCGCGGCGGCCTCCATGACCGCATCCACCACCTGCACGTAGCCGGTGCAGCGGCAGGCGGTCCAGTGCTTCTGGAACCAGTCCCGAACCTCATCGCGAGTGGGGGAGGGATTGACCTCCAGCAGCCCCTTGGCGGCCACGATGAAGCCGGGGGTGCAGAAGCCACACTGGATGGCGCCCTTGATGATGAACGCATACTGAAGGGCGTGGAGGTGATCCGGGGTCCCGATGCCTTCGATGGTGACGATGTCCGCACCCTCGGGAACCTTGCTCCAGGGGGTGATGCAGGAGCGGGTCACCTTGCCGTCCAGCAGGACGTTGCAGACCCCGCACTGCCCCACGCCGCAGCCCAGCTTGGTGCCGGTGAAGCCGAGCTGTTCCCGGATGATCCGGATGAGGCGCTGCTCCGGATCCGCCACCACCTTGCGCGGGATGCCGTTGAGCCGGATGGACTTCACATGGTACTGCTTCATCTCTTCTTCCCCTTCCCCTCCCGTTTGGTTCACCCTGGTTCCCCTCCGTGGCGGAACCTCCGCAGGCCGTCTCCGCGCCGGCACGCCCCCAGGACGCACCGCATCGAAACGCCGCTTCACGCTTTCGGTCGCGCAGGGACAGGGGCTCGGAGGATACCGGCGGGCCCTCGACCGCCGAAACCCCCGAGGGAAGGTGGTGCTTCCGGTGCCCCCTTTCCAAACGCGGGAGGTCCTTCCGTTTCCGGGAGGACCCGTTGGCCCGGCACCGTAGGGCGTTGCCCCTTAGGCGTCCGGGCTCGGAGGCGTGTTGCGGGATCTGATTAGCTGGAATGCTACGGGAAGGAGCGGGGGGGAACAAGAAATCGTCCCTTTTTGAATCTTTTTGATTGTTTTTGGGCGGACAATCCCCCATAGACGTCCGGCTCACACGCCGCACGCCCGCCGCCACCTTTCAGAAGAGAAAAAGCCGATTCGGGAACCTGAAGGGCCGACCGCGCCGATTCGATCCGGATCGTCGTCGGCGCAGCCGGCCATCCCGAACTACGGACGCATCATGCCTCCCCGGGCAGCTTGAAGACCACGCCCTGTGCCAGTTCCAAACCATCCTCCCAGTGGATGGTGACGGTCTGGCGGCGCATGTAGGCTTTCCAGGCGTCGGACCCCGATTCCCGGCCGCCGCCGGTCTCCTTTTCGCCCCCGAAGGCCCCGCCGATTTCAGCTCCCGACGTCCCCAGGTTGATGTTGGCGATGCCGCAGTCCGACCCCCGGACCGAGAGGAACCGCTCCGCGTCCCGCAGGGAATTGGTGAAGCAAGAGGAGCTCAAGCCCTGAGGCACGCCGTTCTGCAGAGCCAGGGCCTCCTCCATGCTCTCCGCCTCCATGACGTAGAGGAGGGGAGCGAAGGTCTCCCTCTGCACCACCGGCCAGTGGTTCTCCGCCCTCATGATGGCCGGGCGGATGTAGTATCCCTCCGGCGCTCCCTCCACAGGAACGCGGTCTCCCCCCGCCAGCAGGGTCCCCCCGGCGTCTCGGGCCTCCCGGATGGCCGACTCCATGTCCTCCATGGCCTCGGGGGTGGTCACGGGACCCACGTGGGGGTCCGTCCACAGGGGATGGTCGACCTTCAGATGGCGGTAGGCCGAGCAGAGACGGTCCAGGAACGGCTTGGCGATCCGAGGGTGCAGGATCACCCTGCGGGTACTGGTGCAGCGCTGTCCCGCCGTCCCCACCGCCCCGAAGAAGACCGCCTGAAGCGCGTCGTCCAGGCAGGCGTCCTCCCGGACGATCACGGCGTTGTTGCCCCCCAGCTCCAGGATGGTGCGTCCCATGCGCGCCCCCACCACCTGAGCCACGTGGGCTCCCACGGAACCGCTGCCGGTGACGCTGAGCAGGGGGATGTGGGGCGACCGAAGCAGCTCCTCTCCCACGCTGCGCCCCGGACCGACGACGGCGGTAAACACACCCCGAAGGTCGAACTCGTCCAGGACGGGCTCCAGGATCCGCTGCACCGCCAAGGTCACCAGGGGGGTCTGGGAACTGGGCTTCCAGACAACCGTGTCCCCGCAGACCCCCGCGAGCATGGCGTTCCAACTCCAGACCGCGCTGGGGAAGTTGAAGGCCGTGACGACCCCCACCGGCCCCAGGGAGTGCCACTGTTCGTACAACCGATGACCGGGCCGCTCGCTGTGGGTGGTCATGCCGTACAGCTGCCTGCTGAGTCCCACGGCGAAGTCGGCGATGTCGATCATCTCCTGGACCTCTCCCCGAGCCTCCGGGAGGATCTTCCCCATCTCCAGGGTGATGAGCCGGGCCAGGGGCTCCTTGTACCGGCGTAGCTGCGTCCCGATGCGCCGCACCACCTCCCCGCGCCGGGGGGCGGGCATGGCGGACCAGGTCCTGAACCCTTCCCTGGCCCCGTCGAGGACCCGAGCCAGGTCGGATCCGTCGGCCTGCCGGATCCGAGCGATCTCCTGTCCATCCGTTGGGGAGCGGGAGACCAGCTCCGGCCCGTGCACGTCCAGCCACCCGCCGCTCCCGCCCAAGGTCGCCCCGGAAGGAACCTCTTCCAACCCCACCTCCGCAAGGATGGAATCCCTCAGCACGCTCGTCATGGTCGTGGTACCCATCGTACGATCCTCCCCCTCGATCTCTGCATACCAACTGAAGAGAGCAGAGCAGCCCTCTCCCGCGAAGCGGCTCGGACAAAACGAGAGGCCGTCCCCACGGAAGGGAACGGCTTCCTGCGTCAGCGGGTCATGTAGGGATAACGCCAATCCGTGGCGGGCAGCAGGGTTTCCTTGACGGTGCGGGGGCTCACCCACCGGAGCAGGTTCAGGCCGCTTCCCGCCTTGTCATTGGTCCCGGAGCCCCGGGCTCCCCCGAAGGGCTGCAGCCCCACCATGGCCCCCGTGGGCTTGTCGTTGAGGTAAAAATTCCCCGCGGCGTACCGGAGGGTCCGGCAGGCCTGGACGAAGGCGTACCGATCCTGGGCAAACACCGCCCCGGTGAGGGCGTAGGGGGAGGTGCGGTCGCAGAGGTGCAGGGTCTCCTCGAAGCGCTCGTCCTCGTAGACGTACACCGTCATCACGGGGCCGAAGATCTCCTCCTCCATGGTGACGAAGCGCGGATCCAGGGCCTCGATCAGCGTGGGTCGGAAGAAGTAGCCCGTGGAGGCATCCCCTTCCCCTCCCGCCAGGATCTTCGCGTCCGGGGAAGCCTTGGCCTTCTCCACGTACCCCTGGATGCTCTCGAAGGACTTGCGGTCGATGACTGCGTTGACGAAACAGTCCAGGTCCCGGACGTCCCCCATCTTCATGGATTGGATCCCCTCCACCAGCCGTTGGCGCACCTCCGGCCACAGAGAACGGGGGATGTAGGCCCGGGAAGCGGCGGAACACTTCTGACCCTGGTACTCGAAGGCTCCCCGGAGAATCCCCGTGGACAAGGCCGCGATGTCCGCGGAGGCGTGGGCGAAGACGAAATCCTTGCCCCCCGTCTCTCCCACCAGACGAGGATAGCTGCGGTAGCGGTCCAGTCGGTTCGCCACCCCCCGCCATAGGGCGTTGAAAACCCCGTTGGACCCGGTGAAGTGGATCCCCGCCAAGTTCGGATCGTCCAGGACCGTCTCGGTGAGTTCCGCTCCCGAGGCGGGGAGGAAGTTGATCACCCCGTCGGGGAGCCCCGCCTCCTGGAGGACCTTCATGAGGTAGTACGAGGACAGCACCGCCGTGGAGGCGGGCTTCCAGATCGTCACGTTGCCCATGAGCACAGGGGCCAGGTTGAGGTTCAGGGCGATGGCGGTGAAGTTGAAGGGGGTGACGGCAAAGACGAACCCCTCCAGGGGACGGTACTCCATGCGGTTGATGCTGTCCGACCCCATGAGGGGCTGGTCCGCGTAGATCCGGGAGGCAAAGTGCACGTTGAACCGGAGGTAGTCGATCACCTCGCAGGCCGCATCGATCTCCGCCTGGAAGGCGTTCTTCCCCTGCCCCAACATGGTGGCGGCGTTCAGGAGAGCGCGGTAGCGCTTGGAGATCAGCTCCGCCGCCTTGAGGAAGATGGCTCCCCTCTCGTGGTAGGAGAGGTTCAGCCAATCCTCCCGAGCGGCCAACGCCGCGTCGATGGCCTGCCGCACTTCCGTCGCCCCCGCCCGGTGGACCGTGGCGAGCAGGTGTCCATGGTCGCAGGGCATGGTGACCTTGCCCAGGCGTCCGGTGCGCACCGGACGCCCCCCGATGATCAGGGGGATCTCCGGCTGCAGGGAGCTCTGGCGCTCCAGCTCCGCCTCCAGGGCCGCCCGTTCCGGAGACCCGGGCAGATATCCCAGGACCGGCTCGTTGCAGGGCTGAGAGAAACTGTACAGAGCGTTGTTCATTTCCTGACCTCCTCCGTGAGTGTTCACGGAGGAAGGGTAGAACATATTGCAACTATGTTGCATTTTATGGAGATGAAATTCGGACCATTACTCCTTTTTGTCCGTTATCTCTCCTTTTCGTTTTCGTCCGGCTTGGGTTCCTTCAGAAAGACGCCAGGGGGGAGGCGGTGCGTTTCAGGACGTACTGCTTCAGGGGACGGCCGATCTCCTTGTAGGCGTGTTCCACCCGGACCAGTTCGGTCTCCACGAGGAACTCCAGGTAGCGCCGGGCGGTGGAGCGGGACAGGCCCAGACGCTCCCCCATCTCCGCCGCAGCGAGGGGACACTCCGCCACCTGCAGGACCCGGACCACCTGACGGAGCACCGGTTCCTGAAGGCCCTTGGGAATCCCCACCTCTCCCCCTCGACCGACGGTCCTGCCGTGGAGGATCTTGTCCAGGTCCGCCTGCCTCCAGGGGGTCTTGCGCCCCGTCAGCCCCCAGTAGTAGTTGCCGTAGGCGTCCAGGGCGGCGTGGAAACGGTCGAAGGTGAAGGGTTTGATGAGGTAGTCGAAGGCCCCGAGACACAGGGCCCCCCGGACCGTGTCCGGGTCGTCCCCCTCGGAGAGGATGATATGGTCCACCCGGGAGAATTCCGTCCGGGAACGCCTAAGCCCCTCCTGGCCTCCGAACTCGGGAAGGAACAGATCCAGGAGGACCAGGGCGGGACGCCGATTCTGGAGACAGCGAAACAGCTCCGGCCCCGAGGTGGCGTAGCCGCCGAGGCAGTAGCCCCGGGTCCGGGACAGGTATTCGGCGTAGAGGGAACGAAGCATCGGGTCCGCCTCGGCGATGAGCGCTTCCAGCACAGGCATGGATTGCCGTCCTCCTTTCCGGAAGGGAGGCACCCCCGTTTCCAGGGACACCCTAGACGGCTGCGAACCCTGGACCTCACGTCTTTAGGCACCGCAGCTCGGAGGATGGATTAGGGAATACTTCGTCTTATTGTACCCCACCGGAGAAAACCTTTGCAGCCCCCCCGAGGATTCGCGGGGATTCGCCGAGGAAACCCTTGACGATTCTCCCGAGAGTCCCTAGAATGTCACGCAATTTCCCGGTTCGGTCGGTCCGAACCGCATTCCACCGCAAAGGAGGGGATACCCGTGAACCGACAGGCCATGACCGCTTCCGAAGGCTTCTTCTGCTCTTCCGTTCTGTCGCTGGTGCTGGCGCTGGTACTGGTACTGATTACCCGTGGGTCCCCCCCTGGGGCGGCCGGCGCGTAGTCGCGCCACGGCAGCGCTCTCCAGGGCCGGGACCCGTACGGGTCCCGGCCCTTTTTTATATCCCCGAGTCCACCAAGAGAGCAAAGGAGGGACAACGCGATGAAGTGCACGTTGAGCGTTTTGACAGAGGACCATCCGGGCGTTCTGATGCGTATCGCCGGCCTCATCTACCGACGAGGCTACAACATCGAGAGCTTGAGCGTCGGACGCACCGACACCACCGGCTTTTCCCGGTTCACCGTGGTGGTGGAGGCGGACGAGCGAGGCATGTCCCTTCTGGCGAAGCAGTTGGAGAGGCTGGTGGAAGTGGTGACGGTGGAGGAGCTGAGCCGCAGCAAGTACGTGGAGCGCTGGCTCTCCCTCATCAAGGTCCGGGCCCCCCTGGAGGTTCGACCCCACGTGCTCCAGACCGCGGAGGTCTTCCGGTGCCGGGTGGTGGACATGGGCACCGACGCGGTGACCCTGGAGGTGACGGGGGATCAGGGAAAGATGGAGGCCTGCATGGAGGCCTTCCGCCCCTACGGGGTCCTGGAGGTGGCGGGTTCGGGAGCCGTGGGCATGCAGCGCACGGGCTTCGCCGCCACCCTCCCCTTCTCGGAAGAGATTCCCCTGCGGCTTTCCTGCGCAGGGATCTCCTAGATGCGACACCCCCGGGCGTTTCCACCCGGGAGGGAAGACAAGAGGCAATCCGAGGCGACGCGAATCCGCCCCACATTCGAGAGGAGATGGCAATCCATGGCAACGGTGTACTACGAGAAGGACGCGAAGCTGGAGACCCTGAAGGGCAAGACGGTGGCGATCCTGGGCTACGGCAGCCAGGGACACGCCCACGCCCAGAACCTGAAGGACAGCGGCCACAAGGTGGTGGTGGGTCTCCATGCGGGCAGCCGTTCCAAGGCCGTGGCGGAGCGGGACGGCTTCCAGGTTCTCTCCGTGGCGGAGGCCACCAAGGCGGCGGACGTGGTGATGTTCCTCATGCCCGACCACCTGCAGGCAGGAATCTACCGGGACGAAGTGGCCCCGAACCTGAAGCCCGGGGCGGCGCTGGCCTTCGCCCACGGGTTCGCCATCCACTTCGGCACCGTGGTCCCCTCCAAGGATCGGGACGTGTTCATGGTGGCGCCGAAGAGCCCGGGACACCTGGTGCGGCGCATGTTCCAGGAGGGCAAGGGGGTTCCGGCGCTGCTGGCGGTGTACCAGGACGCCTCCGGGTCGTGCCGGGACCTGGCCCTGGCCTACGCCTGCGGCCTCGGCGCGGGGCGGGCGGGGGTCCTGGAGACCACCTTCCGGGAGGAGACGGAGACGGACCTCTTCGGGGAGCAGGCGGTGCTCTGCGGCGGCGTGACGGAACTCGTCAAGGCGGGCTTCGACACCCTGGTGGCGGCGGGCTACCAGCCGGAGATCGCTTACTTCGAGTGCCTCAACGAGCTGAAGCTCATCGTGGACATGATCTTCGAGGGCGGTCTGGGCTGGATGCGCTATTCCGTCAGCGACACCGCCAAGTACGGGGACTGCGTGGCGGGACGCAAGGTAGTGGACGCCCACACCCGGGAGGCCATGAAAACCCTCCTCGACCGGATCCAGCAGGGCGAGTTCGCCAAGGACTGGATCCTGGAGAACCAGGCGGGGCGTCCGGTCATGAGGGCCTGGATGAAGGCGGAGAAGGAGCACCCCATCGAGAAGGTGGGGCGGGAGCTTCGGGGCATGATGCCCTGGATGGAATCCAAACAGGCTCCGGACTGCTAGAGGGACAAGACGAGAGGAGTGGACGGGCTCATGACGGTGGAGGACGTACGAATTTTCGACACGACCCTGCGGGACGGGGAACAGGCGGCGGGGGTCAACCTGAACCTGACGGAGAAGCTCCAGGTGGCGCACCAACTGGCCCGACTGCGGGTGGACATCATCGAGGCGGGGTTCCCCGCTGCGTCCCCCGGGGACTTCCAATCCGTCCAGACCATCGCCCGGGAGGTCCCGGGGCTCACCGTGGCAGGCCTCGCACGAACCCGCAAGGGGGACATCGAGGCGGCCTTCGAGGCCCTGAAGGACGCAGGCCGTCCCCGGATCCACACCTTCATCGCCACGAGTCCGATCCATCGGGAGTTCAAGCTGAAGATGAGCCGAGAGGAGGTCCTGGAGCAGGTGCGCACCGGGGTGGAACACGCCCGGAGTCTGGTGGAGGACGTGGAGTTCTCCGCCGAGGACGCCAGCCGCTCCGAGCCGGACTTCCTGGCGGAGGTGTTCCGCACCGCCGTGGAACACGGGGCCACGACCCTCAACATCCCCGACACGGTGGGCTACGCCACCCCGGAGGAGTTCGGCGCCTTCGTGGAGGCCCTGATCCGGGAGGTGGCCGCCCCGAAGAACGTGGCCTGGTCCGTGCACTGCCACAACGACCTGGGGATGGCGGTGGCCAACTCCCTGGCGGCGGTGCGGATGGGGGTGCGGCAGGTGGAATGCACCGTCAACGGTCTGGGGGAACGGGCGGGAAACGCCTCCATGGAGGAGATCGTCATGGCCCTCCAGACCCGCACGGACCGGTACGGCGCCCGCTCCCGGGTGGACACCACGAAGCTCTACGGCACCAGCAAGCTGGTCTCCCGCCTCACGGGGGTTCGGGTGCCCCCCAACAAGGCCATCGTGGGGGACAACGCCTTTGCCCACGAGGCGGGGATCCACCAGCACGGGATGCTCTGCAACCGGACCACCTACGAGATCATGCGCCCCGAAGACGTGGGGGCCCCGGGAACCGCCCTGGTGCTGGGGAAACACTCGGGGCGACACGCCTTCCGGGACCGCCTGGAGGCCCTGGGCTACCACCTGGACGAGGACCAGATCGACAAGGCCTTCGGCCTCTTCAAGGACCTCTGCGACCGCAAGAAGACCGTCTCCGACGGGGACATCGAGGCCCTGGTGGCGGACGAGGTGGTCTCTGCCCTGCCGGAGCGGCGTTACGACCTGGTGGACTTCGGGGTGCAGGTTTCCTCCGGACGGGCCACCGCCAGCATCACCCTTCGGCGCGACGGGCAGGAGATCACCGACGCCGCGGCGGGCAACGGCCCGGTGGACGCGGCCTACGAGGCCATCAAGCGCATCGTGGGGCTGGAACCGGAGCTTCGGGAGTTCCGCATCCACGCCACCAGCGAGCAGTCCGACTCCGTGGGGGAAACGGTGGTGGTGCTCCGTCACGAAGGGGTGAACGCCCAGGGGCGGGGAGCCTCCACGGACGTCATCGAATCGGCCATCAAGGCCTACGTCAGCGCGGTCAACCGGCTCCACGTGGTGGCCGCAGCAAAGGAAGTGAATCTGTATGGGACGGACTCTCGCTGAGGCCCTCATCGCCTCCCGAACCGAAGACCCCGTGGCCCCCGGTTCCATCTGCCGGGTGCGGGTGGACTTCGCCTTCGCCAACGACATCACCGCGCCCCCGGCCATCCGGGAGTTCCGCCGCATGGGGGCCCTGGAGGTGTTCGACCGGGCCCGCTGCGCCATCGTGCCGGACCACTTCACCCCTCCCAAGGACATCGCCTCGGCGGAGCAGCTGAAGACCTGCCGGGCCTTCGCCCGGGAGCAGGGACTTCTCTTCTGGGAGCCGGGACAGTGCGGGGTGGAACACGCCTTCCTCCCCGAGGAGGGGTACATCCTCCCGGGAGACCTGGTCCTGGGGGCGGACAGCCACAGCTGCACCGGCGGCACCCTGGGGGCCTTCGCCACCGGGGTGGGGTCCACGGACCTGGCCGCCGCCTGGGCTCTGGGAGAGGCCTGGCTGCGGGTGCCCGAGACCACCCGGGTGGTCTACGAGGGAACCCCCTCTCCCTGGATCTGCGGCAAGGACCTGATCCTCTCCCTCATCGGCCGCATCGGGGTGGAGGGGGCCCGGTACCGGGCTCTGGAGTTCCACGGGGAGGCCCTGGCCTCTCTGGACCTGGACGACCGGTTCACCATGGCCAACATGGCCATCGAGGCAGGCGGCAAGTGCGGCCTCTTCCCCCCGGACCGGGACACCCTGGAATACGTCGCCCCCCGGGCCAAGCGCCCCTTCAAACCGGTGCAGCCCGACCGGGACGCCCGCTACGCCTCTGCCGAGACCTTCGACGCCTCTGCCCTGGAGCCTCTGGTGGCCCTGCCCCACCTGCCGGAGAACGTGCGCCCCGCCGGTGAGTGCGCCCACCTGACGGTGGATCAGGTCTTCATCGGCTCCTGCACCAACGGCAGGCTGCGGGACCTGGAGGCGGCGGCCCGGGTCCTGAAGGGACGACGGGTCCACGAGGGGGTGCGCCTGGTGGTGATCCCCGCCTCCTACCCCGTCTTCTCGGAGGCCATGAAGCGGGGCTGGCTCCAGACCTTCCTGGACGCGGGGGCGGCGGTGTGCACCCCCAGCTGCGGCCCCTGCCTGGGAGGACACCTGGGCATCCTGGCGGAGGGGGAACGGTGCGTGGCCACCAGCAACCGGAACTTCGTGGGCCGCATGGGGCACCCGAAGAGCGAAGTGGTTCTGGCGGGCCCCCTGGTGGCCGCCGCCTCCGCCGTGCTCGGTCGGGTGGCGGACCCCCGGGAGGTCCTGGGGGACGATCCGGCGGCGCTGCGCCGCGAGGAGGGATGCTGACATGAGCCGGATCCTGGAGGGCAACGCCTGGGTCTACGGGGACCACGTGGACACGGACGTCATCATCCCCGCCCGCTATCTCACCGTCAGCACCCCCGAGGCACTGGCGCCCCACTGCATGGAGGATCTGGACAGCACCTTCGCGGGGTCCGTCCGACCGGGAGACGTGATCGTGGGGGGAGCCAACTTCGGCTGCGGCTCCAGCCGGGAGCACGCCCCCCTGGCCATCCAGGGGACCCAGGTCTCCTGCGTGGTGGCGGCTTCCTTCGCCCGGATCTTCTTCCGCAACGCCCTCAACGTGGGGCTGCCCATCCTGGAGTGCCCGGAGGGGGCGGCCCGGATCCGCAAGGGAGACCGCCTCCGGGTGGACCCCCAGGGGGGAACCATCGAGAACCAGACCCGGGGGGAGTCCTACCCGGTGCGCCCCTTCCCCCCTTTCCTGGCGGATCTGGTGGAGGCGGGAGGCCTGGTGCCCTACGTGCGGCGACGCCTCGCCGAGAAGGAGGTCCGGCCATGAGCAAGACCTATCGCATCGCCTGCATCCCCGGGGACGGCATCGGGCCGGAGGTGACCCGCCAGGCCCGAAAGGCACTGGACGTCGCCGCGAACCGATTCGGCTTTTCCCTGGACTGGCAGGACTACCCCTTCGGGGCGGCCCACTACCTCCGCACCGGGGAGATCTTCCCCGAGTCGGCCCTGGAGGAGATGGGGGGCTGCGACGCCCTGCTCCTGGGGGCCATCGGGGACCCCCGGGTCAAGCCCGGAGAGCTGGAACGGGGCATCCTCCTGACCCTTCGCTTCCGCTTCGACCAATACGTGAACCTACGCCCCGCCCTGAGCTTTCCCCGGGTGCCCCTGCCGGTGCCCCTTCCGGAAGGACGCAGGCTGGACACGGTGGTAGTGAGGGAGAACACGGAGGACCTGTACATGGGCCTGGGAGGCCGCGCCGAGGGGGGCTCCCTGAGCTTCTCCGTGGATGCCCGACGGGCCCCCTACGAACTCAAGGGGGAGCTGGCCCTCTGGACCACCCCGCCCTGCCCCCTGGCGGCCCAGGTGGCCGTGTCCACCCGCCCGGGGGTGGAGCGCATCGCCCGGTACGCCTGCGAGCTGGCAGTCCGGCGGGGGGAGGACCGGGTCACCCTGGTCACCAAGGCCAACGCGGTGCCCCACCTCTACGGCTTCTTCGAGGACGAGACCGCCCGGGTGGCGGCGCAGTACCCCGGCCTGAAGCTGGAGAAGGAGAACGTGGACGCCTGCTGCTACCACCTGGTGCGGCGCCCCGACGCCTTCGGGGTGCTCCTCTGCCCCAACCTCTTCGGGGACATCGTGAGCGACCTGCTGGCGGGGCTTTCCGGGGGCATGGGCATGGCGGCGGGGGGAAACATCGGCGACGGCCTCTCCATGTTCGAGCCCGTCCACGGGTCCGCCCCGGACATCGCCGGGACCGGCCGGGCCAACCCCCTGGCGGCGATCCTCTCGGGAGAGCTGCTGCTGCGGCACCTGGGGGAGCACGAGGCGGCGGACGCGGTGGGAGGGGCCGTGACGGCCTACCTGGAGGAATCCGACCCCGAGGGGCTGCCCTTCGAGCTGGGGGGAACCTCCCCGGTGGAACGTTCGGGGGACGAAGTGGCCTCCCGAATCGCGGGATGACCGACGATCCGGCGTCCCCCGGTCGGGGACGCCGCAGAGAGAAGAGAGAGGGGGGAGAACCCATGAGGATGAGCGGAGCGCAGATGGTGGTTCGGTCCCTGGAGGAACTGGGGGTCGATACGGTGTTCGGCCTCCCCGGGGGCACGGTGATCCCCCTGTACGACAGCCTGTACGACAGCCCGATCCGGCACATCCTGGCGCGACACGAGCAGGGGGCGGCCCACGGGGCGGACGGATACGCCCGGGCCAGCGGCCGGGTGGGGGTCTGTCTGGCCACCTCGGGGCCCGGGGCCACCAACCTGGTGACGGGCATCGCCACGGCGAACCTGGACTCGGTGCCCCTGGTGGCCCTCACGGGGCAGGTGGCCACCTTCGCCATCGGCTCCGACGCCTTCCAGGAGGCGGACATTCTGGGGGCGACTCTGCCCCTGGTGAAGCACAGCGTCCAGGTCCGCTCGGCGGAGCGGATCCCGGAGATCCTCAAGGGGGCCTTCCACATCGCCGCCACGGGACGCCCGGGCCCGGTGCTGGTGGACATCCCCCTGGACGTGCAGCGGGAACTGGGGGACTACCGCATGCCCGGTCGGGTGGAGTTTCCGGGCTACCATCCCGAGGCGGTGCAGGACCTCTCTCTCCTGGAGGAGGCGGCGGCGGCGGTGCGGGGGGCGGAACGCCCGGTGATCTTCGCCGGGGGAGGGATCATCCGGGGACGGGCCTGGGAGGCCCTGGCCCGGTTCGCCCAGGCCTTCCAGATCCCCGTGGCCACCTCCCTCCTGGGAAAGGGAGCCTTCCCGGAGAACCACCCCCTTTCCCTGGGAATGGCGGGGATGCACGGCCGTCCGGAGGCGAACCACGCCCTCACCTCCGCGGACCTGATCCTGGCGGTGGGGTCCCGGTTCAGCGACCGAAGCACGGGAAAACGGGACCGGTTCGCCCCCCTGGCGAAGGTGGTGCACCTGGACCGGGACCCTGCGGAGATCTCCAAGAACATCGAACCGGAACTCTGGCTGGTGGGAGAGGCGACGACGCTCCTGGACCGGCTCACCGAGGCCCTGTCGGCCCTTCGCCCCCTGCCCCGGAAGGGCTGGCTCAAGCAGATCCAGGGATGGAAGGCCCAGTACCCCCTCCCTCGCCCCCAGGGGGACGGGGCGGTGCATCCCTGGCAGGTGCTCCAGGCGGCCTTCGACGCCACCGACGGGGAGGCCCTGGTGACCACCGAGGTGGGACAGAACCAGATGTGGGCGGCCCTGCACTACCCGGCCATCCACCCGGGACGCTTCCTCACCTCCGGAGGGCTGGGCACCATGGGCTACGGCCTCCCCGCCGCCATGGGGGCGGCGGTGGCCCGGCCGGACCTCCCGGTGTTCTGCGTGGCCGGGGACGGCAGCCTGCTCATGAACATCCAGGAGCTGGACACCTGCGCCCGCTACGGCCTGCCCGTGAAGGTGCTGCTGCTGAACAACAGCTGCCTGGGGATGGTGCGACAGTGGCAGGAGCTGTTCTACGACCACCGCTACTCCCAGACCCTCTACTCCCGGGACCCGGATTTCCCCAAGCTGGCGGAGGCCCTGGGGGGAACGGGCTTCTCCGTGGACCGGCCGGAGGAGGTGCGCCCCGCGGTGGACCGGGCCCTTGCGACCCCGGGCCCCGTGGTGGTGGACTTCCGGATCCCCCGGGACGAAAAGGTGCTTCCCATGGTGCCCCCCGGGGGAGCCATCGACGAAATGATCCTCGAATAAAAGAGAGGAAGGGACCGAACATGCGAAGCGATCAGGCAAAACGCGGCCCCGCCCGGGCCCCCCATCGGGCCCTTCTGAAGGCGGCGGGATACACGGACTGGGAAATCGAGCGCCCCTGGATCGGGCTGGTGAACTCCTACAACGCCCTCATCCCGGGACACGTGCACCTGAACCGGCTGGCGGCGGCGGCCAAGGCGGGGATCTACGCCGCCGGGGGCCTTCCCCTGGAGTTCCCCGTCATCGGGGTCTGCGACGGCATCGCCATGAACCACCTGGGGATGAAGTTCTCCCTCCCCAGCCGGGAACTCATCGCCGACTCCATCGAGATCATGGCCCAGGGGCACGCCCTGGACGGACTTCTCCTGCTGACCAACTGCGACAAGATCATCCCCGGCATGGCCATGGCCGCCGCACGGCTCAACATCCCGTCCCTGGTGGTCAGCGGCGGCCCCATGATGGCGGGACGGTTCGAGGGACGGGACATCGACCTCTCCTCCGCCTTCGAGGCGGTGGGACGCCACGCCGCAGGGCGTTGCTCCGACGAGGAGCTGAGGGAAATCGAAGAGGCCTGCTGTCCCGGCTGCGGCTCCTGCGCGGGGATGTTCACCGCCAACACCATGAACTGCATGATGGAGGCCCTGGGGCTGGCCCTGCCGGGAAACGGCACCATTCCGGCGGTGGACGCCGCCCGGGACCGGCTGGCCAAGGACGCGGGGGTGGCGGTCATGGAGCTGGTACGCGCCGGAATCCGCCCCCGGGACATCCTCACCCCCCAGGCCTTCCACAACGCCGTGGCGGCGGACCTGGCCCTGGGAGGCTCCACCAACTCGGCCCTCCACCTGCCCGCATTGGCCCACGCCGCCGGGGTGGACCTGCCCCTGGACCGGTTCGACGAGCTGGGCCGATCGGTGCCCCACCTCTGCTCCATGAGCCCCGGAGGCCCCTACCACATCCAGGACCTCCACCGGGCGGGGGGCATCCCCGCCCTGATGGCCCGCCTGCTGGCGGGAGGCCTGGCGCGGGGGGAATGCCTCACCGTCACGGGACGCTCCGTGGCGGAGAACGTGGCCTCCCGGAAGGTGCGGGACGACGAGGTGATCCGCCCCCTGGACCGGCCCTACCACGCCCAGGGAGGCCTGGCGGTGCTGAAGGGCAACCTGGCCCCCCTGGGATCGGTGGTGAAACAGTCCGCCGTGGCGGAAGAGATGCTCTGCCACACCGGTCCGGCCCGGGTCTTCGACGGGGAGGAGGCGGCCACGGAGGCCATCCTGGCGGGACGCATCCGGGACGGGGACGTGGTGGTGATCCGCTACGAGGGCCCCAAGGGAGGCCCGGGGATGCGGGAGATGCTCACCCCCACCGCCGCCTTGGCGGGACAGGGAAAGGACCGCACGGTGGCGCTCCTCACGGACGGGCGCTTCTCCGGGGCCACCCGGGGAGCTGCGGTGGGGCACGTCTCCCCGGAGGCCGCCTCGGGAGGTCCCATCGCCCTGGTGCAGGAGGGCGATTCCATCACCGTGGACATCCCGGGAAGGCGGCTGGATCTGGGGATCTCCCCGGAAGAGTGGCAGGCCAGAGAGGCCAAGCGGATCCCCAAGGAACAGGCGGTGGAAAGCCCCTTCCTCAACCGGTACCGGCGCTTCGTCCGGTCGGGAGTGGAGGGAGCGGTGCTGGACGAAACGCCCCGCGAGGACGTTTGCCGGAAGACCCCCTTCGGGGGAAAGGAGTGATCGCCATGAGCACGGTGTACCTGAACGGTTCGTTCGTTCCCAAGGATCAGGCGAAGGTTTCGGTGTTCGACCATGGGTACCTGTACGGAGACGGAGTTTTCGAGGGAATCCGGGCCTATGCGGGACGCATCTTCCGGCTGGAGGAGCACATCGACCGGCTCTACGACTCCGCCCAGGCCATCTGCCTGAACGTGCCCATGACCAAACCGGAGATGGCGGAGGTGTGCGCCCAGACCTGCGCCCGTAACGGCATCGACGACGGCTACATCCGCCTGGTGGTCTCCCGGGGGGAAGGGAACCTGGGGTTGGATCCGAACCTGGCGAAGGAACCCAACGTGGTGTGCATCGCCTCGCAGATCCAGATGTACCCGGAGGAGTTCATCGAGAAGGGACTGCGCCTCGTCACCGCCGCCACGAGGCGGAACTACGGGGAGGTCCTGGCGCCCCAGGTGAAGAGCTGCAACTACCTGCCCAACATCATGGCCTGCCTGGAGGCCCGCAACGCCGGGGCCCACGAGGCCATCTGCATGAGCCGGGAAGGCTACCTGGCGGAGTGCACCGGGGACAACATCTTCCTCGTCAAGGACGGGGTGCTCAAGACCCCCCACCACGGGGTGGGGATCCTCCGGGGCATCACCCGCAAGGCGGTGCTGGAGATCGCCGCGGAGCTGGAGATCCCCACGGAAGAGACCTTCCTCAACCGTTGGGACGTGTACTCCGCCGACGAGATCTTCGTCACCGGGACCGCCGCGGAGCTGGTCCCCGTGACGAACGTGGACGCCCGCACCATCGGCAACGGCGTCCAGGGCCCCATGACCCGCCGCCTCCGGGAAGCCTTCCACCGCCTGGTGCGCACCGAGGGGTACCCCATCCCGAAGCCCCAGGAGGCCCAGGCCATCTGATCCCTCCCTGCACGAGCTGCCATCCCTCTCGGACAGGAGGCGGGGCCCGCACCGGGCCCCGCCTCCTGTTTCTCTCAGGGAGTTCTAAGTCGAAGCCGCCCCTTCCGGGGGGAAGACCCGGTCCAACCGGACCAACACGTGCACCAGGTAGAGCAGGACGCCTCCGTTGGCCGCCAGGATCCCCCCCACCGCCAGGCCGGGGAGGAACCGGGCCACCAGCATGGAGGTCCCGAACAGCAGGGAGAGCAGGTCCAGAGTCGTCTGGGTCGCGTAGAGATGCAGCAGGATCGGGGGCACGGGCCTCGGGATCTTGGGACCTCGCAGCAGGGGCAACCACAGTCGCCTCAATCCCAGCACCCCTCCCCCGATGTTGAGCCATCCCACCAGCAGCGTCAGGAAGGGCACCAGGGTCTCCGGAACCAGACAGGAGAAAGTGCCCAGGAGGGCGAAGAGCATCCCCAGCAGGATCATGGGCCAGGAGCGGGTATAGGCCCCCAGGGGGGTGCTCCCGAAGGCCAGCATCTGCACGGCGAAGAGCACCATCAGGAGCCCCAGCTGGGCGCTCCCGGAGAAGGGCAGGAGCCCCAGGTGCACCGGAGTGAGCAGTCCCCCCAGAAGCAGCATGAACAGCCCCACCAGGAGGAGGAGGATCCTGTCCTCCTGAAGAGGTCCCGGCCCTGCCTCCCCGCCGTTCGGGTAGGTCCGGCGTACCAGGAGGAGCACCCAGGACAGGTAGACCACCCCTCCCCCGTAGACCAGGGCGACGACGGCGATCCAGGGATCTCCGGTCAGGCGGTTCTGGAGGATCCGGATCCCCAAGGGGATGGAGGACAGATAGACGAGGGAGCACCCCCGGACGAGGTGCCTCCCGACTCTCCCCAGGCCCTTCCAATGGGGCAGACGGTCCCGGCGAAGGAGCATCTGCAGGAAGAGCGCCGCCCCCCCGGCGGTGAAACACAGGAAGAGGAGCACTCGGGGAAAAGCCCCGAGGAGGTCCGGAACGAAACAGGTGACGATGCCCGAGGCGGCCACCCCTCCGCCCAGGAGGAGAAGCCCCCGGGAGCGCCCCGGGTCCCCGAAGGGGGTCTTGCCCAGCAACATCATGTGCAGCGCCACCAGGAAGAGCAGAAGCCCCTGCAGCCCGTTCTCGTAGACCGGCAACAACCCCCGCGACACGGGGACGAGGATCCCCCCCACCGCCAGCATCATGACCCCGGAAAGAGACAGGACCGCCACGTCCAAAGGAAGATCCGCCCGTCGGGCAACCCCCCACTCCACACTCATGCCGCCACCTCCCGAGGAAATGCGGGAAACCCCGATGCGCCCCGCTTGCCTCGGACTCTACCTCCTCCCCCAGCCCCCCCGCAACGCGGGGAAGGTTACCTCGGCTCCAGGGGACGATCGTAACGCCGATCGAAGGCCCCGTTCTTCTTCAGGATCCGGTCCCAGTAAAACACCCGGGAGGCCCAGCCCACCAGCCCCAGAATCCAGGAGGACAGCCGCTCCACCCCCGCAAGGGCCTCCAGGGACTGGGGGTCCAGGTGCCCCCTGATCCCGAACTCCCGGCCCAGGGCCTCCATGCTCCGCAGCACCTTTCCGTTGCCCCCCTGGCGGATCCCCTCGCTTCCTCCGAAGCGCATCACTCCCCCGCAGGGACAGGCGAGCCTCCGGGCCGCCCTCTCCAGGTACTCCCCCACGAGGCGGGTATGAACCCCCTCGGGAAAGCCCGAATGCACCAGGAAGAGCAGGACGGGGCGATGCTCCCCCCGCCTCTCTCCCAGGACCTCCAGGAAAGCCTTCACCCCGCTGGGCATGGCATCCACGTAGAGGGGAAACCCCAGGAGCACCGCGTCGTCCTCCCCGAAGGCCTCCAGGGCCTCCCGAAACCCCTCGGGCTCCCCCAGCGTGCAGGTCCGGATCCGGTGCTCCGGGGAGACGGACCGAACCCCCCGGGCGAAGTGCTCCTCCAGGATGGGGGTGTTCCCCGAGCGCCCCCTAGGGGATCCGTTGCAGAGCGTCAACCGCATCGGCGATGGCCTCCTCTCCCCGTTCCAGGGACCAGGCGCCCCCGTCGGGGGCGTTCCGGTTCCGGGAAAGCCTCTCCATGTAGGCCGCCAGGATCCGATGGTCCTCTTCCTCCGTGTCCGCCTCGGGCTCGTAGGCCAGCAGGGCGGGCACCGGTCTCTCGCCGTACCGCGGGGGATGGTGCAGCTCCCCGCCCCGCCTCTCCAGATAGGGAAGGGCCAGGGGGATGCACCGATCCATGGCCCCCTTCAGGGTGGCGGTGAAGAACCCCATGGCCAGGGGCGAGACCAGGACCAGGACGTCCGTCTCCAGGATCGCCCTCAGCAGCTCCGGCCCGTCGTCGGAGTGGACGCACGTCCCCGGCGTGGCGATCCAGCAGCGGAAGCACCCCACACAGGGGCGGATCGTCTTCTCCCGCAGCACAAGGACCCGCACCTCGTGCCCTCTCCTCTCCAGCGCCCGCGCCAGGGCCTCCCTCCTCCCCCGGAAGGTGGGGGTCTGCCCCTCCCGGGACTCCCCGTCCAACAGCAAGATTTTCATGCCCCTCCTCCTTCCCTCTCCGGCCCCGGTTCCTCCAGGAAAGACCGAATCACCGCCCGTCCCACCCGGCCGATGCGCCCGTTCAGGGCCTCGTCGCGCACGTCCGCCACCTCCCCCTCCATGCACAGCAGCGCCAGGCCGTGGGTGTAGGCGGTCAGTTCCTCCAGGAGGGCCCGACGCCGGAGGGGGGACAGGCGATCCAGGGGCGGTTCCCTCCCCATGGATTCCTCCACCTGCTCGAAAAACCCCCTCCTCGCCTCCCGGGAAAGGGGGGACTCCTGAAAGAGGGCCCGATAGAGACGCGGTTCGTCCCGGGCGAAGAGGACCCGGCCCAGCCCCACGTCTCGAAACGCCATGCCCGTGGAACAGCGGGCGGTCCGTCCTTCCAGCAGCTCCCGAATCCGGCGAAGCGTTCCCCGGACCAGCTCGTCCATGGACCCCCAGGTCCGGTAGAGGGGGGCCACGGAACAGCCCAGGCGAGCGGCAAGCCGCCGGGCGGTGAGGGACTCCAGCCCCTCCGCCCGCACCAGCGCCAGGGCTTCCGCCAGGATGGTCTCACGGGTCAGGGAAACCGGGGGGGGCATGGCTCGACCTCCTTGGTAACATATGTTATCTAACACTTGTTATTACCAGAAGCCTCGCGTCTCGTCAACCCTCGCTCCGTTTCGCCTCGCTAACGCTTGACGGCTTTTGTCTGTAGAACTATCGTGAATTCCGGTTCTTCCGCCACACTTCATGTTTCTTATTGTTTCCCAAAGGGGGGCTATGATGAGACAGAGTACCCGGTTCTGCACGCTTTTCCTGATCCTATGCGCCACGGCGGTGCTTCTGCTGGCGATTCAGGCCACCGGAGACAACTGGGCCTCTCCGGGAGGCAAGGGAAGTTACGCCCTGGTCAAGCCCGCCGACGGGACCAAGCCCGACGGCGGCCCCGTCCGGATGACCCTTCCCGCCGTGGGCCCCAACGTGGACGCCTCCGCGGGAGACCGCAAGGCTCCCACCAGCGACTGGTGGACCCCCTTGGTCTGGCTGGATCCGGGAGATCTACCGGACCCGGCCCCGAAGCCTCCCATGGCTGCCCTCTCCTGGCAGATCTTCAGCGAACCCCTGGTCTTCCAGCCCCAAAAGGGGGGACTGGCCCTCTCCCTGAACGTGCCGGACACCCAGCGGGCGGGGATGCGGGACGGGGTGCTCACGGGGGGAGCGGGGTTCATGCAGGAGGTCGTGGGGACGGGGGACAACGCGGGGATCTCCCCCTACTTCAACGCCTTCTTTGACCAGGACCTCTACCTGGGCTCCACCGCCTCCGGCTGGAACGAGGCCTCCTTCTCGTCCCTGAAGGTCACGGGATGGAGCGACTGGTTCGTGAACTTCACCATGGAGTCTCCCACGGAGAAGCTGGCCGTCACGGCGGGGAACGGTTCCCCCTTCGTCCTTCTGAAGCTCTCTTCCGGGGCCCCCCAGGTGACCTTCCGGACCTGGAACATCGGCACCGTCATCCCCGAAAGCGGCGACGCCTTCGGGGTCAACGCCGGGATGGCGGACGGGCAGGCCATCCCCTGCTCCGCCTTCGCCGTGGTGAACCAGGTTCCCTTCGGGGCCCCCGCCTCTCCCTCAGGCGCCCAGGGCTATTCGGCCTACACGGTCTACGGGGTCTTCGGACCCGCGGGATCCACCTGGACCCTGGTCAAGACCCAGAAGGACGACGGCCGGGTGCTGAACACCGCGGTCTGTTCCGGGGGCTCCCACTACGCCGTGGCGGTGCTCCCCCTCCCCATGGGCAAGACCCTCTTCGATCAGCCCGACGAAGCGGCCATCCGCACAGCCCTGGCCACCTTCGCCCGATACGCCTTCGCGGAGGTCACGGACACCCGGGTGGAACCCCGGCTGTCCGAGAACTCCGTGACCGCGGTCTACACCTACCAGACCACCCCGGTGGCGGGGGAATCCCCGGCCACCGACGGCACCCTCCACGCCCTGTACCCGCACCAGTACCTGGGACAGGAGCAGGTCTCCCTCCTGAACTCCTCCATGAGCCCCGTCCCCGCCTCTTCCTGGGCCCAGGGGTGCTACTGGCCTTCCCTGAAGGGACCGATGATGCTGGGAAGCGGCAGCTCCTTCCTCAACACCCTGGACGTGCCTCCCTGTCTGCCCGCCCTGATCGACGACCCCGACACGGCCAAGGCGGACCGCATGGCGGGCTACCTCCAGCAGGCCCTGGACACCCAGGACCCCAACTTCCTCTCCCAGGGCAGCTACTTCGGAGCCCAGGAGATCCATCGGCTGGCCATGCTCCTGCCCATCGCCGAGATGGTCCGATCCAAGGCCTCGGATCCCGCCGCGGTGGACCGGGTGACGAGGGCCCTCTACAAGCGGGCCGCGGAGACCTTGGCCTACCGTCTCCAGGCGGTGAAAAGCGACGGCTCGACCCTGAAGAACGCGGCGGAGCACGCCCTCTACTACGATCCCCGGTGGGGCACCCTCATCCCCTCCAACGAGGACGGGTTCGCCGCGGACAGCCTGCTCAACGACCACCACTACCACTACGGCTACTACATCAAGATCGCCACGGAGATCGCCCGCTGGGAGAAGGCCCATCCCGACGATCCGGACAACCAGCACTGGGCGGAGGATTACGCCCCCATGATCCGCCTCCTGATCCGGGACATCGCCAACACGAGCCGGGCCGGTTCCGGGGCGGACCCGGACTTTCCCTTCCTGCGGCACTTCAGCCCCTACGCGGGGCACTCCTGGGCCAGCGGATCCTCCCGGGGCAACCAGGGGGGGCAGCAGGAATCCACCCCCGAGGCCATCCAGGCCTGGGGAGCCCTCCTCCTCTGGGCCCAGCTGAACTACCCGGAACATCCGGACAACATGGACCTGGAGCGCTGGGCGGCCTACCAGTTCGCCTCCGAGGCGAAGGCGGCGGAGCTGTACTGGTTCGGGCACACCTCCGACGCCGCCTTCCGCCCCTACCTGAGCTTCCGGCAGTACGCCGCCAGCTCCACCCTGGTGCCCCAGCGCTACGTTCCCTCCATGGTCTCTCAGGTGAACCAGAACGAGATGACCTTCCAGACGGACTTCGGCAACCCGCCCCTCCTGAAGCACGGCATCCAGTGGCTTCCCCTGACGGGGACGTCCCTCTACCTGGGTACCGACGCGGCGGGAATCGAGGAGAACGTCCGGGGGTACCTGGAAAACGACCTGCCCCTGCTGGGAGGCGGGCGAAACCCCGCCTCTCCGAGCAACAAGGACAAGCTGCTGATGGCCGAGGCCCTCACCTCGGCATACCGGGCGGACCCCCAGGCCCTGATCGCCGCCGCAAGCGGCGACGCCCCGCCCCTGGACGGCTGGAAGATGCAGTGGGAGGTCCCTGCTCCCACCTACGACAACCTGATCCTTCAGGACACCTCCCGGGGGGCCATCTACTGGTGGATCGACTCCCTCCTCTCCCACGGGGCGGCGGACCACGGGGACAACGGAGCCAGCCACACCTGCGCCTCCAGCTTCCGGGACGCTTCGGGCAACCGGATCTACACGGCCCACAACCCCGGGACCACAACGCTCCAGGTGCGTTTCGACGACGGGAAAGTGCTCACCGTCCCGCCCCTGGGGTACGCCCACGAGGGGGAAGGGGAAACCCCGACCTCCGGAGGGGGCGGCTGCTCGGCGGGAACCGGGGCGACCCCCTTGGGGGTTCTGGCCCTGCTCTTGCTGTTCCGGTCACGCCTGCGCAAGTAGGGGGCTCCGCCGAGGTGGCTCCACAGACGAGGGGGGAGGGGGACGCACCGTCCCCCTCCCCCCTCGTCTCTCTTCCCCCGGTATGGGATCAGGCCAGGGTTTGTGCGTCCCGTCGCACCGTCTCCAGCATGACCCGACGCTCTTCGTCGGAGGCGCCGCAAGGCCCGAAGAGATACCGGTGCAGGACCACCTCCATGCCGCAGGAGCCGAACACCCCTTCGTCCAGGAACACCTTCAGGGCATCCAGGGTGCCTCCCTGCCGAAGGACCTCTTCGGAGGCTCCGGTGGACGTGAACAGGGCCACTCTCTTCCCCTTCAGGAGTCCCCGCATCCCGTCGCCGAAGTCGTAGGCGAACCCGTAGGCAAGGACCCGATCGATCCATCCCTTGAGGATCGCCGGGACGGAGGACCACCACAGGGGGTGGACCAAGACCAGGAGGTCCGCCTCGGCAACCCGTGCCTGAGCCCTTCGCACGTCCTCCGGAAACACCCCGTTGAAAGCCCCGGCCTGCTCCTCCGCCGTAAGCAGGGGATCGAACCCCTGAGCGTATAGGTCCTCCACCTCGCAGGACGCCCCCCGCCGCCTTAGCTCCTCCTCCACCGCGAGGCGCACCGCCTCGCAGAAGCTGCCCTCCTTCGGGTGGGCGTACACGATCAAAGCCTTCACGACATCCCCTCCTGATCGATTCGAATGATAACCAATAGTAATCATCCGCCGAGTGGCCCCGGACGTCAAGGCGGCGTATGATGGAAAACAGAGACCGTTCAAGACAGGGAGGAAGGCACCATGGACAAGGAACGTCACTGCATCCTGCTTCTGGGCTCCTGCGAGAACCGGGCCCGTTGCGGCTGGAACTGTATGCTTTGGGGAACCGAAGAAGCCGGGGAGACCCCGAGGGGCAAAGACCCCCGGAAGGGTCCGGAATCCGACGGGAGGTCCCCCCGGTGATCTGCCGGGCCCAGGGCATGAAGCCCGTGCGCCGAGAGCATCTCCAGGCGGGAGCGGGGGGTAGCTGGAACACCTACGCCCTCCCCCCGGGGACGGAGCTGGAGGGCAGCCACTTCCGGATGATCGGCACCATCCGCCTGGACCCGGGGGCGGAGGTGGGGCTGCACACCCACCTGACCAACGAGGAACTG
The DNA here is from genome assembly GCF_000165795.1 of Aminomonas paucivorans DSM 12260. NCBI lineage: Bacteria > Thermotogati > Synergistota > Synergistia > Synergistales > Synergistaceae > Aminomonas > Aminomonas paucivorans. The sequence continues at coordinate 737,071 of NZ_CM001022.1, read as the reverse complement.
TTCGTGATCCTGGAGGGACAGGGGCTCTACGAGGAGGACGGAACGGTCACCGAGGTGGGACCGGGGGACATGCTGATCCTTCAGCGGACCCACCAGCACGCCATCCGCAACGTGGGCAAGGGTCCCCTTTCGTTTCTGGCGGTGATCGTGGACTGACGGGGCGGGAGCGCCCGCCCCGTCAGTCCGTCCCTTCCAGAAGGGCCGCCAGCCGGTCCGCTCCCCGCCGGACGCCCCTCTCTCGGGCCAAGGTCGCCAGCTCCTCCGCCAGGGACCGGGCCTCCTCGGCCCTTCCCCCTCGGGCCAGGGCCTCTGCCAGGTCCAGCCCCGCCGCCAACCTTCCCAGGGTCTGCCCCGCACCGAAGCGCTCCCGTCGGCAGAACCAGCCCCAGGCACCCCTCCGGTAGGCCTCTGCGGCTCCCCGACGCCCCTCCCGCTCCGCCTGCATCCCCGCAAGGCGCAGGAAGTGCCCCGTGGCCGACGGGGCGCACCTCGCCGCAGGAGACCGGAAGAACCGATCCAGAATCCCCCGGAGAGCCGGGGCCTCGTCCTCCTCCCAAGCCCGTTCCGCCGCCCCCAGGGCAAGGCAGCCCGCGGTCTCCCCATCTTCCAGGCGCAGGGCCAGGGCCCACCCCCGTTCCAGGGATTCCCGCCCCTCCGGCCCGGGGACCGCGAATCCCCGAACTCCCAGGAGAAGGGGCTCCCATCCCCGCCGTCGCCCCGTGGATCCCAACCCCAGGATGTGCTCCTCCGCCCGGCGCAGCAGCTCCTCCGCCTCTTCCCGCCCGGGCCCTTCGACCGCAGGGATGCCCCCCCGCAGGGTCGGGTCCTCCAGGGGAGGCCAGGGGAGGCTCCAGAGGAGCGCCCGAGCCCAGAGCCCCCGGACACGAGCCTCCAGGAGCCCGTCGGGTTCCTCCCCCTCCCGGGCGTGGAAAGCCGCCCGCTCCCACAACCCCCCGTCCAGGGGGTTTCGCCGGGCCTGTCGGGCCCAGTCCTTCCATGCGGCGCGATGCTCCAGGATCAGGGCAGGCCGTCCCAGGGAGGCGAGAAGGTCCAGGCGATCCCTCTCCCGGGCGACGGCCACCCAGCACCGCCCCCGGGCGTCTCGGTCCTCCCGGAGCCAGCCGTCCCGCAGGAGGCCGGCCAGACCGAGGGCCCGAGCCTCCGCCCCCAGGTTTTCCAGAAGCTCTCCCCGAGGGGTCAGGGCAAGACGCTCCAGGAAGCCCCTTCCCTTCCGCCGGGGGAGGGGAGGGGCCCAGGAGAAGGGGCCGCCCCCGGGAAGGGACGCCCCCTGGCGCAGCAGGTCGAGGCCCTGACGGACCCGCAGGGGGTTGCCTCCTGTGGCGGTCCAGAGCCGCTCCGAATCCTCCGGGGAAAGGGAAACCTTCATGGCCGCCCCGATCCCCTCGATCTGCCCCCGGTCCAGGGGGTCCAGGTCGATTCGGGTCCCCCGGGGGAAGGCGGGGCCCCCCGTCCCTTCCGTGACGATCCAGCCTCCGTCCCAGGACGAGGCCTCCAAATCCAGCAGGGCGTCCCGAGACAGGGGATCCAGCAGGTCGAACCGCTCCACCACCAAGACTCGAACACCCTGTTCCTCCAGCCGGGCCCTCGCCCGGGCCGCCAGCGCCCCCGGCCGGAGGGTCCCCTCCTCCAGGGCACCTCCGAACAGGGCTTCCCGGGGAGGCCACAGGGACGTCAGGGCCTCGCCGGGATCGGCCCCCGGTCCCGGTCGCCCCACCAGACGGGCCACGGGAGCTTTCTCCAGCCCCAGAAGCCGAACCAGCCGGTCCGCCCAAAACCGCTTCCCCGATCCCTCCTCCCCCCGAAGCACCAGTCGGGGCCGGGGGGAACGCTCCCAAGACTCCAGACACCGGAGCCCCTCCCGATCCCGCCAGGAGGGGGGCAGCTCTTGGGAGGGAGCCCCGTCGCGCCGAACGCTCCTCTCCGGAGGGACGGCGATGCCGTGGAAGTCCGTCTCCGGGGAACGCCCCGTCGCCAGGATCTCCCGGTAGAGATCCCGGGTCTCCGGGGCCGGTCCGGTCTGGTATTCCCGGGTCAGGCGCTCGCTCAACGCCTCGTAGACCCCCAGGGGACCAGCAGCCCACCCCGAGGCGTGGTACAGGCGCATGAGCTGTCGCACCGCCTCCTCGTCCAGGGGGTCCAGGGCCAGGATGCGCTCGAACCAGCGGGTGGCCCCCGCGGGGTCCTGCCGATCCAGGAGGGTCTGGGCGTAGCGTTTCACCCGTTCCAGGTAGTCCCGACGGTATTCCTCCCGTCGCCCCTGGACCCAATCCCGAAAGACCGGGGCGTCCTCCAGGTCGAACTCCTCCAGGAAGGGACGTCCCAGGACCTCCCTTTGTTCGTCCGAAAGGCTCTCGAAGCGCCCGAGCAGGGTCCGATCCAGACGCAAGGGGGCCTCCCGGGAGACCCAGACCCGGGTCCGGTCCATCTGGACGACCTCCTCCGGGAGAAGGCGCCGGAGGACGTACAGCCCGTTGCGCAGGTTCTTCCGGGCCCCCGGGTCTCCCTTGTCCCCCCAGAGGAGGGAGCAGAGCCGATCCCGGGTGACGTCCCCCTGGTCGAAGACCGTCAGGGCCAGGGCCTCCAGCTTGCGGAAGGGAAAATGCACCGGCTCTCCGTCCAGGACGATGCGGGGCAGGCCGAGCAGTCGCACGTATAGATCCATGGAACACCTCCGAGGGCCCAGGGGCCGCTTTGGGGATTCCCCGACTGTCAGTATACCCGTTTCCCCTTCCGGCTTCCCCGGCCCCCTAAAGCCAGCGCAGGGCCGTGGCCTTGAAGATCGCCCAGACCTCCAGCCCCGGGTGCAGCCCCAGGGAGAGGACCGCCTCGGGAGTCACCCTCGCCTTGAGGAGCAGCCCTCCCACGTTCACCGAGACCAGGACCCGTCCGGAACCGTTCTCCAGGGCCATGTGGGTCACCTGCCCCTGCAGCAGGTTCTGGGCGGAGAGGTGGGAGGGTTTCTCCGTGGCCAGGGTCACGTCGGAGGGACCCAGGATCCCCACGGAGGGAGGCTCGTCGCTCCCCTCGGGTCCCAGGGCACGGATCCACTGACCGTCCGCCAGGGGGCGGCGCAGCCCCCCCGCGGGGTCCAGGACCCAGGACCCCTGGATGAGGTTCTCCGCCCCGTGTCCCGCCACCCGCCCCCGGTAGAGGCTCACCACGTCGGTGGCCACCTCGTGGAGCCACACCAGGTCGTGGGTGGCCACCACCAGGGTGGTGCCCCATTCCGAGGAGGCCGCCACCACCGCTTCCTTGATGAGCAGAGCGCTGGACTCGTCCACGCTGGCGGTGGGCTCGTCCAGCAGCAGCGCCCGGGGGCGCAGGGCCAGGCGGGAGGCCAGGCTCACCCGCTGGGCCTCGCCTCCCGAAAGCTGGTACCACTGTCGGGAGGCGAAGCGCTTCGGCGACAGCCCCACCAGGGAAAGGGCCTCCTCCACCCGCTCCGAAACACCCTCCACCAGCCCTCGGGTCCGCAGGCCGTAGGCCACGTTCTCGAACACCGTCCGCTTCAGCAGGAAGGGCTCCTGGAGGAGCAGGGTCACCTCCCGGCGCAGCTCCCCCTCCCGTCCCGCAGCGACCTGTCCCCCGTAGAGAAGCTGCCCCCGGGTCGGGGCCAGGAGCAGGGCCAGCAGTTTGAGGAGGGTGCTCTTCCCGCTGCCGTTGGGCCCCACCAGCCCCACCACCGCACCCTGGGGAAAGGCCAGGTGCCGGAGGGACAGGACCGTCCGGCCTCCGTAGGCGAACTCCACGTCCCGCAGTTCGAAGAGGGGGGGCGCCGCAGGGATGCCTTCCTCCCGGATCGCCGCTCGCGTCTCCATGTTCCGACCTCCTCCGCACCCTTCAAGGCGCAGGGTTCCTCGTGCAGTCTACCATCCCCAAAGACCCGCCTGCCTCCACGGGAAGCGCCCCGGCGGACAGACCGGGGCGCTTCCCGAAGCGGACTCGTCGGCACGTCTCCCGGTTCGACCCTCGGTCTAGTGGCTCTTCTTCCAGGAGTCGGAGTTGGGGAAGAAGAGGGGCTGCTTGTACTTCTCCACCCCGAAGTCCTTGATGAGGGTCTGGGCCTCGTCGGACACCAGCCAATCCATGAAGGCCTTGGCCCCGGCGGCGTTCACCTTGGGGAACCGGGAGGGATTCACGGCGATGACGGCGATCTCGTTGCGCAGGATCGGGTCACCCTCCACCAGGATCGCCAGTTTGTTCTCCTTGCCCATGGTGAGCACCGTGGCCCGGTCCATGAGGAGATAGGCCTTCCGTTTGTTGGCGAAGGCAGTGGTGGCCTTGTTGCCCAGCTTGCCCAGGGAGAAGGTGGTGTAGTTCTCCCACTGGGGGTTCACCCCGGACTTGGCCCAGACCTCCATCTCCTTCACGTGGGTCCCGGAGTTGTCCCCCCGGGTGAAGAAGACCACCCCGGAGGTGGCAAGCTTCTTGAAGGCCCCGGCGGCGTCCTTCATCCCCTTGATCCCCGCGGGGTCCTCGGCGGGGCCCAGGATGACGAAGTCGTTGAACATCACGTCTCGCCGATCCACCCCGAAACCTTCCTTCACGAACTGGTCCTCCAGCTTCCGGGCGTGCACCATCACCAGGTCGAAGTTCCCCGTCTTGGCCTTCTCCAGGGTGGCGCCGGTCCCGGCGCCCTCGAAGACCACCCGGTCCCCGGTCTTCTTCTCGTAGGCCTGAACCAGCGCCGGGACGATGCCCGCGTCGATGGGGCCGATGGTGCTGGACATCTTCACCTCCCCCGCCAGGGCAGGGAAGGCAGCCAGTAGGGAGAGGACTGCGATTCCCAGGAAGGGCAGGGCAAAACGCTTGCAGATCTTCGTTTTCATGAGCGAACGACCTCCTTGGCGTACCGATGATCCGTCAGGACTCCGCCCGGCGGCGGAGCAGGGAAAGGCTGGCGTTGAGGACGAAGGACAGGGAGAGGAGAAGGAGCCCCAGGGCGATGCCCAGTGCGAAGTCCCCCTTTCCCGTCTCCAGGGTGATGGCGGTGGTGATCGTCCGGGTGTGCCACTTGATGTTGCCCCCCAGCATCATGGAGACCCCCACCTCGGCGATGATGCGGCCGTAGGCGGTCACCGCCGCCAGGAGCACCTGGTAGCGGCTCTCCCAAAGGCTGGAGAGGGCGAGCCTTCGCCCGTCCGCCCCCAGGGTGAGCAGGGTGAGGCGCAGCCGCCGGTCCAACCCCTCGATGGCCGAGGCGGTGAGGGCCACCACGATGGGCAGGGCCAACAGGGTCTGGCCGATGGCCATGCCCCGGATGGTGAACAGAAGCTGCCACTCCCCGAAGGGCCCTCGATTGGAGATGAAGGCGTACACCAGGAGCCCCACCACCACCGTGGGCAGGGCCAGCAGGGTGTCCACGGTCATGCGCACCCACCTCTTGCCGGGAAAGTCGAAGTACCCCAGGAGAAACCCCAGAGGCAGCCCCAGGACCAGGGTGGCCGCCATGGACAGGGCCGTGAGCTTCAGGGTGATCAGCACGGTGGTCCAGGTCTCCTCGTTCCCCGAGAAGATCAGCCCGAAGGCCTGGAAGAATCCCTCCGACAGAAAGTCCATGTCCCGTCCTCTCCTCGAAGCCCCGAGGCCCCGCAGGAGGCCCCGGGGCAGGCGATCCCGTCCCTACTGCTTGGCGTTGGGGAAGAAAAGCTGCTTGTTCATGAGCTTGTAGTCCCCGATGGCCTTCTGGGTCTTGGGGCTTCCCAGCCAGTTGATGTACTTCAGGGCCAGGTCGTACTTCACCCCGGGCCACTTGGAGGGGTTTACGGCGATGACGCTGTACTGGTTCCGCAGGTTCGGGTCTCCCTCCACCTGGATCACCAGGGGCGGGTTGCCCTTGAAGTTGGCCTCGTACTTGATGAAGGTGCCCCGGTCCGCCAGGACGTAGCCCTTCCGTTCCCCCGCCACGTTGATGGTCTCCAACATGCCCTGACCGGTCTGGATGTACCAGTTCTGCTTGTCCGGGACGCCCATGCCCGCGGCCTTCCAGAGCTTCAGCTCCGCCATGTGGGTCCCCGACTTGTCCGCCCGGCTGGCGAAGGGGGCCTGCTTCTCCCCGATCTTCTTCATGGCGTCCTCGACCTTCATCCCCTTGATCCCCGCAGGATCGCTCTTGGGACCCAGGATCACGAAGTCGTTGTACATGACCTGGCGACGGTTCACCCCCGCCCCGTCGGCCACGAACTTCTTCTCCGCGTCGGGGTCGTGCACCAGCACCACGTCCACATCCCCGTTGCGTCCGTACTCCAGGGCCTTGCCCGTGCCCACGGAGACCCACTGGATCTCGATGCCCGTGTCCTTCTGGAACAGGGGGGCCAGGTAGTCCAGCAGCCCCGTGTTGTCCGTGCTGGTGGTGGTGGCCATCCGCAGGACCGGGGCCTTGGCGGCAACCGCCGCTCCCGCCGTGACCGCCAACAGGGCCGCCAGGGCCAGGACGAAGGTCAATCGTTTGTGTTTGCGCATGATGAAGGACTCCTCCTTGTGTGGAATGGTGTATGAGACGCACCCCGGTGCTCCGGGGAAGCCTCCGTACGCCAGCGGAGGAAGGGAAGGCAACCCTTCGGTTCGACAAGAACCGGTACGAAGCAACCCCTTCTCGCTGGAAGGCGGCGCCGTTTCCCGCGCCACCCTGTCGGCCGCGACCCGTGGGGTTGATTCCCGGTAGGGCCTGCGGCTCGGGGTCGAACAACCCGGGGATCCCCGGGGGTGGAAACGCCTTGCTCTTCTATTCCTTGCGGATCACCGTGCCCACGGGTTCTCCCTCCAAGGCTCGGGTGATCTGGCCCTCTTCCATGCCGTTCACGATCTGGATGCGCTCCAGCACCTCGCTCTGCCGGAGGATCTCCAGACAGGGCCGCTCCACCGCCAGGTCCGGGAGGTCCCGTTCCATCAGCTCCCCCGCCCCGATTTCGGGGATGAACTCCGCCGCGGGATCCTTCTTCGGGTCGTCGGTGAAGAGCCCCCGTTCGTCCTTCACGAAGATGCAGCTCTTCGCCCCGATGAGGTCCGCCAGGAGCACCGTCCCCACGTCGGTGCGGTGCAGGGGGATGCGCCCCGGGGCGGGCAGGGCGAAGTAGTCGTAGGGAGGCATCCCGTGGATCACGGGGAGACACCCCTGGGCGAAATAGCTGGAGAGCTTCACCAGCTCGTCGTGGCCGATCTTGATGCCCCCCCAGGGAGAAAGGAGCATGGCCACCAGCAGGGCGTTCTGTTCTGAGATGGAGCTGCCGAACTTGGCGATGATCCCCGTGGGCATCCCCAGCTCCAGGCCGATGGTGTAGATGTGGCGGCTCCGGGTGCCGCCCCCGGTGGTCAGGAGCATCCGGTGCCGGGACTTGGCCGCCACCAGCTCCCGGATGATCCCCGGGAGCGCCTTGGCCCCCCGGTCACAGATGGACTGGCCGCCGATCTTGAGGACGTTCACGTCCGGAAAGAGGCGGGCCTGGGGCGCCAGGTGGAGCTTGTCCGGAAGATCTCGGGAGACCAGACTTTCCCCCATGAGAACGCTCTTGATGTGCAGTCGTTTGCCGTCTCGGTCCCGAACCAGGGACATGGCCGATCCTCCCTCCGAAGCGTTCCCGGGGGAGGGGACTCCGGCCCCCTCCCCCTCGCGACTACTGCTCGCAGCAGCCGTTCTTCTTGCGCCGGTGCTCGTGCCCTTCCTCCCCGCCTCCGGCCTCCAGGGGCATCAGTTCCGCCCCCACCGCCGCCGCCAGGGCCCGGAGTTCCTCCATGCGGAGGTGGGTGGCGAAGACCTTCAGGTCCGCCCCCGACACCGCCACCACCCGGAAGCGGGGCTTGCGCTCCCCTTCCTCGATCTTCCGCCGTTCCCGGTAGAAAATGGTCCCTTTCATGAGACGACCCCCTCTTTTCTAGGATTGCGTCGCTCTACCAGAATACACCACCGACACGTCAAACCCAAGGCGCTCTCGCCTCATCCCTGCGCCTTACCCCCATCGGGAGCCCGCCTCCGGGGATCGGCAAAACGCCAGCATCCCGGCCCTTCCGGGGTCACGGGGAGCACCGGCACCCCCCCCAGCAGGCGAGGGCGAAGCCACCCCTCGTGGAGCACCCGGTCCGCCTCCCGAGGGACCGTGGCGTCCCGATCCAGCGGCGCCACCCGGATGCCCCGGGCGGCAAGTTCCCCCACCGAGACCTCCTGCGGGATCTCCCTCAGCCCGCCGAACTCCACGTACCGCCCGGTCCAGCCCCGATGGGTGAGCCCCACCGCCGCCAGGGCCCCGATGATCCCGTCCCCGGTACCCCCGTGGGCGGACAGATGCACCCCCCGGGCCGCCTCCCGGGCCGCCTTTTGGGAAAGCACCTCCCCGGCGGCCCGTCGCCCGAAATCCTCCAGGCACGCCCAGTCCGCCACCTCGGAGGCCACGCAAAGCCCCGGGTCGCTCCCTTCCAGAAAGTGCGTCGCCAGATGCCCGACGGCAGCCTCCACCAGAAGAGGGACGCTCTCGGGGTCCTCCGACTCCGCCACAACGCAGGCGGCGCTGTTGTGGGACGTGTAGGGAATGCGGGGGTCTACCAGGAGCTGCTGGCGCAGCACCCCCAGGGAACGGAACCCTTCGGGGAGGGAGCAGGCAAACCAACGAGCCAACTTGCCGGTACCCCGGTCCGCCTCCAGGATGTCCGTGTCGTCGAAGCCGATAAAGTATCGCACCAACAGTCCCCTCCCTTGGCCATGGAGGAAACGATGCGTCCAACAAGGGGGGAGGGGGAAGGTTGGGGGACCTTCCCCCTCCAATGAGAGGGTACGCTCACAAAAGGGCCGGCCCCCATGGCAAGGAGCCGGCCCGACGCATCGTTCCGGTTCCTCCTTTCCGAAAGGGAGGCACAGCGGTTTCCCCCTGCACCCTAACGTCCCGGCGCCATGGGGTTTCCCCTTTAGGCTGCCCGGGCTCGGAGGCCCAACTCTTTTGTGATGACGGAACCTTACCAAAAAACCCCCGAACCTGGCAAGCCCGCCCCGGCGGGCAGCCCTATTCGCCCTGACTGCCCACGGCGATGCGCCAGTCGAACTCCGAGAAGACCAGCGTCGCCTCGTCCTGATCGGACTCCACGAAGAACCCCACCCGGTCGAAGACCACCGGGCAGGAGAGCCGCCCCGCCTCCACCCAGCCGTCCCCCGCCTCCGGAGCGAAGGAGAAGACGTAGGTGTTCCGGTCGCGACGCAGCACCTGGAGGGAGACCCCCGGTCGGGAGTAGGGCAGCTTCAGCAGGACCTTCTTGCCGTCCGCCCCGCCCTTCCAGCACCCCCGGACGGAGAGGGTCCCCTCTCCCCGGTTCTCAGGGCCGAAGGCGATCCACTGAGCCTTCCCCCGATCCACCGCCCCGTTCCACAGGATCAGGCCGTAGGCGCTGCCGGAGACCCGATCCTCCCCGGCGATGCGCACCCGGGTCCGCAGGTTGAAATCGTTGTCCGGAACGGTCCGGGTGAAGAGCAGGGCGCTCTCCCGGCGAAAGGGGGCCAGCCGGGAGCCGAAGGGGGCCTTGAGGCTCAGCTTGGCCCCGGGAAGGACCTCGTAGCGCCCCCCCTCCGGGGCGTTCCAGCTCCAATGAAGCCCGCCCCAATCCACCGCCTCCGCGCGGAGGCTTCCGCCAAGGATCGCCAGGGCCGCCAGGATCAGACCTCTCCATGCCCTCATGAACATCCCCCCGTTTGGCCGTTCTCCCGCAAGGATACACCGAGGCAGGGGGAGGACGCATCCTCATTCCAACTTGGTGTGGAAGCGCAGCACGCTCAGGGTGAAGACCACGACGATGAAGGCCAGGAGGACCCCCACGGGAGCCCAGAGGAAGGAGATCCCCAGCCCCTTGAGGATGATTCCCCGGGCGATCACCAAAAAGTGGGTGATGGGGAGCAGGGCCCCCAGGGCGCGAAAGAACGGCGGCATGGCCTCCCGGGGAAACATGAACCCCGACAGCAGCACGCTGGGGAGGAAAATGAAGAAGGACAGCTGCATGGCCTGCATCTGGGTCTTCACGGCGCTGGAGATGAGGATGCCCAGAGCCAGGGAGGCCACGATGTAGAAGGACATGAGGGCGTAGAACAGCCCCAGGCTCCCCCGGACGGGCAGACGAAACACCAGCACCCCCACCGCGAGGGCCAGGGTGGTCTGGGCGTAGCCCATGAAGATGTAGGGCACGATCTTGGACACCAGCAGCTCCCAGGGGTGGACGGGGGTCACCAGAAGCTGTTCCAGGGTCCCCAGCTCCCGCTCCCGGACGATGGCCATGGAGGTGACCATCACCAGGGTCATGATGAGGATCACCCCCAGGATCCCCGGCACCATGTACCAGGAGGAGACGAAATCCGGGTTGTACCAGGACCGGACCCGTACGTCGTAGGTCCCCCGCGCCCCCCGGATCCCCAGGGACTGGAGGGTCCGGGCCTGCACCCGCTGGGAACGCACCATCCCCAGCATCTGGGCCGCCGCGATGGCGGAGGAGGCGGACATGGAGTCCGAGGCGTCCACCACCACCTGAACCTCCCCGGGCTCCCCCCGCCCCAGACGGGAGGCGAAATCCGGGGGCAAGGCGATGCCCACCTTGCAGCGCCCGCTTTCCACCGCCTCGTTCATCTCCCCGTAGCTCTTCGCCACCTCCTGGACGTCGAAATAGCCGCTGGCCACGAAGGCGTCCAGCAGTTCCCGTCCCTCCCGGCTCAGGGACTGGTCGAACACCGCCGTGGGCAGGTGCTTCACCTCCGTGTTGATGGCGAACCCGAAGATCAGCAGCTGGATCACCGGGATGCCGATGATCATGGCGAAGGTCAGCCGGTCCCGGCGCATCTGGATGAACTCCTTCACCAGCAGGGCCTTCAGGCGCCCCATGGCTCCACCCCTTCCTTTCTCTCCTCCCGACGGCGCACCACGGTGCGCACGAACAGGTCCTCCAGGGAGGGAGACACCTCCGCCAGAGAGACCCCGCACCCCAGGGACCGGGCCGCGTCCGACGGGGCATCCGGGGGCAGCACCACCCGAAAACGCCTTCCGAAGACGTAAGCGTCCCGCACCAGGGGCCCCCCTTCCCGGCGCAGCCGCCGGACCTCTTCCAGAGGAGAGGGGCAGACCCCCTCCAGCAACCGCCCGGGAAACGCCTCCTTCAGCCCCTTGGGGGTCCCGCAGGCCACCAGCTCCCCCTCGTAGAGGAAGCCCACCCGGTCGCAGTGCTCCGCTTCGTCCATGAAGTGGGTGGTCACCAGAACCGTGGTGCCCTCCCGAGCCAGGTCGTAGATGATGTCCCAGAACAGCCGCCGGGCCCGGGGATCCACCCCTCCCGTGGGCTCGTCCAGGAAGAGCATCCGGGGGCGGTGCAGGATGGCGCTTCCCAGGGCCAGTCGCTGCCGCCACCCCCCGGACAGGTGGGCCACCCTGTCGGAGCGACGCTCCTCCAGCCCCGCCAGGGCGATCATCTCCCCCATCCTCCGGGACTTCTCGTCCCCCGCAAGGCCGTAGAGCCCCGCGTAGAAGGCCAGGTTCTCCTCCACCGTCAGGTCTTCGTAGAGGCTGAACTTCTGGGACATGTAGCCGATGCGTTCCCGAATCTCCCGGGGGCTGCGCCCCACGTCGAACCCCAGCACCCGCCCCTCCCCGGAGGTGGGTTCCAACAGACCGCAGAGCATCCGGATGGTGGTGGACTTCCCCGATCCGTTGGGACCGAGAAAGCCGAAGACCCCGCCCTCCGGGACCTCCAGGGTGAGGCGGTCCACGGCGACGAAGGAACCGAAGCGCTTCGTCAGGCCCCGGGTCTCTACGGCGTTCACGAGGCTTCCTCCGCCAGGTGGACGAAGAGGTCCTCCAGGGTCGGGGGGATCTCCCGCACCCCCCGGATCTTCCCGTTTTCGGAAGCCTCCAGGCGTCGCCGGACCTCCTCCGGGTCCCCCGTCACCAGGTGGTACCGTTCCCCGAAGGCGTTCACCTCCCGGACCCCCGGGACCCGCAGGACCTCCCCGTCCCGCCCCCCCATCTCCACCTCCAGGATGCGCCAGGGATAGCCCGACAGAAGCTCCTCTCCCGTACCCGCCCGCAGCAGGGCCCCCTGGTGGAGGAAACCCAGGCGGGTGCACAGCTCCGCCTCGTCCATGTAGGGGGTGCAGACCAGCACCGTCAGCCCCTCTTCGTGGAGGGCGTAGAGGAGTTCCCAGAACTCCCTCCGGGACACCGGGTCCACCCCCGTGGTGGGCTCGTCCAGCACCAGAAGCTCTGGCCGGTGCATCAGCCCCGCCGCCAGGGCCAGCTTCTGCTTCATCCCCCCGGAGAGCCGATCCGCCAGGCGATCCCGGAAGGGCCAAAGGTCGGTCTTGATCAGGATCTCCTTCCCCTTTTCCTCGACGATTTTCCGCTTCGCACCGTACAGGGCCCCGAAAAGGCACAGGTTTTCCCTCACCGAGAGGTCCCGATAGAGGCTGAACCGCTGGGGCACATAGCCCACCCGGTCCCGCCCTCGGGTCGCCCCTCCCAGGAGGACCGTCTCCCCCTCCTCCGCCTCCAGAAGCCCCAGCCCCACCCGAAGGAGGGTGGTCTTTCCCGCCCCGTCGGGCCCCAGAAGGCCGAAGATCTCCCCGCGCCGCACCTCCAGGTCCACCCCCCGAAGGGCCTCCCGGCTCCCGAAACGCTTGACCACCCCTCGAAACGCCAGCACCGGGGCGTCGCTCACGGCAGCTCCACGTCCACGGGCAGACCGGGCTTGAGGATGCCCTGGGGGTTTTCGATCTTCACCTTCACGAAGAACACCAGGTTCGCCCGCTCCTCCTGGGTAAGGGTCTGCCGGGGGGTGAACTCCGCTTCCTGGGCGATCTCCGTCACCTTCCCCCGGAAGGTCCGGTCGGGATAGGAGTCCACTTTCAGCCGAGCCGTCTGCCCCAGACGCACCCGCCCCAGTTGGGTGGAAGCCACGTAGATCCGCACCCAGCAGTCCTCCAGATCCCCCACCGTGGCCAGCACCGAACCGGGGACCACGTATTCCCCGGGCTCCCGGTTCCGGGAGAGCACCACCCCGGAGAGAGGAGCCCGGACCGTCTGGTCTCCTTGCAGAGCCTCGTCGATCTCCACCACCGCCTCCGCTCGCTTCACCTCCAGGCGCTGAGCCTGGAGGGTCTGTTCCCGGGTCCCCGCTTCCAGGAGAGCCAGCCGCTGCCTCGCCGCCTCCAGGTTCCCCGCCGTCACGTCCCGAACCTCCCGAACCCGGTCCAGGTCGGCCTGGGCCACCACCCCCTCGTCAAAGAGGGTCCGCATGCGCTTCCAGTCCGCCAGGGCATGGGCCGCCCGGGCCTCCTGAGCCCGCACGTTCGCCCGGGCCTCCCGAAGCTCCTGTCCCCGGGCCCCGGCCTCCAGGTCCGCCAGCACCGCCCGGTTCCTCTCCAGGGCCGCCCGGTCCCGACGGGTCTGGGCCTCCATCTGGGGCACCTCCACGAAGGCCACCGGGGACCCTGCGGCAACGCGGCTTCCCTCGGCCAGCTTCTGCCACTTCAGGGTCCCGGCGACGCGGCAGGTCACGTCCCCGTGGGTCACCTCCACGGTGCCCGTCGCTCGGACGACCCGCTCCTCTTCCGCCCGTTGCGTCTCCCTCCGGTGCCACCACCAGGCGCCTCCGCCCAGCAGAAGGACCAGCACCCCCAGCGCCAGGGCTCGCCGTTTCATCGTCCGTCCTCCTCCGGGAGCCGCACCCCGTCCAGAAACAGGGCCAGCACCTGCTGGGCGTAGATCTCGTCCGTCTCGGGACCGCGAGGGATGAGAAACCCCGAAACGGGCTCCGAGAGGAAATAGAAGTTGAGCATCCCCGCCAGGGCCAGGGTCCCGTGTTCCGGCACCAGATCCTCCCGGAAGAGCCCCTGACGGATCCCCTCCCGCAGGGTCTCCATCACGTACCCCGCCAGACAGGCCACCGCACGCTGGAACATCTCCGTCAGAGCATCCGTGGGGCGCTGCATCTCCCGCAGGACCAGAGGCCAGAGATGGGGGTAGCGCCGGTGCATCCCCATGACGAGTCGGCACACCGAGACCAGCCGGCGGATGGGGGGCTCGTCTCGCCCCTTGAGGACCTCCAGGTTCTCCATGAGGACGTCGAAGTGTCCCTGGAGCACCGCCCGATAGAGCCCCTCCTTGCTCCCGAAGTGGTAGGACACGAGAGAGCTGTTGCACCCCGCCTCCCTGGCCAGGTCCCGGATGGACGTCCCCTCGAAGCCCTGCCGGGCAAACAGGGTCACCCCCGCCTCCAGAAGCCGCTCCTTCTGCGAATCCCCCTCCCGAGACCGGGAGAAGAGGACGCCGTCCTCGGGCCCCCAATCCCACAACGTCTCGCTCATGACGCACCTCCTCGTTTCAATCACTCGATTGATCTAATTCTACCCCCTCCTCCGGCCTTGTAAACCCCCATGCCCGGTCATTCGACGGGTTTTCACGGGGTTTACCCCCTGTCTGACCATCAAACGATCAAAGAACCCCCGGGGCTTCGCCTCCCGGCACAAAAGGAGCGGGGCGGCCCCATGGGGCCGCCCCGCTCGCCCACCCCCTCCGGGAGGTTCTAGCCCCGGGAGTGGCGCAGTTCTCCACCCACGTAGGTCCGTCGGACCTCCAGATCCCTCAGAGCCTCCGGAGGCAGGGAGAAGAGATCCGCGTCCAGGATGCTCAGGTCCGCCCAAGCCCCGGGGTGCAGCACCCCTCGCCTACCCTCCTCCCCCGCCGCCCGGGCGGGGTTCACCGTGAAGAGCCGCAGGGCCTGGTCCAGGGAGAGGCTCTGCCGGGGACACCAGCCGCCCGCCGGGGTTCCGTCGGCCTCCGTGCGGCACAGGGCGCTCCACATGCCCCGGAAGGGACTGATGGGTTCCACGGGGCTGTCGCTGGAGGCGCTCACCGGAACCCCCAGGTCCACGAAGTCCCGCCAGCGGTACCCCCAACGCGCCCGCTCCTCTCCCAGCCGGGTCTTGGCCATGGCCAGGTCGCTGGGCAGGAAGGAGGGCTGCACGTCCAGGGCCAGGTCCATGCCCCGCAGGGCCTCCAGCTGGTCGTCCCGACAGATCATCACGTGGTTCAGCCGATGAGGCAGGCCGCAAGGGTTGGGTCCCTGGGCGTTGGCCTCCCGCACCGCCCGGATCGCCAGGTCCAGGGCGGCGTCCCCGATGGCGTGGATGAGCATCTGGACGCCCCCCCGGTGCAGCGCCACGGCCTTCTCCACCATCTCGTCCGGGTCGTGGTTCGGCACGCCGCAGGTGGAGGGATCGTCGGCATAGGGCGTCGAAAGCCAAGCGGTGCGTCCCCCCAGGGAGCCGTCCAGGAAAAACTTGAAGCCCCCGTAGCGCACCCAGTCGTCCCCGAAACCGCTCTGCATCTCCCAGGAGGGGGGGGTGTCCGCGTACAGCAGCACCCGAAGGGGGAGCCGTCCCTGCCTGCGGAGGGACTGGAAGAGCCCCAGGCTCTCCCCCATGCCGTACTCCAGGGCGCTGCAGGTGTGCACCTCCGTCACCCCGAAGCGCAGGTAGTCCCGACAGGCCGCCTCCACCAGCCCCCCCACCCCCGCGCCGGTCTGCCAAGCGTCGAAGGCCTGGATCACCGGGTAAGCGGCGGTCTCGTGGAGGATGCCGTCGGGGGCGTCCGCCGGGTCCATCCCCGCGGCCCGCAGCGCCGCGGTGTTGGCCACCTGCACGTGGGTGCACACCCGGGTGAGGAACACCGGGTTGGGAATGTCCAGGGAATCCAGATCCTGGCGGGTGGGCAGGCGGTTTTCCGTCCAGCGGGGATCGCAGAACCGCACCCCGTGGATCCAGGCCCCCGCCTCCAGCTCCCGGGCCTTGGCCCGAAGGAGCCCCAGAACCTCCCCCAGGGAGGCGCACTCCCCCAGGTCCAGGGCCTCCCGCTGTTTGGCGAAGGAGGTCAGGTGGGCATGACCGTCCGTCAGCCCGGGGAGCACCGTGGCACCCTTCAGGTCCAGGCGCTCCGCCCGGGCCGCCGCAGGGTGGGTCCCCACCTGCTCTTCCGTCCCCACCGCCGCCACCCGTCCCGCATCGAACAGCAGGGAAGAGGGCAGATCTCTCCCCTCCGGAGCACCCGAACCGGTCCATACCTTTGCCCCGCAAAGCCACACCGGACGTTCTTGCATCGAAACCTCACCTCCGGCCCTCATTCTCCCATCGAAAACCAGGGGGCACAACCGAAGGGGGACGCGAAGACTCACCCCTCACTCATGAGGTGACGACGTTGACCCATTCGGACGATTCCCACTATACTTTGCGCCATATCCACATTCCGTTCAGGGGAGGTCGTACGCATGAAGAAGAGTTTCCTCGCAGCACTGGTCCTCGGTCTTCTGGTCCTCGCAGCCTCGGCGGCTTGTGCCGCCGATCCCATCAAGGTGGGGTATCTGGCGAACCTGACCGGAGAGGGCGCCTCCTGGGGGCAGCACGAGCAGAACGGAGCCATCCTGGCGGTGGAGGAAATCAACAAGAAGGGCGGCGTCCTGGGCCGTCCCCTCGCCCTGGTGGTCTACGACGCCAAGGGGCGCCCGGAGGACGCCATCAACGCGGTGCGCCGGATGATCACCGTGGACAAGGTAGTGGCCATCGGCGGGGCCAACTACAGCGGCATCAACATCGCCACCGCCCCCATCGCCGCCCAGGGGAAGGTGCCCCAGATCGGCTCCTTCGCCACCAACCCCTTCGTGACGGTGGACCCGAAGACCAAAAAGGCCCGCCCCTACTCCTTCCGCATCTGCTTCACCGACCCCTACCAGGGGAAGGTCATGGCGGAGTACCTGTACAAGAAGTTGGGGGTCCGCAAGGCCGCCATCCTCTCCGACGTGGGCAGCGACTACTCCGAGGGGATGACAGAATACTTCATCAAGACCTTCAAGGGCCTGGGGGGCACCGTGGAGAGCTTCAAGTACCGCAGCGGGGACGTGGACTTCCGGGCCCAGCTCACCAACGCCAAGCAGAGCGGCGCCACCGCCCTGGTGATGCCGGACCTGTACAAGGAAATGGCCCTGATGATGAAGCAGGCCCACGAGCTGGACTGGAAACCCTACTTCATCGGAGGGGACGGCTACAGCAACAACATGCACGAGATCGCCGGCCCCGCCATGGAGGGCAGCTACTGGGTGTACCACCTGAGCTTCGACGACCCGAAGATCCGCCCCCTCATCGAGAAGTACACCAAGCGTTTCGGCCAGGCCCCCACGGAGGTGGTGAACACCGTGGCGGGGTACGACATCCTCTACTGGATCGCCGACGCCATCAAACGGGCGAAAAAGCCCGAAGGGCCGGCGGTGCGGGACGCCCTGGCCAGCACCAAGAACCTGAAGCTTCTCCACTTCACCCTCACCCTGGACCCCACCAACAACAACCCCCTGAACAAGCCCGCCGCCATGCTTCAGTTCAAGAACGGGCAGATCCGCTACCTGGAGACCTTCAAACCCCAGACGGAATACTAGACGCCCCGACGAAGGAGGGCCCCCCGCAAGGGAGGCCCTCCTTCTCTTTCTTACCGGCGGCGCAGGACCCCCAAGGCCGGAAGGAGGAGCAGGCACAGGGGCCCGAAACCTCCGTTACAGCCGCCTCCGGAACCGCCCCGAAGGGGTGTGGGGCTGGCCTCGGAGACCCGCATGTCCTTCACCAGCAGCCCCCCTTCGGGCAGGGGAACGTCCCGTTCCGCCGCGTCCTCCGAGAGCCGGTAGCGGAGGGAGGTGAGGGCGGAGGTCTCCAGTCCCCCTTGGGCCACCCGCCCCGTCACCCGCAACAGGTAACGATAGCCCCCCCCTTCGGGGCTTGTCCCATCGAGGACCAGCTCCCCCGTCACGGTTCCCGGGAGGAACCCCGCTCCCGACGGGGCCTCCACGAAGGTGGTGCAGAAACTGCGGATGTACAGCAGTCGGGCCTGCAGCCGGGGAGAGTAATAGTGGACCTGAGGACGGTAGGGGGACCGCTCCGTTTTCGCCATGGCTTCCTCCTTGAGGCAAGGAACCGGACCTGGGAGTCGACGGGGACAGCCTCCGCCGAAGGTACGATAAAGGGATGCTCCCCCCTTCGAAAAACGCGCCCCTGAGCTTCCGCATCCGGCACCATGCGACCGTATCGTCTCCCGCCGCCGGGGGTCCGGCTTGTGGGATCCCCCAACGAGAGGCGGGTCACCTCTCCCGCAGGGCCTCCGCCGCCCGGGCCAGCAGACCCGGGAGGTCCAGGCCCTGGGGACAGTGGGCGGCACAGGCCCCGCAGCCCACGCAGGCCTCCGCCCTCTCCGAAGGAAGCAGACGATCGTAACGGATGAAGGGACCGTAGTAGGCCTTCATGAGGCTTCGATCCATGGTCGGAACCTTGTGCCCGGCCACCAGGTACAGGTCGTTCAGCAGGGCCAGGTTCATGGGGATCTGCACTCCCACAGGACAGAAGGGCAGGCAGTAGCCGCAGGAGGTACACCCCGCCAGAATCCGGGTGCTCAGGGCCTCCCGAACCGCCTCGTAGGCCCCCCTCTCCTTCGGGGAAAGGCAGTTGCTCCGGGCCTCCGTCGCCGCCACCAGGTTCTCTTCCACCTGCTCCGGGGTGGACATGCCGCTCAAGACCACGGCCACCCCCTCCTGGTCCCAGAGCCAGCGCAGGGCGGCCCGGGCGGGGCTGCCGGAAAGCCCCGCATCCCGGAAGATCTCCCGGATGGGGTCGGGCATGCGGTCCCCCAGATTGCCCCCCTTGAGGGGCTCCATCACCGCCACGCCGAAGCCGTACCGCTCCCTCAGGCTCAGGGCCCTCTCCGCCCCCTGGAAGTTCCGGTCCAGGTAGTTGTACTGCACCTGCACCGCCTCCCATCGGTCCCAGGCGTCCAGGAGCAGGGACAGTTCCGCGGGGGAGCTGTGGAAGGAGAACCCCGCATGGCGGATGCGCCCGTCCCCGAGGCGCTGCTCCAGGAAGGGGATCACCCCCAGGGACTCCAGGTGCCGCCACAGGTCCAGGGTCATGGCGTGGAGCAGGTACAGGTCCAGGTGGTCCGTGCGCAGCCGCCGGAGCTGGTGGTCGAAGAGCCGCTCCATGTCCTCCCGGGTGCGCACCATCCACGGGGGCAGCTTGGTGACCAGATGCACCCGGTCCCGCAGGCCGTGGGCGTGGAGGAAGTCCCCCAGGAAGGGCTCGCTGCGCCCCCCCTCCCCCAGGCTCCGGGAATGGTAGGGGTAGGCGGTGTCCAGGTAGTTGATCCCCCCCTCCAGGCCCCGAAGGAGCATGCGCTCCGTCGTGTCCCTGTCGATGCGGGTCGGGTCCCCGTCCAGGACGGGAAGCCTCATGAGGCCGAACCCCAGGACGGACACGGAAAGCCCCGTTTTGCCGAGCGTCCGATACTGCATGGATCGTTTCTCCCTTCCGTTTCCTTCGCAAAGCCATGCTAGCACACCCCTTGACCTGTCCACGGGTACAACCTGTAGGCTCTTCCTTGCGGGGAACCGTCGGCCGACACACCCGCGGGAAGAGGGGATGCCCATGGAGACCATCGGGAGTCTGGCGAAGCGGCTGGGGCTGGGGCGGAGCACCCTGATGCACTACGAACGGCTGGGACTCCTCTCTCCCTCCGGGCGCACCGAGGGAGGCTACCGGCTCTACGGAGAGGCGGACCTGCGGCGTCTGGAGCGGATCCGCACCTTCCGGGAGGCGGGCCTTCCTCTCCAGACCATCCGGGAGCTGCTGGACCGCCCCGACCCGGAGGGGCTGGACCGGGCGCTGGAGGAACAGCTCCGGGCGCTCAACGAGGAGCAGCGCCGGGTGAGGCGCCGCCAGGCCCGAGTCTGCTCCCTCCTGTCCCGGGAGGCGGGGGGCGAGGCCCCCTCCCCGAAGGACTGGGTGGATCTGTTCGCCCGGGCGGGGCTTTCCCGAGAGGACGCGGTCCTCTGGCACCGGGAGCTGGAACGCTCCTTCCCGGAGCTGCACCACCAGATCCTGGCGGCCCTGGGCTATTCGGAATCGGACATCATTCTGCGACGAAAAGGAGGCATTCCCATGGACGCGACGCCGCTTGCGACGCACGTGTTTTTCGAGGCCTTCCGGAACCTGCCCCGGCTCAATCCGGGGTCCCGGGAGACCACCCTTCGGGGCCTCGCTCTGGCGGGCTCCCTGCCCCAGGCCCCGGAGATCCTGGAACTGGGCTGCGGGGAGGGCACGGTGGCGATGCTCCTGGCGGAGGCCACCGGAGGGACCGTGACGGCCCTGGACCTGCACCAGCACTACCTGGATACCCTGACGGAGCGGGCCCGCGCCCGGGGACTGGAGGACCGGATCCGCCCCGTGCAGGGGGACGTGGCGGCCCTGCCCTTTCCGGACCACAGCTTCGATCTGGTCTGGGGAGAGGGGATCGTCTTCGTCTTGGGGATGGAACGCGCCCTGGCGGAATGGCGCAGACTTCTGCGCCCGGGGGGGTGGCTCGCCCTGAGCGAGGCCTTCCTGGCGGAAGGCCCCCTGCCGGAGGAAGTGCGGACCTTCTGGGAGCGGGTCTACCCCCAGGCACTCTCCGCGGAGGAGAACGCGGCCCTGTTCCGGGCGGCGGGCTACCGCAACGTGGGGCATTTCGTCCAGCCCGACGGGGATTGGTGGGAACCCTACTACACCCCCCTGGGGAAACGCCTTCCTGCCCTGCGGGAGAAGTACCAGGAGGAGCCGGAGGCCCTGGGGGTGCTGGCGGGAATCCAGGAGGAGATCGACCTGCGCCGCCGGTGGCCCGAGACCTACGGCTACGTCTTCGTGACGGGACAGGTCTAGGACGGGGGAACAGGACAAGCGGGGCGGGATCCGAATCCGGATCCCGCCCCGCCGTTTGCGTCTTCCTCTTCTGCCGAGGGCCCTACGGCTTGGGGGCCTGGGCCTTCGGGGTCTGGTCCGCCGAGGCGGTGTCCCAGCCGCCCCCCAGGGCCAGGCACAGGTCCACCACCGCGTTCAGGCGGTCGGTGCGGGAGCCCTCCAGGTCCAGCTGCACCTGAAAAAGCTGCCTCTGGGCGTCCAGCAGGTCCAGGTGGCTGGCGTAGCCCCCCTCGTACTTGGCCTTGGCCAGCTCGTAGGCCCGGCTCTGGGCCTTCTCCTGCTCCGTTTGGAGGGTCAGGATCTCTTGGGCCTTGGTGTTGCCCACCAGGGCATCCAGGGTCTCCTGGAAGGCCGTGCGAACCGTCTGGTCGTAGATCCCCAGGGACTCCCGGGCCGCCGCTTCGGCCTTCTTCACCCGGGACTTGCGCTTGCCTCCGTCCACCAGGGGAGCGAGGAGCTTCCCCGCCAGCTCCCAGGCCGTGGGCCCGGTGAAGAGGTCCTCCAGCTCCGGGGAGGCGCTGCCGAAGAGCCCCGTGAGGGACAGGGTGGGAAACTGCGCCGCCTTGGCCTCCCCGATCTTCGCCAGGGCTGCCAGGTAGTCCTGTTCCGACTGCCGGATGTCCGGACGCCGCTCCAGAAGCTGGGAGGGCAACCCGGGGGGGATCTCCGGGGGCTGGGGCAGGGCGTCCAGGCTGACCCCCCGGGTCACCTGGTTCGCCACCTGCTCCTGGGGGTTGCGCCCCATGAGCACCAGCAGGGCGTGCTCCGATCGGGCCACGGCGTTCTCCATCTGCCGCACCTTCACCGCCGCCACGGCGGTCTCCGACTGGTCCTGCCGGTAGTCCAACTCGCTGGTCCGGCCCTTTTCGTACAGGAGCTTCCGCAGGGCCAGGGCCTCCTTGCGGGTCTGGAGGGTTTCCTGGGCGATCTGAAGCTGCTGGTCCTGCCCCCGGAGGGAGAAGTAGGCCTTGGCCACCTGCCCCGCCAGGGAAAGGCGCACCGTGTCCCGAGCCGCCTCGCTGGAGAGGAGCTGCAGCTTGGCCGCCGTGGTGGCCTTGCGGAGCTTGCTCCACAGGTCCGCCTCGTAGGACACCGCCCCCAGCACGTCGTTGGTGTTGGTGGGGTTGGAGGAACCGTTGGCCCCCTCGATCACCCGGGCCCGGGCCGCCTCCACCTGGAGGTTGACCTCCGGAGACTGCTGGGACCGGGTCTCTCCCAGCACCGCCCGAGCCTGTTCCACCCGGGCCAGGGCCTGTTCCAGGTTCCGGTTGTTGCGGAAGGCCTCCTCCACGCACCGGTCCAGGACGGGCTCGCGGAACAGGGTCCACCAGGCCGTCCGGGGGGTGATCAGGTCCCCGGAGACCGGGCCCGACCAGGAGACAGGCACGTCGGTGACCGGCTTGGTCATGGCCGGTCCCATGTCCAGGTGGAAGAAGGACCCCAGGATCAGGGCCGCCAAGAGTCCGCTGGTGGTCATGCCTTCGCCTCCCCGCTGCCGTCCGCCGGAGCGGCCGGGTCGTGTTCCCCGTGGATCCCGTGGGTCGCCTTCATGATGAGCTCGAAGAAGGAGGGGATGAAGAAGATGGCGATCCCCGTGGCCGCCAGCATCCCCCCCACCACCGCCGTGCCGATGGAGTGCCGGCTGGCGGACCCCGCTCCCGTGGAGAGCATCAGGGGCAGACACCCCAGGATGAAGGCCAGGGAGGTCATGATGATGGGCCGGAAGCGCAGGTGCGCCGCCTCCGCCGCCGCCTCGAAGAGGCTCAAGCCCTGCTGGTGCCGCATCAGGGCGAACTCCACGATGAGGATGGCGTTCTTGGAGGCCAAGCCGATGAGGGTCACCAGGGCGATCTGGAAGTAGATGTCGTTGGCCAGACCCCGGAGCCAGACTGCCAGGATGGCTCCGAAGAGGGCGAAGGGCACCGCCAGCACCACCGCCAGGGGGAGGCTCCACTTCTCGTACTGCGCCGCCAGGATGAGGAACACCATGATGATCCCCAGGCCGAAGGCCACTACGGTGGCGCTTCCCGTTTCCTGTTCCTGGTAGGCCGAACCGGTCCAGGCCAGGGTGTAGTCCTTGGGCAGCACCTCCCGGGCGACCTCCTCCATGGCCTGGATGGCCTGACCGGAGGTGTAGCCCGGCGCCGGGTCCCCGGTGACGCTGGCGGCGGGGAAGGCGTTGAACCGCTCCATCACCTCCGGCCCCAGCCGAGGCTTGAGGTCCAGCAGGGAGAGGAGGGGGATCATGTCCCCCTTGTTGGAGCGCACGTAGACGTAGCGCAGGTCGTCCGGCCGATCCCGGAAGGGGGCGTCGGACTGCACCAGCACCTGGAAGGTCCGTCCCAGCTTGTCGAAGTCGTTGACGTAGTAGGACCCGAAGGTGCTGGCCATGGTGGCGAAGACCTGGTTGATGGGCACCCCCAGGGCCCGGGCCCGGTTGCGGTCCAGGTTGGCGAACATCTGGGGGATGGTGGGGGCGAAGGTGGTGCGCAGCCCCGTGACCTCCGGCCTCTTGGCGGCCGCCTCCAGGAAGGCCTTGGTGGCCTTGCCCAGGTCCAGAGCGTCCCCGCCGCTGCGGTCCTGCAGGTACCCCTCGAAGCCCCCGGTGTTGCTCAGCCCCGAGATGGGGGGCGGGTTGAAGACCCACACCTGTCCCTCCGGGATGCCCCAGGTCTTGGCCAGGAGGTTCTTCACGAAGGCGAAGGAACTCTGGTCCGGGCGGGGGCGCTCCTTCCAATCCTTGAGCATGATGAAGGAGGTGCCGTAGTTGGACTGGAGGGTGCCGGAGAGCATGTTGTACCCCGCGA
Source organism: Aminomonas paucivorans DSM 12260 (assembly GCF_000165795.1). Classification (NCBI taxonomy): domain Bacteria; kingdom Thermotogati; phylum Synergistota; class Synergistia; order Synergistales; family Synergistaceae; genus Aminomonas; species Aminomonas paucivorans. The sequence continues at coordinate 713,473 of NZ_CM001022.1, read as the reverse complement.
AGGTCATGGTGTCCTTCACCAGGGGATCCTTGGCCAGCACCGCGTCGAACTTCCGGACCACCTTCTCCGTGTGGTTCAGGGAGATGCCGTCCCCCAGGCGCACCATGGCCATGGCGTACCCTTGGTCCTCGTCGGGCACCAGGGCTGAGGGGACCATGCGGAAGACCCCCGCCGTGGCGGCCCCCAGGGCCAGGACGATCCCCAGGGCCAGGACCACGTGCCGCAGGAGGAACCGCACCCCGTCGGAGTAGCTTCGGGTCAGGGACTCGAAGGCCTCGTTGAACTTGCGGAAGAGCACGAACTTCTCGTCCCCATGCCGAGGCTTCAGGAGGATCCCGCACAGGGCGGGGGTGAGGGTCAGGGCCACGAAGCCCGAGATGACCACGGACACGGACAGGGTGATGGCGAACTGCTTGTACATCTGCCCCGTCATGCCTCCCATGAAGGCCACGGGGACGAACACCGACGCCAGGACCAGCACGATGGCGATGACGGGACCCGTCACCTCCTCCATGGCCTTCAGGGCCGCCTCCTTGGGGGCAAGTCGGTCCTCCTCCATGTGCCGGTCCACGTTCTCCAGCACCACGATGGCGTCGTCCACCACGATCCCGATGGCCAGCACCATGCCGAAGAGGGTCAAGGTGTTGATGGAGAACCCGAAGAGCTTCATCCCCGCGAAGGTTCCCACGATGGAGACGGGGACCGCCAGGCAGGGGATGAGGGTGGCCCGCCAGTTCTGGAGGAACAGGAAGACCACCAGGAACACCAGCACCATGGCCTCCATGAGGGTCTTCACCACTTCCTCGATGGAGATGCGCACGAACTCCGTGGTGTCGTAGGGGATGGAGGCCACCACGCCCTGGGGGAAGCGCTGGGACAGCTCCGCCAGCTTCTCCTTCACCAGGTCCGCCACCTTCAGGGCGTTGGCCCCGGGGGCCAGCATGATCCCGATGGGGATGGTGGGCTTGCCGTTCATGGTGCCGTCGAAGTTGTACTCCTTGGCCCCCAGCTCCACCCGGGCCACGTCCCTCAGGTACAGCACCGTGCCGTCCGGGTTGGCCCGCAGGATGATGTTCTCGAACTCCTCCGGGGTGGAGAGGCGTCCCCGGGTGGTCATGAGGAAGTTCCGGTCCAGGTTGGCCTCCGTGGGTTTCTGCCCCAGGCGGCCCACGGCGAACTGGGAGTTCTGCTCCTGGATCACCTGGATCACGTCGCTGGGGGTGAGCTTCAGCTGGGCCAGCCGGTCGGGGCGCAGCCAGACGCGCATGGCGTAGTCCTTGGAACCGTAGATCACCGCGTCCCCCACCCCGGGGATCCGCTTCATGTCGTCCACCAGGTTCACCAGGGCGTAGTTGTTCAGGTAGATGGTGTCGTACCGCCCGTCGGGAGAGTTCAGGGAGATCATGAGCAGCATGTTGGGGGAGACCTTCTGCACCGTCACCCCGTAGCGGCGCACGTCGTCGGGCAGAGAGGACAGGGCCATCTGCACCCGGTTGTTCACGTTGATGGTGGCCTGGTCCGGGTCCGTGCCGATGGCGAAGGTGACGTTCAGGGTCATGGCGCCGCTGCCGGAGCTGACGGAGTTCATGTAGATCATGTCGTCCACCCCGTTGATGCGGTTCTCCAGGGGGGACGCCACGGTCTGGGCGATCACCTCCGGGTCCGCCCCGGGGTAGACCGCGGAGACCTGGACCTGGGGGGGGACGATGTCCGGAAACTGGGCCACCGGAAGGGTGACCATGGCGATGCCCCCCGCCAGAAGGATGACGATGGAGAGCACCGAGGCGAGGATGGGGCGCCGGATGAAGAGGGCTGAGAACATCGGGGCCTCCTCAGGACTGCGGCGCGTCGCCGCTGGTCACCAGGACCGGGACGTCGGGCTGGACCTTCACCACCCCGTCCAGGACGATGCGTTCCCCCGCCGCAAGCCCCTTCTCCACCACCTGCACGTCCCCGATGGGAGCGGAGAGCACCACGGGGCGGGTGTGGGGCACGTTCTTCCCGTCCAGAACATAGACCAGGTTCCCCTGCTGGGTCTGGAGCACCGACCTCTGGGGCACCAGGATCACGTTCTTGAGGGCCCCCCCCTGGAGCTGCACCCGGACGAACTGCCCCGGCAGCATCTGCCCGTCGGGGTTGGGGAACTCGGCTCGGGCCTTGATGGAGCCCGTGGCGGGGTCCACCTGCCGGTCCTGGAAGTTCACCTTGCCTACCCGGGGGAAGACGGAACCGTCCCCCAGGGCGATGCGCACCTCCAGCCCCTGGGGCGGGAGCTTCAGTTTGCCTTCCGAGGCCAGCAGGTCGTTGCGTCGGGCCTCGTCGGCGGGGATGGCGAAGTCCACGTACAGGGGGTTCACCTGCACGATGGTGGTGAGGAGGCTTCCCTGGGCGTCCAGGGTGATGAGGTTCCCCTCGGAGCGGGTCTCCTTGCTGGTGATGCCCGACTCGGGAGCCCGGACCTGGGTGTACCCCAGGTTGATCTGGGCCTGCCGCACCGCTGCGGAGGCGGCCTCCACCGCCGCCCGGGCGCCGTTGTACGAGGCCACCGCGTCGTCCCGGTCCTTCTCGCTCAGGGCCTTCTTCTCGAACAGAGCGGTCACCCGGTCGTACTCGATCTTCGCCCGATCCAGCTGCACCTTCTGCTGCTGCAGCGTCCCCCGGGCCTGGTCCAGCTCCGCCTTGTAGGGGGCGGGGTCGATGACGAAGAGCAGATCCCCCTTCCGCACCGGGCGGCCCTCCACGTAGCAGCGCCGCAGGAGGATACCTCCCACCCGGGCCCGGACCTCCACCTGCTTCAGCCCCGCCGTCTGGCCCACGTACTCCAGGGGCAGGGGCAGATCCTGGACCTTCAGGGTCTCGGCGGTGACCACCACCGGAGGCATCTGCGCCCCCGCCGAGGCCTTGGACTTCTCCGCCTCCTTCATGTGTCGCCAGGCCAGAAAGCCTCCTCCCGCCACCAGCAGCAGGAGGAGCACCAACAACCCCCAGGGTTTTTTCGACCGCGTGATCTCCACGTCCATCGGCTCTTCGGTCTCCTTTATTTTTGAGGATGGGAGCATTGTACCCGCAAGGAGAAGACCCCTGCAATTGCCGGATCTTTGCGTTTTCTCGAACCGGCCCCGAAGGCCCCGGCTCCATTGACAATCCCCCGGCATCCTCTATCCTACCCATGAGTTTTAGCCCTTGAACTTCGAGGAGGCATTCCATGGTTCCCTTTTTCCAGGCTCTGCCGCGCCGATTCGTCCTTTCCTTCCTGGGGATAGTTCTCCTGTCCTCCCAGGCGTGGGGACACCCCCACGTGTTCCTGGACGGGGAGCTTCGGGTCCGGGCCGCCAAGGGAAGAGTGACGGCCCTGGAGCTGATCTGGGAGTTCGACGAGGCCTTCAGCCAGGGGATGGCGGGGGATTTCGACCGCAACGGGGACGGGAAGTTCGACCAGAAGGAGACGAAAGCATTGTTCAAGGGCGGGTTCGAGAACCTGAAGCACTTCGGCTATTTTCTGCGCCTGGAGCTGGACGGCAAGGTCCTGCCCCCCCTGAAGAAGGCCCGGGACTTCTCTCCCCGCCTGGACGGGGAAACGGGGAAGCTGGTCTACCGCTTCGTTCTGCCCGTGGACCTGGCCCCCCGGGCAGAGGGTTCCACTCTGGTGGTCGCCCTCTACGACACCTCCTACTACGTGGACACCCTCTGGAAGGAAGGACACCCCGGAAAGGCCACCGGGGACGGAAGCCTTTCCATGGCCTTCTCCCTGGGCAAGGGGAAGGCCCCTTCGGAATACTGGGGGACCTGCGAGGTTCCCCAGATTCGGGTCCGCCTGGGGGCCAAGCGATGAGGCTTCGTCGGAGGATCTGGGCCGCGGCGGTCCTGGCGGCCCTGCTGTGCCCGGGGACTGCGGCGGGAGCAAGCAACCCCTTTCTTCCCGGAAACGCTCCCGCCCCTCGGGTGGTCCGAAATCTGTCGGGGGTATCGGTTTTGACCCACTGGCAGAGGGCGCTGCAAAGCCGCATGACCGCCCTGATGGACATCTCCACCTCCGCAGCCGTGGGGACCTTGACTCTGGTGGCAGGAATCTACGGGGTGGTGCACGCCCTGGGGCCGGGACACCAGAAGACCCTCCTGGCGGGACTCGTCCTGTCTCAGGGGGCAACCCTGGGACAGGCGGCGACGGCGGCCTTCCTGACTGCCGCGCTCCATGCGGGGTCCTCCATCGTCCTCATCGGGGGCACCGCCCTGGCCCTGGAGCGGGCCTCCCTCACCGCTTTCGAGAGGGGGCGGGAACTGATCCAGCGCGGGGCGGCCCTGGCCTTGGTGGCCCTGGCCCTGGGGATGTTGGTCCGGCGGGTCCGGGAAGCGGCGCACCGAAGAAGACACCGCCTGGAAGCGGGACACGATGCCTCGACATGCCCCGTCTGCTCCCGGATGGAGCGGGCCCGGGAGAAGGGGGCCTCTCCCTGGGGGGCGGTAGTGGCGGGGGGGATCGTTCCCTGCCCGGGGGCGGCGCTGCTGCTCCTTCTGGGGATCTCCGCAGGACACCTGGGGCTCGGGGTTCTGGCGGTACTGGCCCTCTCTCTGGGGATGGGGGTCACCCTCTTCGCCGTGGAGATGGGGGCCATGGGGGTCCGTCGGGGCCTGATCCCCCTGGGGAAGGGAGACCCCCGACGGGGCGACCGGATCCGCACCGTCCTGGAAGTGGGGGGCTCGCTGCTGGTGCTGGCCTTCGCGGTGCTGCTGGCCTTCTAGGGGGCCGGGAAGACCACCGGGGAGAACCCCTCGTCGGGGGACACGGCATGGGCCCGCACCGCAGGGACGGGAAAGGTCTTCCCCGACTCCGGGTCCCGGGTGGACACCTCCACCAGGCGCCCTCGAACCCGCACCCCCGTCCCATCCGGAGGAGCCTTGCCCCCCAGGACCACGAAGGCCAGGAAGACCTCGTCGTTCTCGCAGCACCAGCGAAGCCTCCGCCCCACCAGGTAGCCCTTTTCCGGAAGCCCCTCCTCCCGCCGCACGGTGCCCCGAAGCTCCACCTCCCGCCCCAGGTAGCGCGTCCGGTGGTCATAGAGTTCCCGGTAAATCCCCTCGAACCGGTCGTCGTCGAAGGAGATCAGCCCCTTCGGAGACAGGGTGGGGGCAGGACGGTAGAACCCCGTCCCCGCCGACGGGTTCTCCACCCCCGAAAGCTCCGCCAACTCCTGCGGGGCCACCCGGGACGGGGCCGGGCCGGGAGAAAGCTCCAAGGCCCCCACCGCCAGGGCCAGGACGAACACCCCCACCCGCTTCGTCGGAAACCGCCTCTTGCCCCTGTCTTCCCTCTCCTGTCCCATGACCCCACCATAGCACGCCCAAGAGGGCGCGGCACGGATCCTCTGGTAGTGCAGGCCCCTTTCTTGACAGGCGAGGATGCTCCGATTAAAGTCTTCGGAAGCAACTTGGTTTCAACCTCCGAGCCCCTCTTCCTAAGGGCATCGCCTAAGGAATCGGGCCATCGGGCGTGCCTGGAAACGGGACCGCCTCCCGCTTGGAAAGGGGGTTCCGGTGTGCCGTTTCTCCTGACCTCTTCCTGCGGGAAGGGGTCATTTCGTTTCTCGGGGAGATGTGCGTATGAAGGATCGACTGCTCAAGCACAGCGGCCTGTGGTTTCTGGGAATCCTGCTCGCGGGGTGTCTCGCCCTGCCCCTGCCCTCCTTCGGGGCGGAGAAGCGCATGGTGGTGGACCAGCTGGGCCGGGTGGTGGCGGTACCGGTGAAGGTGGACCGGGTGGTGTGCCTCATGCACCACGGAGTGGACATCCTGATCGAGCTGGGGGCGGCGGACCGGCTGGTGGGGATCACCCGAACCTGGCAGAAGGATCTGCCCGCGGGGATCACGAAGATCTGTCCGGCTCTGAAAAAGCTCCCCACCCCCGGCGGTCTCAACGAGGTGAACATGGAGGAGCTTCTGCGCCTCAAACCGGACCTGGTCATCGTGACCCACTACGCCCCGAAGGACATGATCCAGCAGATGGAGGACGCGGGGGTTCCGGTGCTGGCCTTGGCGCTCTACAAGGCCCGGTACGAGGAGGCTTCCCGCCTCAACCCGAAACTGAAGAACCCCGACCAGGCCTATACGGAGGGCATGAGGGAAGGGATCACTCTTCTGGGAGAGGTCCTGGGGGTGCAGCCCCGGGCCAAGGCACTCCTGGACTTCACCTTCAAATGGCGGAACCTGGCCCGGGCAAGAACCGCCGGCATCCCCCGAGGCGACCGCACCACCTGCTACATGGCCAACCCGGACCTGTACACCTACGGCACAGGCAAGTACACGGGGGTCATCATGGACCGAGCCGGGGGCATGAACGTGGCGGAGGGCATCAACGGCTATGCCCAGGTCACCATGGAGCAGATCCTGCTCTGGAATCCCCAGGTGATCTTCGTGCAGGACCGGTACGCCAAGGTAGCGGAGCACATCCGCAAGGACCCCACATGGGGCAAGGTTCGGGCGGTCCGAGATCGGCGGGTCTACCTCACCCCGGAGTACGTGAAACCCTGGGGACACCCCTGCCCGGAGTCCATGGCCCTGGGAGAGCTGTGGATGGCGAAGAAACTCTATCCCGCCCGTTTCGCGGACATCGACATCCAACCCGTGGTGAACGAGTTCTACACCCGTTTCTACGGAATACCCTATCCGGGGGATGATTAAACCCCAAGGGGCGAGGGCGGCGCTTCTCCTACCGCTCCTGCCCCTGACTCTGTTCCTCCTTTCCTTCACCCTCGGACGCTACCCCATCCCTCTGCCGACGGTGCTGAAGATCCTGGCGGCAAAGTTCTTCCCTCTGACGCCCCATTGGCCCGACACCATGGAGACGGTCCTCTGGAACCTGCGTCTGCCTCGGGCCCTGGGAGCCATGATGGTAGGAGCCGCCCTGTCCTCTTCGGGCTGCGCTTTCCAGGGACTGTTCCGCAACCCCCTGGTATCTCCCTACGTCTTGGGTGTCGCCGCCGGATCGGGGTTCGGAGCCTGCCTCGCCATTCTCTTCACCGAGACCCGATGGATCGTGCAGCTTTCCGCGACCCTCTTCGGCATGGTGGCGGTGCTGGGTGCCACCGGTCTCAGCGGGATCTACCGCAAAGCCTCCACCCTGGTGCTCGTCCTGGGGGGCATCATCGTGGGGTCCTTCTTCTCCGCCCTGATCTCCCTGCTGAAGTTCCAGGCGGACCCCTACGAGAAGCTCCCCGCCATGGTGTTCTGGCTCATGGGGTCCCTCGCCCGGGTCTCCCTCACAAACCTCCTGGCGGTCGCTCCCATGATGGCGGTCGGACTGGGGGTTCTGCTGGCCCTGCGCTGGCGACTGAACCTCCTGGCCTTCGGAGAGCAGGAGGCTCAAGCGTTGGGGGCGGAGGTGGTCCGGGAGAGGTGGCTGGTCATCCTGGCCTGTACCCTTCTCACATCTTCCGCCGTATGCCTTGCCGGGGTGATCGGGTGGGTGGGGCTGGTCATCCCCCACATCGGCCGCCTCCTGGTGGGACCGGACATCCGCCGCCTCCTCCCCGCAAGCATCTCCCTGGGCTCTTTCTACCTTCTCCTGGTGGACACCCTCTCCCGGACCCTCTCGGCGTCGGAAATCCCCCTGGGAATCCTCACGGCCCTGATCGGGGCGCCCTTCTTCGCCTGGCTTCTGAGCCGCAACCGGGTGGCCTGGCGATGAAGCTTCAGGTTCGGGACGCCACCTTCGCCTACCCCGGATCGCGGGAGGTGTTCCGGGGACTGAGCTTCGACATGACACCCAACGAAGTGTTCTGCCTTTTGGGCCCCAACGGCACGGGGAAATCCACCCTCCTCCAGTGTCTGGACGGGTTGCTGCCCCTCGCCTCCGGGAAAATCCTCCTGGACGGTCAGGACCTCTCCCGCTGGGGACGTCGGGAGATCGCGCGCCGAGTGGCCTTCATCCCCCAGAACCATGTCCCCGTCTTCCCCTTCACGGCGCTGGAGGTGGCTCTTCTGGGCAGGACGCCCCATCTGGGGATCTTCGGCTCCCCCGGAAAGCGGGACCAACACCTGGCGGAGGAAGCCCTGGACCGCCTGGGGGTACTCCCCCTGCGGGACCGCCCCTATACGGACATCAGCGGAGGGGAGAGACAGCTGGTGCTGCTGGCTTCGGTATTGGCCCAGCAGGCGGAACTCCTCCTGCTGGACGAACCCACGGCACACCTGGACTTCGGCAACCAGACCCGGTTCCTTCGCACCCTCGGGACCCTGGCCCGGGAAGGTCTTTCGGTACTCCTGACCTCCCACGTTCCGGACCATGCCCTCTCCTCCGCCAGCACCGCGGCGATCCTCAAGGACGGTCGCTTCCTTCGCTGCGGGACCCCCTCGGAGGTGGTCACCGAATCCCTCATCCGGGAGGCCTACGGTGTGGCGGTGCGGGTTCTGGAAGTACCGGAAAACCCGGACATGCGAACCTGCGTGCCCCTGCCGGAGGAAACCCTGACGAAGCCCCGCCCTCGGCATTGACCTCCCAGGAACAAACGATATGATGGGTTTGGGCATCCAACCCAAAACCCTTTCAAAGAAACGAGGCGCATCCATGCTCCGAACTCCCCTGGCGGAACAGATCAGCGTGGTGGTCTACGGGCGGCGCAACGCGGGGAAATCCTCCCTGGTGAACCGGATGCTGGGCATGGAGGCGTCCATCGTCTCGCCCCGCCCCGGCACCACCACGGACCCGGTGGTGCGCAGCGTGGAGATGGGGGCCCTGGGCCCGGTGGCGGTGACGGACACGGCGGGGTACGACGACGACGAGGACGAGCTGGGAACCCTGCGGACGGAGCGGTCCCGAAAGAGGCTGGAGACGGCGGACATCGTGCTCTTCGTCACCCCCGGGGACGAGGAACCCACCTCCGACGAGATCGCCCTGACGGAGGAGCTGCACCGCCGGGACAAGCCGGTGCTGGTGGTGCTCACCCGGTCGGACCGGGAGATCGCCGAGGCCAAGCGGCGCTTCGCCCCGGGTTTCCGCAAGATCGCCGTGGACAACCTCACGGGCCGGGGCATCGAGGACCTGAACGCCGCCCTGCGCCAGTTCTCCGACCAGGTGGAGCGGGAGATCACCCCCCTGGAGGGGCTGGTGCAGGCGGGCGACCTGGTGCTCCTGATCACCCCCATCGACTCCTCCGCCCCCAAGGCCCGGATGATCCTTCCCCAGGTGGAGGTGATCCGGGATATCCTGGACCAGGACTGCTTCATGGCCATCGCCAAGGAGCACCAGCTGGGAGCGTGCTACGCCTCCCTGGGGGTCCGCCCCGCCCTGGCGGTGACGGACAGCCAGGCCTTCAGCGAGGTCCGGGAGATCCTGCCGCCGGACCAGCTTCTCACGTCCTTCTCCATCCTCTTCGCCCGGAAGAAGGGGGACCTGGCCTTCTTCGTGGAGGGGATCCAGCGGCTGGAGGAGCTGCCCGAATCCCCCCGGGTCCTGGTGCTGGAATCGTGCAAGCACCACCGCATGGACGACGACATCGGCACGGTGAAGATCCCCAACCTCTTCCGCCGCCTGGTGCGGGCCGGGGCCGCCTTCGAGCTGCGCCAGGACGTGCCCTCCCCGGAGGAGCTGCGAAACTACCACTACGTCATCAACTGCGCGGGCTGCATGACCACCCGCAACGACATGCTGCGCCGCATCGCCCTCCTCCGGGAGGCGGACGTGCCGGGGACCAACTACGGCCTCTTCCTGGCCTGGGCCAAGGGGCTCCTGCCCCGGGCGCTGGAGCCCTTCCCGGTGGAACACGCCCTGTACCACAGCTTCCGGCGCAGCCATGAACCCGTCTCCGCCTGACCTGGAGACCCTCTGGGCCCTGCCCCTGCCGGAGCTGATCGCCCGGGCCGACGAGGTGCGACGCCGGCGGGTGGGGGACGGAGTGTGGCTGAGGGGGCTGCTGGAGTTCACCAACCGCTGCACCCAGGGATGCGCCTACTGCGGCATCCGGGGGGGCAACGGCCGGGCGGTGCGCTACTCCCTGACGGAGGACCAGATCGAGGCCACGGTGCGGCGGGGTTGGGATCGAGGCTTTCGGACCTTCGTCCTTCAGGGGGGCGAGGACCCGGACTGGACCACGGACCGCCTCTGCCGCTTGGCGGAGCGGCTGAGGATCATTCTGGGGGACCAAGGAGCCCTGACCCTGAGCTGCGGCATCAAGAGCCGGGAGGACTACCGTCGCCTGGCGGAGGCGGGGGCGAACCGCTATCTGCTGCGCTTCGAGACCTCCGACCCGGAACTCTTCTCCCGCCTCAAGCCCGGGCAGACCCTGGCCCGAAGGCTGGAGGCCCTGCAGGACCTGCGGGACGGGGGCTTCGAGGTGGGGTCGGGCTTTCTGGTGGGCCTCCCGGGGGAGACGGAGGAAACGAGGCGGGAGAACCTGCGCCTCTGCGCCTCCCTGAAGCTGCACATGGTGGGTATCGGCCCCTTCCTCCCCCATCCGGACACCCCCCTGGCGGGGGCCCAGCCGGGCTCCATGGAAGATACGGTACGGCTGGTGGCACTGCTGCGACTGCTCCTTCCCGAGGCCAACATCCCCGCCACCACCGCCGCGGGGTCCCGGGACGCGGGGGGCCGGGAGGCCATGCTGGCGGCGGGGGCCAACGTGCTCATGCCCAACCTCACCCCCCCGGGGGCGCGGGAACACTACACCCTCTACCCCGGGAAGGTGGCCCTGGTGCGGGACGGAGCGGAGGACCTGGAAGAACTGCTGGCCCACCTCCACTCCCTGGGCCGCAAGGGACTCCTGGAACGGGGAGATTCCCTGGCCTTCCTGCGGGATCAAGTCTCCCGCGAACCGACCCTCTAGTCCGGCGCCCCCTCCCGGACATACAGGCTCAGGGCCGCCGCCAGGAGCCCCGCCGCCCCCCAGACAGATCGGGTTCCCCCCAGGGAGGTCAGGACACCCCCGATCAGCGCCCCCAGGGTGAAGAAGCCGATGACCGTGAGGTAGCGCCCCACCTTCTCCCGCTCCCCCGGATCCCTTCGGGCCAAGGCGACCCAGAGGGCCTGAGAGGCGGACCGCAGGTTTCCCGTCATCATGGTGGTGCTGTAGGGGGCATCCACCAGACGGCGGAAGGCGCAGACCTGCACGGAGGCCACAAAGGACACGGCGGCGTTGACGAACAGGGGTGGGGTCCCCCGGGGGGCGAACCCCACGACGGTGAGGGTCAGGATCTCCAGAGTCAGGGCGAAGCGCCCCCAGTCCAGCCGGGCGGACAGGGAGGAGGACTTGGCCGCCTCCACGACGAACACCCCCGCCACAAAGGCCAGAATGGGAGGGAGATAGGTCCCCATCTGCCGGAAATCCCCCAGGGAGGCGGCGATGCCGATGAGCACCAGGTTCCCCGTCTGGGCATTGGCAAAGACCCCGTCCCAGCCCAGGAAGGTGTAGGCGTCCAGGAACCCTCCCACCAGGGCCAGGAGCACCCCTAACCTCACCGACTCGTGGGGGGCCTTCAGACCCCGCCGGATCCACCCCCGAAGCGCTTCGATCCGCCCATCCGCCATGACTTCGCCTCCCTGCGCCCCAGGGTACCACCGGGGGAGGACGGCGTCAGTCGTCGGCGGGGCTCATGCCCCCTCCAGCACCTCCCGTCCCTCCTCCGCGGCCCCGGGCAGGGCCAGCCGCACCAGATCCCGCACCCGGTCCAGATGGCGGTGCACCGTCTCCGCCCGCAGACCCGGCACCGGATAGACCACGTACAGCGCCGCCCGGCTCTCCCCGTCCAGGCAGGTTCTCTGGTCCGGTCCGTGGAGGATGGTCCCCACCACTCCCCTCTGGTCCGCCAGGGTCAGGTCCCCGGGGACGACGGTCTGATCCCGTCCCTTGCCCAACAGCTGGTAGGTCTCCCCTTCCCTTCCCGGGCGGGCCTCCAGGGGGAAGGCAAGCCGCAGAGGATCGTAACCCGCAGAGAGCACCCCCGTCTCCAGCTCCGCCAGAAACAGGGGCGTCACCAGGGCCGACACGGGGGGCACCTTCTTGCCCTTCAGGATCGACTCCAGCTGCAACCTCACGTGGTAGGACTTGCCGAAGCGCCGGTAATAGGCTTCGTAGTCCCGGTAGACCGGCAGCTCCTTCAGGGCTCCCCGGTCCGCCCCTCCGTGCTTTCCCCGAAGTTCCTCCTCCCCCCGGCGGCACTCCGCTTCCAGAGCCTCCGAGACGGGAGGGTTGCTCCCCCCGTTCAGGAGCATCCAGCCCGCCGCCAGGGTTCCCCATGCAGGATCCCAACGAATCTCCACGAACATCCCCTCCTTCGCATGCCCCCATCCTAATCGTCCCGGAGCAGGGGGGCTTGTACGATCCTGCCCCGAAAGGGGAACATGGGGGTGGGAGGTGAGGACATGGAGGATCGGGAACCCCGCCCGCCCCGGGAGGAGGCGGTACTGGTGCCCTGTCCGGAGCTGGAGAACGTGGAGGTCCTGCGGGCCTCCTACCGGACCCAGTCCTTCACCCGACACAGCCACGAAGCCTTCGCTTTCGGGGTCATCGAGAGGGGCGGCCTGGCCTTCCGGCTTCGAGGAACCCTGGAGATGGCGGGGTGCGGGGACGTCTCCCTGGCCTTCCCCGGGGAGGCCCACACGGGGCAGGGGGCGGATCGGGAGGGGTGGAGCTACCGCATGTTCTACGTTCCCCCGGAGCTGCTGGCCTCGGTGGCCCGGGAGGTGGCCCCGTCGCGCCGAGGGCTGCCGCCCCTGCTTGCGGGGGTGGTTCGGGACCGGGAACTGGCCCGGAGCATCGCGACCCTGCATCGCAAGGTGGAGGCCCGGGACGCCTCCCCCCTGGATCTCCAGGAACGCCTCCAGGGTATCCTGGCCCGGCTGGTGACCCGTCACGCCCGCTGGGACGAGGCTTCCGTTCCCCCGCTGGACGGTCCGGCCCTGCGGGCCCGAGCCCTGCTGGAGGAGCGGTTCGCCGAGGCCCTGTCCCTGGAGGATCTGGCTCGGGCAGCGGGGTGCGGTCCCTTCCGGCTGATCCGGGCCTTTCGGGAGACCTGGGGCATGCCGCCCCACGCCTGGCAGCTCCAGCTTCGGGTGCGCCGGGGGCAGGAGCTGCTGCGGGGGGGCTGGACCGCCGCCCGGGCGGCGGCGGAGCTGGGCTTCGCGGACCAGAGCCACTTCACCCGGGCCTTCCGGCGCATCGTGGGGATGCCCCCGGGGGCCTACGCCCGACAGGTCCGGACATGACCGTGCCCCGGGGAACCCCCCGGGGCACGGGTGGCCGCCGCTTCGCGGACCTACAGGCTCGTCCGCACCAGGCCTTTCAGGTCCACCTTGCGCTGCATCATGCCGTTTTCCATCAGGAAGTCCTGGGTGCGCTCCAGCTCCGCCAGGTCCGAGGGACGGAGGGTGGGGTCGAAGTCGTAGAGGGGCAGCATGGCCTTCACCGCCTCCGGCGTCAGCCCCGTCTCCTGGGCCGTGAGGTTCAGCGCCTCCTCGGGCTTGGCCTTCATGCGGGCCAGGGCGGCCCGGTGGGTCTTGAGGAAGAGCCGCGCCCGTTCCGGATGCTCCGCCAGGAAGGACCCCGCCATAGCGATGACCGTGGTGGCGTCCACCAGTCCCTTCCCGTCCACCAGCACCCGGGCCCCCTGCTCCAGCGCCTTGGGCACCGCCGGTCCCGCCGCCAGGGCGGCATCCGCGCCGCCGGAGAGGAGCGCCGCCACCCCTTCGGGCAGCCCCATGCCCAGAAGGGGCACGTCCGAGGGGGCCAGCCCCGCCTTCTTCACCGCCGCCACCAGGAGCTGGTGGAGCACCGTCCCCTTGGGGCCCGCCACCTTGCGCCCCTTCAGGTCCGCCACGGTGCGGATCGCCGGGTCCTTCACCAGGATCACGAAGGCCCGAGGCGCCCGGCTGTAGATCCCCACGATCTTCAGATCCACGCCTCCCGCCGCCGCCAGCAGAGCGGAGGTGCCCCCCAGACAGTGGGCCACCTGCACGGACCCCGCCGCCAGGGCCTGGGTCTGCTGGGGTCCCGCCAGAAGCTCCGGGTAGGTCACGGCGATCCCTTGGGGGGCGAAGGCCTTGTCGAAGAGCCCCAGCCGCTTCTCCAGGATGGAGGGCACGTTCAGGGGAGCCTTCACGTAGGTCACCGCCAAGTCTTGGGGACCTGCCCAGGCCGTCCCCGCCGCCAAGACCGCCGCCGCCAACAGGACCCACAAAAACCGTTTCAAGATGCCTCGACCTCCTTCGTCCTTCCCGGGTCCTCCGCCGTGCCCCCGATGGCTCCGAGAACGGAGCGCTTCAGGGGGGCGAAGACCGGGTCATCCACGTCCCTGGGCCGGGGGAAGGGAACCTCCACCCGGTCCGCCAACCGCCCCTGCCGGAGCACCACCACCGAATCCCCCAGGGCCAGGGCCTCGTCCACGTCGTGGGTCACCAGGAGGAAGGTCTTCCCGGTGCGCCGGTGCAGCTCTCCGATCTCCCCCTGCAGGGCCCGGCGGGTGAAGTAGTCCAGGGAGCCGAAGGGCTCGTCCAGAAGCACCACGTCCGGGTCGTGGGCCAGGGTACGCCCCAGGGCCACCCGCTGGGCCATGCCCCCGGAGATCTGCCCCGGCAGGGCCCGGCGGAATCCCTCCAGTCCCAGCAGTTCCAGGAGGGGGTCCACCCGACGGCG